>CAJUAM010000005.1 GCA_910584615.1 uncultured Dorea sp.
CAAGGTTGTCTGGGATGGAGAACAAGCCCATATTTTTATCTATGGCAGCCATTGACGGGAAGAAAGCGGAGCAAAATCAGTGGCTGTCTGGCAAATTGTTTCCGCTGCGGACACATCGCATTGCCGCATCCGGACGGACCGACGATCGCTACGAATTCTCCCTTGTTCAGTGAAAATGAAATATCTGTAAGGGCAGGTGTTTCACCGTCCAGCGTATGATAAGTATAGTGGATATTCTTAAGTTCCAGTACTTGATCCATAGATAGATACCTCCGATATGCGGGGACAGGGACAGATTCCCTGTGAATATATATTAGTTTATTCAAATATTGCTGATAAGTGCCTGCAAGACCTTGTCAGAATGCGCAGGAACTATTATAATGATTGAAAAATAAATACCCGGGAGAGAAAGAGTTTGATGAACTACCAGAAAGAACTAGATAAATTGCTGAAAAAGCTTGAAAGCGAGAAGCGTGTGCCAAAGCTTCTCTTACACAGCTGCTGCGCGCCATGCAGCAGTTATGTGCTGGAGTATCTAAGTACTTATTTTTCCATTACAGTTTTTTATTACAATCCCAATATTTCCCCGGAAAGTGAATATACAAAGCGGTTGTTTGAACAGCAGATGCTGCTTGACAGATTACCGGCGAAGCATCCGGTAGCTTTCGCGGCAGGACACTATGACAGCGAGCGCTTTTTTGAGATGGCACGGGGACTTGAGCATATGAAGGAGGGGGGAGAGCGGTGTTTCCGGTGTTATGAGATGAGACTTAAGGAAGCGGCGAAGATGGCAAAAAGCGCGGAGTTTGACTTTTTTACAACAACTCTTAGCATAAGTCCCCTAAAAAAGGCGGATAAACTGAATGAGATAGGGAAGCGTATAGGAGAAGAATACGGTGTGCCTTACCTTGTGTCAGATTTTAAGAAAAGGAACGGATATAAGCGTTCTGTTGAGCTTTCTAAAGAGTATGGACTTTACCGGCAGGACTACTGCGGATGTGTGTTTTCGAAGGAGTTTTCGGGAAGGAAATGATTTTCAGATTGATTTTACCGGAAAATGTGATAAAATTTGAAGAATGAATGCAAAATATGGTGTTCAGTAAAGAACCAGGCGGCAGAAGATTAAAAACAGGAGTGATAAAATATGGATCAGAAATTAAGAGTAGGAATTTTAGGAGCGACCGGAATGGTGGGACAGAGATTTATCTCTCTGCTTGAGGATCATCCATGGTTTGAGGTTGTTACAGTTGCGGCAAGTAAAAGATCTGCGGGAAAGACATATGAGGAGGCGGTCGGCGGACGCTGGAAGATGAAGACACCGATGCCGGAAGCGGTAAAGGATCTTATAGTTGCCAATGTAAATGAGGTAGAGAAGGTAGCGGCAGGAGTTGACTTTGTATTCAGCGCCGTGGATATGACAAAGGATGAGATCAAGGCGATTGAAGAGGAATACGCAAAGACTGAGACCCCGGTGGTTTCGAATAACAGCGCGCACCGCTGGACTCCGGATGTGCCTATGGTGGTGCCGGAGATAAACGCGGCACATTTTGAAGTAATCGGGGCACAAAAGGAGCGTCTTGGCACAAAACACGGATTTATAGCTGTGAAACCGAACTGCTCTATCCAAAGTTATGTGCCCTGTCTTGCGGCATGGGAAGAATTCGGGCCAAAAGAGGTCGTAGTAACAACTTATCAGGCGATTTCCGGAGCGGGAAAGACTTTTAAAGACTGGCCCGAGATGGTTGAAAATATTATTCCGTATATCGGCGGCGAGGAAGAAAAGAGTGAGCAGGAGCCTCTTCGCGTACTGGGAGAGGTGAAGGATGGAAAAATAGTGAAAGCCCAGCTTCCTAAGATCACCTGCCAGTGCCTGCGTGTTCCGGTTCTGGACGGACATACGGCTGCCGTATTTATCAATTTTGAAAAGAAGCCGACGAAAGAGCAGTTGATTGAAAAGCTGTTAAGTTTCAAAGGCTGTCCGCAGGAGGATAAACTTCCGAGCGCGCCTGAGCAGTTTATTCAGTATATAGAAGAAGATAACCGTCCGCAGGTAGTTCTTGATGTGGATTATGAAAATGGTATGGGTGTATCCATCGGAAGGCTTCGTGAGGATACTATGTTTGACTTTAAGTTTGTAGGGCTATCCCACAATACGCTTCGCGGGGCGGCCGGCGGAGCAGTACTCTGTGCGGAAGCATTGACGAAAAAGGGATATATTCAGGCAAAGCAGTAAAAAAGTGAGCAGGGAAAGAAGAGAGGGGCCAGATTATGGAAAATGACATTTTAAATTATTCGCAGAACCGGGAATTATCGTGGCTTAAGTTCAACCAGAGGGTGCTGCAGGAGGCGCAGGATATTACGGTCCCGCTTTTGGAGCGGATGAAGTTTGTGGCGATCTTTTCAAGCAATCTGGATGAATTTTTTATGATCCGGGTGGGAAGCTTATTTGATATGGCCCATGCGGATGCCAAGGCAAGGGACAGCCGCTCTGGGATGACGCCGGATGAACAGCTCGATAAGATCTTTGAAGCTGTAGCTCCCCTTTGCAAGGAACGTGATAAGACCTATTCGGATATCCAAAAGCAGCTCCATCCTTATGGGGTATGTGGTCTAAGCTACAAGGAGTTAGAGCAGCAGGAAAAGAAATATGTGAAGAAATATTTTAAAGACCAGATCCTTCCAATCCTTTCCCCTCAGATCGTGGATGCGAACCATCCTTTTCCCCATCTTCTGAATAAGGAGATCTATGTGACAGCCAATCTTAGGGACAAGGATAAGACAATGCAGGGTATCGTACCGATCCCACAGTTTATTTCGGATATTTTATATCTGCCGGGACATGACATCCGCTATATCCGCATGGAGAAGATCATTGTGGAGCATCTGAATCTTGTGTTCCCTAAGTATACAGTTACGGACCCCAACTATATCTGCGTAACACGCAGTGCAGATATTAATCCGGAGGATGAGGCGCTGGAGGTCAATGATGATTTTAGACATCTTATGAAAAAGACACTCCATAAGCGCCGCCGGATGTCGGTAGTAAGACTTGAAGTGGCGGAAAAGCTGAGCGCGGAGACAGAAAAGTACTTCTGTGATAAGTTCAAGATCAAACCGGTGCAGATATTTCGTACAAAGATGCCGATGAAGCTTGACTATATTTTTGCTATCAGCGGCAATCTTCCGGAACCAATGAAGAAATCCCTGACGTATCCTGCATTTTCACCTCAAAGCTGTGCCAGGATCCAGGAAGGCAGTATCATGCGCCAGATAAAGCGGAAGGATCTGCTCTTGTTTTATCCTTATGAGAGCATGGATCCGTTCCTTAGGCTGATCAAAGAAGCAGCATATGATCCGAATGTCATGACGATCAAGATAACCATTTACCGTCTGGCAAAAAAGGCAAGACTTGTGGAATATCTGTGTGCTGCCGCGGAAAACGGCAAGGAGGTCACTGCGCTCATTGAGCTTCGGGCGAGATTTGACGAACAGAATAATATTGACTGGTCCGAACGGATGGAAGAGGCCGGGTGCCGTGTGATCTACGGATTTGAGGATTACAAAGTGCATTCGAAGATCTGTCTGATTACATACCGCAGCCGGGGGGAGATCCAATATATCACTCAGATCGGAACAGGGAATTACAATGAAAAGACGGCGGGGATGTATACGGATTTGTCGCTGATGACTGCGAATCAGGCAATCGGGCATGATGCGTCGGAATTTTTCAAAAATATGGCCATCAGTAATCTGGAAGGAGTCTATGACCATCTGATCGTATCGCCTACCAGTTTGAAGCAGACAGTGCTCCAGATGATGGATGAGGAAATCCTAAAGGGAAGCAATGGCCGCATCATCATGAAGATGAATTCTGTAACAGATACAGATTATATTGAAAAGGTGTCGAAAGCCTCAAGGGCAGGAGTAAAGATCGACCTGATCGTGCGGGGAATCTGCTGTGTGCTGCCGGGAGTGTCAGGGTATACGGACAATCTGCGGGTGATGAGTGTAGTGGGACGATACTTAGAACATCCGAGGATCTTTAGCTTCGGCACGGGAGACAGTCAGAAGATCTATATCGGTTCCGCGGATATGATGACCCGGAATACAGAGAAAAGAGTAGAAGTGGCGTGTCCGATCTTAGATGCGGATATTAAGAAGCAGATCAACCATTATCTGAAAGTCATGCTCAGTGATAATATAAAGGGAAGAGTGCTTTTAAAAGACGGCACTTATTGCCGGAAGGAACTGGTAGAGCCGTATGTGGATTCCCAGGCTGCATTTATGGAAGAGGCGTTAAACGCGCAGCGCATGAAGCCGGTCCAGAGGGAAAAGACATTCTTTGGCAGATTAAAGGATGTTTTGGGAAGAAGAGTGAAACAGAGGAGTTAGGAGTGTCTATGGGGAAAGCATTATATATTGCTGAAAAACCCAGTGTTGCGCAGGAGTTTGCCAAAGCACTGAAACTGACAACAAAAAGAAAGGATGGGTATATAGAATCGGAGGAGGCAATCGTCACATGGTGCGTCGGGCATCTTGTTACGATGAGCTATCCCGAGGAATACAGTCCATCGTTAAAAAGGTGGAGTCTTAAGACTCTGCCTTTTATACCGGAAGAATTTAAGTATGAGGTGATATCGGCTGTGGCAAAGCAGTTCGGGATCGTGTCTAAGCTTTTAAACCGCAGCGATGTGGAGATCATCTATGTCTGTACGGACTCCGGGCGGGAGGGAGAATATATCTACCGTCTGGTAGAGCAGCAGGCAGGAGTCAGGGGAAAGGAAAGACGCCGTGTCTGGATTGATTCCCAGACAGAGGAAGAGATCCTTAGGGGGATCAAAGAGGCGAAAGATCTGAAAGAGTATGACAATCTGTCCGCGTCGGCTTATCTTAGGGCAAAAGAAGATTATCTGATGGGGATCAATTTCTCAAGGCTTCTGACGCTGAAATACGGCGACAGCATTTCCAGTTACTTAAAGACAAAATATTCTGTCGTGTCCGTGGGGCGGGTCATGACCTGTGTGCTTGGCATGGTAGTCCGCAGGGAGCGGGAGATAAGGGAGTTTGTGGAAACACCTTTTTACCGTGTGATCGTAAATGCAGGGGAAGAAGGCCAGACGATCGAGGGTGAGTGGAGGGCTGTGAAAGGCTCTAAATGGTTTGGATCTTTTGACTTATATAAGGAAAATGGGTTTAAGGAAGAAAAAAAAGCACAAGAGCTCATTGATGATCTAAAGGATCCGGCTCCGGTTATTTGTCAGATCGCAAGTATAGAAAAGAAAAAGGAAAAGAAAAATCCCCCGCTTCTTTTTAATCTTGCAGAGCTTCAGAATGAATGTTCCAGACGCTTTAAGATCAGTCCTGATGAGACGTTAAGGATCGTGCAGGAGATGTATGAGAAAAAGCTTGTGACCTATCCCCGTACGGATGCCAGAGTGCTGTCTACGGCGGTAGCAAAGGAGATACATAAAAATCTGAACGGTCTTATGAAGTATGAGCAGGCGGTGCCCTATCTGCAGGAGATCGCTGGATTTAACAGCCACAAAGGATTAGAAAAGACCCGTTATGTCAATGATAAGCAGATTACAGATCATTATGCCATCATCCCTACCGGGCAGGGACTTCATGCACTGTCATCCCTTTCCGGGGTATCACAGAAAGTTTATGATGTGATCGTGAGGAGATTTTTGAGTATTTTTTATCCTCCAGCTGTTTACCAGCGTATATCCATTATCTTAAAGATAAAAGAGGAATCTTTTTTTGCCAGTTTCAAGGTGCTGGCAGAGGAGGGGTATCTTAAGGTGACTGGCATTCCGGGTAAGAAGAGCGAAGAAGGGAGCAAGGAGACAGACCGAGCTTTCTTTGAGAGTCTTAAGAGTCTTCGGAAAGGAAAGATACTTCCGGTCTTGTCTTTTGCGATCAAAGAGGGAAAGACATCTCCGCCTAAGCGTTATAACTCTGGATCTCTGATTCTTGCCATGGAGAATGCCGGACAGCTTATTGAGGATGAGGAACTCAGGGCACAGATAAAGGGAAGCGGTATCGGAACAAGCGCGACGAGGGGCGAGATACTTAAGAAACTTTTTCACAACAAATATCTGGCATTGAATAAAAAGACACAGATCGTCACGCCTACCCTGCAGGGGGAGATGATCTACGACGTGGTAGACCATTCGATCAAGTCGCTTTTAAATCCTGAGCTTACGGCCAGCTGGGAGAAAGGGCTTACCTATGTTGCCAATGGAGAGATCACATCTGATGAATATATGAAGAAGCTTGCAGCCTTTATCGTAAGCCGGACGCAGGGAGTGATGGGGCTTAAAAATCAGAGTGAGCTCAAGGTTTTTTTTGATAAGGCTTCTGCCTTTTATCCTAAAAGCGGAAAGTGAGATTGCTATTGCAAGGGGAAAGTGTTAAGATATTAACAGAACAGATTGAAGGAATTAAAAAGGAGATAAGGATAATGACTGGATTAACAGTGAAAGATTTGTACACACTTGATGAGACGATTGCAAAGGATATTTTTGAGGGTGTCAAATACCCGTGGGAAGTGCTGCCGAAGATCGGCGCATTTATCCTTGAGCTTGGAGAGACTCTTTCTGAGGAGGAATATGATAAAGTCGGAGAGGATGTGTGGATCGCGAAATCCGCGGAGGTATTTGAGTCAGCATACATCCACGGGCCGGCGATTATTGGTAAAGGCGCGCAGATCAGACACTGTGCGTTTATCCGCGGAAACGCCATCGTAGGAGAGGGGGCAGTCGTAGGAAATTCTACGGAGCTAAAAAATGTGATTCTTTTTAATAAAGTGCAGGTTCCCCATTATAATTATGTGGGAGATTCTATTCTCGGATATAAGGCCCATATGGGAGCTGGTTCGATCACTTCTAATGTAAAATCAGATAAAAAGCTTGTAGTGGTAAAGACGCCAGAGGGAAATATTGAGACCGGAATCAAGAAATTCGGCGCTATGCTCGGTGATGAGGTGGAGGTTGGATGCGGAACGGTGCTGAATCCGGGGAGTGTTGTCGGAAGTCATACGAATATTTATCCTCTGTCTTCGGTGAGAGGATATGTTCCGGCTAAAAGTATCTATAAAAAACAGGGTGAGGTCGCAAAGAAGTATTAATCGGAGAGTCGTAATGCTTCGGTGATAAATATAAAAACAGGGAGAAATATCATGAAAAAGATTGGTTTTATCGGTGTAGGGATCATGGGAAAATCCATGGTGAGAAATCTTATGAAAGCGGGATATGAGCTGCATATCTATGCCCGCGCAAAGTCAAAAGTGGAGGATGTCATAGGAGAGGGAGCAGCATTTCATGACTCGATCGCGGACTGTGTTAAGGACTGCGATGCGGTCATTACGATGGTGGGATTTCCGAAAGATGTAGAAGAGGTATACTATGATACGGGAAATATACTGGACAGCGCGAAAGAAGGGGCGTATCTTATAGATATGACGACTACAAGCCCTATGATTGCGGAGCAGATCTATGAAGAGGGGAAGAAAAGAGGTTTCCATGTCTTAGATGCACCTGTGACCGGAGGCGATACAGGGGCAAAGGAGGGCACACTCTCTATTTTGGCAGGCGGAGAAAAGGAGGACTATGAGACTTGTGTTCCTCTGTTTGAAGCGATGGGAACAAATATCAACTATCAGGGGAAGGCCGGATGCGGACAGCACGCCAAGCTTGCTAATCAGATCATGATAGCAGGAACGCTTTCTGGTGTCTGTGAGGCTCTCACCTATGCGAAGGCGAAGGGGCTTGACCTTGAGACTGTTCTGGATTCTGTATCTACGGGAGCGGCAGGAAGCAGACAGCTTGATCTGTTCGCGCCGAAGATCATTGCCAGAGATTATGAACCGGGATTCTTTATGAAGCATTTCATTAAAGATATGACACTGGCGCTCACGGAAGCAAACAGGAGCGGATTATGTCTGGATGTGTTAAGCCAGGTGCTGGCCAACTATGAGGAACTTCAGGCAGGCGGCTACGGGGAGCTTGGAACACAGGCGCTTATAAAATATTACGAGGAGGGATATCCGGAAGATGATGAATGATAATTTTGTAACACTAGAGATTGGAAAGACAAAGCATATTGCGCTGGTTGCCCATGACGGCAAAAAGAAAGAGCTGGTAGAGTGGTGCGACAAGAATAAAGAAATCTTAAAGGGACACTTTCTGTGCGGAACAGGAACAACGTCCCGCCTTATTGCCGAAAAGACCGGACTGCCGGTAAAAGGATACAACAGCGGTCCATTAGGCGGAGACCAGCAGATCGGAGCGAAGATCGTAGAGGGTCAGATTGATTTTATGGTATTTTTATGGGATCCACTTGCGGCACAGCCCCATGATCCAGACGTGAAAGCGCTTCTTCGTATTGCGGTTGTGTATGATATCCCGGTTGCCAATAACCTTGCGACGGCAGATTTTATGCTCCATTCTGAGTATATGGACGGGACTTATGACCGGAAGGTAGAGAATTTCAATAAGACGGTTCAGGACCGGGTGAATCAGATGAAGTAAAAGCAATGATCAGATAAGGAAGTCAAAGGATTCTTTGGCTTCTTTTTTGAAATAAAGGGGATTTCCCGCAAAACAGTTGACAGAAATACTTTTACTGTGGTACACTCTTAAAGTGCTTTAATACTTTAAAGCGTTGCGCTTTAAAGCGAAGAGTCGGAGCGCGGCTATGATACTGTGCTGGACTTTATTACATAAGAGTACAAAAGGAATTTATGCAGAGAAAGAAGAGGGTATCATTATGGCAGTTAAGTTGGTTTTGCTGGTTATTTTCTTTGGGATCATGGTAGCTGTGGGTCTCTACAGCAGGAAGCATGCGACCAGTGTGGACGGATTTGTATTGGGAGGGCGTTCTGTAGGGCCGTGGCTTACGGCATTCGCATATGGGACTTCTTACTTTTCAGCAGTTGTGTTCGTCGGATATGCAGGGCAGTTCGGCTGGAAATATGGTATGGCTTCTACGTGGATCGGTCTTGGAAATGCAGTGATCGGAAGTCTTCTTGCGTGGGTAGTGCTTGGAAGGCGCACGAAGGTTATGACTCAACGGTTAAATTCGAAGACCATGCCGGATTTTTTCGGTGAGAGGTATGGGAGCAAGTCACTTAAGATTGCGGCATCCGCAATTGTATTCATCTTTCTGATCCCATATACGGCATCGGTTTATAATGGTCTGTCAAGGTTGTTTGGGATGGCGTTTAATATCCCGTATACATATTGTGTGGTAGGAATGGCTGTATTCACCGGGATCTATGTAATCCTTGGGGGATATATGGCGACGGCGATCAACGATTTTATTCAGGGTATCATCATGCTTGCGGGTATCTGTGCCGTGATCGGTACGGTACTTGGCGGACAGGGAGGATTGATTGAAGCGATCCGGAAGATGGCGGAGATTCCAAGTGATATTGAGATCACTATGGGGCAGCC
Source organism: uncultured Dorea sp. (assembly GCA_910584615.1). Taxonomy (GTDB): domain Bacteria; phylum Bacillota; class Clostridia; order Lachnospirales; family Lachnospiraceae; genus MD308. Next base: position 9,456 of record CAJUAM010000005.1, read on the forward strand.
GGGCGCGTTTACTTCATTTTTAGGGCCTGACCCGCTTAACCTTCTTGGAGTTGTTATCCTGACTTCCCTTGGTACATGGGGGCTTCCCCAGATGGTTGGAAAGTTCTATGCTATCAAGGATGAGAAATCTATCAATACCGGTACAGTTATTTCAACAATCTTCGCGGTGATCATCTCCGGAGGCTGCTATTTTCTCGGAGGATTCGGAAGACTGTTTGATAATCCGGCTATTTATGATGAGACGGGCGCGGTTGTTTTTGACGGGATCGTTCCGTATATGCTGTCGACTCTGCCGGATATACTGATCGGAGTTGTGGTAGTTCTTGTATTATCCGCATCTATGTCAACGCTTGCCTCGCTGGTACTTACTTCCAGTTCGACGCTGACTCTGGATCTTTTAAAGGATAATATTGTAAAGGATATGGATGAGAAAAAGCAGGTAAAGACGATGCAGATCCTCGTTGTGTTTTTTATCGTGCTGTCAGTTGTGATCGCGCTTGACCCGCCGACTTTTATCGCCCAGCTCATGGGTATCTCATGGGGGGCTCTTGCGGGAGCGTTCCTTGCGCCGTTTATGTACGGACTGTACTGGAAAGGCGTTACAAGGGAAGCGGTATGGGCAAGTTTTGCGACAGGTGTCGGGATTACTGTTTCTAATATGTATTTCCACTATATCGCCTCTCCGATCAATGCAGGCGCAGCTGCCATGATAGCGGGGCTGATCGTCGTTCCGGCTGTAAGTGCGGTGACACCGAAGCTTCAGAAAGAAAAAGTAGATGAAATCTTTATGTGTTATGAAGAGAAAGTGACGATATCGAAAAAACGTTCGTTAGAAGAGTAGCCGCACATTAAAATACATCAAGGGAAGTGATTAAAATTAGCACTTCCCTTTTTGGTTGTTCTATGTTAGGATATGAGAGAATTAAAAATAGACAATAAAGTTGATGGATATTAAGTTGTGTATATGTCCTGAGAAGTATATTTGCAAGGATATGGATAATCGGAGCTTAACAGGAGATTTACATCTATTTTATATGAGATGGAGGAGATGGATTTATGAAAAATTATAACAAGTATGAGAGAACGTATTTTATGCCGCCTGTTGTTACTTATGACTGGGTGAAGAAGGATTATATTGACAGGCCGCCTATGTGGTGCAGTGTAGACCTCAGGGACGGGAATCAGGCTCTGATCGAGCCGATGAGTCTGGAAGAGAAGCTTGAGTTTTTCCAGATGCTGGTGGATGTGGGATTTAAGGAGATCGAGGTGGGATTTCCGGCTGCTTCAGAGACAGAGTATCAATTTCTTCGTACGCTGATAGAGAAAGATATGATTCCGGATGATGTGACAGTACAGGTGCTGACACAGGCGAGAGAACATATCATCAAGAAGACTTTTGAGGCAGTAAAGGGGGCTCCCCATGCGGTTGTCCATCTGTATAATTCTACCTCAGTTGCCCAGAGGGAACAGGTATTTAAGAGAGATAAAGAAGAGATCAAGAAGATCGCCATTGACGGGGCGAAGCTTCTTTTAGAGCTTGCCAGTGAGACAGACGGCAATTTTACCTTCCAGTACAGCCCGGAAAGTTTCCCGGGGACTGAGGTTGACTACGCAGTGGAAGTGTGCAATGCGGTACTGGATGTATGGCAGCCCACAGCAGATAATAAGGCGATCATCAACATTCCGACTACGGTAGAAAATGCTATGCCTCATGTGTTCGCCTGCCAGCTTGAGTATGTACACAAGCACTTAAAATACAGGGATCATGTGATTTTGTGCCTGCATCCTCACAATGACAGAGGATGCGGTGTTGCTACAGCTGAACTTGGTATACTGGCAGGGGCTGACCGGATTGAGGGGACACTGTTTGGAAATGGAGAGCGTACCGGCAATGTGGATATCGTGACGCTGGGTATGAATATGTTCTCCCACGGGGTTGACCCGAAGCTTGATTTTTCTGATATGCAGCATCTTAGAGATACTTATGAGAGACTTACGAGAATGGAGGTCAATCCAAGGCAGCCGTATGGCGGAGATCTGGTATTTACAGCATTTTCAGGTTCCCATCAGGATGCGATCGCAAAGGGAATGGCATGGAGAGAGGAAAAGAAGTGTGACAAATGGACAGTTCCGTATCTGCCGATCGATCCGCAGGATGTGGGCAGAAAATATGATTCTGATGTGATCCGCATCAACAGCCAGTCTGGCAAAGGCGGCGTAAGCTATATCCTGAAGCAGAGTTTTGGCATCAATCTTCCTATGAAGATGAGAGAAGAGGTGGGATATCTTGTTAAGGATGTGTCCGATAAGGCTCATAAAGAATTAAGTCCTGAGTGGATATATGAGATCTTTGCCGATAATTATGTGAATACAAAGCCGGTATTTTCTATTGACGAGTGTCATTTTAAACAGGTAGATGGAATTACGGCAGAAGTTTCCATTAACCATACAGGAGAAAGCAGGACTATAACTGCCAATGGAAACGGGCGTCTTGACGCGGTGAGCAATGCGATCAAGCAGTATTTTAATATCAGCTATGAACTCAGGTTTTACGAGGAGCATTCTCTGACAAGAGGGTCTTCTTCTAAGGCGGTGGCATATGTAGGGATTGTGTGCAAAGGCAAAGACTTCTGGGGCGTAGGCATTGACGCGGATATTATCAGCGCATCCATTGAGGCTTTGATCGTCGCTGTGAATAAGATTGAAGAAATCGGTCATGCGGATACATGCAAGGATGCAAGGATGATAGAGATCATGAATTATATCCAGGCGAATTATATTGATATCACACTGGATGATCTGGCAGATAAGTTCTTTTTGTCAAAACCTTATATTTCCAAATATATTAAAGAAAAGTCAGGCATGACTTTTGGGGATCTGGTGAAGAAGATCCGTATGAAGAAGGCAAAGGCACTTCTTAAGAGCAGTAATATGACAGTGGAAAATATTTCATTGTCCGTTGGGTATCAGAATGTGGAGCATTTTAACAGACTGTTTAAGAAAGCATATAATATGACTCCGATGCAGTTCCGCAACCAAAAGTAATTATGAAAGGACACAGTCCCGAAAGAAATCATCTCCCATGCAAATGGGGACGATATTTCTTTCGGGACTGTTGAATTTTTGGATCTTACCGGTCCATACCGCAGGCAGAAGCCGATTCGGTCAGACAGCGGTCGTTTGTTACTGCGTCATAGAACCGGAAGCCTCCGGCAAAGTTATACGCATCATAGCCATTCCCGGCGAGGATCCGGCAGGCAATATAGCTTCTGAGACCGCTCTGGCAGATTACATAGACGGGCTTTCCTTTTTTTACTTCATCCAGCCGTTTGCGCAGTTCGTCCACAGGGATGTTTTGAAAACCTTCAATATGTCCGCTGCGGTATTCACCTGTCGTTCTGACATCCAGCAGGGTGACGCTTCCGTCATTGGGAAGATTGTTTAAGTCATCCAAAAACCATTGTTTAAGAATTCCCTTTTCGATATTGTCAATCATGAATCCTGCCATATTTACAGGATCTTTCGCAGAGGAGTAAGGCGGCGCATAGGATAGATCGAGGCTTTTAAGTCCGGTAGCTTTAAGTTCTGCGTGGATGGCTGCGGCCAGCACGTCAATACGCTTATCCACGCCGTCATAGCCTACGATCTGCGCGCCTAAAAGACGAAAAGTCTCTTTCTCAAACACAACTTTCATAGTCATGAGCTTTCCGCCCGGATAGTAGCCGGCATGGTTCATCGGGGAAAGGATCACCTTATCCACACATAACCCGGCCTTTCTGGCATTGGATTCATTCACACCGGTGACGGCGGCGGTCATGCCGAAGACTTTGATGATACTGCTGCCTTGAGAGCCGGTATAGCGGCTGTCTATACCGCAGATGTTGTCGGCAGCGATCCGTCCCTGCCTGTTGGCCGGGCCTGCTAAGGAAATCAGTGTATCCTGCGCGGTAACATAATGCTTTACCTGCACTGCATCTCCCACAGCGTATATATCAGGGACAGAGGTTTCCATCCGGTCGTTCACTGCGATACTCTCTTTGATACCCAGCTTAAGACCCGCTTCTTTCGCAAGATGTGTATCCGGAGTGACGCCGATGGCCAGTACTACCATGTCGGCGTGAAGGGGAGCTTCATCTTTAAGAAAGACATCTACACCGTTTGTGCTTTCCCCAAAACCTTCTACAGTGCGTCCTAAGAGCAGCTTCACACCATGTCTTCGCATTTTGGCATGGATAAAAGCGGCCATATCCGGATCGAAAGGATTCATCAGCTGTCTGGGCCGCTGGACGATAGTTACTTCCAGACCAAGTTCCCTTAAGTTTTCAGCCAGCTCAAGACTGATAAAACCGCCGCCTGCCAGCACGGCTGATCTTGGGTGATGTTTATTGATGTACTCTTTTAAGAAAAATGTATCTTCTACTGTCCGCAGGGTAAATACTTTGTCTGATCCTGTTCCTGAAACTTTTGGCCGGGCAGGTCTGGCGCCGGGGGACAGGATGAGTTTGTCGTAGTCTTCTTCAAACGTCTCGCCGGTTTCAAGATTTTTTACAGAAACGCATTTTTTGTCTGGGTGGATGGCTGTGACCTCATGATGTACTTTCATGATTACTCTAAAGCGGGAGAAGAAGCTTTCAGGGGTCTGAAGAGTTAACTCTTCAGGATCGCTTATCACGTCTCCGATATAATAGGGAAGACCGCAGTTTGCGTAGGAGATATACCCTGACCGTTCAAACACTATGATCTCTGCCTGTTCATCCAGTCTGCGGATCCTTGCCGCTGCTGTGGCTCCACCTGCCACGCCGCCTACGATTACTATTTTCATATAGATTCCACCTTTCTTGTATATGCAGATATTTATTTTTTATGGTTTTAGTATACACCATTACAGGAGGTTCTTTCTGTGATGAGATCACATTTTATCATTTTTCTTTCAGGAAACTTAAAAAGACATAAAAATTATATTTTCTGCTTTTCCCGGGATATTTCCAAAAAGGATTTTTTGTTGTATAATAGGATTGTTGATGCAGGATATTACAAAAATAAATGGTGTGAGGAGCAGACATATGAAAAAAAGAATGATATGTAAGATGATAGTCATAGCCGTATGTGCTTATCTGACAGCGCAGTGGATGGGAAGCAGGGGTCCCTGGCAGGTTCTGGCAGAGGAAGTACAGCCGGGATATGATGTTTCGGACAGTCAGGAAAACGCAGAGGAGACAGAACATATATGGGGGCCATGGAAGACGATAGTAAAGCCGACGGTGTTAAAAGAGGGAGAAAAGCAACGGGTATGTTCTGGCTGTAAAGAAATACAGACAGCTAGGATTGCAAAGGTAAAACCAACGATCAAGCTCAATAAGACCACGATTTCTCTGAAGGTCAAGCAGACAGCAACGCTTAAAGTGAGTAAGCTTGCGGCAGGAGATTATGTAAAATCATATAAGAGCAGCAATAAAAAAATTTTTACAGTAGATAAAAAAGGTAAGGTCAAAGCGAAAAAGGTCGGAACAGCTAAGTTAACGGTTACTCTGGCAAGCGGGAAAAAAGCAACGGCTAACATTAAAGTGAAAAAAGGGATCGTTGAGACTACAAAGATAACGGTCAATGCTTCGAGACTTATTTTACTGAAGGGCGGAAAGTATAAGTTAAAAACCACATTGAAGCCAGCAGACAGCCAACAGAAAGTCACATATTCATCTTCTAATAAAAAGGTGGCGTCAGTAAGCAGTAAAGGGACTGTCACTGCGAAGAAAACAGGAAACGCGCAGATAACAGTCAAATCGGGAAGTAAGTTAAAGAAGATCAATGTAATGGTACAGACATTCACCTTGCCCAAAAAAGAGACTGAACCTCTTTTAAAGTCCTGCCGGAAGATAGCGAGGACTATGATGAAAGATGGAAACTGGAGCTATTACAGCGGACCTTCTGCCGGCTCAAATATTAAGGATAGTTTCAAAGAAGCGAGAAGTGTGAAAAAAAGACAGTCGAATTGCGCGAATTATGTGAATTTCTGTATGCAGGACGCCGGAACATTAAAGCCTGGAATGTCTTTTTACAGTGACAGTAAAGCTAAGATCGTTTATCGGGGAAGTAAAGCTCAAAAAGAGGCTACAAAGAAAATGCTTGAAAGTAATTATGATATTATAAAGGTGGGCGGTAAAAAGGCTGTAAACGCAGAGCTTGAGCCGGGGGATATCTGTCTTTATAAAGGTCATGTGAATGTTTTCGCGGGACTTAATAAAAGCAAAGTCCCGATGTGGTATGATGCGGGAAGAGGTTCAACTTCTGACGGAAAGCAGCAGAGCGGGTACTTTAATCATATGTACTGGGCATCCTATTATAATTCAATGCCGGTCTATATTGTGCTGAGATCAAAAAAATAAAGATTGATATTAGAAAAATTATACGGGAAAAAGGCTGGGATATCGGTGCAGGTATCCCGGTCTTTTCATGTTTTGGGATGGAATTTTTAAAATATCAATTGTTGGATTAATTTTTAAGATTTTAAAATCAAGATGATAGGGATTGACAAATATATGAACGGGAAGGTAGAATAAATATGTATGTACATTGAGAAGATGTAGATTGAAAACATTAGGAGAAGTGTATGAATAAGAATTTTACGAAAAATGACACGCTGGCAGTCAAAGGGATTGCTATTATTGCTATGCTGTTCCATCACTGCTATACGTCAAAAACTGATTTGAACGCATACATGATATCTTATGCGCCCTTTGCGAAGGAGACTGTGCTTAGAATGTCTTTATGGTCAAAGGTGTGTGTCGGAATGTTCGTTTTTTTAAGTGCATATGGCATTACACTCTCTTTAAAAAAAATATACCCCAAAAAAGATGAAAAAACAAAATATATTGCTTTTCAGACGAAGCGGAGGATATGGAGGATACTAAGCGGCTTCTGGCCGGTTTATCTGTTTGTGACAGCGGGAAGCCTGATCTGGGCGAGAGACAGTTTTCAGGTATATAAAGGCGGTTTTTCACGATATATATATGTATTGCTGGATCTTTTGGGACTGTCTGATCTTATGGGTACACCTCAGTTTATCGGGACATGGTGGTATCTGGGACTTGCTTTGACAGAAGTTTTGATGCTTCCAGTTCTCTACTGGTTTTATACACAGTACGGAGCTTTTATATTGATCGGGATCAGTTATATTTTACCGGTGATGACAGGAGTGGATATGACAGATTTTCTGCGCTGGCTGCCGGCGATGACTTTAGGAATCTGGTTTGCTGACCGCAACCTTCTGGCTGAAATCAAGGAATATACAATTCCTCATACGAAATTAGGTGTGACCAGAGTGATAGAGGCTTTAATATTGCTCATATTGCTCTTTTTCGCTTATAAGCTGAGATTTTCTGATTTTGGCAAGAATCATATGGAGATTGTAGACAGTATCACGCCATTGATCGTTATACTGATCACATATATTTTTCTGTGCGATCTTTTGGTGATCACAAAATTCTTACAATTACTGGGCAGACATTCGATGAATATTTTTTTGTTCCACAATTTTATACGCGGGAGATGGTTTGAAGGATTTTCTTATTCCTTCCGGTACTGGTGGCTGATCACATTAGTACTGATCTTGGATTGTCTGGTGATATCTATTGTTTTAGAAAAGGTAAAAGCTTTGCTTTGCTATGAACGGTTTACGTCATGGGTAGAAGATAAGATAAAAATGCCGGCTGTAAACAGCTGATGTCTGCGAAGGTGAAAAACGGGAGGGATATATGCTATTCAATTCAATGGAGTTCCTTATTTTTTTCCCTGTAGTATTGCTGATATATTTTATTGTTCCGCAGAAGATAAAGAATCTTTGGCTGCTTATTTCAAGTTATTATTTTTATATGTGCTGGAATGCGAAATACGCGTTGTTATTGCTGTTTTCGACATTAGTTACATATACCAGCGGCCTTTGCATGGAAATGATAAAACAAAGCAGATACAACAGGGTGCGAAAGATAACATATAAAAAAATCATTGTGGCAGGAAGTTTTACGCTGAATCTGCTTTTGTTGTTTTACTTTAAATATTTTAATTTTGCGTTAGATGTTTTGGGACGTGTTCTCCGGATCGTGCACATTGAACTGAATGTGCCGGTGTTTGATATAATCCTGCCTGTAGGAATATCATTTTACATTTTTCAGGCTCTTAGTTACACGATGGATGTATACCGGGATGAGATATACGCGGAAAAGAATTTTTTCCGGTATGCGCTGTTTGTGTCTTTCTTTCCGCAGCTAGTGGCAGGACCTATTGAGAGGTCCAAAAATCTCTTGAAACAGTTTTCTGAGCACAGGAAATTTAATGCCAATATGGCGAGAGACGGACTGCTTCTCATGTTATGGGGGTATTTTCTTAAATTAGTTATTGCTGACAGGTGCGCGGTTCTGGTAAATACAGTATATGGAGATTTTGCTGCTTACCACGGCTTTCAGATCATCATAGCGAATGTGTTGTTTGCTTTCCAGATATATTGCGATTTTATGGGGTATTCCATTATTGCGACAGGAGCAGCCAAAGTGCTTGGTTTCCGGCTGATGAACAATTTTGAGCAGCCTTATCTGGCACAGTCTGTAAAACAGTTTTGGAGAAGATGGCATATTTCACTGAGTTCATGGCTCAGAGATTATCTGTATATTCCGCTAGGCGGGAACAGGAAGGGAAGAGTGAAAAAATACAGGAATCTTCTGATTACATTTCTGATAAGCGGATTATGGCATGGAGCGAACATTACATTTGTTATTTGGGGCGGTCTGCATGGAATATACCAGATCTGTGAAGATATAGTATCTCCATATGCAGACAGATTTTATGAAAGATTCAGGATTGATACACAGAATTTTTCGTGGAAATGCATTCGGGTTGTAAAGACGTTCATTCTGACAGATATTGCGTGGGTTTTCTTCCGGGCAGATACACCTATGGCTGCGCTTCGGATCTTGAAAAGGTCGGCGGAGTTATCAAACAGCGGTCTTCTTTTAAAGGGAGGGCTTTATCAACTGGGACTTGATGAAAAGAATATTTCCATTTTAGTGATCGCTTTATCAGCGCTGCTTTTTAGCAGTATCATAAGAGAATCGGGGAGAGATGTCCTGCAATGGCTTAAGCGCCAGAGTATTATTTTCCGTTTTGCGCTTTATTGGGGAGCGGTGCTTTTGATCACGCTTTCTTTGGATATTACCGGACAGGAATTTATCTATTTTCAGTTTTAAGGAGGAGCAGGATGAAGAAAATATTCGGTCTGGCTGTGAAAGGCATATGTGTTATGCTGCCTATGATTGTTATATGGGTCTATACGTGGATAAACCCCCTTGGGTTTATGACTGACGGAACGCCATTTGACCTATGGAATAAGGAAAAAACCAATACTAAACAGGAAAAATATTATGAAGCAGTATTTTTGGGGGATTCAACTGCGAATGCAGCTTATGTGCCGGAAATTCTCTCAGATGCGTCCATCAATCTGTCTTTGGGCTCGATCACACCAATGGAAGCGTATTATATCCTGGGGGACTGGCTTGAGCATAATGATGCCCCGAAAGTCTGCTATATCAGCTTTCTTGATTATCATATGAAAGATACCAATGCTTTTTGGAGCAGGACGATGTATACACACAGGTTCCGGCTTGACCAGAACCTTGAGATGATGAAAGCGATTTTAGCTAAAGGAGAAGGAACTGCTATTGGAACTGAGAATTATATCACGGATTTTATCGCTTACGAATTGAGACTGCCGAACAAATATATCACTTCCTTGATGAATGCGGGTTTCAACCAGCGGTATGAAGAAAATGTAGAGGCAAGACGTCTGAGCGCGCTTCACGGCGGGAGATATATTGCAAGAGGGACAGAGGTATATAAGACGTCAAAGACTATTAAATTTAATAAATTCAAAGTCCATCCTCTGTTTGACGATTATTACAGACGCCTGATCAAGATGTGTCTGGAGAATGATATACAGGTCCGGCTTGTAAAGCTTCCGCTGCCGGATAATGAAAAATTTACAGAGAACTATGAGGAAGAGTTCCAGGCGTACTATGAACAGCTCAAAGAGGATTATCCGGATATTACCGTGGACTGGATACCTACTTATGAGCAGGAGTATTTTGCAGACAGAAATCATGTGAATTCGCATGGAGCGCTTCAATTCAGCAAGGAGATAAAGGAGCGTTATCCGGATGATTTTACAGAAAAGATGTCGGCAGGGAGGATAGAGGCCCTTAATGATTCCATAGCGGATGAGAATAAAGCAGATCAGATCATCCGGTGGGCTTCAGGAAAGGATTATACGCTGCTTTTTCAGGATGAGACGGGAAAGTTCACATCTGTTTATGAGAAATTACTGAAAAGCAATTCTTATTCTGTGAAAGAATTAAAATCGAAGAAGATGAAGGTATATTATGCCTTTGGCACAGATGATGGCAATGAAAAAGCTGTGTCCGTCCAGGAAGAAAAAGGAAAAGTTGTTATAAAGATTAAGGGTGAGGATGTCAGAAAGTGGAAGAAAGTGGACAAAGATGTACTGAGGGTGATGGTTATTGACAATTATAATAACCAGATTGTTTGTGAAAAATCATTTAAGTACGAGAAAGAGACATTTCATTTGATAAAGTAATATAATATTAATACTTATCAGTCTTTTTTGAAGAGAGACTTTTGATAAAACTAATAAAGAAGGGAAGAGATGCATATGAGAAAAATGGTAAAAGCGATTTGTCTTGCGCTCAGTTTAATATTGCTTGTGAATCTGGCCGGCTTTGAAGTACTGGCAGCGGATGTGAGCAGTCAGCAGGATAAAGCAGATGGCAAAGACACAAAAACGAGTGAAAAACAAGATGAAAAACCAGCTCCGGAACCGGAAACAGATGCAAATGAAGATACAAAAAATGATGAACCAGGCGAAGAAGAGAAGATACCTTCTTTAGGAGAAGGAACAGATAAGGCAGATAAAACAGAAGGTACAGATGAGCCGGAAGATGAAAGAGAATCACAGGCAGAGGAAAAAACGGATGACAAACTTAAAGATCCGGGGGCAGATTCTGAGCCGGTAATTGAAAATGAGCCGGAAAAAGAGAATGATGTGCAGAAAAAGCAGGAAGAAGAGAAAGATCCTTCTGTAGACGAGCAGGCTCAAGAGACACAGACAGTGGGCGGAAATGTCGAGGGAATCACTGCAAAGCCGGCAGAGAAGTCAGACAAACAATTAAAGATCTCATGGCAACGTGTGGCAGATGCACAGAAGTATCAGGTGAAAGTTTTGAAGTATTCGAATAATACTTTGGTCCGGGAGTCTGATACGACGGATACTGATTTAGAAATTCAGGTTACACAGGGAGAAAAATATTATATAGAGGTTCATGCTTTGAAAGAAGGTGAAGACGGAGTAACTGAGATAGCAGCCGGAAAGATCCCGGCAGTGCTGCTTGCCAAGCCTTCTGTGAAATCAACAGCAGGCAGCTCAGATATAAAACTTTCCTGGAAGTCTGTAACAGGAGCTGATAAATATCAGGTAACACAAGATAAAAAGACGAAGGATGTATCAGGTACGTCCTACGAAGTAAAAAAGCTGAAAAAGAATACAAAGTATAGTTTCAGTGTGCAGGCAGTTTGTAAATTTACTCATGATGGGAAAACTTACAATTATACTTCTGAGACGGTTAAGCTTAATGTGACGACAAAAAAAGAAAAACCGGCTAAAGTAAAAAAACTTGCGGCAATAGACGGAAACGAATCTGCTATACTTACATGGTCTAAGGCTTCAAGAGCAGAGTCTTATATCATATATCGTTATAATGCAACTAAGAAAAAATGGGAAGTTGTTAAAAAGGATGTTAAAAAGCTCACCTATACAGATAAAAAGCTGAAACAGGGGAAGATCTATAAATACCGTGTGGCGGCATACAATAACGGCGGAACAGGTGAAAAATCATCTACTGTTTCTGTCAGTGTAAGAAAGACACCGGCTAAAATACGCAGTATTGGCTATAAGGCAGTTATAAAATCAAGAGCGCCTCTTTTTACTTCCAAAACAAGTAAAAAGAGAGTGAAATATTTAAAACCGGGAACCAGAGTTACAACGACTGACTATGGCAGAGGCCGTTACCAGATTCAGGTCGGAGGAAAAAATTACTGGGTTTCAGCGATCCGGCTTAGATTTACATCAAGTATCTGGACTACAAAAGATTATTCTACAAAAGTCAAAGAGGATTTTGTAAATAAGAAGGGATACAAAAGTAAGACGAAATATCTGATATGGATAAGCCATTATACACAGAGAGTCATTATTTACAAGGGATCTAAGGGTAAATGGAAGGTGGTCCGCAGCGGACAGTGCGCGACAGGGCTTCATAATACTATGACACCAAAGGGTGTATGGAGTATCATACGTAAGAGCAAAGGATTCTTTTACAGGTATACATATGAAAAACCGGCGGTTTACTTTAAAACTGGTATCGCGTTCCATTCCAGGATCAAAAAATATTCGGGCGGTTATAGTGACGCGACGATCGGAAGACCGAAGTCTCATGGATGTGTGCGGCTCATGGATTCAGAGATCAATTATATCTACAAATATTGTCCGAAGGGAACGACCGTAGTGTCTTATTAAGGGATTTACGGAAAGGATAGAAAAGATGATATTTAATTCAATTGAGTTTTTGATCTTTTTTCCGGCCGTTATGCTGATATATTTTTATATACCGCAGAAATTAAAGACATACTGGCTTTTGGCCGCGAGCTATTATTTTTATATGTGCTGGAATGTAAAATACATATTACTTCTGCTTATGTCTACGATTATAACATATGCGGCGGCTTTGATGATGGAGCATATAAGGACACATAAAAAGTTGATAGTTGCAGGAAGTTTTATTACAAACCTTTCTATTCTGGCGGCTTTTAAGTATTACAATTTTTTCAGCGATGCGATAGCAGAGCTATTTTATGATCTGGGGATTGCGGTAAGCATCCCCAGATTTGATGTGTTGCTGCCGGTAGGTATTTCTTTCTATATCTTTCAGGCTTTGGGATATACAATGGACGTATACCGCGGGGAAGTTGAGGCTGAGAAAAATTTTGTCAATTATGCTCTGTTCGTGTCATTCTTTCCGCAGCTTGTAGCCGGACCTATTGAGAGAACGAAAAATCTCCTGCACCAGATCAAAGAGCCCCATTATTTTGAAGAGAAGAGGGTTGCGTATGGCTTGCAGCTTATGGTGTGGGGACTCTTTAAAAAGATCGTCATCGCAGACAAGGCTGCAATTTTAGTGGATACGGTATATGGCAATTATCATGTCTATGGAGGCTGGGAGTTAGTGATCGCGACAGTGCTGTTTGCCGTGCAGATTTACTGTGATTTTTCCAGTTATTCAGATATAGCTATCGGTGCGGCGCAGGTGATGGGATTTACACTAATGCAGAACTTCAGACAGCCTTATTTTTCCCAGAGTGTGTCTGAATTCTGGAGGAGATGGCATATATCCCTGTCGACGTGGTTCAGGGATTATCTCTATATTCCCCTGGGGGGAGGTAGATGTAAGCCTTTGCGTCATTATATGAATCTGATGATCGTTTTTTTAGTGAGCGGACTGTGGCACGGAGCGAATTGGACCTATGTGATCTGGGGCGGTATCAACGGCTGCTATCAGGTGATTGAAAATTTCTTAAAACACAGGTTTGGCTTTAAACTGAGTTCAGAGACATTTGGAGGAAAGGTATTCCGGATGTCCGGCACATTTTTATTGATAAATTTTTCGTGGATCTTTTTCAGGGCAGATAATCTTAGGGCAGCGCTGGGGATCATAAAAAGAATGTTTTCAGTGAACAATCCATGGATATTTTTTGACGGATCGCTTGGAGGTATGGGACTGGACTTCAAAGATCTGTTTGTGTTGTTTCTGTCATTGGAAATACTGGCATTCGTCAGTATACTGCAATATCTTGGCATACAGATAAGAGAGTGTATTTCAAGGCAGAACATCGTATTTAGGTATATGGTTTATGTGATGTCAGTTGTTTTTATTATTATTTTCGGAATATACGGGGCGGCTTACGATGCGACTTCTTTTATTTATTTTCAATTTTAATATAAAGGGTGGCTTTTGCCTGGAGGTATCAGTTTGAAAAGGAAATTATATCTGGGAATCAAAGTATTGGTTTTTGCCGTATTACTGTGCGCAGTGCTTATAAAGTGCAATGATGTGCTGGCAGTGAAGGAGGAAGACAGCAGGATCACTTCTTTTTACGAAGAGGACAAGGATAGTCTGGAAGCTGTATTTATCGGAAGCTCACATATGTTTGTGACAGCGTATCCATTCCAGCTGTGGGAAGAATATAAAATAAAGTCAGCGGTATTAGGAGGAAACGGGATGGGAGTCCCGATGGAGTATTATTGCGTGAAAGAAGCAATCCGTGAACAACATCCGGATGTTATTGTCGTTGATCTGTATAAAGCTTATCTTGATAAGAAGATTGACAGCAAATCTTTTGCCCATAATATGGCGAGGGCCATGCCAAATACTGCTAACAAGCTGCGTATGCTGCTGGATCTGATCCCGAAGGAGGACTGGGTGGAGTTTGGGTTTCCGCTGTATCTGTATCACTCCAGATGGAAGGAACTGACGCGGGAAGATTTTGAAGAGCAGTACTGCTATACAAAAGGTGCGGCGCCGCAGTTTAGGAATTATGACGCAAGCGGCTTTGAAGAGGTTTCGGAAGAAGAGAAACAGGAAGTACCGAAGACTTCGTGGAGTTATATAGAAAAGATGATAGAAGTATGTGAAGAAAATGATGTGGATCTGATCTTCACAGTGATGCCGTATGAAACGACTAAAAAAACCAGGCATCAGCAGCGGGTATTCAATGAGCTTTCTGACAGGCTGTCGGAAAGAGGCGTGGAGTATTACAATTTTTTTCATATGATGGATGAAGTAGGGATTGATGTTGAAAGAGACTTTTATGATGACGTTCATGTGAATTATGAAGGCGGGAAAAAAATAACATCATATCTTGGGAAAATCTTATCGGATAAGGGGTTAGGCGCAAAAAACAGCCATGACAGTGAGTGGGAAGAGGACGCTAAAACATGGCATGCGCAGGTCAATAACAAGCAGATAACAACAATCAATGACAAAGATGGATATCTGGATTTTATTGATTCGAAAGATTATGAATTTATCATTATGATAAAGGATACCAGTAAGTTTTACAGATATTTTGGTCAGATGGTCTTTCTCCATGGCACAAAACTGCCGGATGGGAAGTGTATTTATATTTATGACGACGGGAAAGAAAACGTCTGTCCTGTAGACGGCAGAAAGATAGAAGCTTTGTTTAACGGTAAATGGCTCCAGACTGTGAATGGAGATAAGACAATGATGTTAGATAAGGACAGCTACAGCTTTTCGGAAGATGTAAAGATTTTTGTATATGATGAAAGACTGGATCAAATGATCGATGTGGCCGGGATAAATTATAAAGAGGAGAAAGTCAGAAGAAAGTAAAGATTGAGTGAGAGTTTAGTGAGATTAGAGAAGCTAATGTTTATTTAAAAATAGTTTTTTTGAATCTGGACATTTAAAAGATGCAAAGCCTTGATTAACCAACAAGACTTTGCATCTTTGATTAAGGGATTAAATTGCCCGTGTATATTCTTTCAGCCACTTGCGCTCTTCTTCATTAAGATGAGGAGATACAAGCTCATATACTTTTGCGTGGTACGCATTGAGCTGTTCTTTGTCTTCCTTTGTCATCATGTCCGGATTTACAGCGTCAAGGTCGATCGGTACATAGGTGATCGGTTCGAAGTAGAGGAACTGTCCGTATTCGGTCTTTTGTCCATTGCGCACAAGAAGTTCATTTTCGGTACGGATACCGTGGGAACCTTCGATGTAGATACCCGGTTCATTAGTGATCACCATACCTGCTTCAATAACAGCTTTTTCCCTTTCACGGATCGCGATACGGAAGCCGCTTGGAGCTTCGTGGATATTCATCAGATAGCCGACGCCGTGTCCGGTTCCGTGATTATAGTTGATTCCCCGCTCCCAGGCAGGCATTCTTGCCAGAATGTCAAGGTTGTAGCCGCAGGTTCCATAGAGGAATACAGCTCTTGCAAGCCGCAGGTTGCATAAAAGGACAGTAGTGAAATCTGTAATCATGCGTTCAGACAGCTTTCCGAAAGCGAAGGTTCTTGTGATATCTGTAGATCCTTCCATATATCCGCCGCCGGTATCGGTAAGGAATAACCCATCTGTTACAACCGGCACATTTGTCTCTGGGGTGGCAGCATAATGTACGATCGCTCCGTGTTCGCCAGAGCCGCAGATCGGTTCAAAGCTCTGCCAGAGATATCCTTCCTGCTCCTTGCGGAATTCTTCTAACTTTTCAGCAGCGCTGATTTCAGTAATCTCAGTTTTTCCTACATTTTTCTTCAGCCAGTGCATGAATCTAGTGACAGCAACACCGTCTTTGATGTGGGCGTTGATGATATTTTTAATCTCTGTGTCGTTCTTCATAGCTTTCATAAGAACGGTCGGATTCACCTTCTCAACTACTTTGGCGTTCTTTGGAAGATTGTTATAGAGGGCATAATTGAGCCTTGACGGGTCAACGAGTATCACGCTGTCAGAGTTTAATTCTTTTACATCTTCGTAGATGGCGTTGTATGGGCGCAGAGAAATATTATCTTTGGAAAGGTTCTCCTTCATCTCACCGCTGAGCTTTTCTTCGTCGATATAAAGTTTCATATCATCCATCGTGATTAAAGCGTAAGACAGAAGCAGCGGGAAGAATTCGATATCATTTCCGCGCAGGTTCGTTGTCCAGCATACGTCATCAAGGGCGGCAATGATGTGGACATTGGCACCTTCTTTTTCCATCGCTTCCCGGATCCTTTTTAACTTACTCTTTGTACTTTCTCCGGTATACTCTTCGCCGAGGGCAAATGCAGGTTCCTTGGAAAGTGGGGGACGATCTTCCCAGATCTTATCGATCAGGTCTGTAGAATAGTCGATCTTCCCGTTTTTCTTAGAGACAGCGGCTTCAAGAGCCTGTCCTTCGCCCATGGCTACAACACGGCCGTCAAAGCCGAGAGTTCCGCCCTCTGGGAGAATATCCGCGATGTAATCTTCTACAGTGGGGACATCCGGCTCACCCATCTTAAAAAGTTTAACGCCGCTTCCTGAAAGCTGCTGTTCTGCCTGGATGAAATATCTTCCGTCAGTCCAGAGTCCGGCAGCGTCTTTTGTGATAACGGCAGTTCCGGCCGAGCCTGTAAAACCTGTGATGAATGCTCTGGCTTTAAAATGCTCTCCTACATATTCGCTCTGGTGATTGTCATCTGTCGGCACCATATAGGCGTCATATCCCCGTTCCTCCATCAGAGCACGGAGGGCAGAGATTCTTTCTGGTACATTCATGTGTGTAACCTCCCTATATTTATGATTTGATATGCAAAGACCTGATGATGACGGTATCCGCATATTAAAATATTAAGACATTCCGCAAGTATTCCCCATATAGCGGTTTATGTCTTTCTAATAAGAAAGTTTAACATATTCCGGAGGAAAATAACAGTCATATATTTTACGGATATTTCCGAAATAAAAGCTGGTTGTATTTTGAATACACGGAATATATAATATAAATACAATATCTGACTGTGATCAGGACAGGAAATTTTAATGTGAAGGATGAAAGAAGGGTTAAAAGTGAAATGATGGATAAAAAAATATGGAGGTAAAAGGATTATGAAGGAGACAAGACCATTTATCGGATGGAAATTAGCAGAGGATTTTATGATCGCCGTGTTTGAAAAATACGGGGTGCCGACCGAGGAGGCGAAAATCTGCGCGGATGTACTGCTTGAAAGTGACCGGAGAGGGATTGAAAGTCATGGATGCAACCGGTTTAAGCCGATCTATATTGACAGGATCAAGGAAGGTATCCTGAATCCAAAGACGGATTATGAGATCATAAAGGAGACACCGACGACAGCTGTTGTGGACGGTCATAACGGGATGGGGATGGTGATCGGGAAAAAGGCCATGCAGCTTGCCATTGACAAAGCGAAGCAGTACGGCATGGGTATGGTGGCGGTGCGTAACTCTACCCATTATGGGATTGCGGGATATTATGTGACGATGTGTACAAAGAATAATATGGTCGGCATTACGGGGACCAATGCCAGACCGTCCATAGCTCCGACCTTTGGTGTGGAGAATATGCTGGGGACAAATCCTATCACCTTCGGTCTGCCTACAGATGAGCCGTTTCCGTTCGTGTTAGACTGTGCGACTTCTATATCCCAGCGGGGAAAGATTGAATTTTACGCAAGGAACGGGATGGATACACCGGCGGGAATGGTGATTGGAAATGACGGAGAGGCAGTAACTGACAGCCGGCAGATCTTAAAAGATCTTAACAGCGGTAAGGCAGCCCTTACTCCGCTTGGGGGAATCGGTGAGGAGCTTGCCGGTTATAAAGGCTACGGCTACGCAACAGTCGTAGAGATCCTTTCAGCGGCGCTTCAGGCAGGAAGCTTTCTTAAGATGCTCTCCGGGAAAGATGATGAGGGCAGAAAGATACCTTATCCTCTGGGACACTTCTTTATCGCCATTGACACGGAAGCGTTCATGGGCGCAGAGAGCTTTAAAAATACGGCAGGAGAGATCTTAAGACAGCTTCGTGCTTCTAAAAAAGCGCCGGGTCAGGATCAAATCTATACGGCGGGAGAAAAGGAATATGAGATCTGGCAGTTTAGGAAAGATAAAGGAGTTCCGGTAGGGGAGGCAGTCCAGAAGGAGTTTATAAAGATGCGGGATGAGCTTAAGCTTACACAGTTTACGTTCCCGTTTGAATAAGATATAAGGGGTGCGGCGGTCTGCCATACCCCTTATATCAGTCCATGTCAGTGTTTTGCGTATACTGCATCCATATCTGGTTCCGGAGATTTTTGTCTGTCATTTGGCACTTCTGTTTTCTTTTGGTTGCTGAGCGCGCCTGCTTCCATGGCGTCTGCGAAGTTGATCGGATGATTTCTCATATGTACTTTCAGAAGTTCAAACAGACGGAGTGTCGGACGCCTGGATTCTAAAGCACTTACGGCATCCACATATTTGCAGCCGGTCTGTGCGGCGAGTTTTTTAAGCTGTTCGTTGATTTTCTGCGCAGCGGTACTTTCGGAGACAATGGATACGATGTAGATGGCAGCCTGTGTTTTTGTGTGGATCATGTAGAGCAGCCACTCATATTTTGAGATGAAATCATCAATATTGACATTTTCATCCAGAATATCTATATCTCCCATGTTTACAAAAATCTTGCGTGGATTTAAGTCATATAGGCATACCTTTAAGTAAGTTTCGATCTGGCTTAAGCGGATGTCTTTTACACTGCGGTTATAGATTGGCTCTGTAATATGAAAGGCCTGACTAAGTTCTCCGATCGGAAGTGATGCGAAGGTGTTGGATCCGAAAAGTACAACGCCGCCTGCTTCTGTAATACTGTTTAATTCACGATATTTTTCCATTTCATCTTCTCCTTGGCTGTTTCTGGATGATTTTACAGGTGTATCTGCGCATGCTGTGTGAGCGGCATCCGAAGAAAATCCTGTATTGCCTGAAAGTTCCCTGATAAGCTTTCTTCCTGCCTTTTGAGTCTGCCTGTCATAGTGTCGGTTGATAAAGTAAACAGCCAGATTAGCGGATACGACGACTAAGTTCAGCAGATATACAACCAGTACATAATTGAATTTGTGGCTGTATAGTTTGGCACAGATCCCGGCAATGTATCCGGCGATGATAAGCAGGATAAACTGCAGACTCATAGTTTTTGCTGTTTTTGCTTTGATATTTTTTAAAAGGTTCATAGGCCATGACAGTCCAAAGCAGACCAGCATGGTAGATTCAAGAAGTTCAGCCATTTTAAAAGTCCTCTCTTTCATTCCTGTTTTGCTTCGGGTTTTAGTGTAGCATTGACTTATGATTATGTCTAATATATAATAATTATAAAAATCATAACGTCAACGTTATGAATATAAGAGAAAGAAAAGAGGGAACATATGGAACTGACACAGATCCGGTATTTTCTTGAGGTGGCGCATACAAAGCATATGACGAACAGCGCTAAAAATCTCCATATTACGCAGCCGGCGCTGACACAGGCGGTCAGAAGGCTTGAAGAGGATCTGGGCGTACCGCTCTTTGCGGCAAAGGGCCGTAATATCACACTGACAGAGTACGGGAAATATCTCCAGAAAAAACTTGCCCCTTTGATAGAACAGTTAGATCAGATTCCGGAACAGCTGAACATGATGGTGAAATTAGAAGGTGAGACGATCCACATGAATGTACTGGCAGCCTCCGGTCTTGTGATGGAGGCGATCATAGAATATAAAAAAGAGCATGACGATATTTTGTTCCAGCTGCAGCAGAATTCGGAAAGTGACCTTTATGACATCGCAGTAACGACGAAACTTTTTTATCAGGGGCTGAGTGAGAGGAACAGTTTTGCCTGCGCAGAAAAGATCTATCTGGCGGTGCCGGAGCATGGTGTATATGGAAACAGGCGTTCCATTCGTCTTGAGGAGGTGGCGGAGGAAGGTTTTGTAAGTCTTTTAGGGTCCAGAGAGTTCCGGTATATCTGTGACCGGTTCTGCCAGCATGCGGGATTTACACCGAAGGTCATATTTGAGAGCGACAATCCGTCGGCAGTTAAAAATATGATCGCGGCTAATATGGGCATTGGATTCTGGCCGGAGTTCACATGGGGAAGTATTGAAAATGAACATGTGAGGCTTTTGGAGATCGAGGAACCGGTATGTCAGAGGGATATTATCATTTCTTACAATATGAATAAGATAGACAGTCATAATGTGACAGAATTTTATGAATTTCTTATAGAGTTTTTCAAAAGAAGAAAAGAAGGATGATTCGCTGAAATATTTAATATTTTTCCGGATTTAGTTTGTTTTTTGTAAAATTTGTACTATAATGGATAGAAGAAATGTCGAAAAGGAGAGTAATGATAATGGCAGTATTAGAAAATCTTGAACCAAAGAAAGTATTTCAGTTTTTTGAGGAGATTTGTCAGATTCCGCACGGTACGTTTGATATGGACCGTATCAGCGATTACTGTGCAAAGTTTGCGAAAGACCGGGGACTTAGGTACATACAGGATGAGGTAAAGAATGTGATTATCTTTAAGCCGGGAACCGCCGGTTATGAGGACAGCGAACCGGTGATTTTGCAGGGACATATGGATATGGTCTGTGAAAAGACACCGGATTCAGACCATGATTTTAAAAAGGATCCTTTAGATCTGTATATTGAGGACGGTTACATAAGAGCGCGCAATACGACTCTTGGCGGTGATGACGGGATAGCTGTCGCGATGGCTATGGCACTTCTTGACAGTGATGATATCCCGCATCCTCCGATCGAGGCAGTATTTACAGTTGATGAAGAGACTGGAATGGGCGGCGCGATCGGAGTTGATCTGTCTGTTTTAAAAGGACATAAGCTGATCAATATTGATTCTGAGGAAGAGGGGATCTTAACTACAGGCTGTGCCGGAGGTATCAGGATCACTACAGAGATTCCGGTGACAAAAGAAGAAAAAAGCGGCGCTTGTGTTAAATTAGAGATCAAAGGATTAAAAGGCGGTCATTCCGGAGCCGAGATCCATGAGCAGAGAGGAAACGCGCATAAGCTGATGGGACGTCTCCTTCACCGTATATCTGAGGAAATGGACTTCAGACTGGCAGATATAAAGGGAGGTTCCAAAGAGAATGTCATTGCCATGGACAATACAGCTAATATCGTTGTGGACGGGGCAGATGCTGAGAAAGCAGTCGCGGTTGCAGCCAAGATGAAGGCTGTGTATGAGAATGAATTTATGGGAGATGAGCCGGGCCTTACAGTTACGGCAGAGGTTACAGGCGAGGGAAGTTATCAGGTGTTTGATAAGGCAAGCACAGACCGGATCGTTGCATATCTGATCATCAATCCATACGGAGTGCAGGGCTTTAGCCGGAAGCTTGAGGGGCTGACAGAAAGCTCTATCAATATCGGAGTGATGATGACGAAGGAAGATGTGGTAGAGACGGCATATCTGATGAGAAGTTCGGTTGAGAGTCTTAAGCAGAATATGCGCATCCAGATTGAAGAGTACGCGAAGCTGATCGGTGCTAAGACTACCATTGACAGCGAGTATCCGGCGTGGCAGTATGATCCGGATTCTGAGCTTCGGAAAGTGATGGAAGACGTCTACAAGAAGCTTTATGGAAAAGCGCCGGAGGTATTTGCGGTACATGCAGGGCTTGAGTGCGGGATGTTCCTTGGAAAGAGGTCAGATCTTGACTGTGTTTCCATGGGGCCGAATATGTGTGATATCCACTCCTTTAATGAGAAGCTTGATATCGCTTCCACAGAACGTACATGGAATTACCTGAAAGCAGTGCTGGCTGCTCTAAAATAAAACACGCCCGGAAAGTAAAAGAAAACGGCCTGTCCTATGAATAAGGGGCAGGTCCTTTTTCATATAGTGCAAAAAAAGGAAGATGGCATTTGCACATGTATCACAGGTTTCGCGGAAAAATGTATATAAATAGCGGAAAGCTTTTTGTACTCCTTCTTCTTTTAGCGCTGTTTACCGTACTTGGGACTGAAAAGCTTAAAAGTTTTGGGGTACATAATACAGAAAAAGCAAGGAAGGTTTCTGACGAGGATTTCAGGAATGGATTTTTTTCTGACGAGATGTGGGAGAGGGAAGAGGAACTTTCCCCGCAATGCAGACAGTACCTTAGTCAGGTGAAGAATGAAGCAGTCTATTTTCCGGTTCCGGAGTCCACACTGAATTCTTCTCTTAAAACTTCTTATGCGGACAGCTGGATGAAAGAACGCACATACGGCGGACAGAGGGGACATGAGGGGACAGACATCATGGCAGCCAAAAACCAGAGAGGACTGTATCCGGTGGTCAGTATTACGGATGGTGTGATCAGCAATCTGGGATGGCTGGACCGGGGAGGATACCGGATCGGTATTACGACAGGCGACGGCACCTATTATTATTACGCGCATTTGGATTCCTATGCCAATATCAAAGAAGGGAGTCCTGTGAAAGCCGGAGAACTTTTAGGATATATGGGTGATTCCGGATATGGACCGGAGGGTACGACAGGGAATTTTGACGTACATCTTCATCTGGGGATTTATTTTTACAGGGACGGAGAAGAGATCAGTGTCAATCCATATTATCTTCTTAAATTTCTCGAAAATAATAAATTAAAATACGCATATTCCTAGAGTTATATAAAAAGATGTGATATACTAAAAATGTATGCGCAAAAGTGCAATTACTGACAGACGGAGGAATAGCATGAGGCTGCCGGAAGAGTTTGAAGAGAAGATGAAGGGACTTTTAAAAGAAGAGTTCTCAGATTATATTGCATGTTATGACAAGCCGCGTTATTACGGGCTCCGGGTGAATACAGATAAGATATCCGCAGAGGAATTCGAAAAGATCTGTCCGTTTGCTATCCGGCCTGTACCCTGGATAAAGAATGGCTATTATTATGACGGTGAGAAGGATGCGCCGTCAAAACATCCTTACTATTATGCCGGGCTTTATTATCTGCAGGAGCCAAGCGCCATGACGCCGGCGAGCCGTATTCCTATCGAACCGGGAGATAAGGTGCTGGATGTATGCGCCGCGCCGGGAGGGAAGGCTACGGAACTTGGGGCAAGGCTTAAGAGGGATGGAATTCTTGTGGCGAATGATCTCAGCAGTTCGAGGGCAAAAGGGCTTCTTAAGAATATCGAAGTGTTTGGCATCGGTAATGTGCTTGTACTCAGCGAGGAGCCGGGGAAGCTTTCCGGTTATTTTACAGAGTATTTTGACAAGATATTGATCGATGCGCCCTGTTCCGGAGAAGGGATGTTCAGAAAAGACAGAAAGATGGTAAAAGCATGGGAAGAGCACGGACCGGAATTTTTCTCTAATATACAAAAGAGCATCATCCTGCAGGCCGCCCATATGTTAAAGCCGGGAGGAATGCTTTTGTATTCCACCTGCACTTTTGACAGCAGAGAGAATGAGCAGGTGATCGAGCACCTTCTTGATACGTTTCCTGAGTTTCGTATCGTTTCAATGGAAGGCTATGAGGGCTTTTGCAAAGGCCGGCCTGAGGTTACAAGATCGAAGCGTCCAGAACTTTCGGATACTGTGCGTATCTTTCCGCACAGGATGGAAGGGGAGGGACACTATCTGGCGCTTCTTCAGAAAGGACAGCCATCAGAGACAGAGTCTGGGACTGTCTGCAAAGATAAAAGAGGAAAGAAGCGGTTTTCAGAAGGACTTTGGAACTTTCTGGAGGATGTATCTGTCTCCTTTGACCCGGGGCGTATGGATATCAAGGGAGAGAGGGTTTATTATATGCCAAAGGGCCTTCCTGACATGCGGGGAATCCGTTTCCTGCGCACAGGACTCTTTCTGGGTGAACTTAAGAAGAACAGGTTTGAGCCAAGCCAGGCTTTTGCCATGTATCTGAAAAAAGGAGAATATGCAAAAACCATTGACTTAAGCGCGAAAGATGAGCGGATTTTCAGGTATCTTAAGGGGGAGACGATTCATGTGTCTGACCTTGTAAAAGACAGTGATAAGGGATGGTATCTGATCTGTGTGGACTCTTATCCCCTTGGATGGGGCAAGCTTTTGAAAGGTACCCTTAAGAATAAGTATCTTCCGGGATGGAGACTGTGCTGATGATAAGATTAGATAAATATCTGGCTGATATGGGCGAAGGCACCAGGCAGGAAGTAAAAAAATATATCCGTCAGGGGCGGACTGCCGTGGATGGTAAAGTTATAAAAAAGCCGGAGTATAAGGTTGATGAGACAAAACAGCGGGTTATGCTGGATGAAAGAGAAGTCTGTTACCAGCAATTTGAATATTACATGCTCAACAAACCGGCAGGAGTGGTGTCCGCGACAGAGGATCCCCGTGAAAAGACAGTGATCGAACTGATCGCGGGGCATAAAAGAAAGGATTTGTTCCCGGCAGGAAGACTTGATAAGGATACGGAAGGACTGCTGCTTGTCACCAATGACGGAGCGTTAGCCCACCGTCTCTTATCGCCGAGGCACCATGTGGACAAGTGCTACTATGCAAGGGTTCGGGGGATCGTGACAGAGGAAGATACAAAAAAGTTCTTAGAAGGTGTTGATATCGGAACAAAAGGCCATGAAGAGCAGACGGCTCCCGGGCGGCTTGTGATTTTAAAAACAGATGAGATGACAGAGATCTCCGAGATCCTTCTTACTATTCACGAGGGAAAGTACCACCAGGTAAAGCGGATGTTTGAGGCGGTAGGAAAGAAGGTTGAGTATCTTAGACGGGAGAGCATGGGAAGTCTTGTGCTTGATAAAGATCTCAGTCCCGGACAGTACCGTAAGCTTACTGAGAAGGAGTTAGAAAGTTTATGATAGATATGTTGGAAAATATGGAAGCGTGTATCTTTGATCTTGATGGAACATTGGTAGATTCTATGTGGGTATGGGTGGCTGTGGATGAAGAATATATCAGAAAGTATAAGCTTACGAAGCCTGAGAATTTCCATGGCGGGATGGAGGGCAAGAGTTATTCGGAGACTGCCCAGTATTTTCTGGATTGTTTCCCCACTCTTCCTCTCAGTAAAGAGGAGATCATGGATGAGTGGACTAAGATGGCCCATGGGAAATATATGACTGAGGTGCCGCTTAAAAAAGGCGCGAAGGAATTTTTAGAAGACTTAAAAGTTAGGGGGATCAAAACCGGGATCGCGTCAAGCAATTCCAGAGACATGATCTTTGATACTCTTCGGGCACACGGGATTGAGCAGCTCATTGATTCTGTACGGACTTCCTGCGAAGCGGGCGCAGGAAAGCCGTCTCCGGATGTGTATCTTCTGGTGGCAGAAGATCTTGATACAGAGCCGGAAAAATGTCTGATCTTTGAGGACGTTCCGATGGGGATCCTTGCAGGAAAGAATGCGGGAATGAAGACTTGTGCAATAGAGGATGAGTTTTCCAGAGCGCAGGAAGAAAAAAAGCGCGCGCTTGCTGATTATTACATACAGGATTATGATGATATTAAAAATAGGACTTATGAGGTGCTTTGAGGATGACAAAAGGTTTTTTGCCGGTCTGCCGGAAAGATATGCTCGAGCGTGGGTGGGAAGAGGTTGATTTTGTCTATATTTCCGGCGATGCATATGTGGACCATCCTTCTTTTGGCGCCGCGATCATCACGCGGACACTGGAAGCCTGCGGATACCGGGTAGGGATCATCTCTCAGCCGGACTGGAGAGATACAGAAAGCATTACAGTGTTTGGCGAGCCGAGGCTTGGATTTTTAGTTTCTGCCGGAAATATGGATTCTATGGTAAACCATTATAGTGTTTCAAAAAAGCGCAGAAGAACAGACGCCTACACACCGGGAGGAGAGATGGGAAAGCGGCCTGATTACGCGGCGGTGGTGTACGGCAATCTCATCCGGAAAGTGTTTAAAAAGACGCCGGTGATACTCGGCGGGATCGAGGCCAGTCTGCGCAGGATGGCGCATTATGACTACTGGTCTGACAGGCTTAAGCGGTCTGTTCTGCTTGATTCGGGCGCGGATCTGATATCTTACGGAATGGGGGAGCGTTCAATCGTGGAGATCGCGCAGGCTCTTGAAGCCGGGATCGATATTAAAGATATTACTTTCATTCCGGGAACAGTGTGTAAGGTTAAGAGCCTTGACTGTGTCTATGATGGGGTAGTCCTTCCTTCTTTTGAACAGTTAAAAGAGGACAAGCTGAATTATGCCAGGAGTTTTTACACACAATACTGTAATACAGATCCATTTTCAGGAAAACGGCTCATTGAGGCTTATGGCGAACATTTGTATGTAGTGCAGAATCCTCCTTCTAAGCCTCTGTCACAAGAAGAGATGGATCAGGTCTACAGCTATCCTTATATGCGCGCATACCATCCTTCCTATGAAAAGCTCGGAGGTGTGCCTGCGATTTCGGAAGTGAAGTTTAGTCTGATAAGCAACAGAGGATGTTTTGGCGGATGTAATTTCTGCGCCCTGACGTTCCATCAGGGACGGATCCTGCAGACGAGAAGCCATGAGTCGCTTGTAAAAGAGGCGGAAGGATTTAAAAAAGATAAAGACTTTAAAGGATATATCCACGATGTGGGAGGTCCGACTGCCAATTTCAGGATTCCTTCCTGTAAAAAACAGCTCAGCGCGGGAGTCTGTAAAAACAGGCAGTGCCTTTTTCCAAAGCCCTGTAAGAATCTGAGGGCAGATCATAGAGATTATGTGGAACTTTTAAAAAAGCTGCGGAGCATTCCCGGTGTGAAGAAGGTATTTATACGGTCGGGCATCCGGTTTGATTATCTGATGGCAGATAAAGAGGATAAATTTTTCAGGGAACTTTGTGAATTCCATGTCAGCGGTCAGTTGAAGGTGGCGCCGGAGCATGTGTCAGATAAGGTTCTCTCAAAGATGGGAAAGCCAGAGAACAGTGTATATGAAGCGTTTGTAAAAAAATATGGCAGGATCAATAAGGAACTTTGCAAAGACCAGTATCTTGTTCCTTATCTGATGTCTTCCCATCCCGGATCTACACTTAAGGAGGCGGTCAGGCTGGCAGAGTATCTGAATCAGACGGGACACAGTCCGCAGCAGGTACAGGATTTTTATCCGACGCCTTCCACTATTTCTACCTGCATGTATTATACGGGAGTGGATCCAAGGGATATGTCGAAGGTATATGTGCCGAAAAATCCCCATGAAAAGGCGATGCAGCGTGCTCTGATCCAGTACCGGGATCCGAAGAATCATGAACTTGTAAAAGAGGCGCTTTGTAAGGCCGGCCGGACGGATCTTATTGGATACGGCCGGCATTGCCTGATCCGGCCGCGCGAGGGGACAGAAAGGGAAGAGAAGCCTAAGATGCAAAGAAACCGGACTGAGAGGCTGGAAAATCGTTCCGAAAAGCAAAAGATCACCGGTAAGAAAAAGACGATCCGCAACGTTCACAAAAAGAAATATCCAAAAAAATGAAAGGAGTGTAAGGCATGAGGATACAAAAGGGAGAGCCGGGTTATATCAAGGCTCAGAAGATGAAATTTCTTGTGGGGACAGCTGCGGAGTTTGGGATTGTCATTGCTCTGGTAGTTTTAGGATATGTGCAGACAGGGTCAAGACTCAATCTGTTTACAGTTGTTGCGGCAGTGGGATGTCTTCCGGCGGCAAAGATGCTGGTAGAGCTTATTGCTATATTTCCTCATCACAGCGTGGAACCAGATATATATAAGGAAGTGGAGGAAAAGGCGCCGCTTCTTATGAAGGCTTACGATCTTGTGATCACAGGGAATGATAAAGTTATGCCGGTAGAAGTGATTTTGATCTCTGATCATACGGTGTATGGTTATACAGACAGTCAGAAGACGGATGAGGCAAAATTGTCTTCCTATCTGAAGGAAATGCTTAAGAACAACCATGTGGAGAAGGTCACAGTAAAAGTATTCCACGATTATACTGCCTTCCTTGCAAGGGCAGAGGGGATGAACAATATTATGACTGTAGACAAAGCGTCTGATGAAAAGAGAGAAAAGCTGATCCGACAGCTTCTTCTGGCAGTGTCGATATAGGAAGTGACAATAAACATATGAAGGAATTAGAGATCCACAGTAATGAAGCCGGGCAGCGGTTTGACAAGTTTTTGAAAAAATATTTAAAAAAAGCTCCGGATAGCTTTATCTATAAAATGCTGCGTAAAAAGAATATTGTACTGAACAAGAAGAAAGCCGACGGAAAAGAGCTGCTTTCGACCGGCGATAAAGTAAAGTTTTTTCTGTCTGACGAGACGATAGAGAAATTCTCAGACTCTGGCATCGCAAAGTCCCGGGATATGGATAACTTATTCTTTCAGGATAAAGGGAAGATTTTGAAGCCGGATATTTTATATGAAGATTCCCAGGTGATTTTTTTTAACAAGCCTTCCGGGGTCCTTTCCCAAAAGGCAAAATATGGGGATTTCTCTATGGCAGAATATGTTGTCTCATACCTTCTTAAAAGCGCCCAGATGACAGAAGAGGAACTTTTTACTTTCCGGCCTTCTGTGTGCAACCGGCTGGACCGCAATACAAGCGGTATCATATCGGCGGGAAAGACGCTTTCAGGTCTGCAGGAGCTGTCAGAGCTTTTCAGGAAGCGTACTCTTAAAAAGTATTATCTGTGCATAGTAAAGGGAACGGTGAAGCAGAAAGCTTATGTAAAAGGATTTCTTAAGAAGGATGAAAAGACAAATCAGGTATATATTGTGAAAGAAAAGGAGGGGCAGGGATATGTTCCTGTTGAGACAGAATATATACCGGTTGCGTATAACCGTGAGGCGACCCTTTTAAAAGTACATCTCATCACCGGGCGTACGCATCAGATACGTGCCCATCTGGCCTCATTGGGACATCCAATCTTAGGTGATCATAAGTATGGACATTTGAAAAGTAATGAGACGTATAAAGGAAAGTATGGGATCACAGACCAGCTTTTACATGCCTATGAGATTCAGCTGCCAAAGCTTTCCGGAGCTCTTCTTGGAATATCAGAAAGGACGGTTACGGCTAAAGTCCCGTCAGTATTTTGGAAGGTGGTAAAGGACACGGAATGGGAACATGGAATTCAAGAGGCCTTAGAGGTTCTACACTAGAGGATATGATAAACCGGACCAATGAGCAGTATTTGCTTAAAAATCTGGCACTGATCCAGAAGATACCAACACCGATCACCCCGGTTAAAATGGACAAGGAACACAGGCAGATCACCCTGGCTTATTTTGAGCAGCGGAGTACTGTGGATTATATCGGGGCTGTACAGGGGATTCCGGTTTGTTTTGACGCGAAGGAATGTGTGGCGGATACTTTCCCGCTCCAGAATATCCATGAGCATCAGATAAACTTTATGGGTAAGTTTGAAAGACAGGGCGGAATCGCGTTTTTGATCATTTATTATTCGGCAAAAAACAAGCTGTATTATATGCGTTATGAAGAGATATTAAAGTTCTTTCAGAGGGCAAAGGAGGGCGGGAGAAAAAGCTTTCGCTTTGAAGAGCTTGATACTGCCTTTTTCATGGAACTAAAGAATGGCTGCTACGTCCCTTATCTGGACGGGATCAATCTGGATCTTGAGATTCGCGAGACGCTTGACAAGTAATGTGTATGTGCGTATAATGCTAAGGAGTTTATCATGGTAGCACACTAAAGTGCGGTGGGAGGAATATATGAAAAAATTACTGCATACCCCGGAGGGAGTCAGGGACATCATAAATGTGCAATGCGGCAGGAAGCACGCGCTTGAGAGCCGGATCTTAAAAGTTTTTCATCAATACGGGTATCATGATATCCAGACGCCCATGTTTGAATATTTTGACGTGTTCCGGAAAGAAGTAGGGACCATACCGTCTAAAGATCTGTATAAGCTTTTTGATAAGGAGGGCAATACTCTTGTGCTGCGTCCGGATATCACGCCGTCGGTCGCGAGAGCCGCGGCCACTTTGTTCGCGGATGAGGAGCTTCCTGTCAGGCTGTGCTATACGGGTAATACGTTTATCAATCATTCCAGTTATCAGGGACGTCTCCGGGAGGTCACGCAGATGGGAGTGGAGTTTATCGGCGACGATACGGCGGAGGCAGATGCGGAGATGCTGGCGCTTGTCATAGAGTCTCTGCTGTCTGTAGGACTCAGGGAATTTCAGCTGAGTGTTGGAAATGTGGACTATTTTTCAAGCCTGATAGGGGATGCAGGACTTGATGAAGAGGCGAGGGAGCGAGTTACGATTCTGATCAATAACCGTAATTACTTCGGGGTGGAGGATTATCTGGAAAAAATCAGAGTGAAAAGAAGCTCCAGAGAAGCATTTGCTTCACTGAACGGTCTGGTGGGCGGTCTTGAAGTATTGAAAGCGGCAAAAGAAACCGCGCCCAACTCTTCAGGGGTCATGGCAGTGAAACGGCTTGAGAGGATCTATGATGTTCTTAAGATGTATGGGATGGAGAAGTTCATTACCTTTGATCTGAGCATGACAGGCGGCATCTATGGATATTATACAGGCATTATATTTAGAGGGTATACGTTCGGGACAGGAGATGCCATCGTAAAGGGCGGAAGATATGACCATCTTTTGGAAAAATTCGGGAAAGATTCTCCGTCCATCGGATTTGCGATCGTAGTGGATGAATTGATGAATGCCATGAACCGGCAGAAACTAAGAGGCTTTTACACTCGCAAGAATACGATGATCCTCTATGAGGACAGGAATACGAAGGAGGCTGTTTTGCTGGCTAAAGACCTTCGCCATAAGGGGAAGAATGTGGAGCTTCTTAAAAAGGAAAAGAGGAAGATCCTGGAAGAATATATTGAATATGGAAAGAGATATTATGCGGGAAGTCTGATATATATCAGAGAGAGCGGCGAGATAACGATGATCAATTTGGTGAGCGGCGAGCATAAGATGATAAGTGGCGAGGCGGAGGTATAGTATGAGATATCTTACATTTGCCCTTGGAAAAGGGAGGCTGGCAAGACAGACACTTGGGTTGTTTGAAAAGATTGGGATCACCTGTGAGGAGATGAAGGATAAGGATTCCAGAAAACTGATTTTTACCAATGAGGAGTTAAAACTTAAGTTTTTTCTGGCCAAAGGACCGGATGTGCCGACTTATGTTGAATACGGCGCGGCGGATATCGGTGTTGCAGGGGAGGATACGATCTTAGAGGAAGGGCGGAAAGTCCATGAGGTGCTTGATCTGGGCTATGGGAAATGCCGGATGTGTGTCTGCGGATACAAGGAGGCAAAGCGTGATCTGTCAAGCCATGAACTGATCCGTGTTGCGACAAAGTATCCGAATATCGCGAAAGATTACTTTTATAATACTAAACACCAGACGGTGGAGATCATTAAACTGAATGGTTCTATTGAGCTTGCGCCTATAGTAGGTCTTTCAGAGGTTATTGTGGATATTGTGGAGACTGGATCTACCTTAAAGGAGAATGGATTAGAAATCTTAGAAGAGGTCTGCCCGCTGTCAGCGAGAATGATCGTGAATCCGGTCAGTATGCGTATGGAAAGCGAGAGGATCAGGGAACTTTTAAGGAAGCTTCGGACACAGGTGTCATAGGAATACTATATTGGTAGAAGGAGATGGATGAAATTGAGAATACTGCACTTAGATGAGGAGACAAGGCGCAGTCTCTTAAAAGAGCTGCTGAAAAGGAGTCCGAACCATTACGGAAAGTATGAGCAGAGCGTGAATGAGATACTGAATGAGGTAAATCTTAGAGGGGATGAGGCAGTCTTTGAATACACAAAGAAGTTCGATAAGGCAGTCATCGATGCCTCAAATGTCCGTGTAACGCCCAAAGAGATTGAGGAGGCATACCGCCTGATTGATGATTCCTTTATAGAGGTTATCAGAAGGGCATTACATAATATCCGGAGTTATCATGAAAAGCAGCGGCAGACAAGCTGGTTTGACAGCCGCATGGACGGAACGATCTTAGGACAGAAAGTGACACCGCTTCAAAGTGTAGGAGTGTATGTTCCGGGAGGAAAGGCTGCCTATCCCTCGTCTGTCCTTATGAATATTGTTCCGGCGAAGGTGGCAGGGGTAGAAAAGATCATCATGACTACGCCTCCTGAAGAAGACGGAAAGGTGACGCCTACAACTTTAGTAGCGGCTAATGAGGCGGGGGCGGATATGATCTATAAAGCAGGCGGGGCACAGGCAGTCGGCGCGCTGGCTTACGGAACGCAGAGCATTCCGAAGGTGGATAAGATCGTAGGTCCGGGAAATATCTATGTGGCGCTGGCAAAAAGGGCGGTGTATGGTCATGTGAGTATTGACGCGATCGCAGGACCGAGTGAGATATTAGTCATTGCGGATGAGACGGCGAATCCCCGTTTTGTGGCGGCAGATCTTTTGTCACAGGCAGAACATGACGAACTTGCATCGGCTATCCTTGTAACTACCAGTCAAAAACTTGCAGAGGAAGTATCAAGAGAGGCTGAAAAGTTTACTTCCAGGTTAAGCCGTTCAGAGATCATCAGAAAATCACTGGATAACTATGGCTATATCCTGGTAGCAGATACGATGGAGGAAGCGATTGAGACGGCAAATGAGATCGCTTCAGAACATTTGGAGATCCAGACGGCGGATCCTTATGATGTGATGACGAAGATCAGGAATGCGGGGGCTATCTTTATCGGAGAATATTCAAGTGAGCCTCTTGGTGATTACTTTGCGGGTCCGAACCATGTTCTTCCTACCAATGGGACCGCGAAGTTTTTCTCACCTTTGTCTGTAGACGATTTTGTTAAAAAATCCAGCATCATTTCTTATTCGAGGGAGGCACTTTTAAGGCATCATAAGGATATTGAATATTTTGCCGAGGCGGAGCAGCTGACTGCGCACGCTAATTCGATCAGAGTAAGATTTGAGGAAACTTAAGGAGGATGGATAGATGTGCCGGATCGCGACATGTAAAAGAACGACAAAAGAGACGGATATTGCCGTTACGATCAATCTTGACGGGACGGGGAAAAATGAGATTCATACGGGAGTTGGATTTTTTGACCACATGCTTGACGGATTTGCAAGGCATGGGCTCTTCGATCTGAACGTAGAGGTGAAGGGTGATCTTAATGTGGACTGCCACCATACAGTTGAAGATACCGGAATTGTGCTCGGGCAGGCAATCTATGAGGCGGTGGGGGATAAAAGGGGAATAAAAAGATACGGGCATATGATTCTTCCGATGGATGAGACACTGGCCCTTTGCGCACTGGATCTTTCCGGAAGACCGTACCTTAAGTTTCATGCAGAGTTTGACAATGACAGGATAGGAGATATGGACACCGAGATGATCAGGGAATTTTTCTATGCACTGTCATACAGCGCCATGATGAACATACATCTTAAGATCCTGGATGGAGAAAACAGCCATCATATGGCAGAGGCGCTGTTTAAGGCATTTGGAAAAGCTCTTGATATGGCGACGATGGATGAGCCGCGTCTTTGTGAAGCGTGGACTACAAAAGGAAGCTTATAAAGGAGGAAACAGATATGAGTTATAAACGATTGATACCTTGTATCTTTATTGCCGGCGGAAAAGCAGTGCGCTGGTTTCATGATGATGAGATCATTTCTGAGGATGTAGTCGGTCTTGCCAGATCATACAGTGATCTTGGGGCGGATGAGCTGATCATCTTCGATCTGTCCGAGACGGACGATGAGCATGAGGCTTCCATCGACCTTATACGAAGGATCGGCCGTGTGATCAGGATCCCTATGGTGGCCGGCGGAAATATCAGGCGGCAGGAGGATGTGAAAAAGATATTGTACGCAGGGGCAAAGCGTGTGATCATCAATTTTGCGAAATATGACTGCGTAGAGATGATGGAAGAGGCCAAGCTTCGGTTTGGAAAAGAAAAGATTGCTGTATCGCTCAATGATTTTGATGCGTTGTTTAAGCGTAAGCGTCTGATACAGGAGTGCTGCAGCGAGATCATTTTCATGCACAGGCTTGACCTTAATTCTGTTATGAACGTAACAGATATTCCGTCTGTCATCGTGACGGATACGATGGAGGAGCCGGAGCTTTTTAAAATACTGAAATGCCCGGGTGTTAAAGGTCTGTCCGGAAGATACATCAGTCAGCCGGAACTTGATTTTAATATGTTTAAAAAGAAATGCGGCATAGAGGGGATCAAGATCACTTCCTTTGAGAGTATCATGGATTTTTCAGAATTCAAGCTGAATCCGCAAGGGCTGATCCCAGTCGTAGTTCAGCATTACAGGACACAGGAGGTACTGATGCTTGCCTATATGAATGAGGAGGCGTTTGACCGTACGATCAAGACAGGAAGAATGACCTATTACAGCAGGAGCCGTAAAGAACTGTGGGTAAAGGGTAAGACAAGCGGCCACTATCAGTATGTGAAATCTCTGACTATTGACTGTGACAAAGATACGCTGCTTGCAAAGGTCGATCAGATCGGCGCGGCGTGCCACACCGGCAATCCGACCTGCTTTTTTCAGCCGCTGGTAGGGACAGATTATGACGGGAAGAACCCGCTCCAGATCTTCGAGAAAGTATATGACACGATTGCGGACCGCAGGGATCATCCAAAGGAAGGGTCCTATACTAACTATCTTTTTGACAAGGGACTGGATAAGATCCTGAAAAAAGTTGGGGAAGAGGCAACCGAGATCGTTATTGCCGCTAAAAATAAAAACCCGGAGGAGGTCAGATACGAGATTGCTGATTTTCTTTACCATGCGATGGTGCTTATGGTAGAAAAGGGAGTAAAATGGGAGGATATTACAAAAGAGCTGGCAGACAGATGATCTTACGGTCAGGGAGGGAAAAGTTATGTGTTTCAAAAAGAAAGTGACCGTGTTTTTTATTGCTGCTTTTCTGGTATCAGTGATATTTGGCGGCTGCGTTTTTGGCAGGAATTTGGGAACAGGAAATAAGAACAGGACAGAGAGTGGTTTTAAGAAGGATTATGTACCGTCTGAATTTGTACAGGCAGATGTGGAGAGTGATACGCTTCAGTGGTTTTGTTCTGCTTATGCAATCTATACAAGTCATAACAGGAAAGATCTTGGCATGATAGGCGGAACAGCGCCGGAAAATAAAGAGATGCATGAGCGTGCTATCAAGAACGCGTTAGAGTCCGGGTGGGGAATCAAAGGCCACAGAAGCGCAGTCGTAAAGATCAATAAGCTGTTATCCGGCGGACACCGGAAAAAGTATCGGGAACTTATAGCAGATATGAAGGATGAAAGACTCCTTGGCATACCTCAGGAGGAGATGGAGATTGCAGTTTATGAGGACGGAGAGAATGAAGAGCTCAGAGAGTATATCTGCGCTTATCATGCATATCATGAGTTTGGAGAAAATGCAATTGACGGCTGGGATTACTGCCGTGCCCTTCAGGTATTAGGGGACTGCTATCAGGCAGATTATATCAGCCTTGAGGAATGTCTGGATGTATCTTTGATCGTGGCAAAAAGGCTGCAGAGTACCTTTGCCAACTGGGAAGATGTATGCAGGAGTTATCTCTATGGGTATTATTTTTGGGGGCATAGCTCGGCGGATACTGAGTGGAGATGGGATATCTATAAGGAGCTTGCTGCGATGGAGGACGGTCCCTACACCGTACCCTATGATACAGAACTGAAAGAAAACTGGAAAGATGTGAAGGGGAAAAGCCGGGACAGTTCCGGTAATGATCCTTCCGAAAAAGATACAACTTCAGAAGGAACCGCTGTTTTCACTCCAAAAACCGATAAGAAAGGACGT
Organism: uncultured Dorea sp.; assembly: GCA_910584615.1. Classification (GTDB taxonomy): domain Bacteria; phylum Bacillota; class Clostridia; order Lachnospirales; family Lachnospiraceae; genus MD308. The sequence goes on from CAJUAM010000005.1 coordinate 45,879, forward strand.
TATATCTTATCAACTACTGACGGAAAGAAAAAGGTTTCTATCGGATTGCCAGATGATTATGAGTGCAATGAGGAATGGAGCAGCGAAGACAATCTTATATTTGATTATAAGCTGAAGGAAGGCAGTGAAAAATCCTACTATGAATCCTTGAGTTTTCGTGTTGAAGAGTCGGAAGGCTCTGTAGCGGAGGAGGAATCTTTTGTGTCGATTTTAAAGAAGGAGGAAGCGTATTGGAAGAAAGACAGTCTCTATGAAGATGTACAGTATACTGATACGAAGGAAATGAAAGCGGGAGATCATACGGTAAAGTACTGTTCTGTCAGCGCCCTTACAAGTGCTACAGAGAAAATCTGTGATAAGATGTGGTATGTATGGTTTGAGACATCCGACGGCTATACCGTATATTGTTCAGTATTAGAGTCGACAAAAGACATAAAGGACAGAGCCGTTTCGAAGAAAAAGGTAAAGACTTTTATGTCGAAGATAGATGATCAGTAGTTATGGCAGAGCTGCGTTTTTAAAAGTCTGCAGGATCGGATATATTTTCAATCGTTTATGCATATGGTATAAAAGGATGCGAAAGCAAGGACAGTGTATAAATGCCTATATGTTAAGGACGGAGGAAAATGGATATGGTTGATAGAAATGTTAGCAGAAGTGATTCGGAAAGACGCAGAAGAGAGTTGTTAGAACAGACAAGGCAGCGCTACAGCGACCGTTTTAGCCCGCCGGCGGTCCATCCAAGGTACAGCGGCTCCTACAACCGCCTTTATGGAGAGGAAGGGGAGGTAAGCGATAATACTTTTGGCGCAAGGGTATTTTTATGTCTTTTGCTGTTTGCGGCATTTGTCACTATGGATATGAAAAAGCAGGAGGTTTTCCACGTGAACAGCGACAGGATCGTAAAAGAGATTACGACAGATCTGGATGTGGCAAAGGTGTGGAAAAGCCTGTAGAGTGTATCTGATGATAAAAAAAGATGCAGGGCAGAAAATGAGTGTTTAGAAATAAAATCCTACCCTGTCAGACGACAGGGTAAACGTACCTATAAGAATATAACTGTATTTTAAGGCCGCCGTTTTATATGGCGGCTGTTCTTTTTATGCCGTTTATATAGCACAGTTTACTGAATTCGTAATAATTTGGCTCTATTCTTTAACATAAATTGGATTGTCTTTATCAGTTCATTTTTAATTTTATACATATAGGAAGTTTAAATATATAAAGAAAATTTTCAATAACTATTGGCTCAGAAAGTATGATATGCTGTTTTTTAACAAAAATTATATTACATAAGGAGGAAATCTCATATGAAAATCGGAGTGACAGAAATCAGTCCCAGAAAAGTCCAGCAAGTGTCGGAAAAGAAATTTAAAGACGGATACTATTGCTGTGAGGCGCTTGTAAGTGCAATACGCGACGAGTTCCAGCTTGATGTTCCAGAGGAAGTGATCGCTATGGCATCCGGTATGGCAGTGGGTGCCGGAAAATCAGGATGTGTCTGCGGCGCGTTTAATGGCGGTATCCTTGCTCTCGGAATGTTCTTTGGACGTACAGAGCAGGATGGACCTGCGAATCCCAAAAGCGTAAAATGCATGGAACTTACGAAAGAACTTCATGACTGGTTCAAAGAAGCTAATCAAAAAAATGCAATCTGCTGTCGTGTTCTTACAAAAGAATTTGACAAAGGACGTGGAGAGCACAAAGAGCAGTGTATTTTCTTTACAGGTCTGTGTGCATGGAAAGTTGCGCAGATTGTATGCCGTGAGCTTGGCATCAGGAATCTTGATGAGACCGACGAACCTGCAGCGAGACGTACGGTAGCTGAAATCTAAAACCCGAAATACTATCTTTTGTTTTTACAGAAAGGATATCAGAAACATGAAAAACACGATCAAAAGAGTTCCGATCCCATTTTGCGGTGTAATGCTTGGGCTTGTGGCTTTAGGGAATCTTCTTCAAAGCTACGGAGAGGGGATTCGCTATGCATGCGGCATTGTGGCGGCATTTATCCTAGTTCTTGTTCTCCTGAAAGTCATCATGTTCCCACAGATGTTGAAAGAGGATATGAAGAACCCAATTATGGCAAGTGTTGCAGGGACGTTTCCAATGGCGGTTATGCTCCTTAGTACGTATATAAAACCCTTTATCGGAACTGCCGCGAAATATATCTGGTTCTTTGCAATCGGATTACATGCCGTGCTCATCATTTATTTTACTATTAAATTCGTATTGAAATTGCAGATGCCGAAAGTATTTGCCAGTTACTATATCGTATATGTAGGAATCGTAGTGGCCGCTGTAACAGCACCTGCATTTGAACAATTAAAGGTGGGAGCGGCAGCTTTCTGGTTTGGATTTGCGACATTGATCGCATTGCTTGTTCTTGTGACTGTACGTTATGTGAAATATCCGGAAGTTCCGGAACCGGCAAAGCCGCTGATCTGTATCTATGCAGCGCCTACAAGTCTTTGTATCGCAGGATATGTACAATCGGTCATGCCAAAATCAAAGAATTTCCTGTTGGCAATGTTTGCGCTTGCGACTGTTCTTTATATATTTGCGCTTGTAAAAGCAATTGGATATTTAAGATTACAATTTTATCCAAGTTATGCGGCATTTACTTTCCCATTTGTGATCAGTGCGATCGCATCAAAACAGACAGCAGCATGCCTTGCGAATATGAAACAGCCTTTGCCCTTTTTACAGCCGGTTATTCTTGTCGAAACCATCATAGCGGCGGTATTAGTTATTTATACCTTTGTTAGATTTGTGGGTTTTGTTTTTGCAAAAAATAATTAGATAAAAAGAAAAACAGTTTGTTTAAAACAGCATCTAAAGAAAGATTTAGGTGCTGTTTTGCTGTGTATTTCAGAGAGATAAAAGGGTGCCAGATATTAAGGAAAAATGGATTTATTGTACAATGTTCCAAAACACAACAAGCATGTGACAGAGAAAGTATCATGTGCATTGACATTGGAGTATCTCTAAAATATAATGATGTAAATCGATAAGATTTGTGTACTTGAAATGTTAAAATTACATGATTGTTATTTTTTACAGAAGGGCGGATAATGAGGATGAGGAAAAAAATATTGGCAATGTTGTTTGCGATAGGTCTGTTATTTACGATGTTGCCAACAGTTGCGCAGGCTGAAGAAAGCGGCTGGTGCGGTATGGATGTGCAATGGACATTAAGTGAAGGAGTACTTACTATTACGGGTACAGGTGATATGTCTATTACAGGGTCAAATCCATGGGGAAAATATTATGATAGCATTGAAACAATTAATATTGCTTCAGGTGTAACATCAATTGAAGAATCTGCATTTTCCGGATGTAGTAGATTGAAGAATGTGACACTTCCAGAAGGTATGGTAAAGATTGGAAGAGCAGCCTTTACTGGCTGTAGTGGTCTGACAAGTTTGGAGATACCGAATAGTGTAACAGATATTGGATGGGGTGCATTTCAGATGTGTGAAAATCTGGAAAGCATTGTTATTCCTCAAGGTGTAACAAATATCGAATCTTGTGTGTTTACCGGATGTAGAGCTCTAAGAAGTGTTACACTTCCAGAAAGTGTGTCATCTATAGGAAGTTCTGCATTTTCCGGATGCAATAATCTTGTGGATATTGATATTCCAGAGGGAGTAACAAGTATCGGAAATAGCGCATTTAATGAATGTTATTTATTATCCAGTATTGTTATCCCAAAAGGTGTGACAAAGATTGAAGAGAAAACTTTTACAGCTTGTAAAAAATTAGAAAATATTGAGATACCAGATAGTATAACAAGTATCGGGCGAGATGCTTTTCTTGAGTGTCACAGTCTTAAGAGTTTTACGATCCCAGAAGGTGTAACAAAGATTGAATATCGTACATTTTTTGGATGTGTCGGATTGGAAAGTATTAGGATACCAGATAGTGTAACCAGTATAGGGGAAGCAGCATTTGGCAATTGTTCTAAAATTACGAATATTGAGATTCCGAGCAATGTAACGAGTATTGGAAACAGTGCGTTTAGCGCCTGTCCGATAACGAGTATTGTAATACCGGAAGGAATAACAAGTATCGGAGAAGGAACCTTTTCCGGCTGTGGTAGATTAAAAAGTGTTACCCTTCCAGCAAGTATAATTGAAATAGGGGAAAATGCTTTTCTATACTGCCAATGTATATGTGATGTATATTTTACTGGGACTGAGAAACAAAGAGAACTCATTTCAATAAAAAATGGAAATGATAATTTGACAGAGATAGTATGGCAATACATACATCTGCATACTGAAGTGATCGACCCGGCAATGGAGCCTACTTATTTTGATACAGGACTGACGGAGGGAAGTCATTGTTCCAACTGTGGAGAAACGATAAAGGAGCAGCAGACCGTACCGAAGAAAGTGCTAGGAGTGCCAGTATTAACGGTGACTGGTGGTACAGATAGTGTGAAGCTTGTATGGAAGCAGATTGACGGGGCCACTGGATATGAAATTTTTCGAAGTACCAGTCACGAAGGAAGTTACAGTAAGATTCAAACTGTATCCGGGGGAAGTATTCTTTCTTTTGCGGATACGGGACTCAGTGCTGAAACGACTTATTATTATAAAATAAGAACGGTTGCTACGGCTAATGGAAAGACGGTATACAGCAGTGATTCAACAATCTTACCAGTAAAGACTGAGACTAAAAATCAAGAATCGGAAGTAACTCCTCCAGCAAATCCAAAACCAGAAACTTATACAATTAAGACATCAACAGGAAAGGGCGGAAAAGCAAACGGCGGCGGGACAAAGAAAGTTGGAGAACAGGTGACTTTGACAGCGATACCAGATAAGGGGTATTATTTTGCAGGGTGGAAGGAGAACAATAAGAAAGTATCCTCATCACAGACTTATACATTTAGCGTAAAAAAGAATCAGGAATTGACAGCTTCTTTTGCGAAGTTTTCTGCTCCTGTGCTGTCAAAGACTTCCGTGGATATCACGAGTGTTAAGGTCAGCTGGAAGAAAGTTCCCGGAGCAACAGCATATGAGGTATATCGTGCTAACAGCAAAAGTGGAAAATTCACGAAGAAAGCTGTGATTTCTAAATCAAGTACAGTAAATTATACGGATAAGAAGCTTACGACCGGAAAGACCTATTATTATAAAGTGCGTGCAGTTGCTTCTGGAACAGTAAAAACAACTTACAGCAATTACTCCAGCATGAAGAGCGCGAAGCCCCTGCCGGCGAAGATAGGTGGTGTGAAAGCGTCTGCTGGTTCAAAAAGTGTTAAAATGAGCTGGAAAAAGGCTGCTGGAGTGACAGGATATGAGGTATATCGCTCGACCAGTAAGAACGGAAAATATAAAAAAGTTAAGAGTATCAGCAAGGCAGCTACAACAAAATACACAGATAAAAAACTAAAAGCAAAAAAAACATATTACTATAAGGTGCGTGCCTATAAAAAGGTGAGTGGAAAAAAAGTTTATGGCGCTTTCAGTGCTGTTAAGAGCGCTAAGACTAAGAAGTGATAAGTTATATCATTGATCTTACATAAAAGAAAATAGGAATCTCCCGTAGAAGATCAGATAATAAAAATTTCTGGATTCTGCGGGAGATTTTTGCTTTTACAGGATTAAAAATAGTATCAGCTTACAGTCTCTTTTCGTGGGAACGGGACAGAGATTCGTATATGATTGAGTCAGGGAGGCACGAATAGGGGCATGTTTCAAGAAACTTATACAGTATCTGAGTAAAGATCCGTACAGCCTCCTTTGAGCCGGCCCTTAGATTTTTCTGAATCGTCATATACCGTACGATATCCGGAGGAGGTGACTTTAGAGAATATATTTTTACGGGCTTTGTGTCAATGAATTTCTGGGCGGCAGTCACAGGCAGGATTGCCCAATAATCATGCTTCAGAAAAGGCTCAAGCATAGAAGGTTCATTGATATGGATGACAGAACGTTTATCCGGATGCCACCAGTGATCATGCCACTGCTGATAGTCGTGAGACCAGCTGTGGTATAACTCCTTTCCAGGATCCAGATCCCCAGGATGTACGAAAGAGGAGTCCGGAAACTTGTCTTTGTGTGTGATCAGGCAAAAAGGCTCTTTAATGATGGGAATTGAGAAAAATTTTTCACTGTCAGCATCATTATTCATAAAACCAATATCTAATTCCCGATTTTCCATTAATTTATGGATTTCCCAGGAATGATGGTTTGTAATATGCAGTTCCATGGTAGGGCACATTTCAAGGGCCTGGCTGTAAAAAGGAAGTAGCAGGAAGTTATTAAGGCTGTGTACGCCGGCAATGCGGAGGCGGAAATATTGGGGGTTCTTATGGATTTCCCGGATTTCTTCCTGAAGCAGAAGCCAACGCTGTGCGATAGAAAGAAAATCCTCTCCGTATGATGTGAGTTCAACGTATTTTTGTCCTTTACTTCTGGTAAATAAGGGCACGCCCACTTCTTTTTCTAAAAGAGCCAGACGCTGGCTTACTGTCGACTGGGAAAGAAACAGAGTTTCAGCCGCCTTTGTGAGTGTTTTTGTTTTATAAATTGCAAAAAATAGTTCAATATCAGAATTTTGCATATACATTTCTCCTTATAAAATATCATATGTAACAATATTATATATCATAATTATCCGTTTTTCAAATATATGTGTCTATGATATGATTTATTTAACAAAACGGATCGATCCTATAGAAATATTTTTGGAGGAAATTACTATGCTAACAGAAAAATTAGAAACGCCTGCCTTAATTCTTGATCTTGATATTTTTGAAGAAAATCTGGCAATAATGAAAGAAACGATCGCAGGGACAAATCTTAAGATGAGGCCACATTATAAAACAACAAAATGTCCCTGGATCGCACACCGTCAGATCGAAGACGGCGCAAAGGGAATCACATGTGCAAAATTAGGCGAAGCAGAAGACTTGATCAGCGCAGGCATAGAAGATGTTCTGATCGCGAATGAGATTGTCGAGCAGTCTAAAATAGACAGGGTTGCCTACCTTGCAGGGTGCTGCCGGCTGTCAATTTGTGTGGATGATGTGGATAACATTCACGCGCTGGAGGAAGCGGCAGCTAACTATGGAACTGTGATCCACTGTCTGGTTGAATACCGGGTTGGGAACAGATGTGGTGTGTACACGCCAGAGGAAGCTTATGAATTGGCAAAGGAAGTAGAAAAATGTCCGCACCTTACATTTGACGGCCTGCAGGCTTATGCCGGACATCTGTCGCATGAAGTTGATTACGAGGTCAGAAGAACAGAATCAGATAAGTATGAAAAGATGTTGAAAGGAGTTAAGACGTATATTGAAGAGCGTGGTATCAAAGTGCGTGAAATCAGCGGCACGAGTACAGGAACTGTAGAATTCAGAGGAAAAGATACTGTTTTTACAGAGATCCAGGCAGGAAGTTATGTATTTATGGATACAGCTTATGGCGCGCTTGGACTGAAATTCAAGAATTCATTATTCGTTCTGACAACTGTACTTAGTGTACAGGATAAGCAGGTGGTAACAGATGCCGGAAGAAAATCAATCGGCCTTGACCAGACACCGGCGGCGTTTGTTGATTTTGAAGGAGTACCGATTAAAACAACAGAAGAACACAGTCAGATTCCTGTTGAAAAGTCTGAACTGAAATTGGGAGACAAGCTTTTGATGCTTCCGGGACATTGCTGTACTACGATCAATATCCACGATGATCTTTATCTCGTACGCAATGGCAGAGTGGTAGACCGGATACCGATTTCAGGAAGAGGAAAGAGCTGCTGATCATAAAGTATTTATAAAAATGTGAAGGAGGGTGTTACATATGGTTTCATTTGAAGAACAGCGTATTTTGAATATTGGACAGACTTTGGATGCGCTGATGACAGCAGATATCCATTCAAGGGGTATCATCAAACCAATCTATGATAATATGTTTGCCAAGGTTGGAAAACCATTATCAACCAATGCAGCAGGAAAACTTCTTGAGGCTATGAAGGGCAGAGAGAATCCGATAGTCTTGATCGGGACAGGTTTCCTGGTTAAGCCGACACTTCGTCCGGAGACAGATGGACCTATATCTTCGGCACTTCTGGCGAGAGCAGTATCGATTCTTGGAGGGACACCAGTCATAGTTTCAGAAATAAACAGTATGGATGTGCTTAGGGCTGCATGTACAGAAGCGGAACTGATCGTTGCAGATACAGTTGAAGAAGCAATCGAAAGACCGCATTCTGTCGCGCTTGTAGTGATGCCGCAGGCTTCCAGGAAAGAAGCAACGAAGGAAGTGATTGACAAGATGCTTTCCCTCTCTCCGGCCGGAATGGTTTCTATCGAACATCCGGGCAAGGCAGATGATGGGAAATACTACAGCCTTCTCGGATATGAATTAAAGGACTGGCCCGGAGCAGTAGATGATTTGATGGATCTTGTCGGAGAACAGGGCGGATGTACGATTGGGATCGGTGACGGAGGTAATGAGGCGGGAATGGGATTTGCAAAACCGGAACTTGATCATATTGTCCCGTACGGTTCTTTGATTGGTGTAGCAGGAACGTGTAAGGCACCGATCATCGCATCCATTTCTGAATACGGCGCGTATGCGTTGATCGCGGCTCTGGAATTTATTTCAGGAAAGAAAGTGCTGCAAAGTCCGGATCTGGAAGAGAGAGTCCTTCGGGCGGCAGTCAGGGCAGGCAGTGTATGCGGATGTTCCGGAAGACCTGTGGCAGCAATAGATATGACAGATATAGAGTATATACGTTCCTATGTGAATATGCTCCAGTGCAGCGTTTCACTGACTTTGAAATTCAGCCCGACACGGCCGTTCTTTATTGATTTTTGCCGCGGCGCTGATGTAGGAGAACCGGGAAGCTGCAGCGGCGGACATGGAAAATAAAGCAAACATGAAGGGAGAACATGAGTATGAAAAAATGGTCAAGATTAACAGCAGTAATATTAACAATCTGTATGGTTCTGGCGTTGGCAGCCTGCGGAGCCAAAGATACGAATGAAGGTTCAGAAGACAAAAAACAGGGAGATAAACAAGAATCCGGGGGGAATTTTAACTGGGACTTTTTTCTCAGTCTTCCCCAGTCATACACTATCAATAAAGGACTTTTAGAGTATGTGGATACGATTAAAGAAAAGACGGAAGGGAATGTTAATATCAATGTATATTCTGCCGGAGAGCTTCCTTATACAGGAACCGAGGCAATTGATATCTGCGCGCAGGGAACGGTCCAGATGGCTGACGGAAATTCAGCGAATATTGCGGGATCAACAAAGACTGGCGCAATCTGTACTTATCCATTCTTATGCACAGACTGGGATGATTTCCATACGATGATGGATACGGTAACTCCGTATTTTGCGCAGGAAATGAAAGAGCAGGGAGTACATGTGCTTTTCTTCCTTCCTGATCCGTTACAGTATATGTTTGGAAAAGGTGAGCCGTTAGGCAGCTGGAAGGATATGAAAGGACGCAGCATGCGTGCCCAGAACTCTTATATGCAGGAATTTGCAAGTAAAGTAGGGGCAAACTCAATTTCAATCACAAGTAATGAAATTGCCACAGCAATATCAAAAGGAGTAATCGACAGTTTTGTTACGGCATCTCTTACAACGGAGTCAAGCAAGTATTATGAGTTCATTGATTGGGCAAATGCAACGCCATTCAGCAGCAACGGCCATTTCATTATGATAAACCAGACTGCATGGGACAGCCTTCCGCAGGAATATCAGAAAGTTATTGAAGAGGAAGGACAGAAACTGGTTGATGATTACTGGGATAAATTTGTGCCAGAGCAGAATGAATGGGCGCTTGGCGTAATCAGTGATAATAAGACGGCGGTATCTGAGCCGGATGAGAAACTTTCAGAAGAAGGAAGGGAATTGATCCAGGATTCCTATGAAAAATGGGCGCAAGAAGCAGGAGGATTAGCGCCGGAGACTTTGGAAGCAGTGAAGAAGGTACTTGGTTACTAGGCGGGAACGATGGAAAGGAATGGGTAAGAAATGAATGTTTTGAAAAAAATCTGGAATTCCTATCAGAAGCTGATTGATTGTCTGACCCAGTCTGTCGCCCTTTTAAGTGGTATTACATTGTTTGTCATGATGTTTTTGATCACGGTATATGTCATTATGAGAAAAACAATAGGGCCGGGAAATCTGGACGCCATAGAAATCAGCGGATATATGATGGTATTTGTTGTATATGGAGCTCTGGCAAAGACATTTAGAGACGGCGGACTGCTTAGGGTTGAGCTTTTGTATGACAAATATCCTGAAAGCGTAAAGAAAACAGCTGATGTACTGTTAGGTATCATTGCACTCATTTACTGTTATCTGTTGACAAGATACAGCTGGGAATTAGTGATGGTATCTTATACAAGCAGTCTTCGTTCGGTCAGCACATACAGAGTATTACTCTGGATTCCGCAGATGCTTTTAGTTGGAGGGGCCGTTCTTTTAACTCTGACAGTGATAGAGTATGAGATCAAAAAATTGATCGGACTTTTTTCTAAGAATGCAGTAACAGAAGAAAATGACGCAGAGGAAGGGGGAAAAGATTGATATGGATATGGGATGGCAGATATTGTTTGCTGTAATGCTGATCATCTTATTTTTCCTGCTCTTTGCGGGAGAGTGGATTGCATTTACCTTGATGCTTGCGGGAGTGGCAGGGCTGATATTTATCGGAAGAGGGTATGTGCTTAATTCGGTGGGACAGATGGCATGGAACACGGTCTGCAGTTTTGATATGACGGCAATCCCGTTATTTATATTAATGGGAGAACTGATGGTGCATGGAGGGCTGAGCAAAGGATTTTACAAAAGCGCGGCGATGTGGTTAAGAAGGCTGCCTGGGGGACTTTTGCAGACTAATATCATCTCCTGTGCAATCTTTGCGGCAATCAGCGGCTCTAGTCCGGCAACAGCGGCAGCGATCGGTTCTGTATCTTATCCGGAATTGGAAGAAAAAAGATATAACAGACAGATGATCGTAGGATCGCTGGCAGGCGGCGGTGCTTTGGGAGTGTTGATCCCGCCGAGTATCAATATGCTGATCTATGCATCGATTTCGGAGTGTTCTGTCACACAATTGTTTATCGCAGGTGTCGTACCCGGGATATTGTGTGCGCTGTGCTTTATGGGATATATAGGGATACGAAGCATCATGCATCCGGAGTATGCGCCGAAAGAGACGACGACATACACTTTAATAGAAAAACTCAGATCATCCGGAGGCCTTTTCTCTTTCATACTCCTGATCGTAATCGTATTGGGAAGTATTTATTCTGGATGGGCAACGACGACGGAGGCGGCTGCTTTAGGAGCATGCGTGGCATTTGTGATGTCAGCGGCCAGCGGAAATCTGACTTTAAGGAATCTTAAAGAAGCGTTGCTTTCATCCGTACGTTTAAGTTCTATGATACTGGCAATTATTTTTGGGGCAAAGGTACTGTCTTACTTCATTGCTTTTTCTGGGATCAGTAAGGGCGTTACCGGATGGATCGTATCCTTGAATCCGTCTATAGGAATACTGTTTGTATGTATTATACTGATGTATCTGGTTCTTGGGTGTATTTTGGAAGGTACGTCTATGATCTACTTAACGATTCCGATTCTGCTTCCGATCCTGAAAGCATTGAATATAGATTTGATCTGGTTTGGAGTTATCCTTACATTATTGACGGAGATTGGAATGATCACACCGCCGGTGGGGATCAATCTGTATGTGATCCATAGCATTGCAGGAAAAAAATGCTCCTTTGGAGATGTGATAAAAGGCTCTCTTCCATACTGTGCTATGTATCTGATAGTGACTATTGCGATTATTTGTGTACCTGCGCTGGCACTGTGGCTTCCGGGTACTATGTAAGAATTTTCAGGAAAGGATAAAAGGCGATGAATGAACCGATTCAGAAATATTTTAAAGTAGGAACGATATTGTGGATGAGTTATCCACCAGCAAGATATGATCAGGTGGAGGCACTTAAGAGTCTGGCAAAGGACGATTATTTCGATGCAGTAGAAGTGACAAAGGCAGCAGATGATAAGGCGAGAGAAGCATACAGAGATATCATACAGCAGTCACATATCAAGGCCTGCTACGGTGCGCAGCCAAAACTTCTGAAAGAAGGGTTGAATCCCAACGCTCTTTTGGAGGAAGACAGGGTAAAAGCGCAGGAAGCATTGATGGAAGCTGTTGACGAGGCAGAATATCTGGGGGCAAAAGGGATTGCGTTTCTGTCCGGACACTGGTCGGAGGATACAAAGGAAGAGGCTTACAAAAGCTTGCTTAAGACTACAAGAAATCTCTGCGCTTATGCGAAGACAAAAGATATGATGATTGAATTAGAGGTCTTTGACTATGATATGGCAAAGAAATCATTGATAGGGCCGGCGCCTTTGGCGGCAAGATTCGCGGCAGATATGAGGACTACTCACGATAACTTCGGATTGCTGGTGGATTTATCACATTTCCCGACTACATATGAAAAATCTCAGTTTGTGATCCGTACTCTCCGGCCGTATATCACACATTTCCACATTGGAAACGCAGTTGTGAAAGAAGGATATGAAGCTTTTGGTGATGAACATCCGCGCTTTGGATTCACAGACAGCGCAAATGATACAAAGGAACTTACAGAGTTCTTTACTGTATTGAAAGAAGAAGGATTTTTTGATGCGAAGGAACCTTATGTACTGTCGTTAGAGGTAAAGCCCTGGAAAGATGAGGAGGCGGATATCATTCTGGCGAATACAAAACGGGTGATCAACCGCGCATGGGCCATGACTGAAGATTAAGGAGGAAAAGGCGGATGAAAATAGTAGTATTAGATGGTTACACAGAAAATCCCGGGGACTTAAGCTGGGAAGAGTTAGAAAAACTGGGTGAGTTATCCGTTTATGACAGAACATCTTATACGGAAGCGCCGGTGATCGCCGAACGGATTAAAGATGCTGAAATTGTAGTGATCAATAAGACACCCATTTCAAAGACTACGATAGATCAATGCCCGAATATGAGACTGATTGCTGTACTGGCAACGGGATATAATGTTGTTGATTATGATTACGCGAGAGAAAAAGGGATTTCAGTAGTAAATGTTCCGACTTACGGAACCCAGATCGTAGGACAGTATGCGGTGGGACTTCTCATGGAAATCTGTTCCCATTACGGACATCATGCAAAAAGTGTCGCAGATGGAAAATGGGAGAAAAATGAGGACTGGTGTTACTGGGATTATCCAATGATCGAATTATACGGAAAGACTGCGGGTATCATCGGCCTTGGCCGGATCGGACAGGCAACGGCAAGGATATTAAATGCGATGGATATGAAAGTACTTGCATACGATGCGGCTGAGAAAGAAGAAGGAAAAAAGGTGGCAGAGTATGTAGATCTGGATACTCTTTTTGAACGATCAGATGTTATTTTCCTCCATTGTCCGCTGTTTCCTGAAACGGAAGGGATTATCAACAAGGACAATATAGCGAAGATGAAGGATGGTGTGATCCTGATTAATAACAGCAGAGGACAGCTGGTGGCAGAAAAGGATCTGGCAGAGGCTTTAAATTGCGGAAAGGTATATGCGGCAGGTCTTGATGTGGTATCAACAGAGCCGATCAAAGGAGATAATCCGCTGTTAAAGGCTAAAAACTGTTTTATCACTCCCCATATTTCATGGGCAGCTAAAGCAGCGCGTCAGCGGATCATGGATATTACAGTCAACAATATTAAGGCGTTTCTTAAAGGAGAGCCGGTGAATGTAGTGAATAGATAGAGGTAAAAAGATATCAGTCTTGTGTATGAAAAAAGGCTGGTATCTTTTTTGTATATTTTCAAACTATGCGGCGGAAAAGGAGGCGGAAAAATAGGGATAGGTTTTTTTCGGGATATTTGTTATAATGTGGTCATTGGGAGGTGTGAAGAGCATGTGTGCTGGAACACAAAAGACCATTAGTATGTCAGGTTATAAAAAAGAATTTGTCAAATATACACATGAATCGAAAGGAAACCTATGAGAAAACTTGCGTTAAATGATGAAATATTGTTGAAGATCGAGAAACCAGCCCGCTATATCGGCGGGGAGGTGAACAGTGTCATGAAAGACAAGGATGAGATAGATATCCGCTTTGCCATGTGTTTTCCCGACGTTTATGAGATCGGGATGTCGCATCTTGGCATTAAGATCCTCTATGACATGTTCAACAGCTGGGAGGATGTATGGTGTGAGAGGGTTTATTCACCGTGGGTGGATTTGGATAAGGTCATGAGGGAGGAGCATATCCCTCTTTTTGCGCTGGAGTCTCAGGATCCGGTAAAAGAATTTGATTTCCTGGGAATCACCTTGCAGTATGAGATGTGTTATACGAATGTTCTGCAGGTGTTAGACCTTTCCGGGATTCCTATGATGGCAAAGGAACGGACTAAAGAAGATCCTATTGTTATCGGAGGAGGTCCCTGTGCCTACAATCCGGAACCGCTGGCAGATTTTTTTGATATGTTTTATATTGGGGAGGGAGAGACTGTTTATCGTACACTCCTTGACCTGTATAAGGAAAATAAGGATTCTTGCAAAACAAGACAGGAGTTTCTTGAAAAGGCGGCAAAGATACCAGGGATCTATGTTCCCTGCTTTTATGATGTATCATATCATGAAGATGGAACCCTTGCTTCTTTTACGCCTAATAATGGACATGCGCCAAAGACTGTAAAAAAGCAGATAGTCATGGATGTAACAGATACTTATTATCCGAAAAATCCGGTTGTGCCTTTTATCAAAGTGACACAAGACAGAGTTGTGCTTGAGATCCAGAGAGGATGCATTAGGGGGTGCCGCTTCTGTCAGGCGGGGATGCTATACCGTCCGGTAAGAGAACGGGATATTGAAAAGCTAAAAGAATATGCCCGGCAGATGCTTAAAAATACAGGACATGAGGAGATTTCCTTAAGTTCTTTAAGTTCCAGTGATTACAGCCAGTTAAAAGAGCTGGTAACTTTTCTGATCGATGAGTTTAAGGGAAAAGGGATCAACATATCTCTGCCGTCCCTCAGGATCGATGCATTTTCTCTGGACGTGATGGAACGGGTCCAGGATGTGAGAAAGAGCAGTCTTACCTTCGCGCCGGAGGCAGGTTCCCAGCGTCTGAGAAATGTGATAAATAAAGGACTTACGGAAGAAGATATTTTAGAAGGAGCCGGGAAGGCATTTGAAGGCGGCTGGAACAAAGTAAAGCTTTACTTTATGCTGGGGCTTCCAACAGAGACAAAAGAAGATATGGAGGCGATCCCACGTCTTGCAGATAAGATTGCCAGAAGATATTATGAGATCCCAAAGGAAAAAAGAAACGGGAAATGCCAGATCACTACAAGCACTTCCTTCTTTATTCCAAAGCCCTTTACGCCTTTCCAGTGGGCGAGGATGTACAGCAATGAGGAATATATCTCGCGTGCCGCGATCGTAAAGCATGCGTTCCATGATCAGCTTAACCGCAAGAGTCTTAAATATAACTGGCACGATGCAGAGATAACAGTTTTAGAGGGTGTCTTTGCGAGAGGAGACCGTAAGATGGGGAAAGTGCTCTTAGAAGCTTACCGGCTTGGGTGCATCTATGATGCATGGACAGAGGTATTTGACAACGAAAAGTGGATGAAAGCATTTGAAAATACAGGTGTTGATATAGCATTTTATAATGAACGGGAGCGGAACACAGATGAACTGCTTCCATGGGACTTTATTGATATCGGTGTGACAAAGGACTTTTTAAAACGTGAGTGGGAGCGTGCTATGCGGGGTGAAGTGACACCAAACTGCAGGGAGCAGTGTTCTGGCTGCGGCGCGTTAAAGTTCGGGGGAGGTGTCTGTTATGAAGGCAAGAATTAAATTCCGGAAATACGGGTGTCTTCGATTTATCGGACATCTGGATGTGATGCGCTATTTTCAGAAAGTTATGAGGCGGGGAGAGATTCCTATCGCATTTACAGGAGGGTACAGTCCCCATATGATCATGTCTTTTGCGCAGCCCCTTGGTGTGGGCGTGACCAGCGACGGAGAGTATTTTGATATTGAGCTTACAAAACCCATTTCTTCAAAACGTGCAGTGGCGCAGATGAATGAGGTTATGGCAGAGGGTATCGAAGTAGTGAGCTTTGTGGAAATTCCGGATGATAAAAAGCAAAGCGGCATGACTATTACTAAAGCCGCGGATTATCAGGTCACACTGCTTGAGTCCGTAAAGTCTTCCGGTTATGTCAGGAAAGTTCCTGAGATCTTTAAGGAGAAAGCGGTCCGGTTTCTTTCGCAGGAGAAGATCATGGTCCTTAAAGCAACAAAGAAAAGTGAAAAAGAAGTGGATATTAAGCCTATGATCTACGATATGCGGGTAAGCGATGAGAGTATATACCTGTTCCTTGCCGCAGGAAGCGAGAACAACCTGAAACCAGACTTGGTGATGAGTGCTTTTCTTGATTTTATGGGAGAAGATAAAAGCAAGAATCCGATGCATTTTCACAGGATAGATGTGTATGCGGATGCCCCTAAAGGTTTTGTTGATCCGAAAGAAACTGATGCGCGAAAAAAGGGTTTTGTAACGCTTGAAAGCCTTGGAAGGGAAATAATATAAAAGATCATATATGGAGATATGATATGAGCAAAAAAGAATTAAAAACAAATGCTATGCGGATTCTTGATAAAAAGAAGATTGCTTATGAATACGAAACCTACGAATGTGATGAGTTTACCGACGGCATCCATGTGGCAGATATGCTTGGATATGAGCATCATCTGGTATATAAGACGCTGGTGACTGCCGGAAAGAGAGGCGGATATTACGTGTTTGTGATTCCGATTGAAGAGGAGATCGACTTTAAAAAGGCTGCAAAAGCAGTGGGAGAAAAGTCTTTGTCCATGCTGCCCCTTAAAGAACTTACAGATGTGACCGGCTATGTGCGGGGAGGCTGTACATCCATCGGAATGAAAAAGCAGTATCCCACCATGATACAAATAGATGCGAAAGAACTTTCCTATATGTATGTGAGTGGAGGAAAGGTAGGGATGCAGATCAGGATTTCGCCGGAAGATCTAAGAAAAGCGGCGAAGGCAGAATATGCGGATGTGATCATGTAAAGAATCGGGAAAGGCGGCAGGATAAGGAACGGCAGTAAGGGGTACCGGATGAGGCAAAAGGATGAAAGGTGGCAAAATGCAGGTTAATAAATTAGAAGAAGAGAAAATAGAAAGTACTGATATACAGGAAGCAATAGAGCAGGCAGAGGCAGTCGTTTTTGACATCGGCAACGTATTGGTTGCATTTGCATGGGAGGAGTATCTTAAGTCTCTGGGATTTGATGAGGAGACTTATGAACATGTTGCCAACGCCATGTTCCGGAATGAAGACTGGTATGCAGGAGATTTAGGACTTGTGACCACGAAGCAGTGGCTGGAGCTGTTTATTGAGAATGATCCGGCTTATGAGTCCCAGATAAGGTATACTTTCGAAAATTTTGGAAGAGCTATTGTTCCTTATAAATATACAAAGCCGTGGACGACATTGCTAAAACAGCGGAAGAAAAAGATTTATTTTTTGTCCAATTACTCAGAAGAGATGTTCTGTCAGTCAAAGGAGCAGCTTGATTTTCTTGGGTATTTTGACGGCGGTCTGCTTTCATGGGAGGAAAAGTGCATGAAGCCGGATGACCAGATTTACAAAATCCTCCTGAAACGCTATCATCTTAAACCTGAAAAGTGTGTTTTCTTTGACGATCGTATGGAAAATGTGGAGGGTGCACGAAGAGCAGGAATGAAAGCTTTCTTATTTCATACAGATATTCCGTTGCAGTTATTATAAAAAAGTTGTAATATATAAAAGATTGAGTTATACGAAGAGAGTGAAATTGGAGGAATACAGAAGTAAGATGAAGAAGGTAGTTAAGTTTGGAGGCAGTTCTCTTGCCAGCGCAGAGCAGTTTCGAAAGGCCGGATCTATTATCCGCAATGACAGTGCAAGGCGCTATGTGATTCCGTCTGCTCCGGGCAAACGGAATCCGGATGATGTGAAAGTAACAGATATGCTGTACCAGTGCTATAAGCAGGCGATTCTGGATGATGACATGGAGCGGGATTTTGAAGAGATTCTTGCGCAGATCAAACAGAGATATGATGAGATCATAGAGGGGCTTAATCTTTCGTTGTCTCTCGATGACGAATTCAAGTTGATACGTGAGAATTTCTGTAAGAAGGTGGGAAGAGATTATGCGGCATCCCGCGGAGAATATTTAAATGGCATTATCATGGCTGCATATCTTGATTATACATTTATAGACGCGGCGGAGGTTATCTGTTTTGACGCGAATGGAGATTTTGATGCCGAGCGTACAAATGACACATTGACAGCGCGTCTTAAAGATATTGACTGTGCGGTTATTCCGGGATTTTACGGTTCTATGCCGGATGGGAAAGTGAAAACATTTTCACGGGGCGGTTCTGACATTACCGGCTCTATCGCGGCAAGGGCGGTGCAGGCGGATGTATATGAGAACTGGACGGATGTGTCAGGGTTTTTGATCGCGGACCCAAGGATCATCCCCAATGCAAAGACGATTGACGTTATTACTTACAGAGAACTTCGGGAGCTGTCTTACATGGGCGCGACTGTGCTCCATGAGGATGCGATCTTTCCGGTAAAAAAAGCGGGGATCCCCATCAACATCCGCAATACGAACCGTCCGGAAGACAAAGGGACTCTTATTGTTGAGGCTACCTGCCAGAAGCCGCGGTTTATCATTACCGGAGTGACGGGTAAAAAGGACTTTGCTTCTATTACTGTTGAAAAGGCGATGATGAATGCGGAAGTAGGTTTCTGTAAAAAAGTACTGGAAGTATTTGAAAATAACGGAGTCTCTATTGAGCATATGCCATCGGGGATTGATACGATGACCATCGTTGTCCATCAGGATGAATTTCAGGAAAAAGAACAGAAGGTGATCGCAGGGATCCACCGTGCTGTAGAGCCGGATTTTCTTGAGCTGGAATCAGATATTGCTCTGATCGCGGTTGTGGGACGGGGCATGAAAGCGACGAGAGGAACGTCAGGACGTATCTTCTCTGCATTATCCCACGCAAATGTCAATGTGAAAATGATCGATCAGGGTTCCAGTGAGCTGAATATCATAATCGGAGTCAGAAACCACGACTTTGAGGAAGCGATAAAAGCAATTTACGATATTTTTGTAACAACACAGCTTTAAGAATACGAACAGAAAAAGACTGGGGAGGTATCCTATGAATATTTTGTTTTTTCTGAAGCCGAAGAGCGAATTGGCTTATATTTACGATTATCATACGGTGAGACAGGCGATGGAGATCATGGAACATTACAAATATTCCTGTGTTCCGATCCTTGACCGGGGCGGAAAATATAAAGGGACCATCACGGAAGGAGACCTTCTCTGGGGCCTTAAAAAGGAAAATAAAATGAATATGAAAGCCGCTGAGGATATAAATGTCATGAAGATCGAGCGGAGAAATGACTATCAGTGCGTGATGGGAACCTCTAAGATGGAGGATCTTATAGGCCGTGCCATGGAACAGAATTTTGTCCCGGTGGTGGATGACATGAGACAATTTATCGGAATCATTACCAGGAGGGATATTATCGGATTCTGTTATGATAAAATGAAAGGACATGACAGCCATGATCATTGATTTTCATACACATATGTTCCCGGATAAGATTGCTAAGCAGACGATAGATAAGCTTTCTGAGTGTTCCGGAAAAGCCCCGGATACAGACGGGACTTACGAAGGGCTTCTTAATTCCGCGAAAGATGCCGGGATCAATTGCTCTGTCGTGCTGCCTATCGCTACGAAGCCGTCCCAGTTTCGTACTATCAACAAATTCGCTTCCCGCTATCTTGAAGGGGAGATCATCTCTTTTGGTAGTGTCCATCCGGAGCCTGACGACTACAAAGCAAAGCTGAGAGAGATTAAAAATATGGGGCTTAAAGGGATTAAGCTTCATCCAGATTATCAGGACATGTATTTTAATGACATCCGCTATAAACGGGTCGTATCATATGCTGTGGAACTGGGCATGATCATAAGTGTACATGCCGGCCTGGATCCTAAATGCCCGGACGATATCCACTGTACGCCCCGGATGGCTGCAGAACTGATTGACGATGTAAGACCAGAGAAGCTGGTACTTGCCCATCTTGGCGGGAATCAGCAGTGGGATGAAGTAGAGCGGTATCTTGTGGGCAAAAATGTATATTTTGATACAGGAGTCATTTTTGATCATATTGAAAAAGAGCAGTTTATACGTATCATGCGCTCGCATGGAAGCGATAAGATCCTGTTTGGCACAGACAGCCCGTGGGCAGGGCAGAAGAAGTTTGTGGATGTGATGAAAGAGATGGATATTACAGAAGAAGAGCGGGATAGAGTGATGGGGGAAAATGGGAGAAGGCTGTTGGGGATATGAAGTAAAAGGAGTTCAAAAGATCAATGGAGCAGTTCATTGGAATAACTCTCTGTTATATGGACTTTTTATATAAATAGAGATATAATATTACATATTTTGGTAATTACAATAATTGAAAAGCATGTAGAATGAGGAGCGTGTGTATGAGAGGTATTATTCTGGCCGGGGGATCAGGAACAAGATTGTATCCGTTAACAAAAGTAACATCAAAACAATTACTTCCGATTTATGATAAGCCGATGATCTATTATCCAATGTCGGTACTGATGAACGCGGGGATAAGAGATATATTGATTATATCTACACCTCAGGATACGCCGCGTTTTGAGAAGCTTTTGGGAGATGGAAAACATTTTGGGCTCAATCTTTCTTATGCAGTACAGCCATCTCCGGAAGGTCTGGCACAGGCATTTATCATAGGGGAGGATTTTATAGGGGATGATTGTGCCGCTATGGTGCTGGGAGACAATATTTTTGCAGGACACGGTTTGAAGAAGCGGTTGAAAGCAGCTGTTAAAAATGCGGAATGTGGAAAAGGTGCTACTATATTTGGGTATTATGTAGATGATCCGGAAAGGTTTGGAATTGTTGAATTTAATCATAAGGGACATGCAGTGTCTATAGAGGAAAAACCAAAAGAACCCAAGAGTAATTATTGTGTGACAGGACTTTACTTTTATGATAACCAGGTAATTGAATATGCTAAGAATTTAAAACCATCCAAAAGAGGTGAATTGGAGATCACTGATTTAAACCGTATTTATCTGGATAAAGGCAGGTTAAATGTGGAGCTGCTTGGCCAAGGTTTTACATGGCTTGATACAGGAACTCATGGAAGTCTTGCAGAAGCTACCAATTTTGTGATGACAGTGGAAAGCCATCAGCATCGGAAGATAGCTTGTCTGGAAGAAATAGCGTATTTGAATGGATGGATTTCAAAAGATGATGTGCTGAAAGTCTATGAGGAGTTAAAAAATAACCAATATGGACAATACTTAAAGGATGTTATAGATGGAAAGTATAAAGAACAGTTGTATTAAGACAGGAGAGAGGAAAGCAATGACTATAATTGTTACAGGCGGAGCAGGATTTATCGGATCGAATTTTATCTATCATATGCTGGATAAATATCCGGAGTATAGAATTGTATGTGTGGACTGTCTTACTTATGCGGGAAATTTGTCTACTCTGGAAAAAGCATTTGAAAATCCATGCTTTCGTTTTTGTAAAATAAATATATGTGATAGAAAAGCGGTTTATGAGCTTTTTAAAGAAGAAAATCCGGATATTGTGGTCAATTTTGCTGCAGAGAGCCATGTTGATCGTTCTATTGAAAATCCGGAGATTTTTTTAGATACAAATATTAAAGGAACAGCCATAATGATGGATGCCTGTAGGGAATATGGAATCCAGAGGTATCATCAGGTATCTACTGATGAAGTGTATGGAGACCTGCCGTTAGACAGACCAGATCTGTTTTTCACAGAAGATACGCCTGTTCATACAAGTTCTCCATACAGCTCGTCCAAAGCAGGTGCCGATCTGCTTGTACTGGCATATTACAGGACTTATGGGCTTCCGGTGACTATTTCACGCTGTTCGAATAACTATGGACCATATCATTTTCCGGAAAAGCTGATTCCACTAATGATTGCCAATGCATTGGCAGACAAAGAACTTCCAGTATATGGGAAAGGACTTAATGTACGGGATTGGCTTTATGTAGAAGATCATTGCAAAGCAATTGATTTGATTATCCATAAGGGGCGGATCGGTGAGATATATAATGTCGGCGGTCATAATGAGATGAAGAATATTGACATTGTTAAGATTATCTGTAAAGAACTTGGAAAGCCGGAGAGCCTGATCACTTATGTATCAGACCGAAAAGGTCATGATATGCGGTATGCGATCGATCCTTCTAAGATCCATGGAGAACTGGGATGGTTTCCGGAGATGATGTTTGCGGAAGGAATCAAAAAAACAATACAATGGTATCTTGATAACCGTGGATGGTGGGAAAATATTATTTCTGGGGATTATCAGGATTATTATGAAAAGATGTATAAAAACAGATAGTAAATAGCAAAGTGAGTTGGTATTATGAAAGTATTTGTCACAGGAGTAGCGGGGCAGCTTGGCCATGATGTTATGAATGAGCTCGCAAAGCGGGATTATGAAGGGATTGGAAGCGATATCGCGCCAGAGTACAGTGGTATAGCAGATGGTTCAGCAGTAACGAGGATGCCGTATGTATCTATGGATATTACGAAGAAAGATCTTGTTGAAGCCGTTATAAAGGAGTATGCGCCAGATGTAGTTGTTCATTGCGCAGCATGGACAGCAGTAGATATGGCAGAAGAAGATGATAAGATTAAAACAGTATACGCGATAAATGTGCTGGGGACGGAAAACATAGTGAGGGCATGTAAAGAGCAGGATTGCAAGATGGTATATCTCAGCACAGACTATGTGTTTAATGGAAATGGAAGTGAACCATGGTTTCCGGACTGCAGAGATTTTATGCCTTTAAATGTATATGGGAAGACTAAGCTGGAAGGGGAGTGGGCCGTTAGCAAGAATCTTGATAAATATTTTATTGTCCGTATTGCATGGGTGTTCGGCCTGAATGGGAAAAACTTTATTAAAACAATGCTGGATATTGGAAGGAAACGAGAGGAAATCCGTGTGGTTAACGACCAGATTGGAACGCCGACATATACTTTTGATCTGGCGCGTTTGCTTGTTGACATGATTGAAACAGATAAGTATGGTTATTATCATGCGACAAATGAGGGAGGATATATTTCCTGGTATGATTTTGCCTGTGAGATATTTAGACAATCTGGATATACAACGAAAGTGATTCCTGTTTCGACGAAGGAGTATGGGCAGTCAAAAGCTGCGAGACCATTTAACAGCAGGATGGATAAGAGAAAATTAACGGAAAATGGATTTGCGCTCCTGCCATCATGGCAAGATGCATTAGCTCGTTATCTAAAAGAAATTGAATATTGAAATTAGAGGTAGTATGGATGGGAAAGATTACTGTTACAAAATGTCCGATTGAGGGGCTGTATATTGTGGAGCCTGCTGTACATAGTGATAGCAGAGGTTATTTTATGGAAACTTACAACCAACAGGACTTTTTTGCTGCGGGATTAACTGTGAATTTCGTTCAGGACAATCAGAGTATGAGTTCAAAAGGGGTTTTAAGGGGATTACATTATCAGAAACAATATCCACAGGGAAAACTGGTGCGCGTCATACGGGGGAGAGTTTTTGATGTGGCGGTAGATATCAGAGAAGAAAGCAGCACTTTTGGCCAGTGGTACGGTCTGGAACTTACGGAAACTGATAAAAAGCAGTTTTATATTTCAAAAGGTTTTGCTCATGGCTTTTTTGTACTCAGTGATGAGGCGGAATTCTGTTATAAATGTACAGATTTTTATCACCCGGGCGATGATGTAGGGATTGCGTGGAACGATCCTGGGATAGGGATTAAATGGCCAGATATTATGGGAAAGTACCAGGGCAGTGCCTCGGGGGAGGGCTATAGGATGAGTGACGGTACAAGTATTATTCTTTCTGAAAAAGATCAGAAATGGGGATTGCTAAAACGCAAACAGGTTATATAATATGAACAAATTGACAAAAAATTATATATACAACAGTCTGTATCAGGTCATGCTCATTATCATTCCATTGATTACGACACCTTATCTGACAAGGACACTGGGCAAGACATTTTTAGGAATAGACAGCTACGTATTGTCTGTCGTTCAGTTGACAAATGTGATCGGCGCACTTGGAACTAACACATATGCGTACCGAGAAATTGCTTATGTGAGGAATGATAAAAAGAAACTGATCAGTACATTTTGGGAATTGATCATTATAAGACTTGTTTTGTGTACAGT
This sequence comes from uncultured Dorea sp., assembly GCA_910584615.1. Classification (GTDB taxonomy): domain Bacteria; phylum Bacillota; class Clostridia; order Lachnospirales; family Lachnospiraceae; genus MD308. The sequence goes on from CAJUAM010000005.1 coordinate 70,281, forward strand.
TTCCTGTCTGGTCTATGTGAGTATAGCACTGCAATCAGAATATAAGACAATTTTCGGAATACAGACAATTACAGTCATTAGTTATTTTCTGGATATATCATGGTTTTTTATCGGAATGGAGGAAATGAAACCTGTTGTTGTACGGAATATATGCGTGAAAGCAGTGGCGACGGTATGTATATTTTTGTTTGTCAAAGAGCCAGAAGATATATATAGATATGTGGTTATTTATGCCTTGAGTCAGGCTTTGGGGTCACTTTTGATTTTTTTTCAGCTCAGAAGTTTTATGACAATAAGGAAATTTAATTCAATTAATATAACACGGCACCTCAAGCCAGTATTCCTTTTGTTTTTGCCGCAGGCCGCGTCGGCGTTGTATGTATTATTTGATAAGACGATGCTGGGACTTTTATCCTCTGATATTTCTTGTGTATCCATCTATGATAAAGGACAGGTTGTAACAAAAACTCCATTGCTTTTTGCGTTTGCTCTTTCAGCGGTATTGATGCCGAGAATGGCAAATGAAATTTCATCAGGGCATATGGATAGAGTAAAGCAGCTTGTAACAAAGGCTATGGACTGGATGCTGCTGTTTTCTATTCCGATTGCGGCAGGTATGTTTTTGATAGCTGGAGTGATCGTGCCATGGTATTTAGGAGCAGAATATTTGGATAGTGTTCTGGTGGTCCAGATATTATCGCCAATTATTATTGCCATAGCGACGAGCAGTGTGACGGGGGCACAGTTTTTAACTGCAGCAGATAATACAAAGTACCTTACAATTTCCTACACGATAAGCGCAATAATTAATGTGATCGGGAATTTTTTGCTAATACCTATATGGAACGAAAAGGGAGCGGCGTTTACAACTCTGCTGGCAGAATGTCTGGTTGTTTCTATCCAACTATATGCAGTAAAAAAAATTTTGGGGAGATTATATCTGTTAAAACGTATTACAAAGAAGCTTACAGCGACTTTTATAATGGGAATTGCAGTTATAGCGATGAAGAGTATAGGTAGTACTATCGGAGTTGTTATTTTTCAGATAATTATAGGAGCTGCTATTTATTTTACAGTGCTGCTGCTGTTGAAAGATGATAGTATATGGGAATTTATCAATATAGGTAAGAAATATTTTGATTCTAAAAAATAGTTTCTTTTATAAAATCGTCATATGGAGAGAAAATATGGAGTTAAAGAAGGTCAATGTATTATTGTCATCATATAATGGTGAGTTATATATAAGAGAACAGTTAAATAGTTTGATAGGACAGGAATATGGAAACTACAAGATACATATCAGGGATGATGGTTCAACAGACAGTACTGTTAGTATTATTGAAGAATTTATGGAAAGATATCCAGGAAAGATATGTTTGTATAAAGGTGAAAATCTTGGTTTTCGGAAAAGCTTTCAATGGCTTATGAGATATTGTACAGATGCGGATTATTTTGCTTTTTGTGATCAGGATGATGTGTGGTATCCGTGCAAAATAAAAAGGGCTGTGGAATGCCTTGATAAAAAAGATAAATGCATTCCGTTGATCTACTTGTGTGATTTTTATTGGTGTGATGTGCATATGAATCATTTGCGTAAGAATGAAGGATATAAAAAAAGACATTCTCTGGAGAAATATATCACTTTTGGCGACAGGAACGCATTTGGTTTTACAGAAGTTTTTAATAAAAAAACGCTTGAAGGGATTAAAGATAAAAAAAGTTTTAAATATTGCGGACATGATGAAATTGCATATTTATACTGTCTGTGCAACGGCAGTGTGGTCTGGGATAATCAGGTGTGTGTAGATTACCGCAGACATGGTGATAATGCTTCAAAGCAGGAACTGGTCGGTGGAACAAAGTTTACACATTTTCTTTGGAGGTTAGACCGTTTTCTTATTCATCCAGACAGGAAAGGCATGTATAAAAGATTTGCCGTGTTCTATAAATGTTTTAAAAATGACATTGGAGAATGGGAGAACAAAGTTTTCCGATTGTATCTGGGACGCAGAGGGAGGATAAGAAAGGCGTTGCTTAGGAAGAGATATCGGGATACTTTAGTAGATGAGATCAGTATCAGAATTTTATTTCTGTTAGGCAGGGTATAAGATTATGAAGAAAAAAGAGCGGAAATCAGTGTTCTATAAGGAATATGACGTGGAAACACTAAAAAAGGTCCAACAGATGGAGTTGGAGATTTTAAGGGATTTTCAAGAGCTTTGTGCCAGACATGGAATTGATTATTTTGCAGGAGGCGGTACTGCCATAGGTGCAATGCGTCATAATGGGATGATACCCTGGGATGATGATATTGATATTAATTTGCTGAGAAAGGATTATGAAAATTTCATAAAGTATGCAAAAGCGGAATACTCAGATAAATATCTGATTGTGAATGCGCAGGAAAATCCAGAGTATCCTTTGATGACTACGAGGTGGATAAAAAGAGGGACTAAGTTCAAGGAAGAATCATTAAAGGATCTGGACATTGAGCTTGGGGTTTTTCTTGACATATATTGTTTTGATAATGTGCCGGATAATGAGTTTTTGAGAAAGCTGCATGGATGGATGGTATGGTTTTTAAATAAGCTGATGATATTAAAGGTGGTAAAAAGACCAGTGTTATATTTTGGCGGCATAAAAGCTAAGGTTGTATATTTTATTTGTGCAATTGCGCATTTTATATTAAACATATTGCCGGTATCTAATAGATTTTTATATCAGATGGTAAAAAAAGAGCTGCTTAGGTATAACAGTATTCCTACGAAAAGGGTAGCATATTATTTTGATCCGACTCCTTTTAGCAGTATGATATACGTTAAGGATATTAAACCTACTTATGAAGTGTCTTTTGAAGATGGACATATTAAAGTGGCGAATCATGTGGATAAGTATTTGACGATTCGATTTGGAAATTATATGGAACTTCCTCCAAAAGAAAAAAGACATAACCACCCTCCATATATTTTGGAGTTAGAAGATAATAAAGTAATGAATGCAGAAAAAAAAGTTGCAGTGTTATTGTCTGCCTATAATGGTGAAAAATACATTGCGGAACAAATTGAAAGTATTTTGTGGCAGGATTATCCTAATATTGATTTATATGTTCGAGATGACTGTTCTACTGATAGTACACTTTTCATTTTGGAAGAATTTGAGAAAAAAGGTCAGATAATATTAATGAGAGGGGAAAAGAATCTTGGATATCCGGAAGGATTCTATGAACTGATGCGAACAGTCCATGATGCGGATTACTTCAGCTTTAGCGATCAGGATGATGTGTGGGAAAAAGATAAGATCAGCAGAGCTGTAAAGAGCCTCAATAAAATGGATACAGAAAAACCAGGATTGTTTATAGCTAATTATGATATTTGTGATGAAAACCTGAATTATATCAGGACATCATCATGTCTTGGAACACGTCCTAAATTCCGGAATTCTCTTTATGCATGTCTGGGGTTGGGGTTTACTATGGTACTTAACAGATCTGCAAAAGAGATGATAATAAATTGCCGGTCCAGACGTAGTGTTACAAAGGATGTGTGGATCGGGATGCTATGCTCAGCATTTGGAGAAGTTGTTTATGATAAAAAATCATGTGCAAAGCATAGACGTAATTCGGGAGCATTTTCTGCGCAAGATACTACTTTTGTAGAAATTCAGAAAGAAAGATTCAAAAAGTTTTTTTTGGCAGACGGGTTTGGTACAGTTTATATCGTTATGCAGGAGTTTTATGATACGTTTAAGTCGGATCTTAAAAAAAGCGATTTGAAAGAACTCACGTTGCTTTTGAATCAGAAGAAAACATTGATTAATAAAATAAAAAAGATTTTATATCCGCATCGGCTCCGTTATGATTGGAAGGATGAGATCATGTTAAGGATAATTTTTTTGATGGGGAAATTATAATCTTAAAGTCAATAAAAGGATAAAAGATGAAGAAGCATACATTTGCCATTTGTGCATATAAAGAAAGTCCTTATCTGGAAGAATGCGTAAAGTCGCTAAAAAGGCAGACAATATCATCAGATATTATTGTAGCGACGTCAACGCCCTGTGAGTATATACAGAATATAGCAGAAAAGTATAAACTGCCTTATTATATCAACCACGGGGAAAAGGGGATCACGCAGGATTGGAATTTTGCCTACTCCTGCGCGGATAGTAAATATGTTACTATCACTCATCAGGATGATATCTACGAGGATAATTATCTGGAACAGGCTCTTTTGGCGCTGGATCGTTCCAAAAGACCTTTAATCTTTTTTAGTGATTATTATGAGCTGCGAAGCGGCAAAAAGGTGAGGAATAATATATTACTGAACATAAAGAGAATCATGCTGTTACCTTTAAGGATAAAATGCTTTCAGCATTCCAGATGGGTGCGCAGAAGGATACTTTCGATAGGATCTCCGATATGCTGTCCTTCGGTGACATATGCAGTTGGGAATCTTCCTGTGGTTATTTTTGCGCATCACTTTCGTTCCTGTGAAGACTGGGAAGCATGGGAGAAAATATCAAGGTTAAATGGAGAGTTTCTGTATTGTCCTAAACTTCTTATAGGACATCGGATACACGAGGATTCAGAGACAACGGCAATTATCGGGGATAATAAGAGGTCAGAGGAAGAATACGAGATGTTTCGGAAATTCTGGCCTAAGATCATTGCAGGACTTTTGAATAAGCCTTATTCTAAAAGTCAGATTTCCAATCGTTTGAAAAAAGGGAATTAGAATGAAGAAATTAGTGATTATACCTGCATTCAATGAAGCAGAGAGTATTGTAGGGGCGGTTGAAGATATACGTAAGAATGCGCCAGAATTTGATTATATTGTGATAAATGACTGTTCAGAAGATATGACGGCAGAAATGTGTAAAAAGAATGATATTAAGGTTTTAGAACTGCCAATTAATCTTGGAATAGGTGGAGCCGTGCAGACGGGATATGCTTATGCTTACCGTAATCAGTATGATATTGTGGTTCAGTTTGATGGGGACGGACAGCATGCCGCATGCTTCCTGGAGACAATGGCAGAGGCACTTATAAGCCAGGAGGCAGATATGGTGATCGGTTCTCGGTTCATTGAGTATCAGGGGTTTCAGTCTTCAGGGATAAGAAGAGTGGGAATAAAGATATTTGCATTTTTGACAAAAGTCTTGTTTGGAGAAAAAATAACAGACGCTACATCAGGAATGCGTATGTGTAATCGTGAAGTGATTAAATTATTTGTACAAGATTATCCGAGAGATTATCCGGAGCCGGAAACTGTGTGCAGACTCTTACGAAAGAAGTGCAGAGTCATCGAGGTGCCAGTACAGATGCGCAGGCGTTTCGCTGGTACATCCTCTATTTCTTTTGGAAAATCTATTTATTATATGATCAAAGTAACTCTTGCGGTGCTGATAGAAAGATTGAGGTAAAGAGTATGATGACGCGTCAGGCACAAATTTTTATCGTAATATTTCTACTTTTAGTTTTAGCAGTTATTATCAATATGATTAAACGAAGACAGTTAGAATTAAAATATGTACTGTTGTGGATGGGGTGCGATATCGCGCTTATTATTCTTACATGTGCACCTGATCTTATGAATATACTGGCTAGAATGCTGGGTATACAGTCTCCAGTAAATATGATCTTTTTTTTAGGATTTTTGTTTTCTTTGATGATTATTTTTTCTCTGACAGTTACGATCTCACGTATTACTGCAAAGGTGCGGAAGATGGCTCAGGAAATCGCCTTTTTATCTGAGAGACTCGATGAGGAAATCAAAAAGCGGGATATTCATTAAAATGAAATGTATAAATGAAAGGGATCATCACAATGCAGAGAAAAAAATATTTATATATATACCTTGCGTTTGTCGCTGTCTGTCTGTTGGTTACAGGATACCGGTGCGCAGAAAGAACTGAGGTGACAGAGGAGGAAAGCTATGGTATTACATCAGATGATACTATAGAAGTGAATGAGGGGACAAAAGTTGAAAGCACATTTAAGCTTACAGGAGATACTCTGCAGGGAATTAGTGTAAAATTTCAGACTAAAAAAGTATTCCAAAAGGAACGGTTAAAAGCGAAACTCTTTGATGCTGTAACCGGGGAGCTTCTGGCGGAAGATTCAGTTGCATTGAAATATGAACGTATTCAGAATAAAGACGGGGGTTCTTTTATCTATTTTAATCTGCCGGTAAATGGAAGGAAAGATAAGAATGTAAGACTTGCCCTGACTCTGGATGGCAGCGGATTTGTATATCCGTCTCTAGTAATAAGCAAAAAACAGATAAACAGTTCATATTTAATCATAGATGGTGAAGGATCTGAGAGTAAACTTGTGTTTAAAACAAGATACTATATGGGGACAAGCAATAATGCAGCAAAGGTAATCGGCAGCAGTATTGTTGTGATAGCTTTTGGAACAGTGCTTTTTTTATTTGTATTTTTAGGTGGAGGATGGGAAGAAGAGGCGGCAAAAAAGAATCGGATACTTATCGTAGCAGATTCTGTGAATGAGTACGCGGTTATATTGATGAAAAGGTATGGCAGGTTTATAAAAGTTATTCTGCTATTCGGTTTTCTTTGTTTTTATATTTTGTATGTATATAAATATGGAGTGAGCAATGCTGTACGGGAAGAAGGTTATTTTTTCTTAAAGAAGATGTATGCGGTTTTAGGGGCTTTAGTTTTATTGGCAGCGGCGCTTATTTATTATGTGTGTTCAATCAAACGACTGGCCATGGAAAAGATGTTTGTTCCGATAGCTTTGAGTTTGGGGACTTTGTTTTGTCTTGTGATAGGTGTTGACACTGTTCCGGACGAACCGTCACATATTGATACTGCTTATGCATTGTCAAATGAATTTATGGGAATACCTGAAAGCGGGAAGCCGGGTTATATCTACAAAAGAATAGAAGATATTGATTCCGGCGCAGAAAAGCGCCAGTCACTGGGAGCAGATAATTATAAGTGGATGTATGAAAAACTGTTTTGCGCGGCAGAAGATGCATCGCTGGCAGAATGTGCAGTGAGAAGCAACCTCGGCAACGGAGGGAAGATATACTATGTTCCCCAGGCTGTCGGGATATCCATCGGAAGAATTCTGAATCTGGGGCTGCTGCCTGCTATAATGCTCGGAAGATTTTTTTCATTGTTGTGCTATATTGTGCTTGTGTATTTTGCTGTTAAGATCATTCCGGTTGGAAAGCTGTCATTGCTTTTTGTCGCGATACTGCCGATTAGTCTGCAGCAGGCAGCATCTGTGTCTTATGACGGTATGATCAATGGGATATCGTTCCTTTATCTCGCTTTTTCTGTTTATATAATTTATAGCGATAGACGGCTGAGGTTTTTGGATGTAAGTGCTATTGCTTTTACAGGAAGTTTATTGGCAACGGTAAAAGGGGGTGTATATATTCCGTTATGTTTGATGCCGCTCATGATTTTCTGGAGAAGGAAGAATGTGCTGAAAAAGGAAAGATATTGTGCGGTGTTTTTGACGGGACTATTTGTTTTGGCTTTCGTTACGGGGCGCTTTGCAGATATTCTTTCAAGGTTTGCAACAGTTCAGGGTACAAAGACTGGCGGAGCAGAAAATCAGGAAATCTATACGTTTGGATACTTAATCAGCCACCCAGTGCGTGCTGTAGGACTTTATACCAATACTGTCCATAAACAGGGAGATCTGCAGTTGAGAAATCTTTTGGGTGGAAATCTTGCGTGGCGGGATGTTAATATTGATTGGTATATTGTGATTTTGATTTTATTGTTGATTTTATTATCTTGTATACGGCAGAATAAGGAAACATATATACCGCGTAATGATAAAATATTTATGGGATTGCTTGCGTTTGGAACATTTTGCTTTGTTGAGCTGTCTATGCTGCTTGCATGGACGCCAGTCAAGCTAAACTATATTACCGGGGCACAGGGAAGATATTTTTTGCCGTTCTTTTTATTGGTACTGCTGTGTCTGAGAAATTCTTTCTTCACAATACGCAGGAATATAGAACGGCAGATGATACTTTGTTTTGGGGTGATAGATATTATTGTTGTACTGCAGGTGGTTTTGAAAGTGTTGGAATAATATGGTGGACTTTTCAGATTATTAGATGTATAATAGGTAGGATACGTGAAGAATACTAATACTTATATGATAAAAGGAATGTAAGAACAAAAGAAAGGTTTTGCTTTTATGATAGGGACAGGAAGAAAAAGGGCAGTATTGATAGGGATTTGTGACGCACTGATTGTAGTATTCAGTGCGCTGCTTTCGTTGGGATTAAGATTTAATTTTGATATTATTCCTTCGGAATATCTGATTCCGGCGATTTACTGCCTGCCAATAGATATTCTTATTGCAATTTTGGTGCTTCGTTTTTTCAGACTGTATAACCGTGTATGGACATACGCATCGATGGAAGAGAGTATGTCTATATTGGAGGCAACAATCTGTATAGAAATTATATATGTACTGTACCATTATTTCTTTCAGATTTTGATGCCGAGAAGTTTTTATATATTTGACGCAATCTTGTTGTTTTTAATGTTTTTAACCTCAAGATTCGCAAGGAGGATACAAAAGCAGTTATTTTCCGAAAAATCGGATGAAGAATTAAAAAAAAGAACCTTACTCATAGGTGCCGGCTCAGCGGCATCGATATTGATCCAGGAAACACAGCGTGTCAGCCGCAGTTCGCGGAATATCATATGTATCATTGACGATAATGTTAATAAGAAGGGGAAATATCTCAAAAATATCCCGATTGTGGGTACAAGAGATGATATTACAGCGGTAGTAAAGAGATATAAGATTGACGAGATCATTATTGCGATTCCTTCTGCGACCTCGAAGGCTATAAAGGAACTTTTGGAAATATGCCATGAAACGGAAGCAAAGGTAAAAATCCTGCCTGCGATCGCAGCAGGGTTTACAGAATCCCTTGCTGATATGGTGCGCGAAGTGCGTTATGAAGACTTGCTGGGACGTAGTCCGGTAAGGGTAAATCAAGCTGGTATCGGAGCATTTTTAGAAGGGAAAACAGTGTTGGTAACTGGTGGAGGAGGCTCTATCGGTTCAGAGTTATGCCGTCAGATTGTAAAGTACAACCCTGCCAGATTATTAATATTTGATATTTATGAAAATAATGCCTATGAAATACAGATGGAATTAGAACGGCATTATCCTGATCAGCAGATCATAACACTGATCGGTTCTGTAAGAGACTATGACAGACTGAATAAAATGTTTGAAAGTTATAAGCCGCAGATCATATACCATGCTGCGGCTCATAAGCATGTTCCGCTTATGGAGGATTCGCCGAATGAAGCAATAAAGAATAACTGTTTGGGTACGTATAATATGGCAAAACTTGCTGATATATATGAAGCAGAGAATTTTACGCTTATTTCCACAGATAAAGCGGTACGTCCGACGAATGTAATGGGTGCGACAAAAAGAATCTGCGAGATGATCATACAAAGCTTCTCTAAACAGTCACGGAATACCAGATATGCGGCAGTGCGTTTTGGCAATGTGCTTGGAAGCAATGGGTCAGTAATTCCTCTTTTTTCAAAACAGATAGAAGAAGGAGGTCCGGTAACTGTCACACATAGGGAGATTACGAGGTTTTTTATGACTATTCCGGAAGCGGTTTCTCTTGTTCTTCAGGCAAGCTTGTTCGCAAAAGGCGGAGAAATCTTTGTGTTGGATATGGGTAAACCTGTTAAAATCTACGAATTGGCAGAAAATCTTATCCGGATGAAAGGGTATAAGCCGAATCAGGATATTTTAATACAGATTACAGGTCTCCGGCCGGGAGAGAAGTTGTATGAAGAACTTCTTATGGATGAAGAAGGTCTTACGAAGACTGCTAATGAAAAGATATTTGTAGGACATCCCATTAAGATGGATGAGAAGGTATTCTTTAAGGAGTTAGAAGAACTGATAGCATTGAGTCAGACAAATGGGGATGAGATCCAGAAAGCATTAGCAGGTGTATGTTTGACATATAAAAGGAAAGTGTAATTGAATTTTAAGATGGATGAGATTATTTGAAGCAGACAATAAGAGTGTATGCTGTGAAGAAACTAGCAATGCAAATTTTGTAAAGGGTCTAGGAAAATCTTTCCAATCCTGGATTGGGAAGATTAAAAGGGATAAGGGTTATGATTGCGTTTTGGGCACTCTGGATTGGTTCGCAATTAGAGCAGAATATTAATGAAGGAAGTGGCCAAGCATATTGTGTTAATAGATACAATTAGTTATTGGCCATTTTTGTTTAAAAGAAAAATTATCATCAAAGCAGATTACAGCGGAGATCAAAATAAAATATTATAAAGGGGGATTTTTAGAATGTTTGATTCTGGAAAAATACTATTCGGTAAGTTTCAAAACAAAGTATGGCTTAGTAGTCCGACTATGCATGGATTAGAAATTGAGTATGTTAGAGAAGCTTATGAGACAAATTGGATGTCAACTGTAGGAGCTAATATCAATGAGATTGAAGATATGATATGTGAAGAAGTCGGTTGTAAATATGCGGTGGCTTTATCAGCGGGGACGGCAGCTTTACATATGGCTGTGAAACTGTCTGGAGTTTGCTATGGGCAAAAAGTCTTTTCAAGTGATTTAACTTTTGACGCAACTACGAATCCGATCGTATATGAGGGAGGGGTTCCTGTTTTTATCGATACAGAGTATGACACGTGGAATATGGATCCTATCGCTCTAGAAAAAGCTTTTGAATTATATCCGGAAGTCAAAGTAGTAGTAGCAGCACATTTATACGGAACACCAGGAAAGATTGATGAGATTAGGGAAATTTGTGAAAAACATCATGCGGTAATTATTGAGGATGCAGCGGAATCACTGGGCGCTACATATAAAGGTATCCAGACAGGAACTTTTGGAAAATATAACTGTATTAGTTTTAATGGAAATAAAATTATTACTGGATCCGCTGGTGGAATGCTTCTTACTGATAGCGAAGACGTTGCTGAAAAGGTAAGAAAATGGTCTACTCAGTCCAGAGAAAATGCGCCATGGTATCAGCATGAAGAACTGGGTTACAACTACCGTATGAGTAATGTAATTGCGGGTGTAATCCGTGGACAGATTCCGTATCTTAAGGAACATATTGCTCAAAAAAAGGCAATATATGAAAGGTATAAAAAAGGACTTAAAGATTTACCTGTAAGTATGAATCCTTATGATGAGAAAAACAGTGAACCAAATTTCTGGTTGTCTTGTCTTTTGATAGAGCCGAAAGCGATGTGCAAACAGGTTCGCGGTGATAGGGAAGCTCTATATGTTGGTGAAAGGAGAAAAAGTTGTCCAACGGAAATTTTGGAGATACTTACTAAATACAATGTTGAAGGACGTCCTATTTGGAAGCCAATGCATATGCAGCCGATTTACCGTATGAATGGTTTTGTTACCAGAGAAGGAAATGGGCGTGCAAAGACAAATGCGTATATTGCAGGTGAAGCAATGGGTAAAGACGGGAATCCATTGGATATTGGAATGGATATTTTCCAAAGAGGTTTATGTTTGCCAAGTGATAATAAGATGACAGAGGAACAGCAGGAGCGAATTATTGAATTGATTAGAGCCTGCTTTGAATAACAAAAATGTTTTGGGAGAGAATAAGGTGTTAAAGAAAAAGTTATTTGAAATAGTAATGACGATAATAGCTTCAGGAATGGTAGTTACATCTCATATTATGAAAAAACAGGCAAAAAAGACCACATATAAAGCCGAGAATATAGAGCCGATTTCTGTTCGTAAAATGGGTTTTTATGAGAAATATGTGAAAAGAATGATAGATATTACCTGTGCTTCTGCAGCAATTATTTTTTTTAGTCCGGTTTATCTTGGGGTGGCGATTCTTGTTAGAGTGAAGCTGGGAAGTCCTGTTCTTTTTACGCAGGATCGCCCGGGATTGGTTGATAAGGACGGTAAAGAAACAATCATTAAAGTGTATAAATTTCGTACGATGACGAATGAATGTGACGAAGAAGGAAATTTGTTGCCAGATGAAGTGAGATTAACTTCTTTTGGAAAATGGCTTCGAAGCACCAGTTTGGATGAGCTTCCGGAAGCATTCAATATTCTGAATAACACGCTTTCGATATGTGGACCCAGACCACAACTTGTAAAGGATTTGACTTTTATGACGAAAGAACAGAGAATGCGTCACACTGCGAAACCGGGACTTAGTGGTTTGGCACAGGTTAATGGAAGAAATGCTATTAAATGGGAAGATAAACTTAACTGGGATTTAAAATATATTCAGACGGTTTCTTTTATAGAAGATATTCGTATTATTCTTAAAACGGTGAAAACATCGTTTGTTAAGCATGAAGGTATTACAGAAGCAAATATGGCCACGGCAGAAGATTTTGGAGATTATCTGTTGAGAACTGGCAAGATAACTGATGATGAATATCAGAAAAAGCAGAGACTTGCAAGTGCTATTTTAGATAAGGGTGGAAGATAAAATGAATATTGGTGATTGGAAATATTATAATCATGCAGTTGTTCCGTCAGTAGAACCGCATGAAACCCCAGATATCTCGTGTATAAAGGACAGAAGTATCTGGAAAGTAGAGGGGGGGGGGCAAGATGCCGATTCTCGTACGATGGACAACAGATTATGATTGTAATAATAAAACGGTCTGGTGGTATGTTGTAAAAGATACGCCCTTCGATATTGTGTCGTTAAAAGCAAAAAGAAGATATGAAATAAATAAAGGGAAAAAAAATTTTGAGGTTAGAAAAATTAAACCTTCGGAATATATTGATGATCTATTAAGGATAGAAATTTTGGCAATTTCATCATGGCCAGAAAAATATCGGCCATATATTGAAAAAGAGAGCTTTAAAAAGAGTGTATTAAAGTGGGACAAAGCCATAGTTTATGGTGGGTTTGATAGAGAGACTAACGAGCTATGCGGTTATGCGTATTTATATGAGTACCCACACCATTTAGAATTTAGTATGCTGAGAGTAAACCCTGATAGTGAGACAAAGGGAATAAATGCTGCAATGGTAGCAGGGATTCTGGAAGATCATAATGACAGGTTAAGTAAGGAATTTTATATTAATGATGGGGCTAGATCGATTCGGCATGAAACGGCATTTCAGGATTATTTGGAAAAATATTTTGGGTTTAGAAAAGCATACTGTAAATTGCATATTGTATACAGATTTCCGATAAACATTGCAGTGAAACTTTTATATCCTTTTCGTAAAATGATAAAGAATAATGGTAAACTTGGAAATCTAGTATGCAGCGTTCTTAAAATGGAAGAATTTAAAAGAGCATGTCAATAGTAAAGGGAGCTGAAAACAATGAAAGATTTAGTTTCGATTATAATGCCATCGTATAACACTGCCAATTATATTAACAAATCAATTCAGTCAGTAATAAATCAGACATATCAGAAATGGGAATTGATTATAGTGGATGATTGCTCAACAGATAATACAGATGCAATAGTTAATACATTTCAAGATAATCGAATCAGGTATATGAAAAATGAAAAAAACTCAGGAGCGGCGGTGAGCAGAAACCGGGCATTAAGGGAAGCTAAGGGAAGATGGATTGCTTTTTTGGATTCGGATGATTTGTGGAAACCTGAAAAATTAGAAAAACAACTCCAGTTCATGAAGAAAAAAAGATGTTATTTTTCTTATACAAATTATGAAGAAATAGATGCTGATGGAAATAAAATGAATGTAATTATTACAGGACCTAAAGTGATTTCCCAAATGGGAATGTTTAATTATTGTTGGCCAGGATGTTTGACTGTTATGTACGATCAAAAGAAGATAGGTCTGATTCAGATAGAGAATATAAAGAAGAACAACGATTACGCAATGTGGCTTAAAGTGTGTAAAAAGACAAGATGCTATCTTTTAGATGAAGTATTAGCTGAATATAGAAGAGGAAGAAAAGGCAGTATAAGTACACGGGGATATAAGGAATTGATTAAATGGCATTATAAGCTGTTCAGACTGGCTGAAAAAGAAAATATGATTCTAAGTTGTATTAATACGGTGAGAAATATCTTTTTTGGTATTATAAAAAAGACAAAGCTGTATAGGAAATCATATAAAATGAGGTGAAAAGGTTATGATAGGTATAATATTTAGTAATAATTTAAATACATGTCCCTACATAGATAAGTATGTTGATACATTTGAGCGTCTAGGAGTCGCATATGATGTTATACTTTGGAACAGAGAACAGATAGAAGTCAATTATCCGTCCAATTATAAAGTATATAATATGCCTTCCGATGTATATGGGGCGAAATGGAAAAAAATAAGGGGATTCTATGGATTTAGAAAATTTATTATTAATTCTATTAGAACAGAAAAATATGAAAAATTGATTTTTTTAACAACATTTACGGCTTTAATGTGTTATGGTTTGACCCAGCGTAAATATGCGAATAAATTTATTTTTGATTTTCGAGATTTAGGGTTTGAATATAATAGATTATATAGAAATTGTGTAAAGAAAATAATTGATAAGTCATATTTTACCTGTATGTCATCACCTGGATTTGCGTCGGTTTTTCAGTTGAAAAATTATGTTATGGCACATAATTTTAGATATAAAGACTTAAGCGATCAGATAAATCATATTAAAGAAAAATCCGGGCAAATTGTATTACTCCATATTGGGATTACAAGAGGAGAAGCCTACAATAAACGTCTGGCAGATATATTTGGCGGAGATGAACGTTTTGTTGTATATATAATCGGAAGCGGAAATGATACAAAAACTTTTATGTCTTATGTAGAACAATATTCCAATATAGTCGTGCAGGGAAGATATGATAAGGATGATAAAGCAGAATTAATAGCAAAAGCTGATATGCTCTTATATTATTATCCAAGCGACTTTAACTGTAATAGAGCGCTTGCAAATAAATATTATGATGGTTTGATATATAAGAAACCATTAATAGGAAATATAAACACGTATTCAGGAAAAAGGCTACAAAGTAAAGGGCTGGGGATTTCTATTGATTTATCGGATAATAAGGTGGCGGATAAGATATATTCATATTTTGAAAAGCTAGATCAAAGAGACTTTTTGGACAGCGCAAAAAAAGAGTTAGATCGTGTGATTAAAGAAGATAAAGTATATATAAAGAAAATGGAGGACTTTGCACTTGGAAGTGGAAAAAGTATATACTAGACGTTTGACTAATATGAAAAAGCTGTTCACTGGTTTTGTGCTATTACTTCCTGTTTTTCATATTTATGCCTCACCAATTGAGTATTTATCAATAGGTGAACTGCTAATGCTTTTATTAATGTTTCTATTGCTTGCAGATCGTATCATGAAAAATGGAGATATTGTAGTTGAAAAAAATCCATTCTGGATATACTTGATCTATGCATTTGCGGCGACGTTGATAAGTAGTTTAATATTGTTTTCAAAAACTGGATTTGAGTGGCAAGACATGGGAATAAGAATAGCTAGAGACAGTTTTTATTTTATTATAATAATGTTTTTTGGTAAATGGTATTTTGATTTTAAGTATGCGAGATATCTGATAAGAAGAATATCTATCATATTAGGACTTTTTGTTTTTTTTCAATTTTTTACGTATAGGGCTACGCAGATTTATGTACCTAATGTGATACCAATGCTCAAGACTACAGTGTCCGGAGGATTCATGGGTTATGAAATAATAGAAGCATATTCTTTAACAGCCAGTTATGACGGGTTCGTGAGAGCGGCAGGTTTCTTCTCTGAGCCGGCTATAGTTGCCCAGTATATGTCGGTTTCACTTTTATTAGAATTGTTTCCAGAACATGAAAAAACTGATATAAAATCAGCATTATTTTATTCAGCGGCAATGATATTGACTTTTTCTGTAAATGCATATGTTGGGCTGGCTGTATGTTGGGGGCTGTGGGGGATATACAGTAATAAGAATAATAAAAAAGCATTAATCAGAATTTTTTCCCTTGTAGTGTTTTTTTCGGTTATTGGAATAATTATGATAAAAAACAGTGCGATGTCGAGTGTTTTAAACCGTCTGATTGATTTGAAAAATGGTGTAAATCCGCATGGCTCATCTGCCATACGTGTGTTGCGTGGAATAGTGTTTTATTATAACATGCCTTTGTTCTATCAAATATTCGGCAGTGGATTTGGAAATTTTCTTCAGTTCAAAGAATTATATAAAATAACAACTATATACGAGATGATGGATGAATATATGAATACAAATGCATATATTCTTGTTTCGTCAGGGATAATAGGATTTTCTTTGTTTGTCGCATCAATTTTTCGACGGGTTACAGGTAGGGTGATTTTTTCTAAAATGTTGTTTATTATAGTTTTGATGTACGGCATGTCAAGCAGCATTTATAGTTCACCGCAGTTTATCATTATGTTGTTGTTTATTATGTATGCACCTAAAAAAGGAGAAAATTATGGTTGTCAAGATAATTACATTGCATAGTATCTATAATCCGGGCTCGGTGCTTCAGGCGCTAGGATTACAAGAGTTTTTGAATGAGAATGGATATGATGCGGACATTATAGATTATAGGCCGTTTTATAGCACAATTGGCAAGAATAAGCTTAAAGGAATAATAAGGAAAATTATATATCGCAAAAATGAGCAAAAAGTAAAAAATAAGTATGAAGCATTTATTAATGATAAAATGATATTGACCAATAAAACTTTTAGAACTTTTGAAGATCTGGAAAATGATGTGCCGCAGGCTGATGTTTATATATCGGGAAGCGATCAGTTATGGAATATGGATTATGATTGCGGATGCGACGAAGCATATTATTTAAAGTTTATTAAAAAAGGAAATAAAATTTCCTATGCAACGAGTATTGGAAAAAAAATAATTCCACAGAAGGAAGTAAAATTAATTGCAGAAAAGATATCAGATTTTAAAATGATTTCCGTCAGAGAAGAAAGTAACTGCAAAGTTTTATCTGATGAACTACAAAGAAAGATATACTGGGTATGTGATCCGGTATTTCTTTTAAAACAAGAATATTATGAAAAAATTGCACGGAGAATTATTGAAGGAAAATATGCAGTTGTATATTTATCTGAAGAAAGTGATCTTTTGAACAAAATAGTGAATGATATTAAAGAAAGGAAAGGATATAAAGTTATTTTAATGGGCGGAAATATAACAAGGTGTGCTTGTGATCTGCATTTTAAAGATTTGGGACCTACGGATTTTATTTCTCTGATTAAATACGCTGAGATAGTTATATCCAGTTCCTTTCATGCGACTGCATTTTCGCATATTTTTCATAAAAAATTCGGAATAATTTTACCTGCAGGCAATGGAGAAAGGCTAGAGAGTCTTGTTAATTTAAGCGGACTTAGCAATCGTATTATTCATACAGACCGTGAGATTAAAAACCTTTATCCAGAAATTGATTATGATTTGGTAGATGTGAAATTAAATTCATTTGTTGATGAATCGAAGAAATTGCTTATAGAAACATTAGAAAGTATAAAGAGTAACTGAGATAAGGGAGGTTGGTATGGAGAAAAATAGTATTGAATCATCGGTTCAAAAAGATGAATGTTGCGGATGCGGAGCATGTATAAATATATGTCCGGTTAAAGCGTTAAAATATGAAACTGATCAATATGGATTTATAATACCAGCAATTGACAATGAAAAATGTATTATGTGCGGGAAATGTGTATCAGTATGTCCAGTATTAGAGTGTAAAAAAAGATTGCCTATAAAGGCTTACGCTGCAAAGACAATAGATGATAAATTATGTCTGAAAAGTTCATCTGGCGGGATTTTTGGAAGCATAGCCAGATATATATTGGAAAACAAGGGTGTCGTCTATGGATGCACTATGGATAGAAATTTTACGGTAAAACATATCCGAATTGATTGCTTTGATGATTTGGAAAAAATAATGCGTTCTAAATATGTCCAAAGTTACATGGGCGATGTTTATCATCAAATAGAAGAGGAGCTAAAGAAAAATAAAATGGTAATGTTTTCAGGAACACCATGTCAAGTTGCTGCGGTAAATAATTATATTCCAGATAAATATAAGGAAAAGCTATTTACCATTGACGTAGTTTGCCACGGGGTTCCATCACAAAGTTTTTTTGACAGTTATTTGAGGGGATTAGAAAAGGAGTTTGGTGTCATACAAGAATATATTTTTAGATATAAAAAAACTGTAAATAATGGAATGAATTGGTATTCTGCCTATCGATTGAAAACAGGAAATAAATTAAAAGTCTATAATTGGCCGGAAGATATATTTAATTTTTTATATATGAAATCTTATATATATAGAGAAAGTTGTTATAAATGTGAATTTGCAACGATAGAAAGAACTGGCGATATTACACTTTGTGATTATTGGAGCTGGGAAAAATATCACAATCAATTTTCATTAGGAAATACGATATCTGGAGTCATAATAAATAGTGCTAAAGCAGAGGAAATTGTGGGACAGATTTCAGATAAAATAGATTTTGTAGAGACGGATATTGATGATATAAAAGATAACAATAGCTGTCTGGTAAAACCAACAAAGATGCCCTTAAAAAGAAATGAGGTATTGGAATTCTGGAGACAGCAAGGAATGGAAGAACTAAATAGATTATTTAAGAAGAGGAACAAAAAAAATATTTTAAAGTATTCTTTGATGCGTAAAATACCGCAACCGGTAATGAATATATTATTGAAACTAAGATTAAAAATGATGAGAGGCTAGATATGCGGGATGTAATATTAACAATTGATACAGAAGGACCAAGAGGCTCTGATCCGGTATTATATCAAATATGGGGGAAAGTGTCAGAAAATGATTTTATGGGGATTCCCAAGATAATTGAGATATGTGATAAATATCATGTGAAAGGATTATTTTTTGTTGATATACCAGAGGTGTGGGATTATGGGTATGACAAGATAAAAGAGGTAATTATATATATACGAAAGAAAGGCCATGATGTTGGTGTTCATGTTCACCCACATCATATGCCCAATGAAGACCGACATTTTTTGTTTGATTATTCTAAGGATGAACAAAGAAAGATAATAGAGGAATGCACAAACAAGTATGTGGAAATCACAGGAGAATATCCACAATCTTTTCGGGCCGGAAAATACGGAGCAAATAGAGATACTTTGGATATTATAGATGAACTTGGTTATAAATATGATTTTTCTGAGTTTTATTCTCAGAAATGGTGTGGTATAAGTCCTGAAATTGCATATGTACTCCCTCAAAGGTATAAAACGATTATCGAGTTTCCGGTAACGGTTTTTCGTAGTTTCAAGCTAGGAATGATTTATTGCAGATATGACAAACTGGAAGCGACTAATAATTTAAATGAAATGAAATATATATTAAATCAGTATGCTAAAACAAACACAGAAGGTGTCATTACTTTGTTTTTGCATAGTTTTTCATTCCTTAATTTTTTGGATACGCCGGATAAACCAACAATTAATGAAGAAAATCTGCGAAGATTTAAAGGAATTATGGAATATATACATGATTCAAAGGAATTGAAATTTATCTGTGAGGAAGATTTAAAGTATGTTGATCCACTGCCTACGGATTGTGTCTCTAATATAGTATCCACAAAGGGGATTAGAAGACAAATTTATTATTTATACTTTAGAGCTTATGAGATTAGAAAAACAAATAAAAAAGCTAAGCTTTTAATTACAGCAATCAGGATGCTGCCTGTGTTAATATTAGCCGTAGTAGGTTTGATTTTGTTTTTTAAGGGAGTGTAATTTATGAATTTTTGTGCAAGTTATGATGAAATACCGGAAAATTTAAAAGGAATGTTAATAGAAAATGCGAACATATTTTATCAGAAATCTTATGAAGAGAATGTTTTGTGTAGAAAGCAGAGACTTTATTATATATGGTCTGATAATAATATTTTAGTGGCACGGGTGAAACAAGAATTGTTTTTGAAGGCAGCTATTTTGGAAAGTGAACCATATACTTATCATTCTGGCGGGGAGAGTATGAAAGCTTTTTTAAATGAGGCTATGGATATATTGAAAAGAAAAGGAGTTCAATGGACCATATGCGCTACAACTGCCAGATTTCAGGAATATCCTGATGAGAGTTTTGTAGCTCCTACAGGAAACCATATTATTGATCTGACATGTACTGAGGAGCTATTGTGGAAGAATGTACACAGTAAACATAGAAACAGCATACGCAGAGGAGAAAAATCTGAAATAGAGCTTAAAATAGGTGGAAAGGAACTTCTTGATGCCTACGTACCAATAGCAAATGAGACATATGGAAGAAGTGGTATATCAAGTAGCAGTAATGCGTATTATAGGGGATTAATGGAAAAACTGGATAACAATATTATTATATTTCTGGCATATAAAGAGAAAGAGATTCAGGCAGGAGGGATGTTTTATTATAATCAGGAAATTGCTTACTACTTGCACGGAGCATCTATCCGCAGACCGGAACCTGGAACTACTAATTATTTGTTATGGAAAGCTATTTTATATTTTAAAAAAATGGGGGTTCGAAATTTTAGTTTTGTTGGATATCATTTTGATCCGGAACCTGGAAGTAAATTAGAAGGCATTCAACGGTTTAAGGAGCGTTTTGGAGGAATTTTAGAAAAAAGTTACAATTTTCGTTTTGAACAATGTCCGATTGCTTATAGAGTATATTGCTTTGCGATGCAGATAAAAAATGGGAAGCCCTTTGAAAAGTACCAAGATGCAATTGATATGCAAATTAAAAAGTATCCAGAATTGAATGGAGGGATTTGATGAAGATAGCAGGAGTTTCTATGACTTATAATGATGGATTTAAAATTAAAGAATGGAGGGAGCATTATCTTGAATATAAGCAATTTTTAGATATATTTGTTATAGTTGACAACGGTTCTGAAAAAGGCTACCAAGAATTGCTCAGAACAACATTTCCAGAGGCAATAATACTTTATCGCAAAGAAAATGGGGGATGTACAGCAGCTTATAATGAGGGTATCAAGTATGTTCTTGAAAATTCAGATGCAGATGCGATTGCGGTTATCGCAAATGATATAAGAGTAGCTCCCAATTGCTTACCGGTGTTGTGTGAATATTTATACAGTGACAAAAAATTAGGCATTGTATCGTCTGCTATCTTAAATATTAATTCAGATATTATCGATAATTATGGTCATCGTGTGAAAAAGTTTAAGGTTTCTTATTGCAATCGTGGAGAGTCGATAAAAAATATAAAAGTAATGAAAAAGTATACGGATTTGGTTTCCGGCGGATTTACGATGGCAAAAAGGGAGTTTTATTTAAGGGCTGGAGTTCAGGATGAAGCGCTATTTATGTATTGTGATGAACTTGATACGATGTTTAAGGCAAGACAACATGGATATAAGATAGGTGTGATTGCCAGTGAGTATGCATGGCATTGGCATATTAATTCACCTTCGAAAGGGAAAAGGTCTTCTGCAAGCAGATATCTGATTAGCAGAAACAGGGTATATTTGGCGAAAAAATATACAGGTGTAATGCTATTATTTGAACAAATAATAAGAGGTTTAGTAATCACACCTTTTATACACAGTATTAGGTTTTTAAAATATAGGGATTATAATGAATTGAAAGATGCGTTATACAGTATGGTGGGAGTTTTTCATGGACTATGCGGAAAAATGTACACAAATAAATATACGGAGTTTTAGGGATATGACAAAATACAATTCATTTTATGAAACAATACCAAAAGTGAATAGTGACATTGAAGTTATACAAATGGAATTTAAAAAGACATTACATTATGCATCTATGGGAAGATTCGGTATATTTCATATACTAAATGCTATTAAGTTAAATAATGACTTTGGTGAAAAAGTTATGATGCCCGTATACGCTTGTGATTCAATAGCTTGGGCTATTAGAAAAGCAGGGTTTGAACCAATATATTATGATATATGTGAGGAAGATTTAAATGGAAGTTTGGATAATATAAAGAGAGTCGCTAAAAATTCCGGCAGTAAAATACTATTATTGCCCAGCTTATACGGTAATCCTGCAAATTTAATCGAAGCAGAGAAATTTTGCACAGAATCGGGTATATTTTTAATTGATGATGCAGCACAGGCATTCGGAGCGACTTTGGGTGATAAAATGGTAGGTTCTTTTGGAAACAGCGGTTTGTTTTCTTTTTCAGCTGGGAAGCCAACATTTGGTCACATGGGTTGTTATTTTTGGTTGGATTTGAATTATCATATTAAAAGAACAAAACATTATTTATATCATAGATTAGAATATTATAATTTCTTTTTTAATAGATATGGCGATTATAATAGTAAACGTTTATATAGAATTAAAATATTAAAATATATTTCTATTGTATTATTTAAATTATTAAATATTGGAAACGATGACATATGTGGATTTGAAAAACCTCTGCTAGCAAAGATCGCACAAGGAAATCTTAAAGAGTTGCGTGATATCAGAACTGAAGTTATTAGAAAAGTAAGAATACCGTTGCAGGGTACAAAATACAGACTGATCGAAACGGTAAGAGGAATCTCCAATAATAATAAGATTGTATTAGTGGCTGAAAATGAGATTTCAGCAAGGAATTTAATGAAATTTTTTAAAAACAATAATTTGTATTGTGCTCATGGGTATCATCTTTTAGATAAAGAAATAAATAATTATCCAGTTGCAGCTTCATTGTATAAAAGAGTGATAGAAATTCCAATTGTGTTAGATAATGAAAGGAATTTGCTTACTATAAAATGCATAGAGAAATTTTTGAAGAATTGTATTAATTAAATATATTTGAATGAGTAGGAGGATAAAGCATGATACCTTTAGTAAAACCTTATATTGCTCCAAGAGAGCAAATGATGCCTGAAATAGAAAAAATTTTGTATAGCGGTTATATTGCAGAAGGACAAGCTGTATATGATTTTGAGGACAATTTAAAAAGATTCATTGGGAATGATGATTTATTGGCTGTACAATCGGGAACTGCAGCATTGCATATAGCTTTTTCACTGTTAGATATTGGATGTGGCGACGAAGTTATCAGTACGGCAATGACAGCGGAACCTACGAATACTACGATTGCGCTTACAGGAGCAAAAGTTGTATGGGGAGATGTGGATGAGCATACTGGTTTATTGGATCCTAATTCTGTAAGAGGTAAAATAACGGAAAAAACGAAAGCAATTGTAGTCGTTCATTATGCTGGAATGGTATGTGATATGGACGAATTCAATAAAATCTCTCAGGAATATAATATTCCAATTATAGAAGATGCGGCACACGGACTTGGGTGTAGATATAATGGGAAAATAGTTGGTTCTAATTCGAGGTTTACGTGTTACTCTTTTCAGGCAATCAAGCAATTAACAACAGTAGACGGGGGTGCAATATCTTTTAACAATCCTAAGGATGTTGTGCCAGCGAGAAAATTAAGATGGTTTGGGTTAGATAAGAAAGTGTCCCGGCTTGAAAATGATATTACCAGAGCTGGATTTAAATATGGAATGAATAACGTAACTGCGACAATAGGAAATGTACAGTTAAAGAATATTCAACCTATTTTAAATAGATACATTGAAAATGGGAAGTTTTTTGATGAAAATTTAAGAGATATTCCTGGTATTACTTTGATACCGTATTATGATAATACGGAACCGGCTTATTGGTTATATACTATGAAAGTTGAGAAAAGAGAAGAGTTTATCAGAATGATGGAAGGAGCAGGGATAATGGCATCAACGCTGCATCATAGAAGTGATACGCATAGTGTGTTCTCGGAATCAAAATGTGAATTACCCGCATTAGATAAATTTTACAGTGAATTTGTGCATATACCGTGTGGCTGGTGGGTTTCTGACGAGGATAGGGAGCGAATGGTTGACATTATTAGTAGAGGATGGTAATGAAAATGAATAAGAATGCAGGTGTACAATCATTGAGGACAATGTTGTTTTTTGGTATTGTAATGTTTCATTTTAGCGTAAAAGGTTCTTCTCTCCTATGGGGGGGGGGTGGAAACATTTTTTGTTATTAGTTCATTTTTCTTGACAAAAAGGCTGATAAGAAAAGATCATTCGATTTTTATATGGAAAGAATTGTGGGGGAGAATCAAAAGACTTTACCCTGTATATTTGATTGTGTTAGTAATGGTTTTTTTTGCTGTTTTTTTTGTAAAGAAAATAGTTGGAATAAGCGAATTTGTCATTCATGGCTTGTTTTTACAGAATTATTATTGGATAATAAAAGGCTATGAATCATTATTTAAACCTTTGACAGCTCATACATGGACTTTGGGAATCGAAGTATGGTTGTTTTTGATATGGGTCATTGCTTTTAGATATATTAAAGATAATAATATACGTATCAGATTTAATATAGGTATGATTATTATAGCAGTGTTATATAGAACAGTTACTACTGTAATGATTAAAGATGCCATGATTACTTCACTTTTTCCACTGGCGCACTCAGATGCCTTTGCAGCGGGTTCTCTGCTTGCATTGTACGGGGAAAAAGAAATAACAAAAAAAAGAAGCTTATATCTTATAATAATAGGAACCATTTTGCTGATTATTAGTATAGCAGTCACAGCGAGTATAAATAATGTAACGTTTACACAAGGATATAATCTGTACAATGATTCAAAGAATTATTTAAATAATATATATACATGTAATATATATATGTACATAATTCTTTTATCAGCGGGTATTATGAGTTTGTGCCTCAGGATAAGCCAAGTGCAAACAAGAATTTTTAAACTTTTGGCATGGTGTGGTGATTATTCTTATGGAGCTTATTTATTACATTGGCCGATAAGAACGGTTGTCTTGCGTTTTATATCCGGAAATATAATGGTTGCATTTATTGTAGCAGGAATTAGCATTATGGGTTCATTCTTTTTAGAGAAATTGCTGGGGAAAATAATGATTAAGAAAAAATAGATACGAAAGACCGGGGAAATAGCATGAGTAATAATAAAATACGGCAAGTAACAGGCGGATTAATATGGACATATGCAGAGAGACTTTTAGCGCAGGTAATTGCAATAATTGTAACTATAGTATTAGCCAGAATAATTGCGCCAAGTGAATATGGAATAGTCTCTATTGTGAACGTATTTATTAATATTGCAAATGCGTTTGTAATAAACGGATTTGGAAATTCTCTAATACAAAAAAAGAATGCAGATCCACTTGATTTTTCGACAGTATTTTTCTTTAGTTTATTTTTTTCCAGTATTATCTATTTGATAATTTTTGGGTGTGCAGGTATTGTGGCTGGATTTTATCAAATGCCGGAATTAAAGTTAGTAATACGGGTTATGGCGGTGAGGCTGCCAATAGCCGCTGTAAATTCTGTGCAGCAGGCATATGTCTCAAAAAAGATGGAATTTAGAAAATTCTTTTTTTCTACATTGGGCGGAACTTTAACATCAGCGGTGATAGGAATAAGTATGGCATATTCGGGATTTGGAATATGGGCGCTTGTAGCGCAGGATATCTCGAATGTATGTATAGATACATTAGTGTTATGTTTTACATCGGGATGGAAACCTAAGTTAGAATATTCTGTAGATAGAATGAAAACATTATTTTCGTACGGATGGAAAATAATGATGGTTGGTGTTATGACAACGCTGTATTCAAATTTAAGAAATTTAATAATAGGAAAAAAATACACATCTTCGGATTTGGCGTTTAGTGAAAAAGGAGAGCAGTTTCCCAGTGCTATCGCAGGAAATATTAACTCTTCGATTACAAAGGTATTATTTCCGGTACTTTCTGAAGCGCAAAATGATATTGAACAGCTAAAGCGGATGGTAAGACGGAGTGTAAAAATAGGGACATTTATATTATTTCCAATATTGTTCGGATTTGCGATGATCGCACGACCTTTTGTGTCAACACTACTAACTGAAAAGTGGTTAGGATGTGTTCCATTTTTACAAATTATGTGTATTGTATATGCTTTGCAGCCTTTACAGACATCTTCCTTGCAGTGTATTAAGGCATTGGGTAAAAGCAGTTTATATTTATGGATTGATATAATTAAAAAAATAATTGGAATTGCAATTTTAATTAGTACAGTTATTATGTTTAACAATGTGCTGGTTATCGTTTTAGGGGCATTAGTTATAGAAATAATATCTTGTCTCATACTATTACCTGTAAATAAAAAATTGATATGGTATAGTTATAAAGAACAGTTTTTAGATATTGTTCCAACAATGGTATTGACCGTCTTAATGTGCATTGCAATTAAGATATTTGAGATAATAGTTCCAATTAGCGGGATGTGCCAGTTAGTTATGGAAATTATTGTAGGTATGATAATCTATATTAGCATTTCGATTGTGACTAAAAATGAAAATTACAAATATATTTTAAATATTGTTAAGGATATAATAGCAAGGAGGTAGATTATGAAAAAAATCATGATAGTTTTTGGGACAAGACCAGAAGCTATAAAGATGTGTCCGCTTGTGAAAGAATTAAAAACCCGAGAGAGTCTTAATACGATTGTATGTGTTACAGGTCAACATAGGCAAATGTTGGATCAGGTATTAGAAGCATTTGAAGTATATCCGGACTATGATTTATCAATAATGCAGAGTAGACAAAACTTGTTTGATGTTACTACGAATATTCTTAATCGTATTAAAGCCGTGTTAGAAAAAGAAGTGCCAGATATTGTATTGGTACATGGAGATACAAGTACGACATTTGTGACGTCATTGGCATGTTTTTACTTGCAGATACCGGTAGGTCATGTTGAGGCAGGTTTGAGGACATATAATATATACTCTCCTTATCCGGAGGAATTTAACCGCCAAGCGGTTTCTATTATCAGCAAATATAATTTTGCTCCTACTGAATTTGCAAAGAGCAACCTATTGAAAGAAGGAAGAAAAGAGGAGACTATTTATGTGACAGGCAATACGGCTATTGATGCTTTGAGAACAACTGTTAGAAAAGATTATAAAAACGTATATCTTGATTGGGTTGATAATTCAAGATTGATAATGATTACAGCTCATAGGCGTGAAAATTTAGGAGAACCTATGACACATATGTTTAGAGCAATTAGAAAAGTGATGGAAGAGCATCAAGATATCAAAGCGATTTATCCAATCCATATGAACCCGGCAGTACGTGAAAAAGCAGATCAGGAATTAGCAGGATGCGATAGAATACGTATTATAGAACCTTTGGATGTTGTAGACTTCCATAATTTTTTAAATAAGAGTTATTTGATTTTGACAGATTCTGGTGGGATTCAGGAAGAGGCTCCATCACTTGGTAAACCGGTTTTGGTTATGAGAGATACGACAGAAAGACCGGAAGGTATTGCTGCTGGAACATTAAAGCTAGTTGGAACAGATGAAGAAAATATATACCAAAATTTTTCAAAATTGTTGTCAAGTAAGTCTGAGTATGAAAAAATGAGTAAGGCATCCAATCCTTATGGCGATGGTTTTGCGTGTGAACGTATTGCAGATATTTTGGAGGGAAAAGAGCCAAAATCAATATATGAATTTTCTGCGAATGTTATTAAATGATTTTAAATGTGGATGGAAGAGAATAAAATAGGAATTTTAAGAAGGAGATTAAAGAAATGGCAAATAATACACCAGATTATTTTAATGGGAAAAAATTGATGATTACCGGAGGAACAGGCTCTTTTGGTACAACAGTATTAAAAAGATTTTTAACGTCAGATATTGGAGAAATCAGAATCTTTTCAAGAGATGAAAAAAAGCAGGATGATCTTCGACATGAATTGCAAGCTAAATATCCTGAATATGCAGAAAAAGTCAGATTTTACATTGGAGATGTGAGAAATATAGATTCTTTGCGCAATGCTGTAAATGGTGTTGATTTTATTTTCCATGCAGCAGCATTAAAGCAGGTTCCTTCGTGCGAATTCTTTCCTATGGAAGCTGTAAAAACGAACATTATCGGAACAGATAATATGTTGAATGTAGCTATTGAAGCTAAAGTAAAAAATGTTGTTTGTTTATCTACTGATAAAGCGGCTTATCCCATTAACGCAATGGGAATTTCAAAGGCAATGATGGAAAAGGTAATCAGAGCAAATGCCAGACGCGCGGCAGAGATAGGCGGTACAATTATTTCTTGTACACGTTATGGTAATGTTATGTGTAGTCGTGGCTCTATTATCCCATTATTTATTGAACAGATAAAAAACGGAAATCCAATTACTATTACAGATCCGAATATGACAAGATTTCTTATGAATTTGGATGAAGCAGTAGATTTAGTAATGTTTGCTTTTGAACACGCAAAGCCGGGAGATTTATTTGTACAAAAATCAGATGCAAGTACAATTGAAGTGTTAGGAAAAGCAGTTCAGAAGTTGTTTGGTGATACAGGAATTAAAATTATCGGAGCGAGACATGGAGAAAAGTTATTCGAGACATTGATGACAAAAGAAGAACTCGTTCGAGCTGAGGATATGGGGGATTATTATCGTGTAACACCAGATGAGCGGGGATTGAATTATGATAAATATTTAGCTTCTTACGGCTCAGTTACACAGATGGAGGAGGCGTATACAAGTCATAATACAAATAGATTGGATGTTGATGGGACTGTTGCTAAAATACTGACTACAGAATATGTAAATAAAGAATTAAAAGGGGAAAAGGCGGAGTGCAGATAAGCGGAGGATAAATTGTATGAAAATTGCAGTATCAGGAACAGGATATGTGGGCCTATCAATAGCTATACTTTTATCACAGCATCATGAAGTTACAGCTGTTGATATTATTCCAGAAAAAGTTGAGAAGATAAATAAAAAGATTAGTCCAATTCATGATGAATATATTGAAGAGTATTTGAAGGAAAAAGAATTGAATTTGACAGCAACGATGGATGAGGAGATGGCATATAGGAATGTCGATTTTGTTGTAATTGCTGTACCAACTAACTACGATAGTCAGAGAAACTTTTTTGATACATCTGCAGTGGAAGCAGTCATTGGTTCGGTGCTTAAATATAATACAGATGCAATTATGGTTATTAAGTCCACAATACCAGTAGGGTATACAGAAAGTATTAGAAAAAAGTTCCACTGTGATAATATTATTTTTAGCCCGGAATTTTTACGGGAATCAAAGGCATTATATGACAATCTTTATCCATCAAGAATCATCGTCGGAACTGATGAAGAGAATGTAAGACTTATGAATGCAGCAAGAACTTTTGCGTTACTATTACAGGAGGGTGCACTTAAGGAGAACATTGATATTTTAATTATGGGATTTACAGAGGCAGAAGCGGTAAAATTATTTGCCAATACATATTTGGCTCTTAGAGTATCTTATTTTAATGAGCTGGATACGTATGCAGAGATGAAGGGTTTAAACACCCGGCAGATAATTAATGGAGTATGTCTTGATCCGCGGATTGGATCTCATTACAATAATCCTTCATTTGGATATGGCGGATATTGCCTGCCCAAAGATACAAAGCAGCTTTTGGCTAACTATGAAGATGTTCCTCAAAATATGATGTCGGCTATAGTGGAATCAAATAGAACAAGGAAAGATTTTATAGCAGACCGAGTTTTGCAAAATGCTGGATATTATGCGTATGAGGGGGATAATGTATATGATACTACTATGGAGAAGGATGTTGTAATCGGAGTATATCGGCTTACAATGAAATTTAATTCTGATAACTTCCGTCAATCATCTATTCAAGGCGTTATGAAACGTATTAAGGCCAAAGGAGCTACGATTATTATTTATGAACCAACACTGGAGGAGAAAAATACATTTTTTGGAAGCAGGATTGTAAATGATTTGGACAAATTTAAGAAACAGAGTCAGATTATTATTGCAAATAGATACAATAGCTGTTTGGATGATGTAAAAGATAAAGTATATACAAGAGATTTGTATGAAAGAGACTGATATATTTTAGAGATAATAATTGGAAATAGAGTTAGCACTTGATGCATTGGCTGAATGTACGGTATACTTTCTGAAGGATATGTTTTCCTGCACAAAATGATTAGAGAAGAAATAGCTGTAGTCAGAAACAATCAGGAGTATTCTAAAGAAAATAAAAAGAAAAAGGATGGTAATATGCAAAAAGAAAGATTATATTTACGTGAGGAATATATTAAAAAGATTGAAAATAATGGAATTGTTTTAAGTGAGTTAATAAAGTTTGTCTTAAATAAATGGAAGATTATACTGATATTATGTGCAGTGTTTTTTCTGGGGTGCGTTGTGATAACTTTTTTGGGAGAAGACAAAACGGAGGATGTTTTACCTCAGGAAGAATTGGGAGCACAATTAACAGAGATACAGCAAAAGAAAGTAAATGATATAATAATAGAAAATGAAAAAATAAATAAAGACTTGGAAGTATTAGAGGAATATGAGGATACTTTAGCATACATGAATATTGATGCATATAAGTGTCATGTTAATACATTACAGTATTTGATTAACAGCGAAGAGCTGGGCGGAGAAATATATGAGGCATATAGGACATATACGATAAGCGGACTGAAGGAAATTATTGACGACAAACTAGGCGGAGAGTTTGTTAATCCGTCTGATTTAGTGATTGAAATAGGTAATGGATCACAAGTAGATAATCAGGCAATTTTTAAGGACAAAAAGTCATATGTGTTGGTTATCAAAGTAGTAGCCGCAGATGCTGATATGAATACAAAACTTACAGATGTGGTCAGGAATGCGTTAGAAGAATATCACAAGCGTTTAAACTCAGTTATGGGAAAGCACGAATTGATTTTATTATCGGAAAGTAGTTATGTAGGGAATGATGAAGGTACAAAACAGAAACAGATTGAATTGGAGGAGAAAATAAAAGAGAAAAAAGATTACATTATTAATAACGAAAATCTTTTAAATGAAGATGAAAAAATGTTTTTGGAACAATTGAAAGATAAGGATAATAACAATATTAAAGATGAGCCAGTTGTATCAGTTAAAAAGCAAGGTAAAAGTATTGTTTGGTATGTTATGGCACTAATTATATGCGTGATCTTGTCTTGTATAATAGTTGCATGTTATTATATATTTATTTTTGGTAATAGATTAAATGATAGCGAAGAAATTATGACAATTTTTGATTTGCCTTATATAGGAGAAGTTTCAAAGAGAAATTTAGAGGCAGATGTGTCTGAATTGAAAGATGAAATAAAAAGTATGTGTTTAGAAAGTGCATCGGGGGAATTATTTGTATCTGTGATGACAAATATGGGACATATAGAGGATTATTTTGACAAAATAAAAAATGAATTGGTTCAGTATAAAATGAAACTTCTATTTGGCAATAATATTTCAGAAGATTTTGAGTCAATGAAAACAGCACGGCGTTGTAAAAATATGATTCTTATATTTGAGGAAGGAAAGACCCGTTATAAATCTATAGATAGCGTTCTTCAAAGATGTGATAATTGGGGAATAAATATCATAGGAGTAATTAATATAAAGAAATAGTTGACAAGTTTTTGAATACTAGAGAATGCAAGGTATTTTAAGGTGAATTATGAAAAAATATGTTTTTTTATTGATAATTATTTTGCTTATTACCGCCTGTGGTAAAATAGGAAGGGGGGGGGGTACTGAATCCATTAAACATGTTGATCAAGCTGTAGAAACAAGGCAATTAGAAATTGTAGCAAGTCGTTATGATGAAATTGTTTGGAATCAAGGGTACAGATATTTTGAGATGGATATTTCAGAGGCGCCTATAGAATCTAAGAATGGATATTATCTTGGTTCAGTTGATTATAGTGAGTCAAAATCGTCTTACTGGCCGGCAATTAGACATCTTGAATATACAATGGCATATATTCGTAATATTGGGCAGGAAAAACTGGCGCAAAAACCTGGTGAAAGAGAAATAATACTTGGGCTAATAGATTTTTGGATTTGCAATGATTTTCAAAATGAAAAGAATTGGTACTATAATCAAATCGGTGTTCCATATGATCTCGCTGATATAGCAATTATGATGGGAGAATGGTTGGAAGAAGGGCAGAAAGAAAAAATATCAGAAATATTAGATAGAGGAACGGTGGGAAGGGGCGTAAGGAAGTTAGTCGCAGAATCAAATGGGACAGACTTTCTGAATATATCAATAATGAATGCTATTATTACTGGATCGTCAGAATTGATGAAAGAATGTGCATTGTGTATTGGTGAATTAATTATTATAAATGATGATAAAGATACAGGGATTCAAACTGATTTAAGCTATTTTGACTACACTGCTCTTTGTTCGGGTGGAGCATATGCGGCAACATATATTGATAACATATCTTGGCTTTTGTATCTTGTTCATGATACTGATTTTTATTTTGATAAAGAAAAAGAAAAGATTTTTATTGATTTTCTATTGGATGGACAACGCTTTTTTCATAGAATTGATGGAGTTCCTCAGTTTTCTATGGCTAGAAGTACATATCAGGCTAGCGGAGGTAGATATGTTAAAAAAGCACTTGAGAGGCTTGTATCTATTGATGGAATTTATAGACACGATGAATTAGAAAAGTATTTATTATCTTTCGATGATACATCGTTAATTGAAGGTGGGATTAAGTATTTCCCTATATCTGGAACTATGGTCAGTAATGGAAAAGATGGCTATATTGCAGTTAGGGGAAGCAAAGCAGACATAAGTATGACTGATGTGCAGATAGAAGAGGGAGTCTTGAATTATAATTATTCATATGGTTCAAATACTTGTTATATGCAAGATGGAAATGAATATAGTGCAATTGGAGCTGTGTTTGACTATTCCATGGTTCCGGGAACAACTGCCTATCATGAATCAGATGAAGAATTGTTAAAACGGTGGGAAGAGGATTATAATCAAACTTGGGGAAATGTGGAATTTATCAATACAGAGAATAATGATTGTATAGGTTACGTTGGTAATAATATAGGCGTTTTAGTTACGGATATTCGTCATGACAGTATTGATGGGAGAAATATATTTATTTTACGAGATAATACACTTTATTGCCTGGGTTTAATTTCTATTGATTCAAAAAAGCAGACACAATCAAATAATAGTATTCGTACGACAGTAGATCAATCTTTATCAGATGGTAAAGCATTGACAAACAATGTTTTAAAAAATGGGGCTTATTGTAAAAATGGAGGCTTTGTATATAGAAACCTTTGTGATAGTATTCTTCATGTAGACAAGAGGGAACAAAATGGAACAATCAGCAGGATAAGTCTGAATAATCCTGATAGTGACAATATACAAACAGAAGAAGTATTTGCTTGTTATTACGATTGGGGGACAAGTTCGGGTAATATGGCTTATGCGTATAGTGTCAGTGCGTTAAATGAGGATGAAAAAATTGTTAATATTGTTAACAATGAAGACTGTCAAATCGTAGAGTTTTCGGATGGTATGATTGCAGGATATTGTTATAAGAAAACACAGGTACAAGAAGATAATCATGAGTATGATGTGAATGAAGGTGTTGTGTTGCATAGATTAAAATAAGTTTGGAGTAGTTTGAAAAGTTTACAATAATGTAGTGGAGGTTAAGAATGATACCATTGTTTAAACCATATATGCCTGATCTGCCTAAACTAGATTCAATTCTGGCTTCTGGTCAGTTGTCATATGGAATGTATACTAAAAAATTTGAGGAGCAATTACAATCATATTTTGAAACGCCATATGTGATGGTTGTAAATACATTTTCCTTTGCGGTATCAGTTGCTGTTACAGCGTTGGGACTGGCTGCAGGTGATGAGGTGATTGTGTCGCCTATGGCTTGCTTAGTCTCAACACAGCCATATTTATCCAATGGATTAAAAATCAAGTGGTGTGATATAGATCCTAAAAGAGGAACACTTGATCCTATTGCTTTATCTAAGTGCATTACTAAAAAAACAAAAGCAATCATTCATAATCATTTTTGTGGTTATCCGGGATATATTGACGAAGTGAATGTCATCGGAAAAGAATATGGAATACCTGTTATAGATGATGGTATAGAGTGTTTTGGTAGTGAATATAAAGGCAAGAAGATTGGAAACTGCAGTACAGATATTGCGATATTTTCATTTTCGGCAGTTCGTATACCTAATACAATCGAAGGCGGAGCAATAATTTTTAAGGATAAGAATTTATATGAAACTGCGCTCAGGTTAAGAGATTCGGGAATAGACAGAAATATCTTCAGGGATGAAATCGGAGAAATAAGTCCGGATTGTGATATAAAAGAGATAGGTTTTAGTGCGACAATGAGTAATGTAAATGGATACATCGGTCTGGAACAAACGCAAAGGATGGATCAATTGCTAAAAAAACAAAGGGACAATGCTGCTTTATTGGATAATTTTTTTCGGAACCAGATGCATATGAAATGTGTTTCAGTTCCTGAAGCTCTGCCTAATTACTGGGTCTATGGAGTGCTTGCAGATAATAAGCGTCAAACAATCATGGATTTCAGAAACGCAGGTTTATATGCCTCAGGCGTACACATTAATAATAACAGGTATACAGTTTTCGAGGATAAGACTGATTTGCCGGGTGTGAATGATTTTTATAATCATTTTGTTGCAATACCGTGTGGTTGGTGGATGGAAGCAGAAGAGTGGATAAATAACTATAAAAATTAAAGTGAATCAAAAGTTTTCATATCAATAATAAGAATAGACAGGAGGATATTATTAGATGAAAGTGATATTTTGGGCATACAGACAATGGGGAATTGATGTATTTGACAGCGTAAACCGACATCCGCGGGTTGAAGCAGCATTTCTTTGCAGAACAAGGGAAGAAGTTTTGCGATTACCACTAGAAGAATATGATTTGCTTTTAACATGTGGGCTTAGCGAAGAGCTGGGGACAGATATTGTTTCTAAAATAGAAGCAATAGGTGTGCACTGTGCAGAATTAGACCGTTATTCATATGGAACACCTTTACAGCTTCAGATTATTGATGGAATAAAATACACAAAACACCGTATTTTTAGTTTTACTTATGATGAGAATTCTAATCGTGCACATACTCATAACAGAAGGTACGCTAATGAAGTAACGCTTGATTTATCTGGGAATATGTCGGACATTTTACAACAAATGACGGCTACCAGTAAAGTGTTATTTAACCAGTTTTTAGATGAATATCCTAATAATGAGTGGAAAATATGGCCTGAAGAGGATGTAGTCAGAACAAAGCGAAAGCCAGAGGACAGTGCTATAACAAAGGAAGATCTTATAAAAATGGATACAGAGCAGATGTATAATTTCTTTAGATGTCTTGAAGATCCGTATCCAAATGGATATATTGAAGATGAGAAAGGATGTTTGTATGTTGAACGTGTCAAATATAAAAGAAAATAGACCTCTTCGCGTCACATTTTGCGCATATAGAGATTGGGCATTAAAAGCGGTGGAGGCAGCTATTACCAGTTGTAACCTAGAAGTTGTAGATATTATTAAGAGTAAAGAAGAATATCAGGATAAAGTTCTTTCTTATCCTGACAGATATCTGGATTGCATTGTACTTGTTGGTTGGAGCTGGATTATTAAGGATGATATATTGCGCCGTTTTTTATGCGTAGGGATGCATCCTTCTGATTTGCCTATGTACAGAGGCGGAAGCCCTATTCAGCATCAGATTATTAATGGAGTTGAGAAAACTAAAATTTCATTGATGACTATATCATCAGATGGTGTGGATGTGGGAGATATCTGGTTAAAAGAGGAGTGGGATCTGAGTGGCCGTACAATGAGAGAAATATTGAATGCTTTATCATTAAGCACTGGATTAATACTCAGAAGATTTTTTGATGAATTTACAGATTTAAAGCCTGTAAAACAAGATTTATCGAGCGGAAGCTATTATGCAAGAAGAAAACCAGAAGAAAGCAGGATGTCGTGGGAAGATCTTTCGGAGATGAGTTTAAAAGATATATATAATTTAATCAGAGCGTTAGGCGATCCATACCCCAATCTGTTTATCGAGGATAAGGAGGGGAATAAACTGATTTTAAAAGAAGCTGATTATATACCTAAAATTGAGATTAATGATAAAAATCTTGTAAGGGGGGGGGGTACAATAGATGATGAAGGTCATCATCTGCCAGAAGATGCTTTAGCGCAAGTATCATATTTATTTCTACATTCTTATAGTATTTTGTTATACAGCGCTATTTCTAGAGGAGTATTAGATTTTTTGAATTTTAATTCGAAAAATAACCTTAAACTCCACACTTGAATAAATGTTTATGAATGAGATTTGAGTGATTTATAGAAAGAGGGTTGAAAGAATGAAGAAAATCAAAATTGCATATGCGGGAGGCAGATCCCTTGGCGTTAAGACACTTCAATGGCTTTCTGGTGAGAAACGTTTTGAAGTGGTTGCTGTCTGCCCTGTTCCCTACGAAAATGATCCGGAATATCATGACGATTTTATGAGGATCATCCAGGAAAATGAGTATCGCAACTGTGATATAGCAGATTTGAAAAATATTGAAATAGATTTAGGTTTGTCGGTTAACTATCATAAAATAATTAAGGAAGATATATTATGTCATTGCAGTATGGGATTTTATAACATCCACCATTCTTATAATTTACGATTAAGAGGACGCAATATAACTACTCATGCAATACTAAATACACTTGATGAAAATGTATTTTATCATGGTACATCCCTACACAGGATGGTTCCTAAACTTGATGCGGGACCAATTGTGGCAAGCAGTGCTGTTAATATTGAAGAGTGTGATACTGCGTACTCGCTTTTTAATAAAGCAGATAAAGCTGCCTATGAACTTATCAAAGAGTGGCTGCCGAGAATTTCTGAACAGTGCATTTTTCCATACTATCCAGCAAGTGAAGGTATACACATGTACAGAAATGCAGATTTGCCGGATCGAAGAATAGACAGTGAGACTATGTCTTCACTTGAAATAAACACATATGTACGGGCCTTTGATTTTCCAGGTAAAGAACCTGCATTTATTGAGAAAAGCGGAAAGAAGAAGCATCTTGTTTGTTTTGTGAGAGATCAGTATCAGCATGAAATAATGGTTAAGGGACATATCTATTTCACTGATTAGTCATTAAAGCGCTATATGACTATGACTTCATAGAGATTTCTACACTTGTTGATGTCAAGTTCAATCAGTCCAATACCATCAGTTGCCAGCAAATCTACTTTTAATATGGAGATTGTTTATTTATAGATGTGTGTATGTGTAAGATATAAAAACTTGTAATAGAACATATACGGTCAATTTTTATCAAAGAAATAGGATGTAAAATATGGATATTAAAAATGCAAGAAAAAAAAAGCCGCTCTTTTTCATATGGGTACAGCTCGGATTAATTATTTCGTTTGTTTTATGCTCAATATTAATGAGTGGAAATAGTTCAATATATTTGTTCTATAATGTTGGAGATGTATATGAAATTTCGAATAATATATATGATATGCCGAACCAGCCTTATGGATATGGGATAACAATTAAAGATAATAAAAATCAATGGAATTATTTCTGTGTAGATATAAAAAATAAAGATATAGTAAATTGGAATATTGCTTATGAAAAACGTGAAAATGAGGAAGTGATTAAAAGTAGAGATTATGATGTGAAGTTACATTCAGGAATGAATCTGCTGGATGTTCCCCAAAATTCATTTAATATGATAAAAATAACCATAGCAGACGAAAACAAACCGGCATATACTATTAAAAATATGCAGCTTAGAGAGAATAAACCTACATGGAATTTTTTGAAAGCAGCTATGATTTTTTGTATGTCATTTATAATATACACTTTCGGTTCTGGAATTATATTATTATTTTGGCGTAGAATAGGCATTACATTTGATTTATATACTTGGGTTGAAATGCTTCAAGATATATATATTGTGTTTGGCAGACAACTGAGCAGGATTATAAGGCGTTTTCCTATGATGACTAATTATAGAAATGTTATCAGAATAGTCAGCTTTTTGATGATATTTCTATATAGTTTTTGGGTTGAAGCCTCTAACTTGTATTTTCCGCGTTTTAAATATCATGTAATTATATATTCGTTTTTAATATTAATAATTGCTTTAGCATCTATAGAATCCGATATGAAAAGGAAAAAATGGAATAAAATTCTTTCAGGGAGTTGGCTGATTTTATGGGGAATGGCATGCGTATCAGACTTTTTGATTCCAAAAGAATTTAGATTTGTCGGGTATGCAATGATTTTAGTCATAGGATTTTATATCTTTGTTTGGAACAATATGAAAAATGCAAGTGAATTGCTTAAAGATTTTAGCTGTGCAGTTCATATATTTTTTGTGTTGATGACAATATTTTGTCTGTTATTCAGACCAGAGACTATGGGAATTCGGTATACTGGATTTAGTAAAAATCCAAGTGTATTTGCTTTGCATCTGGGAACGTTCTGGGCAGTTACGGTAAGTGAATTAGAGTTCCGAATTCGAAGAAAGCATAATTTTACAAAAATTTTGCCATTTATTTTAGAAGCATGTGTTATCATTGTTTTTATCTGGAAAGCACAGTCAGCATGTCCGCTTTTGTGTATGCTGGGGATAGCTTTTATATGGTTTATAAAAACTTTTTATTTTGCAAGGAAAGAGGATATCTATAAGAATTTCAGAGTGGTTATGATAAGTTTCATGATTTTATTAATTCCTGTATACATGGGTATTGATTGGGGAATAAATAATATCCCCCATAAATTAGGAAGGACGATTACATTCGAAGGGGAAGAGTCATCAGCAAGAATAGAATATGGCATGGTTGTTCATGCCAGTGATTTAAAGGAAAAGTTTGAAAGAAATAGATTAGTGCAAAAATTTAGCAGGAATAATCTTTCAGGAATGCTTTCAGGACGAGATTATTATTATAGAGCATTCTTGAGGGACATGAATCTTTTTGGTCATAAAAAAAGAGTAAGAGTATGGGGATATGAAAGACTTCCGCATAATGCAATAATTGCGATTGCTCATAGATACGGAGTGTTTGCGAGTATTCCGTATATTGTAATGCTTATTACTGTTATTAGCCGAACATTTAAATATAGTAAGAGAAAATCGGAGTATGCAGCTATGCCATTTTATGTTTGTTTGTCTACAATAGTAATGTCTATGGTTGACAATGTTGAGCTGCCATTTATCTGGCTGCCTTGGTTCGGATTGTATTTAATGATGGGTGTGGTTTTTGTGAAGCATGAAGAGATTCTCAGTAATGTCGATAAAAAATAAGTGCCAAATATTTCAGCGGATTTCCTAATCCACGGTATTCCTTTATAATTGTAGCTGTTCAAATACCGTATTGCTCCAGTCTTTATTGTGCGTTTTGCGGCACACGTTTCTAACGTAAGCGTCAAATAAGAACATGTAGTGAAATATTAGCTTTCTCCTGTAAACACAGGGTTTGAGTTTTTAGTGTTCACTCTGGAACGAAGGTCCGTGTATACGCGGACAATGTAGACTGCTTTAAAGCGGGCGGCGTCATTGAGCATTTCGTATCACAACAAGAACCGCTGCGAGGAGGAACATAGGCATCTACCGTTTATCATGTTTCTCTATGTCGTAACCGTTTAAATTTCAGCTTTTACCTTTTCATTCCATGGAGCAAGTTGATTTAATTCCTCATCGCTCATGCTATCATCTGGAATTTTTTCCAGATGATAGGTTAAATAGTGATAGACATTTACTCCATTCGCCTTGGCCATTTCTACCATGGTATGTATTTTCGCTGAGATTGTTAGAAAAACTGTATCGTCCATCTTCCAGATGAAAGAGATGATTGATATATATCATGCCTTGTACAGAAGGCTGACTATAATACAGCTGCTTCCCTTTCGGAATGGCATCTGTCAGGTATCTTCTGATATGTGCCCAGCAGGCTGTCTGCTTTGCATTCGATACTTTATTGTATCCGCTGTAACCATCGCACATCAGATAGCCGGCAAATCCCTGAAGGAATTCAACGGCATTGTCTCCGACACGAGTTGGTGAATATTTGTAGAGAATGATCGGTACATCACCATCTTCACCGCTGCGGAACAACCACATGTAAGACTTCGTCTGCGCACGACGCCCCTCTTCATGTAAAACCTGAAGAGGAGTTTCATCAGCCATTGCGAAGTTTCTTTCCAGAAGCTTTCGGTGAAAGTATTCATACATCGGATGGAAAAATGCCTTTGAATTACGGATTACCCAGTTTGCCATAGTTGCACGGGTAATCGCAGCTTTGTACTGTTTCCAGTCTTTTCCCTTTTTCGTGACAGGAATATCCTGTTTGCTACATTTGGGACAGCTGTAATTCAGACTATAAATCTCAACGACTTTTAGTTTCGCAGGAACAAAGACCAGTTCACGGCGGACAAACAAGTTAAATATTAATTGTTGCTTTGTCTTTATCTTTTTTATTGATCACGATTCTTACATTTCCATGTATTTTATTTCCGTATAGCTGAAACAAGGATGTTATGATTCTTAAGGAATCATCATGTGTCAGGCCGGCTCTTGATAAGTTTGTCCCCATTAGTGGGACTATTAATTCATGTCCCTGTCCATGCTGATTATAAAATTCTATGAGTGCTTTGATCACGTTTTCAAATTCTTCAACAGAAACATGCGCATTGTTATTTTTATCAAAATCGGTTAATGCCAGTAGAAGAAAAATATTTTTATAAGCTCCTTTGATAACCGCAATAGTGCCCAGATCAAAAATTTCACGTTTTCCTCTTTCTTTCTCGTGTGCTGTCAGAGTCTTACATGGGTTTATTTTTTGCTTTTGCAGACAGGAACTGATTTCTCTATCAATATATTCTTTATTTATACCGATTTCAGCCATTCGGTCAATCCATTTGCCATGCAGGGAATATGGTGATATAAGCGGTTTGACGCATAAAGATATATCTGTATCCACTATGGTATCAAATGCTGAATTGACGGGGATCACGTATAGACGTTCCTGCGTGGACTTATTTTTAAATCCGTCTTTTATTAAGTCAGCGTATTGAACGATGATTCTGCCTGAAGAACTCTGCCAGATGACTTTTTGTCTCTTAAACGCGCAATTCCAAAGAACAGACCATAACAGCAATACAGAGCATAGTACAGCTGTAATTCCTGCTTTCAAAAGCAGGGAATCCATTCCCATATCTTCCCATGTTATAAATAAAAACATAACGGACAGTACGCTTGCCGCGAATCCAATGCATTTTATCCAATATTTCCAAATGAATTCTATATTTTGCTTAAATATACGGAATTTTTTCATCGTATCACTCTTTTCTGGTAATAAAAAATTTATTCTTCCTTTTGATCATTGAGGCTTGGATTGCTTCAGTTACAGAGTACATGCCGGGTGATTGATTGTCAACAAAGTTAAGGCATTGATTTTTCTTTTTAGAAGGTCATTAGCTAATATTTTTCCGGATATGCTGTAACGGATTTCGGATATGCTTATCGAATATTGTCACACTGTTACGAAAAATATATAATATATACATGACATTGTAACAGGATAACCTAGAGAATACGAACGATGGAGATAAATATGGGTCAGGGAAAAAATGGCGCTTTTGGAGAATTATCATGTGACGAAGAATATAAAGAATCATGTAAAAAATGCAGACATTGCTTTGTGTCGACAAAGGTCAGTATATATTCAAGAGAATGTTTTATGACAGGAGAACATTGTTCAAAGCAGTCCAGAATTCAGCGTGAAAGAAAGAAATTGCATGAAAAGAATTATATTACTGCATTTGTTGTTATGAATTTTTCCGATATGTCTGATGTGGTATATAAATGGCGTCTGCAGAACTTTGTAGAGTCTTTGACAAAATATTTGTATATTGATAAAGATAAGAACAGGTTATATTGCAGTGCTATTGAAAATGATAAACACATGCCAGAGGAGAGCAGAATTAAGAAAATCCAGGTAGTACGCTCTGATTCGGATCCGGCTTCCAATTATGTAGTATGCAGCCGGATCTGTCAGCAGATGCAGATTGCGGATCTTATCATTGTCGATGTGTCCAGTCAAAACGCGAATGTATTCTATGAATTCGGCATGGCGGTCGCACTTGGGAAAATGATTCTGCCCATATGCTACAGTGAAAGCTTTTTTAGAATGTCTGTTCCAAAGAAAATGAAAGATGATTATTGGAAGTGGAAGGATGAAGAAAGAGACAGATTAGAGTGTCATATAGGTTTTTATCCGTGGCGGAAGGATTTGTTCGAATATTACGGAATCCGATATAAGTATGACCCGCCGAAATCAAAATACATTGATTTTCAGGAAGCAACGAAAGAAGAGTATGGGTTTTCAGACATACAATATAACCGATTCCCATATCATGAGATTATAGATAAAGAGAAAAATGAAGGTAATAAAAAAATTGGTCAGGTCATCTATGAGAAGCTTTCGAAGTCTTACAATGATGCAAAAGAAGAGCATAATACACTGGTTGTATATACTATGGATGCATTTCTTAATGAGGGACAGGCAGGAACCTGCATTGTGAATTTTTATCATGATATTACAGCCAGAATGAGACAGGAAAAGTGTTTTTGCGGAGAAAGAGTGGGGGTACTGGTCCAATCGAATGTTATTCCTGAAAGTGAGAAGGACTCTAAAGAACAATTGGATCTTTTTTACAGCGTAGGAGAGATTGTTCAGATCGGACTGAATCAGGCTACCTATCTGTCCGCGGAAGAAAAGATTAAATCTAATGATGATTTTACTGACTGGGCATTACCTGAATCAGAAGATGAAAAAGCACCGACAGAGAGGCAGAAAGACGATATAAGACGATTTGTTAAAGGATATGTAAGGAACAGGGGAATGCGTATTTATCCTAACAATCCTGTGTTTGTGGATCGGATGAAGACTCTTCTTCATAAAGATATTCTGAAGTCAGAGGAGCCGACAGACAGGCAAGTATGCGGTTGCTGTGATTATAGTTCGTTCTGCCTGTATCATGTTATGGTGCGGACACTCCGCTATACAAATGAAATCGTAGTTGATATCAGCAATAACTGTCTGCAATCATTATTCTGGCTTGGAGCAGCCCATGCTTCAGACATTTATGCCATAACGGTTATGCATGAAAAAACAGATAAAGAAAGACAACAGATCAGTGAAAGAAAAGTGGAAAACAGATACGTCTTTGATGTGGCCGGGCTGTGGATGGCGATTTTACGCAAGAATGATACAGAAGGCTTTTATGAACAGCTCGCAGCTGCGCAAAATGGTATTGAACGTCATTCGAAATTAATGCTCCCTGACAGCGGGCCTTATAAAGAACAGCTAAAGGAGTTTTTGTTTTCGTTCGATGTGAGTGCCGGCGAGTGTGATGAAAAGATTGATCCTGACTTCATCCGGAGTGAAAAGGAGAAAGAGGAAAAAGAAGTACTCGAGTCATATTACCGGAATCACTTTTGGACTCCGATGCTTAGCTATAATCAGTTAAGTATCTATATATCGCAGATTAATGAACTTGACATGGAAAACGAACCCAGAAGCCGTACGGCAAGCCGGGATTTTGAGGCGATATCGGTATTGTCCCATTATCTGTCAAAAAGAAAAGTAATCGGAGAATATCATCTGAAGGCGCAGCCAGAGAAAAAGGGTGCGGAAGATGGCAACTTTATCAGTGTCGGATCTTCTACAAAATCAGATCTGCCGGAGTATATTTATGAGCAGATAAAAAATGAGCCAGAATTTTGCGTGATTCATGAAAAGAAAGAATACGAATCAAAATTGAGCTGTAATGAAGAGAACGGGAAGTTAATTTTTAAAGGTTTTGTACGTCTCGGAGAGACAGAAAAAATAATGCTGACACAACATCCCGCAATAAAATACTGCAGCAAGTGCATTAAAAGTAATAATTGCAAGGGTTCTGCTGAATTCTCTATTATAGACTCCGAACAAAAAATAG
This sequence comes from uncultured Dorea sp., assembly GCA_910584615.1. GTDB lineage: Bacteria > Bacillota > Clostridia > Lachnospirales > Lachnospiraceae > MD308. The sequence goes on from CAJUAM010000005.1 coordinate 114,287, forward strand.
AAAAAGCATCCTGTATTTTAAGTGGAAAATCTACCCATTATGAAATAGCGCAGCTTATTTTATGGCGTGAAGATCCAAAGAACCTGCATGGGCACAGTTACTTCTGGGTAGGTATCATAGGATGTTCCGGACCGGCTACTTATGCATTATCAACTATATTTGTGGATAGAGAGCAGAGGGAAGCTTGTTTCGGGGAAGATAAGGCATCAGATGAAAGTGGAGACAATAATCTGCTCTGCAGACTACAGTCAGATATCCGCAGGAAGTTTACGGAAGTATTTTCCTTAAACCTTCAGAAGGAATTAAACACTATATCATTTAAAGATAAAGAAAATAAGAAACTTAAAGAAGGGCAAAAAGGCAGATACATTAATCTTGTAAAATATGCGATTGCCTCTTATTTGCGTACAGTATTGTATCGTTATTTTTTTCCGTTTTTATCCGAAGAAGAGATAGAGCGCATTCATAATGGAATGTATACGTTTGTTAATACTATGAAAGCCGGCAAGATGAGTCCGTTTGCAGTGGATTATCCGTCTAATGAAGATCAAGACTTTCCAAGCTCTGTTTCCAATAAAAATATTGAAGAAATCGTACAGAAAATACCAGAGGTGTTATTATCGACTCTGAAAAGCTTCAAAGGACTGGAGGCATTTTATAAGGTTGAAGTACAGCATAATTTGAAAGGAGAGCTTGAGAAGGATACCCGGAGAGCAAAAAAAATAGAGATGATAGATGAAAGTGATGCGAATATTAATTACTTTTTTATAAGCAGATAGATCAGTAAGCAGGTATTCAAAATAATCATACGGTTTCAGGTTATTGGCTTTTGTTGTTTCTGCAATACTGTATATAATAGCGCTCGATTTTGCCCCTGCAATTGTATCGATCATCACCCAGTTCTTCTTGCCGATGCAGAATCCCCGGATCGACTGCTCGTAGGTGTTTTTCCTGGTTGATAGAGTAACTGAAGCCTTCCTAAGTCTTGCTTTTCCGTGGTACTTTCGGGATGTTTTCCTTTACCCATGCGAAATAAGCCTTCCCAAACGGGCGGACGCTTAACTGGCGGCGTGTTTTTCGTTCTTCTGCCGGGAAATCCTTCAGCAGCCTTTCCTCCCGGTAGATGGCCTATTTGGATGGCTGGCATTGCGCGTCTTTTGGTACTTATACAGAATAATCTGGCGGTAAAGTGGGACGGCATTGACATATTTTGAGTTTATCACCGCAGCCTCAAGGGACGGGAACACAAGGCTCCCCCTTAAAAGACATTCTGGGTGTGGAGCCCTGACGATCTCATCCGTCTTCTTCCTGGTGTACACCTTTACATGGTGCTCCTCCACCTCGACTTTCGCCGGGGTAAACCCATATAACCCATATCTTCGGTATACTTCATCCGGAAGCTGTTTAAAGCCGTTTTTCCCGAGCCGTTCCTCCAGTTCTTCTTTCGGCATGGAATGTTCGATCACCACGACCGGAAGACCGGAAAGGTCCTCTTTACTCTTACTCTGTCTCTTTTTTGGCTTCTGCCGGGTGACAGCCTCTGCTGCTTTACCGGATTCTTCTTCCGCAACAGCCTCCGCTTCATAAAAAATATAATCTTCCCCTCCACTTCCATAAAAGAAATCTGGATTTCTCTGTTTTGCACAAGTGCCCTATGAGCAAAGATTATCCCATATATTCCAGCGTTTCCACCAGTGCTGCCAGACGGTCCATTCCTGGAGACGGCATCACTCAGCCACCATAGTTGTTTTTGAACTCATAGATAGGCTATCTACCGTTTACAAAACAACGGAACAAAAATAGCAATCTCTATTGAAAAAATATAGGGGGGGTGTATACTATAAAGCATGTGCAGCACTTTAAGAATCACTTACTGGAAAACCTAAAAGTAAAAACTTATTTCAGTTTTGAAGAGATTAGCTATGACGTTAGAAAAAATTGTAAAAACATTTCTATGATCTACATGAATAAAAATATTTCATATATGTGTCGAATAATTATCAATTAATATTGGATAATCATTTTTATTCAGTATTATACACATACTATTAATAGCCGGCGATTTTATAAGTCCATCATGGTTATTTCACAGATTCTGGTCCAATCATGGTAGGATCTTTTTCAAGAACATACCTATGCGGCGCTGAAATATAAAATATAAATAGTTCATTAAATGTGTTGAGATATTTAAAAAGTGTAAATGTTACGAGAGGTCTGTTATTGTAGATTACGCTAAATCGGAACGGCAGTTCCGTGTGAACGGCGCAGCCGTT
>CAJUAM010000006.1 GCA_910584615.1 uncultured Dorea sp.
GATAGGGGTCTCCAAAACCTTTGGCGGGGGTTCGATTCCCTCATCCCCTGTTGGATGAAAAAAGCTGTAAACCTTGATTTTTCGAGGCTTGCAGCTTTTTATTTTTTCTGACCGTTCCCTTTTTGATTATTTTATTAAGCTTAGGATTGTTCCTCCCATGATCTTATCAAATTCCGTCTCATTTTTCGCGTAGCGCCGGATCTTATTAAACTCCCACTCGTAATCACAGAAAGGTCCGTCTGTTCCCCAGATCACTTTATCGCCGCCTAATTTCTCCATGATCTTACTCGTTTCAAAACCAGGAACCCTGGACGTCTCTAAATACAGATTATCATTTTCTAACGCCACCTCAATTGCCTGTTCCCACTCCCAGAAGTATCCGCTGTGAGCCATGATCAACGGCACTTTCGGGAATCTTCTGGCCATCCGGTCAAATTCCGTCGGGCAATTGTAAAGGTCCGCGGATCCATGTACGATCACAACCCTGTCATACGCCTGTACCACTTCGAATAATGGGTCTGCAAGCCTTTTACTGCTGAGCGGGAAACCGCATATGGTAGGATGCAGCTTTACGCCTTTAAATCCATTTTTAAAACACCTTTCCAACTCGTCCGCCGCTCCTTTTTCATCCCACGGATTCACCGCGCAGAACGGGATCAGACGCTCGGGATATTCCTTTACATATTTTACAACTGCGTCATTGTTAAAAAAGCCTTCTGTAAACGGGAATACCACCGTTTTATCCACATTCATCGTATCCATTCTCTCTACTACATCTCTGCCGCTCCATGCAGCGGCTCCCTCGCCGACATGCGTATGTGCATCTACTTTCAACATCATTCTTTCCTCCTATGAATTTATCTTACTTTTTAATACGCCAAGTGCCACGGCCAAAATAATAAATATACCGTTAAATATATTTTTATAAGCAATCCCCATTCCCATCAATGTAAAAAAATTGCTCAGGAACCCGACAAACAAAGCTCCTATTACACTTCCGATAATATTAAACTTATTTCTTACGGAAACCAAAGTTCCTATGTACACTGCCACAAAACAATCTGTCAGGTAAGTCTCCACACCTCTCGGCACGGCATTTCCGGATCTTGATACCAGCATGATTCCGGCCAGCGCCGCCAGAAGAGAGCTGATTATAAACGTCGCCGCAAATACCCTGCGCACATTCACACCGGCCAAAAGGGAAGCTTTTACATTCCCGCAGAGCGCATCCATATGCCTTCCGAAGACAGAACGCTCTTTTACCAGATACATGATAATTATGATCGCAACCGTTAAAATCACCAACACGGAAACTGGTCCTACACTTTCCTGTCCAATGAAGAAGAAATCTTTTACACGCGCCGCAGGAAGCGTAAATAAAATCTGCGGCTGTGCTCCGTCCGTCATTGTAAGCTCTACACTCCGCACAATAAACATCATCCCAAGAGTTCCGATTATCGCCGGAATCCCAAGATAGGAAATCAGTACAGCATTTAAAATCCCTATAATCATGCCAAACAACAGCGCTCCCAGAATTGCCACTATAAAATTGTGTCCGGATAAAATCAGCATCGCCGCAACAACCCCTGCCGCATCAGCCACCTGCGCAATAGACAAGTCGATCCCTTTCACAGACATTACCATCGTCATCCCAAATGTCATAATAATCAGTAACGAACTGGAATTCAGAACTCCCAGGATATTCTCAATCCTCATAAATCTTGGTTCTATGATCTGAAAGATGATCAGTACTCCGCATATTCCAATAATGGCACCATGTCTGGCTATAAAACCAAGCACCCTTTCTCTGGAAAGAGTTTCTTCTTTTTTTAATTGTTCCACATTCATCCGCCCCCTTCCTAAAATATTGTGACCTGCCCGATTTCCCGCTTCTTGATAACTGTCAATAAAATAGACAATATTAAGATCAGCCCCAGAACGCCCGATATCTGCTGATTAGAAATACCGTTAATGATCAAAGCGTTAGACATCGCAGCTATAAACATACCTGATATCACCGTTCCAATCACACTCAGCTCACCTGTTTTAGAAAAGGTACTTCCAAGATACGCCGCAGATAATGCCTGGATCAAAAAGTCCATCCCGCTGATCACCGCAGTTGCCCCATAATTATAAGAACACTGTAAAACCCCTGTAAATCCAAGAATCACTCCTGATAACACATACGAGAGCAAAAGATATTTTGAGGTATTAATTCCTCTAAGCTTAGCTGCCGCCGCATTTTCTCCTGTTGCATACATACGCAGCCCAATGCTTGTATGCTTAAAAAGGAAATTAAGGATCACACACACCGCGATCACAATCAGAAATATAACTGGTACAATTGCGATCCTTCCCTGTCCAAGCACTGAAAATCCATCTATCGCATTGATCGTAAGCGCTTTTCCGTCATTATACCAGGATGTCATTCCCTGCAGAATAAACATAGTTCCCAATGTTGACACAAATGTGGGGATTTTGATAACAATCACCAAAAACGCATTCAATATACCTATCAAAAGTCCTACCGCGATACCTGACGTAAGCACTGCTGCCACACTGGTACCCGCAATCAGCATACCAGCCGCCAGATTACAGGTAAACTGCACTAACGCTCCAGCTCCCATGTCAAACCCGCCGCCTATGAGTACTGTCGTAAGTCCCAGTGCGATCATCGTAAGCACACTTCCCTGCTTGAGCACAGTCATAATATTATTCAAGTCAAAAAACAGCGGAGCCCGTAAACCTAACATAAAAAGGATGATAAGCATACAGATCCCAGTCCCGCGGCTTAATAAAATATTGCCTACATCTGCAGATTTTAATTTTTCTCTTTTACTCACTGCTCTTTTGCCTCCTTCCTGATCTGTTCCGCTTCTCCGCCAGCCGCCCAATATAAAATATCATGCTCTGTCGCTTTGTCCGCTTCAAATTCTTTTACAATCCTGCCTTTCGCCATCACAGCGATCCTGTCACAGATCCCTAATAGCTCTTCATTCTCGGAAGAGATAAAAATAATCCCGCACCCTTTCTTCGCCAGAGCTATCATCTGTTTGTAAATCTCTGTCTTTGCGCCGATATCTACGCCTGTCGTCGGCTGGTCAAACACAAATACTTTAAAATCTCCTGTCATCCATCTCCCAATGACAACTTTTTGCTGATTTCCTCCGGAAAGTTCACCAACAAGCTGCTTCTTCCCTGTACATACGATGTTCAGAGCCGATTTGATTTTTTCAAACTGGCTGCTTTCATATTTTTTGTCAATAATCCCCTTTTTCGCCCACAGATTTGTAGCTGTCAAAGAAAGATTCTCCCCAATATCCATCTGCGCCACAATTCCTTCATTTCTCCGATCTTCCGGTATAAAAGCAATGCCTGCCTTTCCTGCCTCAAGAGGTGATTTTGCCTTCAGCTCACGCCCCTCTATCTTCACCGTCCCGCTTTTTATCTTTTCCACACCATACATCGCCATCATGGTTTCTGTCCGGCCCGCTCCTACTAACCCTGCAAGTCCTAATATTTCACCTCTGCGCAATTGGAAGCTCACACCATTTACCAACGTACCTGAATGTAAATCTTCCACCTCTACAAGCACCTCACCCGGCTCTACTTTTTCTTTTGGATAAAAATCTTTCAGCTCCTGCCCGATCATCAGGCTTACTACATCTTTTTGTCCCAGTTCCTTAGTCGGAAAGGTCCCCTGCAGCCTGCTGTCTCTTAAAACCGTAATGCTGTCTGTGATCCGGAATATTTCATCTAAATGGTGGGATATGTATATGATCGTAACACCCTGCTCTTTTAATTTTTGTATGACCTCAAAAAGCTTTTCAATCTCCCTGTTGCTTAAAGATGCCGTTGGTTCATCCAGAATCAGCAGTTTGGGATTCCTGAGAAGTGCTGTAATGATTGCCACCTGCTCCCTTTGTCCCACACTTAAAGACGATATCTGCCGGTCAGATGTAAAGTCTGATTCTATCAGCGTCAATTTTTCATCTACCAGCTTTTTCATCTTTTTAAAATCCAGCTTTCCTCCCTTTCCTTTGATCTCCGATCCTAAAAATGCATTTCTTGTCACATCAAAAAACGGAACTAACTGTTGATCCTGATGGATAATGGATATACCGGCTTTTTCTGAATCCTTAGGGGAATAGATCTCTATTTCTTGTCCCCCCATCATAATCTCCCCGCCGTCTCTGGAATACACACCTGTAATAATTTTGACCAGCGTAGATTTCCCCGCTCCATTTTGACCCAGAAGCGCATGTACTTCACCTTTTTTTACTATGAAATCAATATCCTGCAGCACTTTATTTTTTCCGAAACTTTTACATATCCCTCTACATTCTAATAATACCTGGCTTTCAGCCATCATCATCACCAACTTTCTAGGTTTCTTTGAAGAAATTCGAGCGGGACTCCTCCCGCCCGAATGAATATGCCGCCCCCAATTTCCTGCTATTTCTTAACTCCTATGGAAGACTCGGATAAGAAACAAGCACATCATCTTTTTTCGGGAATGTCTTTTCTACGTCTTCCTTCGCAAGTCCCGCAGTTTCCCAGAAGCCTTCGCCCCATCTCAATTCCGCTGCCTCTACACCATTCTTTCTCGTAGCCACATAACAATTTGCCGGAATTTTGGCAGATAACGCAGAAGCCTCCACTTCACCCTTCAGACCCTGCATTAAAACTTCAGCCGACTGCTTTCCGATATCATTCGCATCCTGTACTACGGTTGCTATAAACGGGCTGTCTTCCTGGAACAACATCTGAAATCCGATAACATCTCCGTCAATTCCAACCATCTTGATCTCTTTTCCTCTTCCTGCACGACGGATCGCTTCTGCTGCTCCTGATACCAGTTGGTCATACGTACCAAAAATACCCGCGATACTTCCTTCCTCCGGATTTGCCGTAAGGATTTCTTCGATCTGAGTCTGCACCTTTGCCGGATTATGCTCTGCCGGAACCTCATGGATCTTCACATCCGGATAGTCTGCGGCAACAGCCTCAAAAATTCTCTTTCTCGTCTCAAGAAGCGGAGCTCCCGGAACCCATACCACATACACATCTCCAGTATATCCGATACTTGCCAGCAGCGCATCCGCTGCCAAGGTTGACATAAGAGGATCATCTCCATTAATATCCGTTAATGTATTTTCTACCCTAAGGCCTATACCATTTGTCACAACCGGAATCCCTTTATCTGCTGCTTTTTTCATCAACGGCGCAAGCTGTTCTCCGTCTCCAAGATGTACGATCAATCCGTCAATCCCTGAATTGATCAGGTTCTCAATGTTTTCGTTATGCTTTTGGACATCCGCCTGGGCATCTGCGATGACTACACTCCCGCCGGCAGCTTCAATCTGCTCCTGAGCAGCGGATATACAACCTCGATTGTAGTCATTGGTAATCTCTCTTGCCGCGATACCAATCTTAAAATCACCTTTTACCGTACTTTCTGTGACATCTTCCTTGGTTTCCTTTTCTTCTGCCGCCTCAGTTGATGCCTCCCCGGCTCCGGCGTCCTTTTCATCAACGGAACATCCCGCCAATGTTCCTGCCAGCATCATACCGGCGAGAAACAATCCGAACCATTTTTTCAATTTACACATTATTTTTTCCTCCTTGTATTTTTGATGTTTTCATTATACAATAATATATATAATAGTCAATATTTTAATAAACATTTTAATAAACATCTGCATTATGCCCAATATAAAGGCAGTTATTTTGGATATAATACACAAATATTTCTTGATTTCAGTTATTACACGTTATAATATTATACATACTTCAATAAACAGGAGGTCTGCCATGAGAACTTTTAAAAAACTGCATTCTTTTTTTACTTTTAGCGTGCCTTTCCGCAAACCTTCCCCTTTTCAGATCTGGGTGATTTCTTCGCTGTGTCTGGCAGCCTTATTCTGCTTATTTATCATCTTTCCCAAAACGGACAAAAAAGCGGAGTCGGGAACTCTGAACGTTTCTTATATAGAAAATTCTCATCCTATTGCCCTTAGCGGCGAATGGGAATACTACCATAATCGTTTTTTATTTTCCTCCGACTTTTCATCTGTGAATCCAGATCCCCCGATCCCAGAATACCGTATACTTCCCGGAACCATGCCTTCCACATACGGATACGGCACTTACCGTCTCACCTTTTCCTTCCATGAAACATCGGATCTGTTTTCCCTGCGTATTTCCGGTATCCAGGGCGCGGCACGGATCTATATAGACGGCAGACTGCTTTCCGATGTCGGGTTTACTTCTTCTCTCAAATCAAGTTCCGATGAGTCAAAGGACAACCAGTATATCGTATTCCCTCTGGATATTATGAAGCACTCCCACGAAATCATTATCCAGATTTCGAATTTCAGCAATTACAGCTCCGGCATCACAAGTCCAATCTATTTTGGGACTCAGATCAATGGCTACCGCCTTTCCTCCCAATTTAAATTCGCAGAGTCGGTCGGTCTCATGAGCGTAAGTATTTTGGCCATACTGCTCATATTTATTCTTTTTTTCAAAATCCAGATGAGCAATACGAGTTATCTGCTGATGTATACCCTTATCTGGGCTTTCCATCTGGTATATTCCAGCAATGACCTGCTGACACAGCCTGTACAATCATGGATCTATCCTCTTCTCACCAGATTGTACATCTCCTCTCTCAGCCTTATGGGACTTTTTATGCTGCTGGTGTCCAGACACAATGACTATCCTTCCCGGATAACCGCAAAAATATCCTCTATATATCGGTATGCGGCTCCTGTTCTGATAGGATTTACTTTTCTTCTCCCCAACCGATTGCTGTCTGCAGTCAGCGTTATCACGGAAATCTATTTGATCACGGCTTTCTTACTTGCCACCGTGATTTTGATAAGTCAGATCCGCGCCGGCAGCTATCCCTCCCTGATGCTGTCTCTCTCCCTGAATTTCTGCCTCGGTTTCTTTCTCCTGCAGTGCTTCAACAGCCAGGGACACGTTACCGCACACGCTTACATCAAAGGCTATATTTTCCTTCTGGTAGCCTATGTAACATCCCAGATCGCGTACATCGCCCTGCAGGTCTCCCGTATCTACACCGGCAATGCCCGTCTGGCCCACCGAATGCTGATCACTAACAAATTAAAGAGCGAATTCATCTCCGCCACCTCCCATGAGCTGCGGACGCCGCTGCACGGCATTATCAATATCATTGATTCTGCCAGCATGAAGCTGAAAGATTCTGATCCTTCTAAAGAAGAACTGCGCCTGGCCCGCACCCTTGCCAAGAAAATGAACAGCGTAATACACGACCTCTATGGATTTTACGCCTCCGCCGAACGTCTGGATACCAGTCTCCACCCGGTGAATCTGGATATTGAAGTAAACGCTGTCATCGAATTGTTCCACTATACATCCGACAGACCCCGGCTGACCTTTGAAAATAACCTGTCACGGGATGCGCTCTGGGTCAGCGCCGATGAGTCAAGACTGTGGGAAATCCTCAATAATGTGATCGGAAACTCCGTGAAATATACAGAATCAGGAACCATCCGTATTACAAGCAGACGGATAGGAAATCAAATCCATATCTCCGTAACAGATACCGGCATTGGCATGTCCTCCAAGGAAATCAACCACATCTTTGACAAATCCGTCCGCCTGGAGAACGCCTCAAAAAAAGCAGGCGGATTCGGATACGGTCTGTATCTGGTACGTCAGCTGGTAGAACAGATGGGAGGTAGCATCTATGTAGAATGGACGCGTCCGGATCAGGGAACATGTATTACCTTCTGCCTGAATGCCTGTGATCCGGAAACAGAGCATCCGGAAACCTCGGCAGCTTCTGCTCCTGTCTTCTCCGAACTAGAGCAGAATTACCTGGAAGATTTCCGCGGCACTTTTGCCTCCCTCCTGGTTGTAGACGACAATGAAAATAATCTGCATATCATCCGCAGTATTTTTGAGGACTGCAGCTTCTTGATGGACTGTGTACAAAGTGCCCGGGATGCTTTGGAGTTGCTTAAGAAACAGTCCTATGATATTATCATATTAGATGTTATGATGCCTGAGATGAGCGGGTTTGAAATGTGTCAGGAAGTACGGAAACGCTATTCACATTTTGAGCTTCCGATCCTGCTTTTGACTGCCTGTAATTCTATGGAGGAGATACTGACCGGCTTTTGGTCGGGCGCCAATGACTATGTAGTAAAACCGGCAGACCGGATCGAACTGCGCACGAGAGTATTCAGCCTGATCACATTGAAGCAGTCTGTCAAATCTGCCCTGGACAACGAGATCCTTTTTCTGCAGGCGCAGATTCGGCCTCATTTTCTATACAATGCTTTCAATACCATCAGTGCTATTGCTCTGACAGACGGCGCTCAGGCCAGCGAGCTTATTGACTATCTGGCTGTCTATCTGCGGGGATGTTTTGGCACAAAAGCTAGTCAGGAGCTCATTCCCATTGATACGGAGCTTGGAATCGTAAAGTCCTATGTACGGATCGAACAGGCACGCTTTGGAAAACGGCTGCATTTTACATCATCGCGCGCTACAGACCGCAGCTTTTTCCTTCCTCCTCTCACCATACAGCCTCTGATAGAAAATGCCATACGGCACACTACCCTAGACAGCTACAAAGATATCCATATTCAACTGGAGATCCGCGAACAGGAGGACTTTATCTGTATCATCATCACAGATAACGGGACAGGGATCGATGCCTCCCGAATCTCAGAACTGCTGGATGAGCGTCCGACCGGGTCAAAGGGGGGTATCGGCCTGCGCAATGTAAACCGCCGATTAATGCTGCACTACGGTATTCCTCTGGATATCAAGACCTCTCTTGAAACCGGAACCCAGATCCTGATCCGGATTCCGGTCCACCCCAAAGTCTCCGGACATTCAGATCATATTTAGAATTAGAAGGGAAATCAATTATGAGTTATAGAACGATCATTGTTGACGATGAACCGCCGGCTCTGGCAAAATTGAGCCATCTGCTGAAGGATCATGATGAATTTGAATTGGCAGGCGCCTTTAACAATGCGGAAGACGCATTGAATTCCGCAAAAAACCTAAAACCGCAGGTCGCTTTTGTGGATATTGCCATGCCCGGAAAAAACGGAATGGAACTGGCCGCCTCGCTCCGGGAAAATCTGTCTTCTCCTATTGAAATCATCTTCGTTACAGCTTTTGACCAGTATGCTGTATCTGCTTTTGACATTGACGCAACAGATTATCTTCTAAAACCAGTCAGCAAAGAGCGGTTTTTGAGGTCTATTCAGAGAATTAAAAATAATCTCAAAAATACACCCGCCACTCCTCCTCAAAGTCCGGCATTTCCCACGCAGCCTATGGTCCACGCGTTTGGAAAACTGGAAATCACCGGTATCCAAAAAGCGCAGCCGGAATGGAGGACCGCCAAAGTCCGGGAGTTGTTCGCCCTGTTCCTTAAGAACCGCTCTCACGGAATCTTCCGCAAAGCGCTGCTGGATATATTGTGGGAAAATCTCCCGGAGGAAAAGGCCCTGTCCAGCCTCAATACCTGCAACTACTATCTGCGTCAGTTTTTAAAAGCGTCTGGAACCGATATTTCCCTGAACTATAAAAGCGGCTATTATTCCCTTGATCTAGGTCATGTGATCTGCGACAGTGACCTGTTTGAACAGGCAGAGCAAAGGTCCGCTTCCCTTTCCGCCGAAAATATCAGTCAGATACTGTACGGCGCATCTCTTTACCGGGGACGATATTTCGAAGATGTAAAATGCGGCTGGGCAGCTCTCTTAAGAGATCAATATGATATCCGTTATGCCAACCTGCGGGTTGCCATAGCCAGATATTACGCTTCCGATAGGCAGTTAGAGGAATCCTGCAATCAGGTAACTCTCGCCCTTAATATTAACCCTTTGTGTGAGAACGCCTGGCGGATCCTGCTTCAAAACTACAGGGAAGCCGCTGATAATACCCATTATGACACGACCTGGCAGAACAGACAGAATGCTTACCAGAAACGAGGGCTAACGCCGCCGGAACTTGTAATATGATCAATCATTTAATGACGCAAAAAAAGAGGACGGAATAACCGTCCTCTTTTAAAACTCTATTTCCACTTTACAGAATACCAGCCAGATGACTTCTTGCTGCCTCTCTCGATTTTAATATAATAAGTTCCCTTCGGATAGTTCGTCATAGTAAACTCATATCCTTTATGCGAATAATTGAAAGTTCCTGTCGCTATCTTCTTACTGCCTCTGTACAGTGTTACTTTTATCTTATCGTTTGTCCTGCCCCCGATAGTAACAGTTGTTTTCTTTTTACTGGTCTTCTTGAATTTGTACCAGTCAGCCTGACCACTTCCAGCCTGAATCGTACCTTTTTTCGTTTTGCTCTTTTTTAATGTAACTGCTTTCGCCTTTTTCGTTCCGCTCTTTTCTTTTATTGAAGAGTTACTTGTAACTTTAAAGGTATATGCGTCTGTTGAACTATAAGGATATTTTACTTTAATATAATAAGTGCCTTTCTTTACACCATAAACTATACTTTTAGTATAAATGCCGCCTAATGACAATTCATTTGTTAATGCTTTTTTCTTTGAATTACAAAGAGTAACCTTACAAGAACGTGCACTTCCATCACTAGTCATCGGTACTGTTATATATCCGGCCTTTTTAACTTTGAATTTGAAATAATTCGTCTGCTTACCCTTCACACCTACTGCAATCCACTTTCCGCTTGTAAGAGTACGATCATTTCCATCAACAGTTACTGCTACGGCTACAAAATCCACTTCTCTGGTTCCCGGAACAGCACTTGAAGATATATTAGAATATACTCCTATATAATATGTCCCGTTTTTCGGAACCCAGAAATCCTTAGTACGCGTATAACCTTTAGTAACATAATCTTCTGACACTTTCTGCGTCAGGTTCGCATCTTTATAAATCCCAAACCAAGCGTTATCCGTACTATCAGCAACCACTCCAACAGTTAATGACAGTACTCCTTTCTTGAGACTTACTTTCTGTCCATATCCATATCGACTGCCCTTTTTATATTGATCGGTATTAAAATATTTAATGCTTCCTACATCTTTTGGTTCTTCTTTTCCTGTCACAACGTTACTTACAGGAATCTTTCCTTCAACAGTCGCCTTAGCTGTAATCTCTTTTGCCATCTCTGTACTGCCCATGGACTCAAGCGCTTTTGCCCCTTCTTCCTGTCCGGCTATTGCCTCTGCTTCTACTTTAGGCTTTCCCGCTGCCGAGCCTCTCTGATCTTCTGCCTGTACGACACTTCCCGTTGATATAACGAGTACAGAAACCAGCAGACCAGATAAAATTCTACTCATTCTTTTCCTCATAATCTCGCTCTCCTTTATAAGTTTATACATGTTGTTACTAACACTATTAACATTATAGCAAACTCCGTTACAGTATTCAATCTGTTATTTTATTTTTCTTCTTTTTGCTCCATTTTCTTTTTTTTCTTAATCTACCCCTTATTTATCCGATTATTTTAGATATATTCATTATTTATCACATTTTTGAATTTTCCCTTATATATAAATTCATATTTAAGAATTTCATATATTATATCCCTCTTTCTTTCATATATATTTTTATGATTTTGCAAGAAATCATTGACGAACTGTCAAAATGTGATAGAATAGTAGCGTTGAGATTTTGTATGAGTAATGGAGGTTATAATAGTGGCAGCATATAACGAATTATCAAAAGAAGAGTTACTGGAATTAAAAGAGGAGCTTGAAGCACAGTTCGCGGAAGTGAAAACCAAGAACCTGAATCTGGATATGTCCAGAGGAAAGCCATCCGCAGAGCAGCTCAACCTTTCTATGGAGATGATGGACGTACTCACAAGTGGTTCCAGACTAATCTGTGAAGAGGGCGTAGACTGCCGCAATTATGGTGTATTAGATGGCATCAAGGAGGCAAAACAGCTCCTTGCCGATATGATGGAAGTGCCGAAAGACAACATCGTTATCTTTGGCAATTCCAGCTTAAACGTCATGTTCGATACGATTTCACGCTGTATGACACATGGCGTACTCGGAAGCACTCCGTGGTGCAAGTTAGACAAAATAAAGTTTTTATGCCCGGTTCCGGGATATGACAGACATTTTTCCATCACCGAATATTTTGGGATTGAGATGATCAATGTTCCTATGACTTCTACCGGACCTGATATGGATATTGTTGAAAGCTTAGTAAGTTCGGACCCTGCCATTAAGGGGATCTGGTGCGTACCGAAATATTCCAACCCACAGGGTATCACTTATTCCGACGAAACCGTCCACCGTTTTGCCGCGTTAAAGCCGGCGGCAGAGGATTTCCGTATCTTCTGGGACAACGCATACGGTATCCATCACTTATATGATGATAAGCAGGACTATCTGATCGAGATTTTGATGGAGTGTAAAAAGGAAGGAAATCCGAACATGGTATACAAGTTCTCCTCTACCTCTAAAATCAGCTTTCCAGGTTCCGGTATCGCCGCGATTGCCGCATCTGACGACAACCTAAAGGAAATCCGCAGACAGATGCAGATACAGACAATCGGCCATGATAAGGTGAACCAGCTAAGACATTCCCGATTTTTCGGAGATATCTCCGGCATGGTGAACCATATGAAGCGCCATGCGGCAATCATGCGCCCGAAGTTTGACATCATTCTTTCCACTCTCGAAAAAGAGCTTGGCGGTCTTGGAATTGGTTCATGGCTGGCCCCAAGAGGAGGATATTTCATTTCCTTCGATTCTATGGATGGGTGCGCAAAGAAGATTGTCGCGAAGGCAAAGGAAGCCGGACTTGTGATGACCGACGCAGGAGCCACATTCCCATATGGAAAGGATCCGAAAGACAGCAATATCCGTATAGCTCCGTCCTATCCGACACTGGAAGAACTAAAGCTTGCCTGTACGATCTTTATCCTTTGTGTGAAATTAGCAAGTATTGATAAATTACTGGAAGATAAATAAACCTGTTCAACTGGCCAATAATATGATAAGAGAGTATAAACTGACATTCCTGCCGGCTTATACTCTCTTAATTTTACATACCGCTGTTCTTATCTACATATTCATTACATAAAAAGTCTTGTTTCTATTAAGATACCAGAAAATTTACAGCCTGATTCACCGATTTGACGCCAATCACTTCTATACCCGATATCTTTCCCACAGCTTTCAGTGACACTTCCGGAATGATACAACTCTTAAAGCCAAGCTTCTTTGCTTCCGCTACCCGCTGCTCCGGCAGCGTAACTGCGCGGATCTCCCCGCTTAAGCCCACCTCGCCGAATACGATCGTATCCTCTGACACCGGTTTATTTTTGTAGCTTGAGGCAATTGCCATCACAATTCCAAGATCAGCCGCCGGTTCACTCAGACGGATCCCCCCTGCAATATTTACATAAGCATCGTAATTAGAAAGGGGAAGCCCAAGCCTTTTTTCAAGAACTGCCATCAACAAGTTAACTCTGTTATAATCAAGTCCTGCCGCTGTCCTTCTTGGCATTCCAAAATTACTCCTGCAGACTAACGCCTGGATCTCCATCAGCATCGGCCTCGTGCCTTCCATTGCGCACGCCACGACAGAACCCGGCGCATGCTCCGGCTTGCCGCTCAGCATAAATTCTGACGGATTCTTTACCTCCGTAAGTCCGCTTTTTTGCATCTCGAATACACCAATCTCATTCGTTGAACCAAAACGATTCTTAACGCCGCGCAGGATCCTGTAAGAAGCGTGCCTGTCTCCCTCAAAATAGAGCACTGTATCTACCATATGCTCCAGAACCCTCGGCCCGGCAACCGTTCCCTCCTTCGTTACATGCCCTACAATAAAGATAGATATATTAAGACCTTTCGCAAGCTGCATCAGAGTATTCGTAGACTCTCTTACCTGAGACACACTCCCCGGCGCCGATCCTACCTCTTCGCTGTACATCGTCTGTATAGAATCGATCACCGCCGCCTCAGGCTTATACCGCTCAATGACACTGTGGATAATATCAAGATTTGTCTCACACAAAAGCGAAAGCGAATCTTTAAAATCACCCATGCGGTTCGCCCTAAGCTTAATCTGGCGCAATGACTCTTCTCCGGATATATACAAGATCTTTTTATCCATATCCGCAAGCCTCTGGCACACCTGCAAAAGCAGAGTAGATTTCCCGATACCCGGATCTCCGCCTACTAACACCAGAGAACCCTGTACGATGCCTCCCCCAAGGACCCGGTCTAATTCTTCGATCCCCGTCATGATCCGCTCATCTTCATTGGTAGAGACACTGCTCAGACTGATAAGCTCAGCCTCCCGAATTACTTTAGCGGCGCCCTGTTTTACTGACGCCGCCTTTTCTTCTACAAATGTATTCCATTCTTTACACATAGGGCACTGCCCCAGCCATTTACTCTCCTCATGCCCACAGTTCTGGCAGAAGAAAATACTTTTTTTAGCTCTTGCCATATTACTTCTTAACCACTCTGACCTTCACATTCTTATCTGGCGTCAGTTCTGTACTCACACTCAGCTTCCCGCTCAGATTCGTAGACATGTCACCGACATTCACATCATCCATATACACTACATACGCGCTGTCCGCTTCAAGCCCCAGAGTAAACTGCGCATCCTTTTCGCCGGACACCAAAAATGACACTTCCTTTTCCGAGGCAGAAAAATTCTCAACCGCGGTTCCCGGAACTGATTCATACACGAACATGCCATTCTTCTCAAGCTTTGTAATCTCAGAAAATGTCTTTACCTTATACAAGTCTCCCTGAAATTCCAATCCGTCCAGTTTTGTCTTGCTGCCCAGTGTATAATCACCAAAGCTAAGAGTTCCGTCTGTTTCTGCTTTCAAAAGCTCTTTCACTGCTGCCACTTATTTATCCTCCTGTCGTTCCTGTGCAATGCCTTCTCGCACTACATTTATCTTCCCATACAGTATACATTAAATCATATTTATTTTGTAGTCTTTCTCACAAATTTTATTTCTTTTTTTGACATGCCCACAGTCACTTCGCCGTCTTTTTCTATCTCTCCCGAAAGCACTGCCTCTGCCAGTTTATCCTCTAACTGACTCTGCACTGCACGCCTTAAAGGTCTCGCGCCGTACTTCTGGTCCGTGCCTGTCTCCACGATATGCTCCTTCACAGAATCCCGGATCGTCAGCTGGATACCCATCTGCTCTTTTGCCCTCTTCACAACATCCTTGCACATAAGTCCCGCTATCTTCTTCATCTCCGGCTTTCCAAGAGGGTGGAATACTATGATCTCATCAATACGGTTAAGAAACTCCGGCCTAAAGATCAGCTTGATCTCACCGAGCACATTGCTCTTCATACGTTTGTAATCATCTGCCGCATCTTCTCTTGCATTAAAACCTAACTTCTTGGGATCGATGATCGCCTGCGCCCCCGCATTGGAAGTCATGATGATCACCGTATTGCAGAAATCCACTTTCCGTCCCTGTGAATCCGTTATGTGGCCGTCGTCCAACACCTGCAGAAGAATATTGAATACATCCGGATGGGCTTTTTCTATCTCATCAAAAAGGATCACCGAATATGGCCGGCGTCTTACCTGCTCACTCAGCTGTCCGCCGTCGTCATGTCCCACATAACCCGGAGGAGACCCTATCATCTTCGCTACACTGTGTTTTTCCATATACTCAGACATGTCAACACGTATCATAGAATCCTCATTGCCAAACAAGGCTTCTGAAAGTGTCTTGGAAAGTTCTGTCTTCCCTACTCCCGTAGGTCCAAGAAATAAGAAAGAACCAATCGGACGCTTCGGATCCTTCAAGCCGACCCTTCCGCGCCGCACTGCTCTTGCAACCGAAGATACAGCTTCCTCTTGTCCAATGACTCTTTTATGGAGCGTCTGTTCTAATTTCTGCAGTCTTACACTCTCAGTTTCCTTCAAACGCTTCACCGGTATCTTTGTCCACTGAGATACAACATCTGCAATATCCTCCTCCTCTACAGACACCTTTCTTCCCCGATTCTTTTTTTCAAAACGCTTTCTTGTCTGTTCAAGTTTCTTAACAGCGCTTTCTTTCTCCTTATTCAATGTAGAAGCTTCTGTCATATTACCGCTTCGTATAGCATTCTCCAATTTTTCTCCAAGGTCTTGTATCACATCTTCCAGTTCACGGATAGATGAAGGCACTTTAAATCCCCTGAGACTTATCTTTGAACATGCTTCATCCAGCACATCCAGCGCTTTATCCGGCAAAAAGCGGTCGTTGATATAGCGTCCGGACAACCGGACAGCCGCTGCTATCGCTTCGTCTTTTATCTCCACATGATGATGTTCCTCATACTTTTCTTTCAATCCATGCAGGATAGGCAGACATTCCTCTTGTGTAGGCTCCTCCACTGTAACCGGCTGGAACCGCCGTTCAAGAGCAGCATCTTTTTCGATATACTTGCGGTATTCTGTAATCGTAGTTGCCCCGATAAGCTGCATCTCTCCCCGGGCCAGAGAAGGCTTTAATATATTCGACGCATCAATAGCGCCCTCCGCGCCGCCCGCACCGATGATGGTATGGACCTCATCAAGAAAAAGGATCACATTACCCGCAGCTTTCACCTCTCTGATCAGACCTTTCATCCGCTCTTCGAACTCACCGCGGTATTTTGATCCGGCGACCATGCCGGCAAGATCCATCGTAAATACCCTTCTGTCTTTCATATTATCAGGCACGATTCCTGCCGCGATCTGCTGTGCCAGCCCTTCAATCACAGCTG
Source organism: uncultured Dorea sp. (assembly GCA_910584615.1). Lineage (GTDB taxonomy): Bacteria > Bacillota > Clostridia > Lachnospirales > Lachnospiraceae > MD308. Next base: position 16,766 of record CAJUAM010000006.1, read on the forward strand.
TCTTTCCCACACCGGGCTCTCCCACGAGACACGGATTGTTCTTCGTCCTGCGGCTTAATATCTGCATCAGCCTGTTGATCTCTCCCTCTCTGCCAATCACCGGATCAAGCTTCCCATCCTCTGCCTGTTCAGTCAGATCCGTCCCATACTGTTCCAGGATACTGCTCTTTCTTCCATGAGCCGCCTGCTGATGTTCCTCCTGATACTCTTTCGGGTTGATTCCAATCACCGTCAAAACCTCCTGGAGCATCTTCTGGATATTAAGATTTAAAGTGATAAGCATCCTCGTCGCCACACATTCCACATCTTTAAGAAGGGCCAGCAGCATATGTTCTGTGCCGATTTTTTCTGCATGCTCTTTCTGCGCTTCTTCCCTGCTCTCTTCAAGAATACACTCCAATCTTGGGCTGTGTTTCGCATGGTGTACCAGTGACACTTCCTCCGACGGCGATACAAGTTCATCAACAATCTTTAAAATATGATTCTCGTCCACACCGTTAGCTGCCAGAACCTGTCCGGCAACCCCTGTATATACTTTTCTGAGTCCGATCAGTAGATGCTCAGTCCCAACATATGGATGATTCAATTCTTTTGCTGTTGCCTGCGCAATCTGCAGCACATCCTTCGCCTGTTGTGTATATTCCATAAAATCTTCTATTCCTTTCTATATTCATCAAATATCTCATCTACCAGTGCATGTACATCTTGTCTGGATATGTTCTTACAGCATCCTTTTGCAAGCATGACCCGGAGCTTTTCTTTCATCTTAAGGAGTGCCTGCGCCTTATCTATGTCTATAGCAATAACCGCGCCCCTCCTCCTGTCAAGCTGTATAAAACCTTCCTGCTTTAATATATTATACGCTTTATTCACTGTATGCATATTGATCCCGACCGTATCTGCAAGCTGCCTTACGGAAGGCAGGGTATCCCCTTCGCGGATCATATCCATAGCAATCCCCATAATGATCTGGTTCTGGAGCTGGACATAGATCGCTTCATCACTGTTAAAATCAATTTCTATATACATCATTATCACCTTTTTCATTTGTGCTAGATATACTATAACACATTCAAAAGGAGCTTACAACCGAAATTGTAAGCCCCTTTCGCAACTTTGAAGGAATTAAGTTAGGAAAATGTCTTAATTAGCGATAGATTTGATATCTACATACTCATAGCAGTCGAAGCTGTCAGCAACATTCTTGCATGTGAGTTTTCCGTCATAAGTATTGATCGCGGAGTAGATAACGTCATTATCTTTACAAGCCTGCTCCAGACCCTTATTAGCAATCTGAAGTCCATAGCTTAAAGTAGCATTAGTAAGTGCGATAGTAGATGTTCTCGGAACTGCTCCCGGCATATTGCCTACACAGTAATGAACAACACCATCTACCACGAAAATCGGGTCATCATGATAAGTAACCTTTGTTGTCTCGCCGCATCCACCCTGATCAACTGCAACGTCAACAAATACAGCACCCGGCTTCATCTCTTTGAGGTATTCTTTCTTGAAAAGCTTCGGAGCTGCCTTTCCAGGAATCAATACAGAACCGATAACAAGATCTGCCTCTTTAACAGCCTTCTCAATATTCGCATCCGTAGATACCAATGTCTGGATGCGCGCACCAAAAATATCATCAAGATAAGCCAGTCTTGGAATGCTGATGTCCATAATAGTAACATTAGCTCCCATACCAACAGCAATCTTGCAGGCATTCGTTCCTACATTACCGCCGCCAAGGATTACGATATTAGCCTTCGGAGTTCCCGGTACGCCTGCAAGGAGGACACCTTCTCCGCCAAATGTCTTCTCAAGATACTTAGCGCCTTCCTGAATACTGAGACGTCCGGCGATCTGGCTCATCGGCGCAAGAAGCGGAAGCCCGCCATTCCTTGGGTCAAACAATGTCTCATAAGCAACGCCTTTTACTTTAGCTTCAAGAAGCGCATCTGTCTGCGGCTTATCTGCTGCAAGATGAAGATATGTATAAAGGATAAGACCTTCGTGGAATAATGGATACTCTTCCGGCAATGGCTCTTTTACCTTGATCATCATATCAACAGTATCCCATACTTCTTTTGCAGAGTCAATCATCTTTGCGCCTGCTGCTTCATATTCTTCATCCATAAATCCTGAACCTACTCCAGCGCTTTTCTCAATATATACTTCATGACCCGCATTCTTATAACTTTTTACGTTATCTGGTGTCATACCTACACGAAATTCATTGTTCTTGATCTCTTTTACACATCCTACTTTCACTCGACTCTACCTCCTGAATATTGTATAAAACTATTTCTCAAGCCAGACTTTCCGGCTTTGTCCAATATGGTGAATAATATTTTCCAAACAACTTGATTTTTGAACAATATTATTCATTTGTTTCTAGAACTTATAATAACACACCTGTCTGTAATATTCAATAAAAGTTATTTTTTTCACAAAACTTTAAATTATTGCATATCAACATTAATTGTGTCTACAATTTAACTTGCATATTTGGATGATTCGTGGTTAAATTGATATAGAATACGGAGGTGCCAGTATGAAAGAATTGAGAGAAACCATCAACAATGCCAAGCTGACCAAGACGCAGCGGATGATCGCCACGTACATTCTGGACAATTCTGCCGATGCATGTTTTATGACATCTACAGAGATCGCTGATACTCTCGGTGTCAGTGAATCATCCGTCATCCGTTTCAGCCGTTCTCTTGGATACAGCGGATTTATGGCATTCCAAAAATCTCTGAGAAAGAATTATCAAGATAAGGTATTAAGTATTTCCAGCGCCATCACGGTTCCTTCTCAAAGGATCGCCCAGCAGACAAAGCTGAGCAACGACACAGATTACATTGACCGGCACTTTAAGATCACAGCAGAAAATCTGGAGTCTGTATTTATCAACAACGCTGCGGGTCTGTTCGAGGAAGCAGCGGATATCATCATAACGAGCAGACGCAAGTATATTGCCGCCACACGCGGCGATACATGCCTAAGCAACTATTTCCTTCTTTATTTAAAGCAGATGGTCCCCCATGTAGTCATGACAAATACTGCTGCCCTAAGCCCTATAGACCACATGTGCAACATCAACAAAGAAGACTGCCTGATCATATTCAGCTTCCCCCGTTACTCTTCTGTTGATGAAGTCACTGCGCAGATGGCCCATGATGCCGGAGCGAAGATCATCGTTGTCACCGATAAGCCAAGCGCTCTCCTTGCGCCTTATGCCACAGTTCTTTTTACAGTTTCTGTTGACAGCAATTCTTTTTTCAACTCCCTGGTAGGTCCGCAGTTTATCTCTGAGGCACTCCTTGAGACTATCAGCCACAAGGTAAAAGGCGTTGAAAAGCGGCTGAAACGCATCGACAAATATTTAGGAAAGCTTGGCAGCTACTAAACACACCCCGCACTTGCAGCTTAAAAATCTTTTGCCGCATTGATACGATTACGATACAAGGTGGATATTCTATGGAAAATGCTTACGTATTGCAACTGACAGAAAAAAAATTTACAGATATATATCTGTGCTACTGCGGGTATGCCGACTGCGAGGCCGGACATTGTTTCGGCCCCTCTGTCCGGTCCAATTACCTGATCCATTACATACTGAAAGGAAAGGGATCCTATCAGATCGGAAAAAAGGAATACCGTCTGGAAAAAGGATACGGATTCTTAATTGAACCCCGGATACAGACCTTTTACAAAGCAGATGAGCACGATCCCTGGTCCTATATATGGATCGGCTTTGATGGGAATAATGCAGGCAAGTATCTGGATGATATGGGACTGAACCATCAGCAGCCCATTTTCCGGTGCGCTTACGGTCCGGAATTAAAGCGGATTGTTCTGGATATGCTGAAAAATAACATTTCCGCAACTACTCACCGCTTTCTCCTGCAAGGGCTGCTATACGAATTTTTTTCCATCCTCACCAGGGATATCCGCGTGAATCCCCCGGTACTTCATAATGGCGAGAATCCCTACATCCTTCAGGCATTGGAATTCATCCAGAATAATTATTCCTTTCCCATACATGTAACGGACATTGCCAATTATGTCTGTATCAACCGGAGCTATCTCTATACACTTTTTAAGACGAATCTGGGCGTATCTCCTCAGGATTACCTTGCCAATTACCGTATATCCCAGGCCACGGAGCTTCTTACCACAACGGATCTGTCCATAGAAAGTATCGCCCTTTCCTGCGGATATACAGACCCTCTGATCTTTTCAAAAGTCTTCAAATCAAAGAAGGGAAAGGCTCCTTCCCGTTATCGCAAAGAGGTGCTGAACTTACATAAGACAAAACTACAAAATAATATGAACACACTGGAAAGACTGTAGATATCTCTTACAGTCTTTTAACATTTTGACTGTTTTCTTCAACATATGTTTCTATCAATTTCCGTCAATTTTTCCTATACTCTATATCAATGATTTTAAATTCGGAGGGACTAGCAATGAGTATTATATTTAATGAAAAAACACGTACCTTTCATTTGTGCAACGATTCTGTCAGCTACATCATGACGGTACTTCCCGGCGGGCAGATGGCGCAGCTTTATTTTGGAAAGCGGATTCATCACTCAGAAGATTTTTCACATCTTCTTGAGTTTGCTTTCCGTCCGATGACTTCTTATCTTTATGACGACGACTATAAATACACGCTGGAACATATCAACCAGGAGTACGGTGTGTTCGGCTCCACAGATTACAGAGACCCCGCCGCAGAGATCCTTCAAAATGACGGCAGCCGCATCTCTGATTTCAAATATCAGACCCATACTATCAAAAGCGGAAAGCCTTCCCTTTTAGGACTACCGGCAACCTATACAGAAGATGATTCGGAAGCCGAGACCTTAACATTAGTTTTAAAAGATCCAGTAAATGGACTTGTCTTAAGACTTTTCTACACTATTTTCGCGGAAGGCGGTATCATTGCAAGAAGCGCATCTTTTGTAAACGAGGGAGCAGATGACCTTCATCTTACAAGAGCTATGAGCCTTTGTATGGATCTGCCGGACAGTAATTATGAGTTTATCCATTTTTCCGGGGCATGGGGAAGAGAACGCCACATGAAGACACGGAGACTTGCACAAGGCATCCAGTCTGTCGGAAGTGTCCGCGGGCATTCTTCACACAATCACAATCCTTTCGTAATACTAAAGCGTCCGGATGCCTCGGAATTTCAAGGTGAAGTTATCGGCTTCAGCCTTATATACAGCGGCAATTTCCTCGCGCAGGCAGAAGTGAGCACCCACGAAGAGACCCGTGTACTTCTCGGCATCCATCCACACTGGTTTGACTGGAAATTAGAGCCCGGCGAAACCTTCCAGACACCAGAGGCTGTCATGGTGTATTCCGATCAGGGTCTGAACCATATGAGCCAGACTTTCCACAAGCTGTATCAGACAAGGCTCGCAAGAGGCTACTGGAAAGATAAGGAACGCCCGATCCTTATTAATAACTGGGAGGCTACTTATTTTGACTTTACGCAGGACCGCCTGGTGGATATCGCTTCCAAAGCCAAGGCATGCGGTGTCGAACTTTTCGTACTGGACGACGGATGGTTTGGCGGACGCCGTCATGAAAAAGCCGGACTCGGCGACTGGATCGCTAACCCGGATCTTCTTCCGTCAGGTATTACCGGTCTTGCCCAGAAGATTGAAGATATCGGCATGAAATTCGGACTCTGGTTCGAGCCTGAGATGGTGAACAAAGATTCTGATCTTTACAGAAAGCATCCCGACTGGATATTAAAAACGCCAAACCGCAGTACTTCTCACGGCCGTTTCCAGTATGTTCTGGATTTCTCCCGGAAGGAAGTTGTAGACTGTGTCTATGAGATGATGGCTAAGATTTTAAGCGAAGCTAAAGTTTCCTATGTAAAATGGGATATGAACCGCAGTATTACAGAATGTTACAGCGCTGCTCTCCCCTCAGACCGCCAGGGCGAAGTATTCCACAGATATATCCTCGGAGTCTATGACCTCTATGAGCGGCTGACCGGCAAGTTCCCGCAGGTACTTTTTGAATCCTGCGCAAGCGGCGGCGCGCGCTTCGATCCGGGACTTCTCTATTACGCGCCGCAAGGATGGACCAGTGACGATTCTGACGCTATAGAACGACTTAAGATCCAATATGGTACCTCCTACTGCTATCCGGTAAGCTGTATGGGAAGTCATGTATCCGTAACCCCGAACCATCAGGTATTCCGCAGCACTCCTCTTCATACGAGGGCAAATGTCGCATACTTTGGAACCTTCGGCTATGAGCTGGACCTTAACAAACTGTCCGAAGAAGAGCAAAAAGAAGTAAAAGAACAGATTGCGTTTATGAAGCAATACCGCAGACTGTTCCAGTTCGGTACATTCTACCGGTTAATGAGTCCTTTTGACGGAGGCAGTACTGCATGGATGGTAGTAAGCGATGATAAAAAAGAGGCGGTTGTCGGAGTGTATAAAGTATTGAACAGCGCCAATATGCCTTTTACAAGAGTTGCCCTTAAGGGTCTTGACCCTGACTTTTGCTATGAGCTTTCCACGGACGGCAAATATCACTACGGTGACGAACTCATGAACGCAGGACTGATCACAACTGATTCCAGCGCTGGAGAGCTGGCTTCTGGGGATATCCCTACCTGTGATTTTGATTCAAGACTGTTTATCCTAAAAGCTTCCAATTAATGAAAATCATATCGCGGCAGACTTCTTTACTTTTATAAAACGCCGGGATCTCACTTTGATGTGAAATCCCGGCGTTTATTTTTGCTTTTTTATCTCTTAATGCCATCTATGCCTCATCTATTGCTTTTCCGATATCATGACGCATATATTTATTATCGAACTGCACCCATTCTGCCGCTGCATAGGCATTGGACCTTGCTTCTTTCAAATCCTTTCCCTTTGCCGTTACACCCAGTACTCTTCCGCCGTTGGTCACGATCTTTCCATCATCAAACTTCGTTCCGGCATGGAAGCAGTAATATCCCTCATGCTTTTTAAATTCTTCTAATCCCGTGATCAAAAGTCCTTTCTCGTATTTAACAGGATACCCTTCGCTCGCAAGCACAACACATACAGCCGCATTATCTTCAAACTGCAGATCCACCTTATCTAACGTACCGTCGATACAAGCCTCCACCACTTCAATGATATCATTCTTCATTCTCGGAAGGACAACCTGTGCCTCCGGATCCCCAAACCGCGCATTGTACTCAAGCACTTTTGGACCTTCTTCTGTGAGCATCAGTCCAAAGAAAATCACTCCCTTGAACGGTCTTCCTTCGGCTCTCATGGCATCCACTGTCGCCTGATAGATATACTTTTCGCAGAACTCCTCTACTTCCTTCGTATAGAACGGGCTTGGTGAAAATGTTCCCATTCCGCCTGTGTTAAGCCCGGTATCTCCGTCTCCTGCACGCTTATGGTCCTGCGCGGAAGTCATGGTTTTGATTGTATTGCCGTCCACGAAGGAAAGCACTGACACCTCACGTCCAGTCATAAATTCCTCAATGACCATCTCATTTCCCGCAGAGCCAAACTTTTTATCCAGCATGATAGTCTTTACGCCGTCCTTTGCCTCTTCAAGGGTGTTGCAGATCAGAACGCCCTTTCCAAGCGCCAGCCCGTCCGCCTTAAGAACGATGGGATATTTAGCTGTCTCAAGATACGCAAGTGCTTTGTCCGGATCCGTAAAGTTCTCATAAGCAGCCGTAGGGATATTGTATTTTTTCATAAGGTCTTTGGAAAATGCTTTGGAGCCTTCTAAGATCGCCGCGTTCTTTCTCGGTCCAAAAGTACGGATGCCCGCCGCCTCAAGCTCATCAACCAATCCGCCGACTAATGGATCATCCATTCCCACGATAACAAGGTCAATCTTTTTCTCTTTCGCAAACGCAACGATTTTTTCAAATTCCATCGCGCCAATAGGAGCACACTCTGCATACTCAGCTATCCCGGCATTTCCCGGTGTACAGTATATCTTATCCGCTTTCTTGCTTTTTGCCGCGCAGTACGCAATTGCATGTTCTCTTCCACCGCTTCCTACAATCAATACATTCATTATAGCTTCCTCCTTACAAAATCACCGTTTTCCCATCTTCTACTTTTACTTTTCCATTGGCGATCAGGTCAATGGCCAGAGGCAGTATCTTCCATTCCGCCTGTTCCATAACACGTCTCTGCAAGATTTCCGGTGTATCATCCTGTTCTACGTTAACTGCCCGCTGCAGGATGATCGGCCCCGTATCTGTCCCTTCATCCACAAAATGGACCGTTGCGCCGACTACCTTTACACCTCTTGAAAGCGCTGCTTCATGAACTTTGATCCCATAATAGCCCGTTCCGCAAAAAGACGGGATCAAAGACGGATGTATATTAATAATGCGGTTTGTGTACCTTTCTATCATCTTTGGCGGAATGACTACCAAAAAACCAGCAAGAACGATCAGGTCCGGCTCCATATCATCCACAGCCTTCAGGAATTCTTCATTGAACTGTTCCCTTGTCTCAAAATCCTTCGGAGAAATACAAAGATTCTCTATCCCGCTCTTTTTTGCCCGCTCCAACGCATAAGCATTTTTATTGTTGCTGATGACTCCTGTAATCTTTGTGTTGCTGATGTTGCCGTCCTTTACCGCATCGATGACCGCCTGCAGGTTTGTCCCGCCGCCGGACACCAGTACTACTACATTTAACATAATGTAACTCCTTTTTCTCCCGCTTCAATATGTCCGACAACATAAGCAGTCTCTCCTGCCGCTTCTATGGCTTCCAATGCCTTCTCCTTATCTTCTGAATCTACGGCGATCACCATACCAAGTCCCATATTAAAGGTATTATACATCATCTCCTCTGCAATATTACCTTTTTCTGCCAAAAGCTTAAAGATAGCCGGAACCTCATAGCTGCTCTTGTCAATCACTGCCCGCGCACCGTCCGGCAGCATTCTCGGTATATTCTCATAAAAGCCGCCTCCGGTGATATGACTGCAGCCTTTCACTCTGATGCCGCTGTTTTTGATACTTTTAAGGGCTTTGACATAAATCCTTGTAGGTGCGATGAGCGCCTCCCCAAGAGTCTTATGAAGCTCCTCATAATATGTATCAAGAGACTCTTTCGTCATCTCAAACACACTGCGGACAAGTGAAAATCCATTGCTGTGGACACCGCTTGATGCCATACCGATAAGAACATCTTCCGGTTTTATGTCCTGACCGTTTATGATATCTTTTTTATCCGCGACACCTACCGCGAATCCCGCAAGATCGTATTCATCCTCCGGCATAAGGCCCGGATGTTCTGCAGTCTCACCGCCTACAAGAGCACACTCCGACTGCTTACAGCCCTCTGCTACACCGCTGACGATAGCCGCGATCTTTTCAGGATAATTCTTGCCGCATGCTATATAATCCAAAAAGAATAAGGGCTCGCCGCCAGAGCAGGCGATATCATTGACGCACATAGCAACAGCGTCAATACCGATCGTATCATGCTTATCCATAACAAAAGCAAGCTTTACTTTCGTCCCGCAGCCGTCTGTTCCTGAAAGGAGCACTGGCTCGTCCATATTTTTTATCGCGCTTAGATCAAAAGCACCCGCAAAACCTCCAAGCCCCCCTAAAACTTCCGGACGCTCTGTCTCTTTTACATGCTTTTTCATCAACTCCACTGATCTGTAACCAGCTTCAATATCAACGCCTGCCTTTTTATAATCCATAATATTTTTCTCCTTTTATCCTAAATATGCCTCATAACCGATCTCATCCAGTCTTGCCGCTTTACTCTGTACAGTCTCTTTCATCTCCTGAGAATAATCCTTTAGTTTCTCAAGCAGCTTCTCATCAGATACCGCAAGAATCTTCGCCGCAAGAATAGCTGCATTCATACCGCCGTCAATAGCGACTGTCGCGACCGGAATTCCCGGCGGCATCTGTACGATAGAAAACAGCGCGTCCTCACCCTCAAGGTTCTTTCCGGAAAGCGGCACGCCTACTACCGGCATTGGAAACAGTGCCGCGCACATCCCTGGAAGGTGGGCAGCCATACCTGCTCCTGCAATGATAACTTTCATTCCTTTTCCCTCTGCCGCCTTCGCCCATTCAAAAAACACATCCGGTTCCCTGTGGGCCGAGATGATCGTCATCTCATAATCAATCCCTAATTTTTCAAGCATCCCGGCAGCTTTGCTCATAACCTTAAGATCAGAGTCACTGCCCATAACAATTCCTACTTTTGGCATAACCTTCATCCTTTCCGTCTTCTTAGATCTATATATTATTTTTAAGTACCGATAGCATACCTCATCTGTCCATTTTTTTCAACGGTTCATTCAAAGCTTCTGTTCCCGGCAGTACAAACCTGCCGTTTTCTAGCAACAGGATCTTTTCTCCTGTCTTTGTGACCACCGCAATACTAAGAATCTCCTCATATGGGATCGTAATATCCGTATGGCAGTAAAAATATGCTTTGGACATATCATCCTTCCTGAGCGCGGATACAGAATTTTCTTTCGCGATGATCTCCTTTCCGTCAGGGTTAAAGATCTTAACGTCCTCGCTCTGGCTGTAGCACGTATCTCCCACCGCGAAATGAGGTCCCATCTTTTCCGCGATCAGAATCGGCAGCTTATCTTCTATCTTATACTTTTTTGCTGCCATATAGGCTGTCGTATTCGTTCCGATCGCAAATTCACCCAGAGGCAGTGTCGGATGCTTATGAAGAATATTATCACGGATATATTCTTTATTTTCAAGCTCATGTTCAAAATTACCGCATCGGTAATCACTGATCATTCCATTCGCGAATTGAATCTCCAGATCCTTATACTGCAGTTCGTTCAGATATACTCTGCTGACATGCAGAGTGCCGTTCGTGCCTTCAAGAACCGGAGATGTGAATACTTCACCTACCGGAATGTTCACATCTGCTACGCAGTTTTCAAAAATGGTCTCTTTTTCAGGGTCTGTCAATTCATGAAGCTGCACTCTAAGATCTGTCCGGTTGCCATGAGCGCCGAGAATATGCACATACTCTCCCTGATCCAGCACATCGATCAATGTCTGCTGCACTCTTTCATACATCTTGGCATCCAGCGTATTTAAACGGATCACTTCATCAAATATTTCCTCATATCTCTCACCGATCTCCGGCACCGGATACGCAATGATCGTATAACTTCTCTCATCCGCGCGGATGTATTCATTTGTCATCCGGCTCTGTCTGCTGTCAAACTGAAGGGAAAGCTCCTCCTGTCTGTCTGTAAGCTTTATCGCCTCTTTCTTCTGCTCCGGCGAAAATGGCTTTTCCCCGAACACTTCCATACATGCAGGTCCTGCAAACTGAGCTGCTTTTTCTTTATATCTCTCGTAGGTAGTACGGATCACCTCTGATTTTCTCTCTACAAAACGCTTATCTAAAAACAAAGCCTGATCATTTCTATGGTCATAATCATACTGGGGATTCGGATTGCCTCCGCAGTATCCGATCTTTATATGCTGCCGTTTCGTAAGGGAATTTACCGCGGCACGGTAAATAACCGGCGAAAGCCCCATTTTCTCAAAGTTCTCCAGGGCTTTTTTTACAACACGCTCAAATCCTAACACATACCGGATATTCACCACCGATTTTTTCGACAGATCTTTTCCCGTGTTCACAAACCCTACGCGGTATCCTTCGGTATATACATCTGCCATCTTCCGGATCACCGTGTCTGGAAGCTTATTGATATGCCGCGCGCTCCTTAGCTCATTCTCACTGATATATTCTCCAAAAAGATACAGATATCTTATATCACAAAGATCACTGTTTTTTATAATATCTACAGCAAAAGATTCCTCTGGCAGGATCTGCTCTCTGATCCGGTCAGCCACGAACACATCGCAGTAATCGCTGGCATACCAGTAAATAGTATCTTTAATACTTTCTATCTCCGGCAGTCCATATTCAAACTGATTATATATCTCTATGAAAAGCTCCATCAGAATATCAAGATACTCTGTCTTCCTTTCAAATGTGTATGCGATCATTCCGCGGAGTTCCACATACAAAAAGCTTAAGACCGGTCCATATCCTTCTCCAAGCTCTTTAACTGCCACAGCCGGATTCGCGTAACTTTTTTCATACTGCTGCGGCAAAATATCAAAATAAAGTCTTTGATTCCATTTCTGAAGCTCCTCAAGCGCCGCATCAGCATATACTCCTTCTGAAAGAGCGGATTTTAGTTCATCGATCATAATAACAAAATCAGCCATTTTACAGAAATAATCCCGAAACCTGCTGTCTACTGTCTGTTCCGTTCTTATCTCCCGAATCCGGCCGATTGCTAACTCATATCTTTCCTCTGTCATCTAAAAAAGCCCCCTGATAAACATTGCGCACATACATAAGATCAAAGCGCCGTTACATCCTGCCCCGATCCTGCATGTTATGTAATTCTTCTCCCTTTCATTAAATCCGCGGACTGCATATACAAGCCCCCGCCATGCGATCACGGGAATAAGAAGCCCTAAAATCCCGTATAGAATGCTGATATCTCCCTTCGCCTTAAATGAATTCATTACCATCATAACGACTAAAACCACGGAAACTGCTGCCAGAAGGCAGGACTGTATCCCCTTTTTCGCATGTTTTTTCTGTCTCTGTCCGTATTTTGTCTTTATCAGTTTTTTGCGCTGTTTTGCCCGCGCCTTGGCAAGTTCTCTCTCTCTATCTTCTTCTGTCTTGCTCTGTTTTCTGACAAACATATTTTCTCCTTATTGCATTACATACCACGTACAGGATATATCCTGCCGCCCCTCCAACCGTGTTAAGAAGCAGATCATCCACATCAAAACTTCCTACTTTCGCCACCAGCTGAAATGTCTCCACACAAAGACTCAGTCCAAAGCTATAACATAACGCAGAAAAAAATCTCTTGTTCCTGCATGCTACAGGCATAAAAAAACCAAATGGCATAAAAATCAGGACATTGCCGAACAGATTCGTGAACATGGCAAACATCCCGAGCTGTTCCCGGTATTTCCAAAATCTCTTGATCTCTCTGAACAGTACCAGATTATATCGGTACTCTGAGACAGAACCGGATCGTCCGTACCAGTCAGAGAATATCAGAAAATATATGATAAATGCAATATAAAGTACAAATAAAATCTTTCCGATAAAACGGATTCTTTTTTTGTCCCTTACATCCAAATATTAAACTTCCCTTCTATCTGTCCATATTATCCTCTTAAAATGTAAGTCCTTTCCTGTCTTTCAGAAGCTTCGCTCCGCTGATCACAGCGATCACTCCCACAGTTACTCCCGTTACCAGCGTCACGATACCAATCGCGATACCCGCCGCCCCTGTAACACCCATCGTCTTATATGCCTGCTCATTCATATCCCTTACCTCCTTATAAGTTCTTAAACACCGTACTGTTCATAATATGTGTCAATTGCCGTTTTTAATGTATCATCAATCACGATTTTCCCATTGTACGGCTTATTGTACAAATACTCTACGACCTCTTCCATCGTTACGATAGCGCTTGCCGCAAATCCATAAAGATCCCGGATCTCATCCAGCGCGCTCTTTTCCCCGCTTTTGCCTACTTCCATCCGGTTTAAGGATACCATAAGTCCCTTCACCTCAACGTCAGCCTGCGCTTTGATAATAGGAAATGTCTCTTCAATAGATTTGCCGGATGTCGTTACATCCTCAATGATCACGACTCTGTCGCCGCTTTTAAGTTTACTTCCAAGAAGAATACCTGTATCTCCGTGATCCTTCACTTCTTTTCTGTTAGAACAGTACCGGATATCCCTGCCATACAGCTCGCTGATCGCCATCGTCGCGGCTACTGTAAGAGGGATTCCCTTATAGGCAGGTCCAAACAGCACATCAAATTCAAGACCATATGTATCATGAATTGCCTTCGCGTAATATTCACCAAGCTTACGAAGCTGTGTTCCCGTCACATACGCCCCTGCATTCATAAAAAAGGGGGACTTTCTTCCGCTCTTTAATGTGAACTCTCCAAACTTAAGAACATCACTTTCTACCATAAACTCTATAAATTCTCTTTTATAGCTTTCCATAAATGTTAAATCTCCTTTATCAATGCGCTTTTTATGCCCTTTTTACTATTAAATATTTTCTCAATTTTAACATATTCGTCTTTTACGTTCAACTCTTTTTGTTTTATCGTTTTTACCATCTTCTTTTCAAATCTTCCCATTTTTGACATATCATACACCTTTACGTCTTTCCTCTTCCTAAATTTATGACAAAAAAATGTTTTTGTATCCCCCGCAGTATGATAAAATGATTAAGACTATTTCAAACAGAAGTATAATCAATCATACAACTTTTAGAGGTGAGATCATGCATAAAGAATTTTTAATGGGAAATGAAGCTATCGCCTTAGGCGCTATCGCGGCCGGAGTTAACCTCATATCCGGTTATCCTGGCACACCATCTACTGAAGTCCTGGAAACAGCCGCAAAACGGAAGCAAAAAGATACCTATGTAGAGTGGTCTGTCAATGAAAAGACAGCTATGGAGGTTGCTGCCGGAGCGGCATATTCGGGAGCGCGCAGTATGGTGACGATGAAACAGGTCGGACTCAATGTAGCTTCCGACCCTCTTATGAGCCTGGAATATATCGGCGTCAAAGGCGGTATGGTAGTCCTTGTAGCCGACGATCCCGGCCCGATATCTTCCCAGACAGAACAAGACACGAGACATTTTGCTTATTTTTCAAAGCTTCCCTGCTTTGATCCGTCTTCGGCGCAGGAAGCCTATGAGATGGTACAGGAAGCATTCGACTATTCTGAAAAATATGAAACCCCTGTCTTTTTACGGCCTACCACGAGAGTCTGTCATGGATACGCTTCTGTCACCGTAAAGGACACAGATGAATATACGCTCCACAAGCCCGGCGGTTTTTTGAAGGATCCCGCCAGGTGGGTCATATTTCCCCGTCTTTCCTTCCAAAACCACAAAAAAATTGAAGACAGGAATATAAAACTTTCCGAAGATTTTTCTTCATATAAAAGAAATAAGATCATCTGTCCTTCCACGGCACCAGAAGCTTCAGACATTACCCCAAAAGGGAGTTTCGCAAGGAAAGGAATCGCCACCGGAGGCATAAGTTTTACTTATGTTTCAGAAACTTTGAAAAATACCGGCAGCATACCGGTTCTTAAAATAGCTACTCCTCATCCGTTCCCTGAAAATCTTGCGCTCCAATTTTTAGAGGGACTTGATGAAGTGCTCTGCCTTGAAGAACTTGATCCGGTCATCGAAAAGGAACTGATCTGTATCTGCGGAAAATACCATCTTCCTGTAAAGATATACGGAAAACTCACCCATCATGTTAAAAACGCGGGCGAGAACACACGCGACAGCGTATATCAGGACATCGGGAACTTTTTTAAAGATACCTGCAAAGAGATAACATTAAAAGCCTCTCCCGATTCCTTGCCAGAGCTTCCCATCCGCCCTCCGGTTCTCTGCGCCGGCTGCCCCCACCGGGCTTCCTTCTACGCGGTAAAGGCAGCTATGAAAGGGAAGAAGACTATCTTCTGCGGAGATATCGGCTGCTATACACTTGGAAATGCCATGCCTCTTGATATGGTTGATACCTGCCTGTGCATGGGCGCGGGACTTGGCATAGCACAAGGCGTCGGACGGATAGAACCAGATACCCGCTGTTTTGCGTTCGTGGGAGACTCTACTTTCTTTGCCTCCGCTATTACAGGGGTGATAAATGCTGTATACAATCAGGCAGACATGACCCTCATCATACTGGACAATTCAACTACTGCCATGACCGGGCATCAGCCTCACCCCGGCACCGGGCAGACTATGATGGGCGGTATCACAGACAAGGTAGACATCGAAGCAGTCCTAAGAGGCATTGGACTTCGTACTGTAGAAACAGTCGATCCTCTGGAACTTGAAGCGGCTGTAAACTGTGTGAAAAAAACAGCAGAAGAGCCCGGCGTCAAAGCAATCATTTTCAGATCACCCTGTATCGCAGTCATAAAGCCTGACAAAGCCATGCATGTACTTCCTGACAAATGTATTTTGTGCAAAAAATGTATCCGGGAATTAGGCTGCCCTGCTCTTACTATAACAGGCGAAAAAGTTAACATTGAGCCATCCCTTTGCACAGGCTGTACACTGTGCGGCCAGCTTTGCCAAACAGGCGCCATCGTTAACGGAAAGGTCGGTGATGATAATGAATAAAAATATCATACTTTGCGGAGTAGGCGGTCAGGGAACTATCCTTGCTTCCAAATTGATCGCCGCTGCCGCCATGGACAACGGCTTTCCCGTCATGAGCGCGGAGACCATCGGCATGGCTCAAAGAGGCGGCAGCGTCTTCAGCCATGTGCGTTACGGATACGGACTTCATTCCCCTATGATCGCACATGGGGAAGCAGACATCATCCTTGGATTCGAGCCCGGGGAGACAGTGCGGATGCTCCCTTTTCTCGCAAAGAACGGGACTGTCGTTACAAGCAGCCGGGCAGTCATGCCGGTTACAGCAACCCTTACCGGCTCCTCTTACAATGGCGGCGAGATGATCGCATATCTTAGAAGCCATGTTAAAAAGCTTTTCATCATCAACCCTGAGAAAGCTTGTAAAGAAATCGGATCCAAAAAAGTCCTCAACACGCTTCTTTTAGGAGCTGCCGCTTTAAGCGGCGCACTGGGCTTTTCTGAAGAGGACATGAAAAAGGCTGTGAAAAGCCGTCTTCCCGAAAGGTTCCATGAGCTTAATCTTAGAGCTCTTGAATATGTACGCACACATTCCGAATAAATCAAAAAGAAAGGAACCATAAAACCATGCAAATTTCAGACTTACAGATCAGTCAGGTCAATAACCAGATACTATCTCTCATAAAAGCCAAAAGCTTCTATGGAAAAAAACTTGAAGAAGCAGGAATTTCCGGCATTACTACTCCGGAGGATTTTAATCAGCTCCCCTTCTCTGAAAAAAATGACCTCCGGGAAGCCTATCCGTTAGGACTAATGACTGCTCCTGAGGAAGACATCGTACGTATCCATTCTTCCTCAGGAACAACCGGACTTCCGGTCATCATCCCCTATACAGCCAAAGATATAGACGACTGGGCGATCATGTTCGCCCGCTGTTATGAAACAGCCGGAATTACCAACACAGACCGTATCCAGATCACTCCGGGATACGGGTTATGGACCGCCGGGATCGGGTTTCAAAGCGGCGCTGAAAAGCTGGGCGCAATGGTCATCCCCATGGGCCCCGGCAATACAGACAAACAGCTCCAAATGATGATGGACATGAAAAGCACTGTTATCTGCGCCACTTCCTCCTACGCGCTTCTTCTTGCAGAAGAGATTGAAAAGCGGGGGATCAAGGATAAAATATGCTTAAAAAAAGGCGTCATCGGCTCTGAGCGCTGGGGGGAAAAAATGCGTCAGCGCATTTCCAGTGAACTTGGTATTGAGCTTTATGACATCTACGGACTGACAGAAGTATATGGACCGGGCATCGGCATCAACTGTAAGTATGATACCGGAATGCATTATTGGGATGATTATATCTACATTGAAATCATTGACCCTGTAACCTTAAAACCGGTTCCTGACGGTGAATTAGGAGAAATCGTCATTACAACTCTTGTAAAAGAAGGCGCGCCGCTCATCCGTTACCGCACCCATGATCTTTCCCGCATCATCCCCGGAACATGCCCCTGCGGCAGTAAATTTCCGCGTCTGGATATCATTATGGGAAGAACGGACGATATGATAAAGATCAAAGGTGTCAATGTATTCCCAAGCCAGGTTGAGGAGATCCTGAAAGAGTTCCCAGAAGTATCAAGTGAATACCAGATCCGCATCTCCCATCTGGACGGCCGTGATACTATGCGACTCTATGTGGAGACAAACGGAACTGTCGATTTCTTAGCCCTCAGCAGACGGATTGCTGAAAAAGTCAAGAGCCGCATTGGTTTCACACCGCTCGTAAAAGTTGTAGAACTTGGTCTTCTTCCAAGAAGCGAAAAGAAATCGAAGAGAGTATTTGATGAAAGATATGAGTAAATAAATCAAAAAAACAACGGAGGGGTCAGATAATCTGACCCCTCTTTACGCACAGAACTCCATACCAGCTTTTATCGTCTGCATAACTTTCAATCCACAATTCCTACCATATCTGACACATGCGCAAACCCGTATTCCTTCATATAGCTTTCAATACCTGCTGCAATCTCCATCGTTATTGCCGGATCATGGAAATTCGCTGTTCCGACAGACACCGCATCTGCTCCTGCAAGTATCATCTCCACGGCATCCTGCGCATTCATGATACCGCCCATCCCGATAACAGGAAGCTTCACTGCGTGTGACGCCTCATAGACCATGCGCACCGCGACAGGGTGGATCGCCGGTCCCGACACTCCCCCGGTCTTATTAGCTAAAACAAACCGGCGGCGGTGGATATCTATCTTCATACCCGTCAACGTATTGATCAGAGACACTGCATCTGCTCCGCCTGCCTCTACTGCTTTTGCCATCTCAGAAATACTCGTTACATTGGGACTCAGTTTCATGATGACCGGCTGCCTCGCGTATCTTTTTACCGCTTTCGTAATCTCTTCTGCCGCTTTCGGATCCTGACCGAACGCAATCCCGCCTTCCTTTACATTCGGACAGGAAATATTGATCTCCAGCATATCTACATCTTCATGAGAAAGACGTTCTACAACCTCGCAATAATCCTCTTCTGATCTCCCGCACACATTTACGATGATCTTTGTATCGTACTGGCGCAAAAAAGGAATGTCTCTTTCACACAACAAATCAATTCCCGGATTCTGCAGCCCGACGGCATTCATCATCCCTCCATAAGTTTCCGCGATCCTCGGTGTAGCATTGCCCGCCCAGGGAACGTTCGCCACACCCTTTGTAGTGACCGCTCCAAGCTTATTTAAGTCGACAAATTCGGAAAATTCAGCTCCCGAACCAAATGTACCTGATGCTGTCGTAACAGGATTCTTCCACTCTACTCCGGCAATTTTCACACGCATATCTACTGCGTTTTCTTTCATCTTCCCGCCATCCATCAGATTTCCACCTCCGTCGCTAAAAATACCGGACCATCTTTACAGATACGCTTATTTTTTACATTGCTGTGAGAATCCTTCTCCTTCGACCGGCATACACAGCCAAGGCACGCACCGATCCCGCATGCCATTCTCTCCTCCAAAGATATATAGCATTCAATGCAGTTTTTCCCGGCAAACTCTTTGATTGCCCGGAGCATCGGAGCCGGTCCGCAGGCATAGATCACATCCGCGGTCAAATCATTTTCACGAATCGCATCCATGACATTACCTTGTGTTCCCACACTTCCATCTTCGGTGGAAATATACAGCTGTCCGGCTTTTTTTAACTCATCCTCTAAAAATGTATACCTGTCGCGGTATCCTATGACAATCTGTTTCCTCTCACAATCCATCTGCTTTGCCAGCTCAAGGATCGGCGGAACACCAATTCCGCCCCCCATCAGAAATACTCTTTTCCCTTTTGCGCGCTCAAGAGGAAATCCATTGCCAAGCGGTCCTAAAATCCTTAACGTATCTCCCGCCTGCATTTTCGAAAACTGTCTGGTCCCTGTATTCTCTCCGGTCACCCGGTATACGATCCTCAGGCTGCTGTTTTCCTTATCTATCTCGCAGATACTCACCGGTCTTGGAAGAAGCTTGACCGCATCATTGGTATACAAAGACAAAAACTGCCCCGGCCTGGCCAGATCTGCCGACTTTGTCCTGATCCACATACTAAAAATACCTTCTGCAAGACATTCCTGTGAAATGATCTCCACTGTTTCTACTTTTCTATCCGCCATATTCTTCTCCTGACATCTTACTTATCGGCTTTCAAGGGCTCCATTAATGTCCGCGATCATATCTTCCACAGCCGCTCTTGACGCCTCGCCAAAGTTTTTGTCCCCAAATTTACTGTACTTCTCCTGCTTATACGCCGCAATAATGCCCCTTGAAGAATTCACGATCGCGCCAAGCCCATCTTCATTAAAGAAATGCACCAGATCGGCGCCTTTTCCTCCCTGCGCGCCGTATCCGGGTACGAGGATGTAAGATTTCGGCATAACTTTTCTAAGGGCTTTACCCATTGCCGGATAAGTTGCCCCAACTACTGCCCCGATGTAGCTGTAATCTTCACCCATACAGGAAGCTCCCCACTCGGCGACCTTCTCGCCTACCAGTTCGTAGAGAGGTCTCTTATCAATCATCTGGTCCTGGAATTCACCGCTGGAGGGATTGGACGTTTTCACAAGAATAAACAGTCCTCTTTTTTCCTCTTCGCACACCTTAATAAACGGATTCACCCCGTCTGATCCAAGATATGGATTCACTGTTATAAAATCCTCGTCAAAAGGCGTATAGGACTTACTGCCCACCTGCACTTTTCCAATATGTCCTGCTGCATATGCCGCAGAAGTAGAGCCAATGTCTCCTCTCTTAATATCTCCGATCACAACCAGATCTTTCGCTTTACAGTAATCCACCGTCTTTTTGAACGCCATGATTCCCGGAATCCCAAATTGCTCATACATAGCGATCTGGGGCTTGACTGCCGGGATCACATCATATGTCTTATCTACGATCTCTTTATTAAACTGCCAGATCGCCTCGCCGGCACCTTCAAGCGTCTCACCATACTCCGCGAAAGCTGCTGCTTTTATATGCTCTGGTATATAGCTTAACATCGGATCTAAACCTACTACGATGGGCGCTTTTGTCTTTTTAATCTTTGAAATCAATTTATTGATCAATTGTTTTTCCTCCCAACTTTTAGTGTCACTTTGCTGCCTCATATACGATCTTGCCGTCAACTAACGTATACATCACTTCGCCGTTAACCTCAAAACCATCAAAAGGCGTATTTTTTCCTTTGGATACAAAACTTTCCTTATCAATCTGGTATACCCTGTCCGGATCAAAAATGACAATATCCGCAATCTTTCCCTCTGACACAGACCCTTTTTCTGAAAGACCCAGTATCTTTGAAGGATTATAACTCATCTTTTCTGCCATATCCATCACGCTTAAAATGCCTGGCTTTACAAGATAAGTATAGGTAAGAGCAGCACTCGTCTCAAGCCCTACGATACCAAATGCCGCCTGAGCCATTGACTTGTCCTTTTCGTCTGCGGCATGAGGCGCATGATCAGTAGAGATGACATCCATAACCTTGTTTTTCAGTC
Source organism: uncultured Dorea sp. (assembly GCA_910584615.1). GTDB lineage: Bacteria > Bacillota > Clostridia > Lachnospirales > Lachnospiraceae > MD308. Next base: position 38,037 of record CAJUAM010000006.1, read on the forward strand.
CTTCTCTTAACGCTTCCACATCTGCTCTGCTTCTCAGCGGAGGGTTCATCTTATAATTGCCGTCATCCTCCCGGATATCGTCTGATGTCAGCACAAAATGGTGGGGGCAGACTTCACCTGTCACAGGCAGTCCTGCATTTTTAGCTGCTGCCACCATTTTAACACTATCTGCTGTAGAGCAGTGGCACAGGTGGAGCCGTACTCCCGTTTCCTTCGCAAGCAGGATATCCCTCGCCGTGATCACATCCTCTACAGAATTAGTAATCCCCTTAAGACCGAGCCGCGCGGCATTCTCATCTGCGTTCATGACACCGCCCTCTACCATAGTTATATCCTCACAGTGGGCAAACACCGAAAGTCCATTCTCTTTTGCAAGCTTCATACCCTTACGGTATAAAGAAGCATTCATGACAGACTTACCGTCTTCACTGATGGCATGACACCCGGCTGCCGCCATTCCTTCAATATCCGACAGTTCTTCTCCAAGCTGGCCTCTGGTAACCGCGCCTATCTGTATTACATTCACCAGACATTCTTCTTTCGCTCTTTCATGGACCCTGGCTACCTTTTCCCCGTCGTCAATAACCGGCTTCGTATTAGGCATGGCGCATACTGTCGTCACTCCGCCTCTGGCTGCCGCCTTCCCCCCCGTTTCAAGTGTCTCCTTATATTCAAGCCCCGGGTCGCGAAGATGTACATGCAGATCAATAAATCCCGGCAGCACATAACAGCCGGCAGCATCGATGACTTTCTCTGCTTTATCCGGAAGACTTTCTGCCACCTTCCTGATACGGCCGCCTTCTATCAACACATCAAAGCAGCCTTTTTTCCCGGTCAATGGATCTGCCACATATCCGTTTCTGATCAGAATCTTCATATATGCTTTCCTTTCCCTGTTTTATGATACATTTTACTATATATCTTATGATATTCTAACATATGGCAAGATAAAAGGGAATGCACATTTCGCATTCCCTTTCTATAATTCGTGTCTGGATTTTTTACAGATATCTACAGCTTTTTCTTTAATTCCTTTACAGCTGTCTCAAGCTGATTATCCGCCTCCGGGTTTTTCTCGTCTGGTTCATACTCTACTTTCACATCCGGAGTAATCCCTGTTCCATTGATATTGCGCCCTTTCGGCGTATAATATTCCGCGATCGTAAGCTTTACACAGGTTCCGTCCCGCAGATCAAATATCTGCTGCACTACACCTTTTCCATAAGTCTGTGTACCCACGATCTTTCCAAGGCCATAGTCCTGGATCGCTCCGGCATAGATCTCTGACGCGCTGGCGCTGTTTCCGTTCACCAGCACTGTCATAGGCAGAACAAACTGATTTTCTTCATCAGAGGTCATCTCACGCTTCTCACCCTTTTTGTCCTGCGTATAGACGATCAGTCCCTTCGGCAGCATCAGATCAAGTATATCACACACTGTATTCAGGTTTCCTCCGGGGTTGCCCCTAAGATCCACCACCAGCGCTTTCATTCCCTGTCCTTCCAGATCATTAAGCCCTTTCACATACTGGTTATAGGTAACTGAATCAAACTCACTGACAGCCAGATAACCGATATCATCCTCTAACATCCTCGTCTGTACCGTCTGTGTCTCAATCGTATCCCTGACCGCGACTACCGTCACTTCTTCCCTTTTGGCACCCCTAAGTACAGACAACTCAACTTCAGTACCCTTATCACCCCGGATCCTGGATACCACCTCTGTAAGATCCTCGCCTGTAACTTCCTTGCCTTCTACTTTATAGAGAATATCTTCATCCTTAAGTCCGGCCTTCATAGCCGGAGACCCCTCGTATACATGCGTCAGCACAATGATCCCGCTGTCTTTGCTCTGGGTCATTACGGCACCTATACCGCTGTACTCGCCCTCTGCCGACTCCATAAATGCTTTAGTATCTTCTGCATCATAATAGACAGAATAAGGATCATCAAGTCCACCGATATACCCTTCGTACAGACCCTCTTTTAGCTTTTTTTCATCTACCTCTCCCAAGAAACTTTCCTCTATAAGACTGTGCAGAATACTAAGCTTTTGTTCTGTATCCGAAGTTACTGTCTTGTTCCCTTTGGAAACTATATTTGCCTTTACCCCGCAGGAAACAACTCCTATTACCAGCAATATAGCAAGGGCGCCGCAAAACGCCCCTTTTAAAAAACTTTTTCTGTTATCCATCCTTACTTCCTATTCTCACATATAATTCATTGGATTCACCGGCACACCGCCAGACATTACCTGAAAATGCAGATGAGGTCCTGTAGAATTTCCGGTTGTTCCTACCGCGCCGATATTCTGACCCTTAGAAACCTTCGTTCCTGCACTTACAAATAATCTGCTGCAATGCATATAATATGTCTGAAGACCATTTCCATGGTTGATAACGATCATATTACCAGCCTTACCGCTGTATCTTGAAGATGTAACTGTTCCTGCCGCTGCCGCATAGATCGGCGTTCCTGTAGGAGCCGCGAAATCCGTACCCTTATGGTTCGTACTTGCCCCTCTCAGAGGTGCCTTACGATAACCAAATGTACTGGAAATACGTGTATATCCCGGACATGGATGAGTAAATGTCCCATTACCGCTTACGACACTTTCCCCAGCGCTGCCGCTAGAAGCTACAGAATTGTTCTTTGCTGCTTCCGCCTCTGCTGCTGCCCGCGCAGCCGCCTCTTTTGCCGCCGCTTCCGCCTCTGCTTTCTTCCTTGCCGCATCTGCTGCCGCTTTTGCTGCCGCCTCAAGCTTCTGCACTTTTTCAGCGTTGGAATTGATCTCCTCTTTTAAGCCGTCAATCTCTTCCATCTTGCTGGCTAACAAAGCCTGCAAGTTTCCCTGCTTTTCAATCAGCTCATCCTGCATAGCCTCCATCTCATCCTGTTCTTTCTGAAGAGCTGCTTCCTGTTCTTCCACCTCTTTGACAATCTGCTTATACTTAACAAGCATATCCCTGTCATAGTCAGAAATTGATGAAATGTATTCCGTCTTGTTCAGAAAATCGCTGAGATCCTTCGCTTCAAACAAAATCTCGACAAATTGACCATTGCCATTCTCATACATGTATTTGATTCTCTTCTTCATGCTCTCATACTGGTCATTCTCGTCTACCCTTGCCTGAATAAGTTCATCCTCTTTCAGTGAGATCTCCTCTTCTTTTTTTAAGATTTTTTCTTCTATCTCACTGATCTCTGCCAAAAGCGCATCTAATTGTGCCGTTAATGTCTGCTTCTCTGTCTCCGCCTGCTCTTTTTGTTCCTTTAACTCTTTGCTTTCCTCCTTCGCTTTATCTGCTTTTTCTTTTGCTTCCTCAGCTTCTTTTTTTGCTTCACTCGCACTCGAAGCTTCCGACGTAAAAACCATTCCAAAACAAAGAGTTCCTACAAGCAAGAGACTCACTAATTTCTTCCCTCGCATTTATATATCCCCCTAAATTAAATGTATTATACCCGCAGATGTTTATGAATGGTGAAGAAACTTCCTACAAAACCGATTCCTACGCCAAGCGCTATCCCTACCGGAAGCAGTGTCCTGTATACGTTCGTTACCGGAAGGAATGTAATGATATTATTCAAAAGACTAAACTTAGTCATAATATATGCCACTGCTTTGTCATACATGAAAAACAGCATGACCAGCGGAATGATCGCGCCTACAATACCGATCAGCAGACCTTCTATTACGAACGGCGCGCGGACGAATCCATCCTTCGCCCCTATATATTTCATGATCGCGATCTCTTCCCGGCGCACTGTGATACCCATTGTTACGGTATTGCTGATCAGGAAGATAGATACCGCCAGCAGAATCAGGATAATTGCCGCGGACACATAATACATCAGCTTATTCATACTGGTGAGTGTCTTCGCCACAACATCCGATTTATTAACTTTACGTACTCCCTCCAGTCCTTCCGCGAAAGCAACTACTTCTTTCTGCTTTGCCACATCGTCCATCAGGACTTCATAGCTGTCCGAACTGGCTAACGGGTTATCATTCTTAAATCCTTCTGCTGCATCCTTAGACTCTCCAAAGTAATCGTCCTGGAACTTTTCCCATGCATCCTCAGCACTGATATAGTTAACCTTAAGAACCCCTTCTTTGTTCTCTAGCTGTTCACCTATTCCATCCTTCTGCTCCTGCGTGGCATCATCATTAAAAAACACAGTGATCGCCACGTCCTTTTCCGCTTCTTCCACTATGTAGTTCAAATTAACTATAATTGCGTAAAACAAACCGAACAGGAAAATACAAGCTGCCATCGTCGCAATGGATGCGATAGAAAACATCTTATTCCTGCCTATATTCTTTACCCCTTGTTTCATAGAATATCCAAATGTACTAATTCTCATTATTATACCCACCTTTTTTCTCGTCGCTTACGATAACTCCCTTTTTCATCGTAATAACGCGCTTCTTCATCTCGTTTACAATCTCTTGGTTATGCGTGACAACCAGCACTGTCGTCCCTCTGTCATTGGCTTCTTCCAAAAGCTTCATAATTTCCCATGAATTCGTCGGGTCAAGGTTCCCGGTAGGCTCATCTGCCAGAAGTATTGCCGGTTCATTCACAATCGCCCTCGCAATAGCCACCCTCTGCTGCTCTCCGCCAGATAATTCCTTCGGAAATGACTTGTATTTCTGTGCAAGTCCTACCAGCGACAACGCTGCCGGTACTTTCTTTTTGATTATCCTGCCCGGTGTCTCTGTAACTCTCTGGGCAAAAGCAATATTCTCATAGATATTACGGTCTTTTAAAAGCCGGAAATCCTGAAATACGACACCGATCGCCCTTCTGTACATCGGTATCTTCCTATGCCTCATCTTATTCAGATTCTGCCCGTTTACAACGATCGTGCCTGACGTTGGATCAAGTTCCTTCATGATCAGCTTGATCAATGTTGATTTGCCAGAACCGCTGTCACCAACGATAAATACAAACTCACCCTGTTCAACTTTCAAATTAACGCCATTCAGGGCCGCAACCCCTTTTGAGTACTCTTTCTTTACGTCTCTAAATTCAATCATAATTTCCTCCTGATTACTTAATACTCCAATGACTCCATATACTTCATATACTTCACAACCATAAGTGCAATCTTAAAAGTAATGGCGTCTTCAAACACGCGCAGATCAAGCCCGGTGCTTTTCTGAAGCTTATCAAGCCGGTACACTAACGTATTGCGGTGAATGTATAACTGTCTTGACGTCTCAGAGACATTCAGATTGTTTTCAAAAAACTTATTGATCGTGATCAATGTCTCTTCGTCAAAATCATCCGGAGATTTCCCCTCAAAAATCTCACGTATGAACATCTTGCAGAGCGGAATCGGCAACTGGTAAATAAGACGCCCGATTCCAAGTGTGCTGTACGCGATCACACTTCTCTCACTAAAGAATATCTTTCCCACATCAAGAGCAAGCTTTGCTTCTTTATAGGATTTTGATACTTCTTTAATATCATTCACAACAGTTCCATATGCGATCAGGATATCTTCTTCCCCGTCATTCTTTAGTATGTCATAAATATTCTGGGCAATCCTTCCTAATTCTGCATAACTATCGTTCTCATCGACTTCCTTCACTATAATGATATTCTTTTCATCTACAGCCGTGACAAAATCTTTGGCCTTATTTCCGAGAAGTCCCCGCACATTGTCGAGCGCGCTGCTGTCTTTCTCATTTTTTGTCTCAATAATAAAGATAACACGTCTGACTTCTGTGTCAATATGTAATTTTTTGGCTCGGTTATAAATATCGACAAGCAAAAGGTTATCCAAAAGGAGATTTTTAATAAAATTATCTTTATCAAATCGTTCCTTATACGCAACCAGAAGATTCTGTATCTGGAAAACAGCAATCTTTCCCACCATATACACATCGTCTCCGCCGCCGTTCGCCATAAGAATATATTCCAGCTGATGCTCATCAAAAATCTTAAAGAACTGGTATCCCTGTACGACCTGACTGTCTGCCGGTGAATTCACAAAAGATACGATTTCTTCTTCATAACTGCTCTGTTCGGAAAAGGTGCTTGCCAGAGATTTCCCGTCTGTGTCCATCACACTGAAGTCAATCCTCGAAATCCCTTTCAATCCTTCAATCGTACTTTGAAGTATTTGATTAGATATCATATTCCATCTCCTCCACTTATTTCAATATGCATTTTTCACAATAAAAAAATAATTCATTTTCTAAAAATGCACACTCTTAGGTTTTATATTAATATAAATTTACAAAAAAATAAAGAGGAAATCACACGTTTTTGTTGATTTCCTCAATTTTCTTGGTTTTTTCGACAAAAACCCAATGTACATAGTGACCAAAACCTGATTCTTATTATTTTCTTATGATTAAAACTGCAGTGACTGGGCTTCCACTCTTTTCCTTTTTTCCATCTCTTTCTGAAAGACTTTTTTAATCACAAACTGCGTAAAACGGCTCTGCACGACACCTGTCTTATTCAGCGGAAGGATCTCTTTTCCCAGCCCCAGCCAGACATTAGCGTTTAGCACGCTCTTATTCTTCATCACAAAATCCTCCTGGAGAGGTGAAGACATCACAGAAATAACACAGTCAATATCCGCGCCATTGATCGCATTCACGATCATATCATCAGCACGGTCCTTAGCAGATACCTTCGCCATCCCACCAATCTGGGCACCACGGCAATGATATTCCAGAAAGCGCAGAAATTCCTGCCCTTCTTCTTCAGTTTCCACAAGCAAGTATACTCTCTTGTGATTCTTACTGATATATCTCAAGAGCATCTTTAAAAAAGTACGCTCCCGTATCTCGCGCAGGCACCTCTTTTCCGCAATATCCGCCGATTCCAGAATCGTCGTGTCTCCTGCCAGCACAAGGTCAAAGCAGCCAATACCCCCTTTTAACTCTGTAACATCTCTCATCTGCATAAGGCTGTCCGCTGTTACCATCTCAATAATGCTGATAGGCTCTGACTGCATGGAATCAACAAATTCCTTCATCGCTTCCTTCGCTGTAAAATTATCTATGTCAATATCTAAAACATTAATCCTGCTGCTCATATATTCTCCACTACTATACTCTACTTTATCGGTTTTTCGATTATAGCAAAAGGACTTTCTATTTTCAACAGATGTCAAAAATTTTTCACACTTATTAACATTCGTAATAATTTTGTTATTTTTGTCCGGCTGATTTCTTTCTCCGGGCGAGAAGTCCTCCGATCCGCCCCGTTTCTTTGGATGAAAGAGAGCGCCATCCATCCGCCATTACCCGGTCTAAAAGGCCAAGCTCTTCTGCAATTTCATATTTCATCTTCTCTTCTTGTGTCAACTCATCAATCTTAATCTCTTTTTGCTTTTTCTTTGCCATCTAAATTCTCCTTTCCACATGATTGCCCAACGGCATACCGGTATCCTTATAGATTTCCTTATTATTGGCGATTCGATATAAGTATTGACACTCTCAGAGAAAATATACATTACAGAACGCAAAGAAGGGACCCTGCCTTTTAACCCCAGCTCCTTAAGCTAAAGTTTCCAAATAAGACAAAGCCCCTCTTATCTCATACTTCTACATCTGCGGCTCATCCGGAACTATGATCGCAGCAATAAAATATGCAAGTATCCCGCTTCCGGTACACGCCAAAAGCACCAGTCCCAGACGGATCAACGTCGGATCTATGTTAAAATATCCGGCAATTCCCCCACACACGCCGCAGATCATGCGGTCCCTTCTTGAACGATATAATCTTTTTGGTTCCATATTTTTTCCTCCTGTCTACATCTCTGAAAAATTAACAGTTACACTTCCGATTCCACAACTTACATCCATATGCTTTGCGGCATTATTGTTGATCGTCTTCTCTGCTCCAATACCTGAATATGAAGCTTCCCCACATACTATCTCGCCGATCCCGCAATCAATTTCATAATTATAGTCTTTCTCTTTTCCGATAGCGGTATAAGAAATCTCACCTACGCCGCAGTCAATATTGGCCTCTGCGTAAGCAGTTCCGACTGCCGTAAGGGCCCCCGCGCCGCAGTCCAGATCCACTTCCGCCGCGACAAAGTTATCTACAACTCCTTCTCCTGCTCCCACGCCAATGGAAAGTTCATTGGCGCAGATATCCTGAACGTGGAGGTATCCTCCCACAAGCTCTAAGGAAGCTTCCTTAAACTGGCAGTCCGGCGGTATATGGATGATGACTTTCCCTGCTTTCATTTTTCCGACACCTATCACCTTCTTTTTTGTCACCAGCTTAAGCTCGCTGCCGTCCATGTAACACTTAAGCCCCAAACGTTTGCTTATATTGTCTGTCTCAATCTGGATTTCATTAGAAGAAGACGAACGATCCACCTCCAGAATGCCTCCCCACATATATACATCTATGGCGTCCACTCCTGTAAACCTCTGGCTTCCTGTACCATAGACCACCTCGCTGCTGCTCCCTTTATTCGTTACAACACCCATGCTTTCGCTTCCTATATGATTTTCATGGCCAGGCTGTTCCTCGTGATGCCAGTTATAGTTGTCATCAATGTCGTCATCGTCGTCATCGTCATCATCGTCGTCATCATCATCGTCATAATAATCATCATAATAATCGTTATCTGTATAATCGTTACTCTTCATTACACCTCTTGGGCCAAAAATCCCAAATCCATTCGGGTATCTGTTTTCAATTGCTTCCACGGTCACTCCCAGGACAAACGATATAGAACAGCACACCAGACCAATCCCGGCACACACCGCGCACACGATCCAAAACACCTTCCATCCTTTTCTCATCCTTACGCCACCACCCTTCTATGAAAAGGTCTGCTAAAGATCCACACGATCCCTCTGCATATACCAGGTATCACAACGATGCACAGCTTTACTCCTGCCACCGTTCCAATCGCCCCGATCACTCCAAGTATCAATCCTGTTCCAATAAGCGCCAGTCCCACGGCAACTTCCGGTATGACTGTAAAAATCCCGGCACATACCAGAACTACTCCTGCAATAGCAATGGCCGCGAATCCTATAACTATCGCGAAGAAAAAAGCAAACAATGATACGACACAGGCCAACACCACCAATACGATGGCAACCGCGCATGGGATAATAATCGGCGCTCCCACAAGTATGATCGCAATGATCAGAATCACTTTTAAGATATTATTGCTCCAAGGCTTCTGCTTCTCTTCATTGTCCATATCCCCGCCGTATTGGTACTCCTGATTTTTTGCAGGCTTTTCTCTTTTGGCAGGCATATTCTTCTCATCTGTTCTGCTGTCCTGACAGCCCGTCTCTGTATATACCCTCTCTGCCTGCTGCCCTAAAAGATCCGCCTTGATCTTTTGGGCGACCTTCTTTGGACTCTCAAGCTCTGATATCACTTCGCCTTCTTTATCTTCACCTGCATCATCAAAATAGTCATTGTAAAACTGCATTGCATCTCTGCGTTCTTCCTCCGGTACATCCTGCAAAAGTGCAGCTAATTCAGTCATAAATTCTATGCGGTTCATGCAAACTCTCCTCCTTCAAATAATCCATTGATCCTGCTGGAATAATTCTTCCACTCTGTCTCATACAGCCTAAGCTGTGCTGTGCCCTTCTCCGTTACCTTATAGTATCTCCGGTTCCGTCCGTCAAACTGCCTGTCATATACTTCCAGACAATCCTCCTTCTGAAGGCGTCTCAGCACAGGATACAGGGTAGATTCCGACACTTCGATGGCTTTTCTTACATCTTGCGTAATCTTATATCCATAGGTGCCTTCCTTATCCCTGGACACAACTGCCAGCACAATCGCATCCAGAAGCGCTGCTCCTGTGTTAAATACCATATGCCCACTCCTTTTTCATATTTCTTGGATTTGCAATATTCTATGATTCAACAATATTGTTTTTATGGCTATATTATATGTTGTATAATATTATTTGTCAATATAAAATTTCAAAAAAAACAGCGGATGAATAAAAATATCCATTCGCTGTAAAAAATCTGTTTCTCCAAAAAGGTCTTTCAGATGATCCTATTTGATCTCCCAGTAACTTTTTTCACTGATTTCTTTTGATTTTTTTGTTTTCATATCGTAACGGTAACATTTATATTTACTTCCTTTTGTTTTCATGTAATACACATATCTGGAAGTGATCTTCCTTGTATTATACGGATCCGCAGATAGTTTTTTTACATGGGTCTTTTTATTTTTACCGGTCAGGCTGCAGCTCTTGATCGTTATAGATGAAGCGTTGACTTTTTCCGCATAATACACTTTCCCTGATGAAAAGCTGAGTCCGCTGATGACTTTATTGCTGATTTTAACGAATTTTCCGGTCTTACAATTATAAATATATGCTTTGCCGCTAAAAGTGTAACCATCCCCAAAGAGCATGTACTGCTTATATTGATCCCGCAAAGTGGCCTTTTTTATGATACGTTTTGCCTTTTTCGTTTTTATGTTCAGACGATAAGTATCCATACCGCCAACACCAGTCGAAATATATAAATTCCCATTGTAGTAACCACTAATACTATACGCATCTTTCACTTTTCCGATAAGTTTACGGCTTTTTCCGCTGGTTTTCACAGAATAAATATAATCATTTTTTTCGCCCGGACGCACTTCGTTATAATAAACCGTTGAACCGTTGGATACTACTCCTCCCCAAATCTGATTCCCTTTAGAAGGTTTGGCAATTACTTTTCCTGCCCCTGTCTTGGATTTGGAAGAATAAATCTTACCGTTGGATGACCAGAGATAGTATCCTCCCACTTTCTCCCGCCCCTTATCAAAATAAACTGTTTTGAATGCCGCAGCTTCGGTCTTCATCGGCCGTACAAAACAAAGTCCTGCCAGAACGCAGATCGTAAGAATGCCCAGAAAACCTAATTTTTTTTGTTTCTTCATAATTTTCTCCTTTCTTTATTGATTCATAATCAAGTCACTTCTATAATACCCCCCCCCCCCTCTATATTTTGTCAAGCCTGACTACATTTTCCCAAAAAACATAACGAGGGTACCGCAAAATCATCCAAACAGATAATTGTGCGATACCCTCCGTAAATGTTTTGGCTTCAGCAGAAATTTCTTAGAATAAACCGCCCTCCCGAAAACAGATCAAGCTTCCTTTATGTATGTATTAAGGCTGATCTTCTTTGCTTTTTTCTTTTTTATATCGTAACGGTAATACTGTTGTTTCCCTTTCGAATCTGCCCAATAATACACATATTTGGACGTAATTTTTCCTATATTGTACCTATTCGCGGATAGTTTCTTTACAAGGGTCTTTTTGTTTTTGCCGGTCAGACTGCAGCTCTTTATTCTGACAGACTTAGCATTGATTTTTTCTGCGTAATACACTTTTCCTGACGAAAAATTCAGTCCGCTGACAACTTTATTGCTGATCTTAACAGATTTTCCAGTCTTGCAGTTATAAATATACGCATTGTTTCGGATTCCTCCCTCACGGCTCATATAGGTAGCATGATGGAGGAGCAGATATTGCTTGTATTGATCATATACGACAAGTTCTTTCCCAATCTTTTTTCCCTTTTTCGTTTTTACATTCAAACGATAAGTACTCATATCCGGGCCGATAAGACCGTACGAAATATATAAATTTCCATTATAGTACGCGGCGATTTGATACAAATCTTTCACTTTGGCAATGCGCTTACGGTCTTTTCCGCTGGTCTTTACAGAATAAACGTAACCATATGCTGCATTTGGACTCAATTGGGAATAATACACCACAGAGCCATTGGTTACAATATTTCCCCAGCCGCCTGGTTCGGCTATTACTTTTCCCGCTCCTTTCTTTGATTTGGAAGCATAGATCTTACCGTTTTTCTTCCAGAAATAAGTTCCTCCGATTTTCTTCTGGCCCGACTCTAAACTGGTCGTCTGGAATGAGGCAGCTTCGGCCTTCATCGGTTTCACAAAGCACAGGCCAGCCATAATACAGAGCGTAAAGATGCAAAGCAGCCCCCATTTTTTTGTTTTTTTCATAAGTCTCTCCTTTCCTTATTGTATCATCATCTATTCTTCTCTATAATACCCCCCCCCCTATATATTTTGTCAAGCAATGCCGCGCATTTTCGCTGTACATATATCACTTTAAGTTTTTACTCTGTTATTTTCTCAAAGTGCTGGTAATCCTTTGAACTATTCCAGTCTCCACCCCAGACAAAGCCGTGTTTCTTAAATATTTGAAAACAGATATCATCATGACTGATCATATGTTCCTTTTTCTGGTCTCTGTCTGTATATTTTTCCATATCCTTATAATACTTCGCGAAACTCCCGTCGCTGTTATATTTTACATAAGGATTCTGCAGCGGATTGATATCAATAGCAAACCCCGCCGCATGCTTTGAAAGACGCTTTGTATTTGGCACTACCCGGTAATTAAAAGCAGAAGTATTGTTATGCTCGATAGAAGCGGTGTCTGAATCCACACTGTTCCCCGTCCAGTACTTATCAATGAGATACATAGATTCAATCTCATATTCCCTGGCAAATAATTCTTGAAACACTTCTCTGCAGTCTTCGGCAATCTTCGCATTCACGATCAGTTCTCCTGCCTGGATCTCATGGTCATAATTATAATGCAGTATTTTCAGGTATCTAAGCTCTTCTAACTGTATATCATCATTTTCGACATATGATCTGCCGTCAATATATTGCCGGATGTCATCATCTATCTCATTAACAGTAAAGTATTTTGCGGCCTGCCGCGTATCAACTTTAAAATCCGCAAGCACCGTCCCCGCCTCTATATCATCCAGATTTTCCAGATATGCCGGCTTATTGTCCTCTTTAGAAGCATAGTCCTTTGTGGTACTTCCTTTCACCAGACCATCATCCTGCCCAGTCTCTGTATATCTCTCACTGTTACCTTCCATATCTTCACCACAAAAAAGTATGATCCAGACAAGAAATAAAAACATCATGCCCGTAAAAAACCAGGCCCGCTGATTTCGCCTCTTTCTGCGTCTTTTCATAGCCACCTCTTTTATATCTTAAAACTAATTCCCTTTTCCGTAAATTCCGACTTCGGCAATACAGGTATCATCCCACTGACTTCCTTCATAGACAGACTTGATCATTATATCTATCTCTGAAACAGGACATTCCTCAGAAAATTCTATCCAGTATTCCACCTGCCCGTCCGGAAAAGTCACGGACTGTGTTACATCCCCGGCTGTTATTTCCAACTCCTTCGGTCTGTTATTGCCGTCATAATATTCGCCGGAATTCCAATTTCCTAATTGGAACGACATATATTTTACCATATATGTTTTTGAAAGTCCGAGATGGATACTTTCTCCGATCCCGTCTCCGTCTACTCCCTCCTGCCACGAAGTTTTCGGATTGCCGTCCACGGCTTTATACGCACTGTTGTCCGTTCCCTCCTGAGAAATCACAGAGCTTGCCGATGCTTCACTAACCGTTAATTTATAATATTGATCAAAATCTCCCGGCTCTCCGACAAAGGAAAGTCTGATCTCTTCAGCAGTATCTTCTGACTCATCTTCCGCTTCTGACGGTTCCTTGTGATCTTTATCTTTTGTCCCGTCAGGATCATCTTCCTGACTTTTTGCGAGGGTCTGTTCCGTTTCTTCCTGCATGCGCCTTTCATTCGCATCCATCGTAGTAAATAATATCCAGATAGCTGCCAGCAAAAGAACCATGATCAAAACGACAATCGCGATCACTCCAAGATATTTTTTTGAGCTTTTTACCGGATATTCCCGCACATATTCACGGCTTTCCCGCCTCTCCCACGATGTATCCGGAAGTTCCCCTGTTATCTCCTTTGACAATTGTCTGAGCAATCTCTCCTGAAGCTCATCCACATCCTGCCCGCTCTCTGTTTCCTGCCCGCAATACGGACAAAATGACGCATCCTCCGGAATTTTGCGTTCACAATACATACATTTCATTTTTCTCACCTTTTTTGATGGCTACATCACCACTTTACAGAATTTCTTTTTGCCTCTCTTAAGAACGAGTCCGCCGTCCGATAAATCTGCTTTTGTATAAGACTTACCGATATCTGTTATCTTCTCACCGTCTACAGTAACTCCGCCCTGCTGCAGCGCGCGGCGTGCCTCGGAACGGGACGGAACAAGACCTGCTTTCACGAGCATAGATAATATATCAATCGTACCCTCTTTGAAATCCTCTTCTGACAGTTCTACTTTCGGCATATTTGCCGCGCTCCCCTGACTGAAAAGTGCTTTTGCAGCCTCTTTAGCCTTCTGCGCCTCCTCTTCACCATGAACAAGCTTTGTCAGCTCAAACGCGAGGATTTCCTTTGCCTGATTGAGCTGCGCGCCTTCCCATGCGTCCATCCTGTCAATCTCCTTTAGCGGAAGAAATGTAAGCATACGGATACATTTGAGGACATCCGGATCCGCTACATTTCTCCAGTACTGATAGAATTCGAAAGGTGAAGTCTTATCCGGGTCGAGCCATACAGCACCGCTCTGGGTCTTTCCCATCTTCTTTCCTTCAGAGTTGAGCAGGAGGGTAATAGTCATAGCACTTGCGTCCTTTCCAAGCTTACGCCTGATAAGTTCTGTTCCGCCAAGCATATTACTCCACTGATCATCACCGCCAAATTGAAGGTTACAGCCGTATTTCTGAAACAGCATATAGAAATCATAGCTCTGCATGATCATGTAGTTAAACTCAAGGAAGCTTAATCCTTTCTCCATCCTCTGCTTATAGCACTCTGCCGTAAGCATACGGTTTACACTGAAATGCGCCCCCACCTCACGGAGTACTTCAATATAATTAAGATCCAAAAGCCAGTCCGCATTGTTGACCATCAGGGCCTTGCCCTCGGAAAAGTCAATAAAACGGCTCATCTGTTTTTTAAAGCAGTCACAATTATGCTGGATAGTCTCTGTCGTCATCATCTGACGCATATCCGTTCTCCCCGACGGATCTCCGATCATAGCCGTACCTCCTCCGATCAGGGCAATCGGCTTATTACCTGCCTCCTGCAGTCTCTTCATCAGGCAGAGCGCCATAAAGTGTCCCACATGAAGACTGTCCGCTGTCGGATCAAATCCGATATAAAATGTCGCCTTCCCATTATTTACTAACTCCCTGATCAGCTCCTCGTCTGTAACCTGCGCAATCAATCCTCTCGCCTGTAATTCTTCATAAATTCCCATTTTTCATCTCTCCTTTTTATTTTATGTCTGACCGGCCGCCAGATAACTCTAAAAAAAACGCCCCTATCTCTGCAGATAAGGGCGAAACTTTTCGCGGTACCACCTTTCTTCACCAGCCGTTCACACTGCTGGTCTCATCAAGCTGCGTATCACAGCTTTGGCAATCTAACGTATGCCGCCACGTCACAGCCTACTTATAAAAGTCAATTACTTTCGGTGCGCAGCTCCAAGATGTATTCACAGTCCACTCTTTCATGCGCCTCTCATCTTCCGGCCGCTTTCTGTATGGGTGTGTGATCCGCTACTTTTTCTTTTCAAAGCCTTTTTATATTGGTATGTCTGAAAGTCTATATGATTCGACGGATTTTGTCAACCGGTAATTTTTGATTCTCTTTATACATCACCATATCATACAAAAACGGAGTTCTTTCAGACTCCGTTTTTGTACTATGGACGATCATGCTGATCCATTATTCCTCTGTCTCTGCTTCCAGTTTCTTCCGATGTCTTCTGTACATTTCAGTTCCTGTCGTCCCAGCAGCACGATAATAATCAGCCACCACCACGATATCGTATTCTGCCGCGCGTCGATATCTTCCAGCGGCACTCCTTTGTCACATTTACAATTTATTCTGACTTACATACAGTACAAAGTTCCATCCCGTCTTTGATCACAGACTTTATCTCCAGTTCTTTATTAAGAAGCACCAGATCTGCTTTCTTTCCTGCTGTTATGGATCCGCGGCTTTCATATACTCCAAGCGCCTTTGCCGGATTCATCGTCGCGCAGGCAACTGCCGTCTCAAAAGGTATGCCCATTTTCTTGACCGCCACCCTCATACAGTCCATAAGATTCGTCGACGAACCGGCCAGCGCGCCGTTAGAGACAAGCGTTGCGCGGTTTCCCGCTACATCCACTTCAAGTCCGCCAAGCAGATAACGTCCGTCTGGCATTCCCGTAGCCCGCATACTGTCACTGATCAGGATCATGCGGTCTTTTCCCATCATCTTAAACGTAGCGCGCACGACTGACGGATGGATATGGACACCGTCGCAGATCAGTTCTGCATTTACATGAGGACTGTCCGATACTGCCCCCACGACTCCCGGCATCCGATGGGTAAATGCAGGCATGGCATTGTATAAGTGGACTGCGTGATCAGCCCCCGCGTCAAATGCTGCCTTCGCCGTATCGTAATCTGCATTGGTATGGGCAAGTGATATGTTGACTTTATCTTTCATATGACTGATAAATGACAGAAATTCTTTGTTTCTCTCCGGAGCTATCCCGACAAACTTTACAAGCCCTTCTGAAGCCGCTAAAAACTGCTGACAGATATCTTCATTACAGGAGATAATATTGCGTTCGTCCTGAGCGCCTTTTTTTTCTATGCTGATAAAAGGTCCTTCCATATTGATACCAAGCAGATCCGCGATAGGCGCATCCTTTGTCTCCTCAGTCTTTTTATAGTCAGCCGCCACTTCTAATATACGTGTAAGTTCCTCTACAGGCAGGGTCATTGTCGCCGGGGATATGCCTGTCACTCCAACAGACGCCTCATACTCGGCAATCGCCCTTATCGCCTCCTTCGTACCGTCACAGAAATCATATCCCATACATCCATGGAAATGAAGATCAATAAGTCCCGGTATGGCATACGCGCCTTCGCCGTCTATGACCTGCCCGCCTGCATACGCGTCATTTGCGGCTGTTTCATCCGTGTTTTGACATTCTGCGCCGCTGTCATCTTTCGCGTCCAACGCCACTTTCATAAAACGTCCGTCTTTTATCGTGACTGTTCCCTTCGAAAATGTCTTGTCTTCCGTATAAATCTTTATATTTTTAATAATCAAATTCCTTCCCCCCAAGCACACGCAATGTATCATCGTGAAATGTTTCTACCTTATATTTATCCTGTTCCACATAGCAGGAATAAATAATATCCAACATGACCAGAATTGGAAACTGCGGCGAAATCAGATTTCCATAGTTCAGATGCTTTAATGACGGAACCAGTACCAGTTCATCGCAGAATCCATAAAATTCTTCTTTATTATGAGTTGTGATCAGAACCGTCTTCGCGCCTCTTTTGTGGGATTCCCGGAGTAAAAACTGGACTCCTTTACGCTCACCGCTGAGACTGATCCCTACGATCAGGCTCCTTTCGTTCTGAAAAACAGTCTGCATATGCATAAGGTCGATATCCCTGACAGCATGGATATTGACCCCCACCCGCATAAACCGTATCTCCATCTCTTCCGCCGCGAATCCGGAACTTCCCATTCCGCAGGCAAAGACCCTCTCTGACCGCGCAAGATATCTCGCGATCCTTCCCACCTGTGTTTCGTCCATCAGGCTGTACGTTTTATTAAGAAGTTCCTGATAGGCATTCAGGACCATCCTTGTATTTCCAGTGATGGACTCCTGCTTTTCTACAAAGTTCTCCTCATACTGGTATATAAATTCCCGATAGCCCCGATAGCCGCATTTCTTCGCGAATCTTGACAGAGAGGCCTCCGATACATACAAGTTTTCAGAAATGGATCTGGCAGAAAAATCCATCTTTTCACGATTCTGTATAAAAAAATCCGCAATGTTCTTTTCTACTGTCGTAAAATTGTCATAATTTGATTCAATCACCGGAACTACAGACTTTACATAGTATTCCATCCTGTCTTCACCTTTATCCCTGATTCGTCATTTTCCAAGACGCTGCTGCTGAAAATGATAAAGCGCCCCCAGCATCCCCGCATCATTTTTATGTTTCGCGAATGCCAGTCTCGTATGACGCGCGATTTCCGGGATCAGATATCTGGCAACAGCACTTTCTATCTTTTCCTTAAGAAATGCCTCCTGTGACATGATTCCTCCGCCAAGCACTACAATCTCCGGATTGAGCACACAGCAGATATTCGCGATCCCCTGGCCGAGCACATCTGCCATCTCATCTATAGCACGGATACACAATGCATCTCCCTTTTTCGCCGCCTCAAAAATATGGTATCCATTCCAGTTCTCTTCTGCATCCTTTTTCCATTCCGCCACCTTCTTAGTCAGGATGCTCGCTGCCCCAAGAGTCTGAAAATCACTGCCCAGCATACTCATATATCCCACTTCGCAGGCGCTGCCGCTGAATCCTCTGAAAACCTTTCCGTCTATAACAGCACAGCCGCCGATCCCAGTCCCTATCGTAAGGATAAGAGCAATCCTGCTGCCCGCTGCCGCGCCTGTATAATACTCTGCAAGCCCGGCACAATTTACATCATTTTCCACTTCACAGGGAATCCCAAATGCCTCTTCTAATACCTTTTTGTACTCCGTACCCGCATAGTTCGGAATCAACGGCGCCGAGTAAGTGATCACTCCTTTTTGTATGTCCACCATTCCTGCCGTCGATATACAGATACCGCTGATATTATTCTCCTGCGCGCAAAAGTTCTCTACGATCTTCTCCACCTTGCTAAGAATCGCCGGTCCACCTTTTTTTGCCTCCGTATCCATCACGCTTCTGTGGAAAATACGCCCGTCTTCTCCAACAAGCCCGTATTTAACCGCAGTACCGCCAATGTCAATACTTACATATCTATTCATATCTACTCTGCCTGTCTTTCATTATAATACATTGCAACAAAAGGGTCAAATCATTCTGCTGACATGTGTGTAACCCAATCTACGCGAACTTTAAAGATTGCCTTTTTAAGCGGAGCGGGCCTTCCTGCCACTACCCCGGTGCGATGTCCGTCACTCGGGTAACACACCAGGAAATCTTTGGGCCTTAATATGACAGACCCATTCTTTTCCCCTTCCATTGACAGGAAATCATCCTTTTTTACATACTCTTTCAGCTTCATATTTCCGATAAAATTCACATCTATCTGCTCCTCACCCTGAAGCATTACATGAACATCCAGATACTCTTTATGTGCTTCCCAGAATCGGTTGTCCGGCGCGGTTGTCTCATATTCCGCTACGTTTACAAACAATCTGTCGCCGTCGATCTCATAGCTGCCTTTTTTATAACTGGCCAGTTCATGATCTTTCAGATACTCAAAACATCTTTTTACCGGTTCCTCTATAAATGAAAACTCTTCAAGATTATCTATATTTCCAAATATCATAGATCTGCTCCCCCTATCTATTATAAATCGTAGTATCCGGTGCCGGCATAGATGTATCTCCTTTTATCTTTCTCCAGATAATACTTGCCGGAATCCCTACTGCCAAGGAAACAGCGATCGAGATAATGGAGTAAGACCAGATAGACACCGCCTGTGCCGGAACAAAATATTTGATACCTACCATCACTGCCGAAGCTGCTATAAATGCCATCGTTGCTCCAAATGTATTGGCAACTTTAGTAAATGCTCCCAATATAAATGTCCCGATCAGAATTCCGAGAACCAGGCCCATGAATCCGTTGAACCACTCATATGCCGACTTGACACCGCCGTTCGCAAGTACCATAGATACTGCAATCGCGAATACACCGACTACTAAAGATACATACTGTCCGATCTTTGTCTGTTTTTCGAAGCTCAATTCTCTTTTCGTAAGGCGTGCCTGAATATCCAGTGTCCAGCTTGAAGCCACAGAATTAAGTCCTGTTGACAATGTAGACTGCGAGGCCGCATAGATGGCTGCCAGAAGGATTCCTGTCACACCTACCGGAAGCTCAAACGCGATATAAGATGCAAAAATCTGATCCTGCGCCGCTGCCGGCGGAAGCGCGTTCTGCTGGTAGAATACATAGAGTCCTGTACCGATCAGATAAAATACCGTCGCGATAAAAATAGAAAGAGCTCCGTTTGTCAGCATCATTTTATTTAATTTCTTTGTATCTGTAGTTGTTGTAAAGCGCTGGACAATATCCTGACTTGACACATAAGAACCCATAGTGTTAAATCCTGCTCCAACGATCATAATAAATACGCTGTCTTTCAGTATATTTATATCAAAAACCGGCTGATCGGGCGCAAGGAATTTATGTTCACCTGCCAGCGCGCTAAATACTGCTCCTGCTCCTCCATCAATATGAAAAAGAAGGAACAGCAGAGCAAAAGTAACACCGATAAGTAATACGGACCCCTGGATAAAATCTGTCCAAAGCACTGATTTAAGTCCGCCTGTGTAAGAATAGATGATCGCAATCACTCCCATAATGATTATCAGCAGATTTACACTGATTCCGGTCAGACTGCCAAGCACCATACATGGAAGGTACATGATAATAGACATGCGCCCCACCTGATAGACAATAAACATGACCGCCCCTAATACCCTAAGTCCCTTGCTGCCAAACCGAAGCTCCAGGTAGTGATAGGCTGTATCAATATCCAGCTTGCTGTAAATCGGCAGGAAGAACCGGATCGTAAGCGGAATCGCCAGCAGCATACCAAGCTGGGCAAACCACATGATCCATGTCCCGGCATAGGAATTCCCCGCCAGTGACAAAAATGAGATCGGACTTAAAAGTGTAGCAAATATTGACACAGACGTAACCCACCACGGCACTGTCCCATCTCCTTTAAAATATTCCTTCCCCTTCATCTCTTTCTTCGCGAAGTGCAGACCGGCAAACAGCACTGCTGCCAGATACACGACCAAGATCACTAAATCCACCATTGTAAATCCCTGCATTGCTTTTCCTCCTTATCTTTTATCTGTTAACGCAGATATTTTTCTTTCGCGTCACGAATCATTCTGGCTGCCTCTTCTACAATGATCATATCACTGTCTGCCAATGCCGGAAGCGGTTTCCTGACTCCGCCAAGTTCCAGATCCTCATTGATCTTAAGGATTGCTTTGATCACACCGTACATATTGCCATGCGCAAAACACATCTTATATATCACATCATTTACCGCATACTGGATCTCTTTTGCTTTTCCCAACTCACCTGATCTTACATATTCGTCCATCTTAAGGAACAATTCCGGCATAGCCCCATATGTTCCTCCGATGGCGCCCTCTGCTCCAATGACCCGTCCGCTTATAAACTGCTCGTCTGGTCCGTTAAAAATAACATAATCATCACCTGCTGCTGCTTTAAACATCTGTATGTCTTGTACGGGCATAGAGGAATTTTTAACACCGATTACTCTTTTATTCTTCCGCATCGTCTCAAACAGGTTCATTGTAAGGGCAACTCCCGCAAGCTGCGGAATATTATAAATGACAAAGTCAGTATTCGGCGCCGCTAAGCTGATATCATTCCAGTACTGCGCAATTGCATGTTCTGGCAGGCGGAAGTAAATAGGCGGGATCGCGGCGATCGCATCTGCCCCGACACTTTCTGCATGGCGCGCAAGTTCCATACTGTCCTTCGTGTTGTTGCATGCCACATGCGCAATTACTGTAAGTCTTCCCCGGGCTGCTTCCATTACATTTTCCAACACCATCTTCTTATCTTCTACGCTCTGATAGATACACTCTCCGGACGATCCATTTACATAAACACCCTTGACTTTTTTCTCTACGAAATATTCTGTAAGTGCCCGCACACCCTCAGGACTTATACTGCCCTCTTCGTCATAACATGCATAAAATGCCGGTATTACGCCTTTGTACTTGTCAAGATTCCTCATGATACATTTCTCCTTTTCTTTTTATAACGTTTTTTATGATACCTGTTGATTGCTCCACGCCCTGTTTTTTACACTAATCAAGCACTTCTGAAAATGTTTTTGTAATAAGCTGCGGTCTTGTGATCGCTGAGCCTACCACTACGCTGTATGCTCCAAGCTCAATAACCCTTTGTACCTTTTTTGGCGTATTGATATTTCCCTCCGCGATAACTTTGTGTTCCACCTTTTCGATGATCTTTCGCAGGATCCTGAAATCATCCGCCTCTATCCTGTCGTCTCTGCTCTGGTCAGTATACCCGACCAATGTCGTTCCGATAAAATCAAACCCAAGTTTATCCGCATGGATCGCTTCTTCTATCGTGGAACAGTCCGCCATCCAAAGCTGGTCCGGATATTTTTTCCTGACCTCCTCAAAAAATCCATCCAGCGTTACACCTCCCGGGCGAAGCTCCTGCGTCGCATCCAGCGCAATGATCTCAGGCTGAACCTCCATCAGCTCATCGACTTCCTTCATGGTAGGTGTAATGTAGACCTTGCTATCCGGGTAGTCCCTTTTTACGATCCCAATGACCGGAAGGTCTACTGTATCCTTGATTTCTTTAATATCCTCTTTTGTGTTGGCGCGGATACCATACGCTCCTCCCTCTTTTGCCGCCAGCGCCATTCTTCCCATAATATACGGAGAATGAAGCGGTTCATGAGGTAATGCCTGACAGGACACGATCAATTTTCCCTTAAGGCTTTCTACCTTTTTTTCTGCCATTTATATTGCCCTCCTTTTTGTAGTCTCAAGTATATCATTTAAGAATTTATTTTCAATACATTTATATATTATAGAAAGTTCTTTCATATTTTTTCAAATGTGACTGGTATAAACTATCCTTTTGTAATCTTTCATTGGTAAATGTGCACAAATAAAAGTACTTTCTTTCTGGCTTTGAATTCTCCCTGATCATTCCACTGCGGCCAATACAATAAATTCACAGATCAATTTGAAATATATTTTAAAAGTATATCCAATTATGATGTTTTTTATTGAAATTCCTGTTTTTGCTGATATACTAATATAAAAAAGGAAAGGAAATTAAAAAATATGATTATTTGCAGAGCAAAGGATTATAAAGAATTGAGCAGAAGGGCGGCAAACATTATTGCCGCGCAGGTGATCATGAAACCTGACTGCGTACTTGGGCTTGCCACTGGTTCTTCACCGATTGGAACATACGGGCAATTAATTGAATGGTACAAAAAAGGAGATTTGGATTTTTCGAAAGTATCCAGTATCAATCTGGACGAGTATAAAGGACTTGATCCGGAAAATGATCAGAGCTACCGCTATTTTATGAATACGAATTTCTTTAACCATGTTAATATAGACAAGGCAAATACTTTTGTCCCAAACGGTTTAGAGCCGGATTCTGACAAGGCATGCAAAGAATATGATGAGATCATAGAAAAAAGCGGCGGTGTTGATTTACAGCTTCTCGGTCTTGGTCACAATGGACATATCGGATTCAACGAGCCTTCTGATGTATTCCCATGCGGGACACACTGCGTAGATCTTACCCCCAGCACGATAGATGCTAACAAGCGTTTTTTTGCATCTGAGGCTGATGTGCCGCGTCAGGCATATACGATGGGGATCCGCAGTATCATGCTGGCGAAAAAGATTGTTGTTGTGATAAGCGGCGAAGACAAATCCGAGATTCTTAAAAAAGTAGTATGCGGTCCGATCACTCCAGAGGTGCCGGCCTCTGTATTACAGCTTCACCCTGATGTTGTCATTGTGGCAGACGAAGCTGCTTTATCAAAATTGTAATCTGAATAGAAAAGAATGTGAAAATATCTTTTTTAAAACGGCGGCAGAAACAATGCCGCCGCTTTAAATGAACAACATTGAAGGAGTTATATTTCTATGCGTACGCAGCACCATTTCAACAAAAACATATTATTTTTACATATAGCTGTCATGCTTTTTAGCCTGTCCGGTGTCATCGCGCAGTTTGTAGAAGTATCAGCAGTCATGGTAGCATTAGGCAGAGTCATCTCCTCGTCGCTGCTTTTATTCCTGATTGCGGTTTTAAAAAAAGATACCCTCAGACTTGACTCAAATAAGGACTATGGACTGATCATTCTCACGGGAATCATAATGGCTGTCCACTGGACTACTTTTTTCCAGTCAATACAGGTATCCTCTGTAGCCATCGGAACGATCACTTTCTCCACTTTTCCATTGTTCCTGACTTTTCTGGAACCGTTTATCTTTCATGAAAAGCTTCGAAGACAGAGTGTCCTCACAGCGATTCTCCTGTTTATCGGTGTTTTGATCACTATTCCTGAATTCTCCATGGAAAATAACACTACCGTCGGAATTATCTGGGGAATGATATGCAGCTTTACATACGCACTCATGACATTGGCAAACCGTTATTTTTCTGTCCGGTATACAGGCCGGATCATATGCCTGTATGAGCAGGGAACTGCCGCTATCGTGCTTTTTCCCGCTCTGTTTATCACAAACGCAGACTGGCGGCTTGTAGATACCGCCGGTGTAGCTTTCATCGGATTTGTCTGCACGGCATTTGCGTACTCCCTGTATGTATCTGCCCAGAAAAATGTGAAAGCACAGACCGCAGGGATCATTTCCGGTATGGAAACTGTCTACGGGATCATCTATGCACTGCTGTTCCTCAAAGAAATCCCAAGCGCAAGGGAGCTTGTGGGCGGCGCTGTGATACTGGGAGTCGCAATGTATTCATCTTTGAAAACAAATAATTAGGCAAAAATTGAGGCAGGGAAAATCCTCCCTGCCATTATCTTATCCCAGATATACGATTTCTTCCTTCGGTTTTGCTGTCGGCACCATCCGTATAAGATAGAGGACCGGCTGTCTGCTTCCGAAAGAGGCTATTGCTTCATACCCGAATTTTGCCTTGATACGTATCCATTGATGATCGGGGATAGCCTGCTTGCCGGGCAGGCGGCAGGGATAGCCATAGAAGCGGATATCTTCTGCGCAGCACGTCATAATCTTTCTCACAGGAACAAACATGTCCTCTGCCATTCCCTTAGGCCGGAACGCCTGAGCAGTAAATTCAATCTCCTTGTGGAGATAAAGTTCAGGATGGTCGTATGCATCCACATACCAGATACCAAAATCCTCATCCTCTATGACAATCTTATCTGCCTTGACGTCATAAGGCAGATCTTCCTCTGACGGCTGTATGATCTTTCCCTCCAGATCCTCAAAAATAAGCTGTGCCATGGGATTTTGAACCTTAAGGGCCCTCCTGAAACCAAAGCGGTCTACTTTCGGCGCGCAGCGGTTAACCACGATCAGTTCTGATTCCGCAAGCTGTTCCATGAGCATATTTCTCATATTGACAAGATACATATCCAAAGTTTCCCCGTTTACCGTAGAATACACACCCTGCAGCTCCCAGTTCCTTGGATATCTGATAGAAAGCAGATCGGCAAGTTTCCACATGCCATTATATTCAATCACTACCTGGTTTGGATGATATTTCTTTTCACAGTTTTTGAAAAAATCAGAATTAAGCTGTTCTGGTTCTTCTATTTCCAAGAGAAGCATATCATTGTTGTCCAGATATTCTCTCTGGTATTCTTCTTCCCCCTCTTCGCACCGGATCAAAAGCGTAAGTCCCGGCTCGATCCATTCCTGCTCCATAAGTGTTTCTTTCACAAGGGTAGTTTTTCCGCTGTCTAAAAACCCGGTCACCACAAATACCGGTATCGGTGCCTGTTCAAACATAACATCGACCTCCGCAAATTAATTTAGATGTTTACATCATACATGGAATAGTCTCAAGAGCTCCTCTTCCTTCAGATCTGTCCCGATCACACAGATACGTCCTGTATAATCCGCCGCTCCCTCTCTCACTTCATATTCCTCCGGAACCAGATCAAATTGCTTCCAGCTTCCGTCAGTCATTGATACGATCCCCTTAGAACGCAGGATAACACCGTAACTCTCGGTCTCTGACAATGCTTTTACCAGATAATCAAGCTCTTCTTCCGTATATTTGTGAGCGGTTTCTCTGCCCCAGCTTGTAAAAATCTCATCCGCATGGTGGTGATGTCCATGATCACAGCATTCGTCATGGTGATGTCCATGATCACAACACTCGTCATGATGGTGGTGATGCCCATGATCACAGCACTCGCCATGATGATGGTGATGTTCATGATCACAGCACTCGCCATGATGATGGTGCTCCAGCAGATCTTCAAGCTCTGATCCTTGTTCCAGCGCATGCATGATCGCCTCTTTGCTAAGCTGTTCCCATGGGGTTGAGATGATCGTCGCTTTTTTGTTCTCCTCACGCAGCATATGCACACATTCTTCAACTTTTCCACCGTCCATCATCTGTGTACGGCTGATCACAATAGCAGAAGCATGCCGCACTTGGTCTTTGAAAAATTCCCCGAAATTTCTCATGTACATCTTCGCTTTTTTTCCGTCAACTACCGTGATCCTTCCAGTTATTTCAATATCCGCCTCTTTCTTTACATCTTCTACCGCCTTTGCTACATCAGACAGCTTTCCCACACCGGAAGGTTCGATGATCACCCTGTCAGGATGATATTCTGAGATTACCTTTTTCAATGCCTTGCTGAAGTCTCCTACAAGCGTACAGCAGATACAGCCGGAATTCATCTCTGTGATCTCAATTCCCGCATCCTTCAAAAAGCCGCCGTCAATACCGATCTCCCCAAATTCATTTTCAATCAGCACCAATCTTTCACCGGCAAATACCTGATCGATCAGCTGCCTGATAAAGGTTGTCTTTCCGGCTCCTAAAAAGCCGGAGATAATATCTACTTTTGTCATTCTGATACTCCTTTTCTATATTTAAAGATGTGTTATCTTATGTATTCCGAATTTTATATTATCACAAACCCTTAATGTTATCCAGTATATACTTTAAATTCCGTTTCTCAATAAAAAATGTGCCGCCCCCTTTTATAGGAACAGCACATGACTTAAAATATGTTATGCACTCAAGGTGTAGCCAGTAATCTTTTCAAACTGCCTGATTTCTCTTACAGCAATCCACCGATAGATAAAAACAAAGGCGCGAATACCAGCGATACGATCGTCATAAGCTTTATGAGGATATTGATGGCCGGGCCTGACGTATCCTTAAACGGGTCGCCGACTGTGTCGCCGACAACTGCCGCTTTGTGGGCTTCACTGCCCTTTCCTCCATGGTTGCCGTCCTCAATGTATTTTTTCGCATTGTCCCATGCGCCTCCGGCATTGGACATAAAAATGGCCACCATAACCCCTGTTACAAGTGAACCTGCAAGAAGTCCGCCTAAAGAGGCAGGTCCTAAGAGAATACCTACGGCCAGCGGTGCCGCGACTGCCATGATCCCCGGCACAAGCATCTCTTTGAGTGCCGCGGTTGTAGATATAGCCACACAAGATTTATAATCTGGCTTTCCGGTGCCCTCTAAGATACCCGGAATCGCCTTAAACTGCCTTCTTACTTCCTCAATCATCTGATATGCCGCTTTAGAAACGGATGACATCGTCATCGCAGAGAATAAAAACGGCAGCATGCCTCCTGCAAACAGTCCGATGATCACACGGTAATCCAGGATATCAATAGTATCCAGCTTCACAGATTCCGCATATGTCACAAACAGCGACAGAGCTGTAAGAGCCGCGGAACCGATAGCAAATCCCTTTCCCATAGCAGCAGTAGTATTTCCCACCGCGTCAAGCTTATCCGTAATACTGCGCACTTTGGAATCAAGTCCCGACATCTCTGCAATACCGCCTGCATTGTCAGCGATCGGTCCGTAGGCATCTACCGCGACAGTGATGGCTGTCGTAGACAGCATCCCTACTGCCGCCAACGCGATCCCGTACAGGCCGCAGAAATTATACGCCGCGAATATCCCTGCGCAGATAAGGAGGATCGGAGCTGCCGTAGAGCGCATCCCCACTGCGATACCGCTTATAGTTGTCGTCGCTGCTCCGGTCTCTGACTGGGTGGCGATCTCTTTTACGGAATTGTAATCTCCCGAAGTGTAGACCTCTGTTATGACCCCGATCAGGATTCCCACGATCAATCCTGCCGCGATCGCAATTGCCGCATTGAAATCATCAAAAAACATCTTACTGAGTACAAAAGATGCGATCAGCACCAGCACACTTGCCGCGTAAGAACCGGTCTTTAACGCCTTGTGCGGGTTGGACTTTTCGTCTCCCCTCACAAAAAAGGTCCCCAGTATAGACGCGATCAGCCCGATACCTGCAATCACGAGAGGAAATGCTGCTCCCGCCGCTTCAAAATACACCAGTCCAAGAGTCAGCGCCGAAATAAGAGCCCCGACATAAGACTCAAATAAGTCTGCGCCCATTCCTGCCACATCACCTACATTATCACCCACATTGTCAGCAATAACCGCCGGATTGCGCGGGTCATCTTCCGGTATCCCCGCCTCAACCTTGCCTACCAGGTCAGCCCCCACATCTGCCGCCTTCGTGTAGATACCGCCGCCCACACGGGCAAACAAAGCGATAGAAGATGCGCCGAGACTGAATCCGAATAATATATCCGCGTTGCCGGTGAAAATGTAGATAGCGCTCACACCAAGCACTCCCAGACCGGCCACGCACATCCCCATAACGGCTCCGCCGGAAAACGCAATAGAAAGAGCTTTGTTCATACCGCTTTCTTTCGCTGCATTAGCCGTCCTGACATTCGCCTTCGTCGCGACAGTCATCCCAAAATATCCCGCCAGCGTAGAAAACAGAGCCCCGACCACAAAGCAGAGTGCTGTGATCCAATTCCCAATGCCTACCCCGATCAATACAAAAAGAACAGCAACAAAGAAAATCAAGATCTTATACTCCGCTGTCAGAAATGCCCTCGCTCCTTCACTGATCGAGCCGGCGATCTCTTGCATCCTCTCTGTTCCTGGCTGCTGCCTTCCCACCTTTGCCGCGAGCATCCCTGCGAACAAAAGCGCGATGATTCCAAATACCGGAACCAGATTCAATAACATTCCCATATACAAACCTCCCATTTATGTAATACAGTATACTAATATCATATTATCACAAAAATAAGATTTGTATAGATGAAATTTCAGTTTTTTGCATATTTTTATTCTTATTTTTTTGTTTCTGGATATTGTTATTCATCTGTCAGTCTTGTTAAATCCATAACGTTTTTATCTGACATTTACTCATTTCTTTTCATTATATTTGATTTCCATCAAAACCAGTCCGTTTGCCGAAGCTGTGACTCCTGCCGCTGTCCGTTTTTTCTCTTCCAGTATCTCTTTCACCTTCTCCGGCTCATAAAATCCTCTCCCGACCCTGATCAATGTCCCTGCGATGATCCTGACCATATTATAAAGAAATCCGTTTCCTTTGATCCGTATCACGATATCCGCCCCATCCTGCGTTATAGTAATATCATCCACGGTACGCACGGTGTCAGAAACATTTGTCCGGACATTGCAGAAGCTTACAAAATCATGCTCTCCTACAAGATACTCCGCGCCTTTTCTCATTCTTCCTACATCCATTGGAAAGGATACAAACGCGCTGTAATTCCTTTTCAGAGGGTTTAGCACAGGCGCATTATATATATGATACTCATATGTCTTTTTGATATCTTTCTGATATCTTGGATGCCAGTCTGATGCCACTTCATCTGACTTTACGATCACGATATCCCCGGGCATGCGCTGATTGAGAGCATATGCCATTCGTTCAGGAGGGATAGAAGAGCCGGTATCGAACACCGCCACATTCCCAAGAGCATGTACTCCTGAATCCGTACGGCTGGCTCCGATCACATGAATCTCTTCCCCGGTGAGTCTGCTGATCTCCCGGTTTAATACCTCTTCAATAGTGATCCCATTGGGCTGCGCCTGCCATCCGCAATAATCCGTACCATCATAGGCGACGATAAGTCTCACCCTTCTCATGAAATCTATCCTCCCAAATACTGCCGCAATCATTATATATATTTAAAGTTTGCTAGAATATCCATACCTTAAACGGAACATATCTTCCAACCAGAACTACCGCGGCTGTATATACGATCATAGTCACATACGCAGCCCTGTCTCTGCCATGATATTTCAAGGGTTTCATCTTCGTCCTGCCCTCACCTCCGCGGTAACATCTTGCCTCCATTGCCATGGCAAGATCATATGCCCGGCGAAAGGCAGACACAAAAAGCGGAACAAGGATCGGAATCATGGATTTTGCCCTCTGTATGATATTGCCGCTCTCAAAATCGGCTCCTCTCGCCTGCTGTGCTTTCATGATCTTATCCGTCTCTTCCAAAAGAATAGGAATAAACCGCAGCGCGATCGACATCATCATAGCCACCTCATGTACCGGAACATGTATCCTGTTCAACGGATGAAGAAGCGCCTCTATACCGTCTGTTAATTCATTCGGCGTCGTGGTAAATGTCATTAAAGAGGACCCTATAATCAGGTAAATAAGCCTTACTGCCATATACACTGCATTCCTAAGCCCGACAGTTGTAATATTGAACCGCCACACCCGCAAAAGTATCTCACCGTCCTTTTGCAGAAACAAATTAAATACTACCGTGATCATAAGCAGCATGACAATGGGCTTTAACCCTTTCACTATATATCCAAAAGGCACCTTAGATGCCCGTATGATCCCAATGAGAAAAACCGTGGCTACCAAATACCCTGCAATACTTTTAAAAAGAAACAGAGAGATCAGATAAAGCAGCGTAGAGACAAGCTTGACCCGCGGGTCAAGCCGATGCAGTATGCTTTTTGCCGGATAGTATTGTCCTATAGTTATATCTCGAATCATCTTTCCTTCTCCATCTGTTCACTTTCTGATGTTTCTGACACCCTGTTTCCCAATGCTTTCATAATCTCATCTGCCGCCTCATTAACAGTCGTAACATCAATATCCACAGGCAGGCCCTGTTCTTTTAAATCATGCATAATATATGTCACCTGCGGCGCCGCAAGTCCTGCCCGCTCTAGTTCCTTATAGTGGGCAAACACACTCTTAGGCTCGTCATTGTACATCACCTCGCCATGATCCATCACAATGATCCTGTCCGCGTAACGGGCGATATCCTCCATACTGTGAGACACTAAAATAACCGTCATATCTGTCTGCTTATGAAGGTATGCCACCTGATCCAGAATATCATCTCTTCCCTTTGGGTCAAGTCCCGCCGTCGGCTCGTCTAAGACAAGGACCTTTGGACGCATTGCAAGGACCCCTGCGATAGCCGCTCTTCTTTTTTGTCCTCCCGACAGTTCAAAAGGCGATACATGGTAGTACTTTTCTTTAAGCCCCACAAGCCTTAATGCCTCCAATGCGCGTTTTTTACATTCCTCTGGAGAAAGCCCCTGATTTTTAGGACCGAAACACACATCCGTCATCACATCAATTTCAAATAACTGATGCTCCGGATACTGGAATACTAACCCCACCTCATTGCGGAGATTCCTCATATCATATCCCTGTTCATATATATTTTCTCCATTATAAAAGAGCTTTCCATCCGTCGCTTTTACAAGTCCGTTAAAATGCTGTATAAGGGTAGACTTCCCTGAACCGGTATGCCCAATGATCCCCACGAATTCTCCACTGGGGATTTCCAGACATATGTCCTTAAGCGCATGCTTTTCATAAGCTGTGCCCGGACTGTATATATAATTTAAATGTTCCAGTCTGATCGACATAATCTCTCCTTCTTATTCCTGATCACTCATAAAAATCCACTAACACGCCATGCCGCCGATCAGGCGTACCAGTTCCTCTTTTTTAAGGATCCCCCTTGGGATGATAAGTCCCCTTTTCCTAAGCTCATCCGCAAGTATGGTCACCTGCGGCACATCCAGCCGGTATTCCTTAAGCTTTTCTACCTGGCTGAATATCTGCTTTGGAGTTCCCTCCATCACTACTTTTCCATGATCCATCACATAGATCCTGTCTGCATCTACAACCTCTTCCATATAATGAGTAATAAGGATTACCGTCACCTTCTTTTCTTCCCTGAGCTTTTGAACTGTCTTCAACACCTCTTTGCGCCCTACGGGATCTAGCATGGCAGTAGGCTCATCCAGCACGATACACTTAGGCTCCATCGCCACCACTCCTGCAATAGCCACCCGCTGCTTCTGCCCTCCTGAAAGTTTATTCGGCGAATGATGCCTGTAGGAAAGCATGCCGACAGACTTTAAGCTGTCTTCAACTCTCTGCCAGATCTCATCGGTCGGTACGCCAAGATTCTCCGGTCCGAATCCCACATCCTCTTCTACAACTGTCCCGATGATCTGATTGTCCGGATTCTGGAAGACCATCCCTGCTGCCTGGCGTACATTCCAAAGTTCCTCTGGTTCCTTCGTATCGCGGCCACCCACCCATACAGTCCCCTCTGTGGGCACTAAGATCGCATTCAGGTGCTTTGCGAGGGTTGACTTTCCAGAACCATTATGACCCAGAACAGCTATAAACTGCCCTTCTTTTATTTCAATATCTACTTCGTCAATGGCACGGGAAGTCCCGGTCACATTGCCGTCTTCGTCTCTTTTCTCATATTCAAATATCAGTTTCTCTGTCCGCACCATATCCATATCAGTATTCCCTATGCCTTCTTTGGCTCTGCATATTCAATACCTTTTGTATCTACACTGACCTTTTTCATTCTTTGTACTTCTAATGGTCTGTCATTATAATCTGTATCAGTCTCAGCAATTTTATTTACCACATCCATCCCCTCTGTAATCTTTCCAAACGCTGCATAAGAGCCGTCAAGATGCGACGAATCCTTATGCATGATAAAGAACTGGGAACCGGCAGAATCCGGGTGCATGGCCCTTGCCATAGAAAGTACTCCTTCCGAATGTTTCAGATCATTCGCAAATCCGTTCTGCTCAAACTCTCCTTTGATATTATATCCCGGACCGCCCATACCTGTTCCGTCCGGACATCCGCCCTGAATCATAAACCCTCTGATCACGCGGTGAAAGATAAGTCCGTCATAATAGCCTTTCCGGATCAGAGAGATAAAATTGTCCACCGTATTCGGCGCGATCTTTGGATACAGCTCTGCCTTCATAATATCACCATTTTCCATCTCAAATGTAACAACTGGATTTTCCATATACTTATACCTCACTTTTTTATATTCGGGACAGTTTCATCCTGTCCCTTATTTGATTTTCAAACTGTCCTTTATTGTAGCCGAAAACATTCATTTCGTAAAGTGTAATACAATCTTTTTATTCTCTTTTCACATCATTACAATCAATTTTAACCAGACCGCCCTTCTGCGCGTATCCCGTCTCCCACATTTCTTTTAAGGAAAACACAACGGCCTCTCCATAAGTCGCTGTCTTGATCTTTATGTCTCCTGCCGTCTGCTCATATCCTACGATAAGAAACCAGTGCCAGATATAATCTTTAAACTGTTCCCTGTCCTTATGCTGCAAAAGCAGAACCGGGACCGGCATATTTTTATTGATCTGGCCTTTTATAAAACTCTCCGCTTCCTTTACCGTATGTTCTCCTGAAAACTCCTCTATCACGATCCGTCCTGCTGCCTCTATATCCTCAAGATATCTTTGAAAACCGCTGATGAACCACGCAAGCTTTTTCACTCCGCCCACTCTTGGTCTGATGTATGGTTTCATGATCTGACTGAACCGTTTATAATCTTCTTTGTTGAGGCAGTCCGTATCAAACGGATACAGCTCTTTAGCTTTCATATGTTTCGCAAGATAAATACAGCAGTCACACGCTGTTGCCGCGGCACAGCCGCCGATATTCATGACTACATTAGTGAACCAGTCCTGATTTCCCCCAAAAGCCCCGTCAATTTCAAAATATTCAAGTTCCTTTTTATGTTCCAATGAACCCCTCCGATCTTATTTCAAAGCCGCTGCCTTAATATTTCACATCTTTGTCTATTATTGACTTTAATATATGTTACTATAACTGCCATAAATTTTCTATTGATATTTTATGATTTATGTATACATGGTCTTAAAAAACAGTAATACAAAACCTTGAAGGAAAATCTCTTCTCGCTCCAAGGTTTTTTATCCCACCAGATATCTGCTTATGCCCCGATCAGATATCAGTGTCCCTATATTAAGCTGCTGTTACAAGCTTCTGGAAATCTCTTCACAGACCTTCACGGCCTCAAACACTGCGCTTCTGAATCCTCTTTCCTCCAATGTACGCACAGCTCCTATCGTAGTCCCTGCCGGTGAACATACCATATCTTTCAGTTCTCCCGGATGCCTGCCGGTATCAAGTACCATCTTCGCGCTTCCTAAAACTGCCTGTGCCGCAAACCTGTAGGCCTGCGCTCTTGGCATACCGCCGGACACAGCGGCATCTGCCATAGCTTCAATAAACATAAATACATAAGCCGGTGAACTTCCGCTGACTGCTGTTACAACATCCATGAGCTTTTCCGGTACAATCTCCACTTTACTAAAACTTTCAAGAATTTCTTTGACCTGCGTTATTTCTTCTTCTGTCATATGCTCATTGGGGCATGCTGCTGTCATACCCTCTCCAACCATAGCCGGAGTATTCGGCATCGTGCGTACGATCTTTACCGCTTTTCCAAACTGCTCAGAAAGCCAGCCAAGAGTCTTGCCCGGCGCGATCGTGATAATGATCTTTTCATCTGTCACCTCATCTTTAATTCCGGCGATCACATCCGCGTAAAACTGCGGCTTCACAGACAGAATGATAACCTCCGCCTTACTTACTACCTCTTTATTGTCTGTTGTCACATGAATTCCAAACTGCTCTTTTACCCTCTCCCTGCCCGGCGCGAACAGATCCGCGCCGATGATCTCATCTGCCTTAAAAAGACCTTTTCCGATCACACCGCCCATGATCGCTGATGCCATGTTACCTGTACCGATAAAACCTAATTTCATGATTCGTACCTTCCTTGTCCGTTCTTTGTTATGATACCGCGGATTCCATTACATCCGCCTTTATTGTATACATTCAAATAATTTGTATACAATTTATCGTTATGTATAACATATCATTTTTTGTACACAAAGTCAACAAAATTTCTTGAATCTATCATAGAAAAATGATACAATTCAGCCATACAAATTCAAAACTGATTACGGATCGGGGAAGATTATGTCAGAAAAATCATTATCTCTTGCCGAACAGGCATACGAAAAGATCAAACAGAATATTATGGATCTCACATATCCGCCGGGAATGCCCCTTACAGAATCCATGCTGACCAAGGAGCTTGGCATGAGCCGCAGCCCTGTAAGAAGCGCTATCCAGATGCTGCAGACTGAAGGACTGATCGAATCCGACTATTACAGATCCATAACAGTTAAAAAAATAACCCACCAGGATATTGAGGAAATCTATCAGCTCAGGGAACTTTTAGAAACCTCTGCTTTCCGGTTCATCTTCACCTCCGGCCAGCATGTGGAATATTCTTACCGCCTTGAGGAAAAGGTTGTCCGCATGTGCGCGGCTTCTAAAGATGTCTACAAATGGGAAATCGCGGATACAGATATGCATATGGAGATCATCAGCGCGCTTCATAACAGCCGTATCAATAAAGTTTATGAAAACACACTTTCTGAACTGATCCGCATCGGACAGTTTTCTGTTAAAAACGGAATGCGGATTCCAAAAACGAATGATAACTTAAAGAAAATGGTACAGTATATGAGGGAAGGGGAGTTTGAAAAATCCTTTGCCATCTTAAAAGCTGACCATTTTGAGATAGGAAAAGACAGCGCGCTAAGAGAATGATAAAGATTCAGCTCTTAAAATGCTCCATCATAACAGGCATCAGCTCTTTACTTTTACTGCTGAGCGAATAATCACCTTTATTCAGGCACCAGTCATATACCAGTGCCCTTTCGCACATCGCATAGTAGTGTACGATATCGCTGACTGGTTTTACATTACAGATCTCTCCTCTTTTTTGTCCTTCTTCCACAATCCTTGTCACTAATTTATAATAATGGCGGTTCTGATCTAAAAGCCGTCTTTGCCCTGCCGCGACAAGCTGCGTTGAATACAGAGAGGAAAGAAGGTCTATACTGATCTTTTCTTCCATCATCGTATGAGCCATAAAGTTAATATACATCAGTTTATCAAAGCTGTTCATATCCTCACACATCTCATGATCCATCTCTTCATAATATTCATCCAGAACAAGTGACAGCGTATTCAAAAGTTCATCCTTTGTGTCAAAATAATAATAGAAAGAACCTTTCGAAGTGCCTGATAATTCAATGATTTCATCTACAGTAGTTCCATTGTACCCTCTCTCGTAAAATAACTGCCACGCGGCAGACACGATTCTGCTTTTTACGCTTTTCTTTTCTGTTTTGTTGTCCATAGCTCTTCTCCGTTATTCATGCAGCAATATCAAGATATCCTATTATTTTTATCTGACCCGAAACCCTTTTTCTTCTTTTACAGGGATATCCTCTGAGTCAATCCAGCTGATCTCGATATGCATATTCCTGTTCAGCCCTTCCATCAGCTTAAAGATCAAAAGCTCCCGTCCCTGAACTTCCATGAGGACTGTGCCGTTATATTCATTTTTCACCCATCCGGCAAGCCCCATAGACTGCGCCAGATATTTGGCAGTATAACGAAAGCCCACCCCCTGTACCCGTCCATGGAAAACAATCCGTTTACGTACTTCTGACATAACTACACTTCCCCAAACCTTAAAATTCAATGCTCATCTATCCAAAATTTTTCTTAATGAGCATACAGTATTCTTCATAGGGTCCCATCAGGCCAAGGCTTCTTTCCAGAGAATCCCTGACTCCTTTATAATACCAGCCAATCGTATCTTTGTCCTTCATCCTGAATCTGTTCCACAGTTCATCCCCCAGAACCGGATAATCTCTGTCAATGTCACGCATATTAGCCAGCTTGTCCGCCAGACAGATAAGCTTCACCTCATGGGGCGCATGTCTGATATGCTCAATCGTCGCCCGCTTACGTTCCATCCATGTCTTGGATTTATCCTCACTTTCCTGCGCGACCATATCTGCTACACGCTGTGTAAACTCCTGTGCCAATAAAGACTTCGATACATGCTCACAATCCTCAAGCGTATCATGCAGCAATGCGGCGCTTATGATCTCAGCATCCTGCGTCATAGACGATACAATATCCCCAACTTCGAGCGGATGCACAATATAAGGCTTGTCCGTCCCCTTACGGAACTGCCCTTCGTGTGCCTTCGTCGCAAACTCCTTTGCTTTTTTTACCATTCTAATCTCCTCTTCTGACATTTCCAGCCCTCATTTCATCCTATGCTGCCTCACTAATTCCACATCAATTCCAGACTGTTACCCTATTCGTCTTTTTCTATTCCCTCTCTCAGTCTCGCCTTCTCCTTTCTATGAAACAGATCAAATATACAAGGAACAACGATCAATGTCAATATCGTTCCATATATTAATCCGCCAATCGTTACGACTGCCATCGGTTGAACCATATCTGATCCCATACCGACTCCAACTGCCATTGTACACAAGCCAAGGATCGTAGTCAGCGCCGTCATTATGATCGGACGAAGCCTTGTCTTTCCTGCTTCTACTAATGCCGCCTTTTTATGTCTGCCTTCTTCAATAAGCTGATTGGTATAATCAATAAACACAATACCATTGTTTACGATAATACCCGACAACATAACGAACCCGATCATCGCGATCACACTGACAGGCATATCCGCGATCCACAGTGCCAGAAAGCCTCCTGTAAACGCAAGCGGAACAGTGAACATGATAATGAACGGTGAACGCATCGACTGAAACTGTGCCACCATGATCAAGTACATAAACACCAGCGCAAGCGCAAGCATCTTAAAGACTTCCGTCATCGCTTCATTGATCGTCTCATCTTCTCCAGTCATCTCAATCTCATACCCTTCCGGCACCTCATAATCTTTCAGGGCATCCTTTACCCTGTTGCTCACCAGTCCGATATTGTCGTCTTCTTTAATCTCTGCAGTCACAGACGTATATCTCGTCTGCGCCTTTCGATTGATAGACTGAAAACTTGAAGTATCCACAAAGTCTGCCACCTTAGACAGCTTCACTTTTTTTGTCGTCCCATCCTGCTTCGTCACAGTGAGCTTTATCTTACGGATATCATCCCTAGTCAGGCTCTCGTTCTCATCATCCCTCACATACACATCATAATCCTGTGTATCTGTCCCAAGGGTCATCGCCGATGACGGCTCAGCAATCTTCCCATGCAGTTCCTGATACACCTGCGCAACAGTAAGCCCCTGCTTCGCCGCCTTATCTTTATTGATCACTACACGAAGCTCCTCTGTGTTATCCTCTGTCCCGTCAGATACATTCTGTGTTCCCTTCGAAGATTCCACAATCTTCTTAACATCTTTTGAAATCTCCTGGAGCTTGTCTAAATCCTTGCCCCGGATCTCAACATTGATACCAGAACTTCCAAGAGCGCTCATATCCATCTCAGACATGTTGATAGTCAGCTCTCCATTGATATCCTTCGTTAACTTTTCAATCTCCTTTTGAAGCTGCTTATTAGAAAGAACAGGATTCTCCTTCGTAATCGCGTAGAAGGAAATGACATTTTTCTCCACCTGCGTCCCCATCATATCAGAAGAAGATACAAGCGCGCCCACATCCTCAATATCATCTATGCCGCCAAGGATATCCATTACCTTATCTGCCTCTTTGCCGGTATCCTCAAGACTGGTTCCCTTCTCTGTCTCAAGCGTCATGCTGATCTGCGTACTTTCCATCTGCGGCATAAACTCTGTTCCGTTGGACGCTGCCAAAAACGCGCTTCCTATAAATAACGCCAACGCGCCAAGCAGTACTAACACCTTTAATTTTAAAGCCTTTGCCAGAACTTTTCCATATACTTCTTTAATGTTCACAAAAAATTTACTTTCTTTCTGCTTCGTCCCGCGAAGAAGCCCCGCCGACATCATCGGCACAACTGTAAGCGCTACTAAAAGACTTGCAAGAAGAGAATAAGCGATAGTAAGCCCCATATCTACAAACAACTGTCTTGTAATTCCTTCCGCAAATACAATTGGAAGAAATACACAAACTGTCGTAAGCGTCGATGCCATGATCGCGCCGCTTACCTGCTGTCCTCCGTACATTGCAGCTTTTCTTGCCGGCACACCCTCCTCATTCCTCATACGGTAAATATTTTCAATTACCACGATCGAATTATCTACAAGCATACCGACTCCAAGCGCCAGTCCCGACAGCGAGATAATATTCAGAGTAATCCCGGAAAAATACATGGCTACAAGCGCTGTCATAATACTGATCGGAATCGAACAGGCGATGACCAGCGTCGAACGGATACTCTTTAAAAAGACAAGCAGGATGAGCACTGCAAGCACTGCCCCGTAAAGAAGATTCTGAAGGACAGAATTCACGATCATATCAATATAAACACCCTGATCCATCAGTGTTACCGCATGGATATCCGGATTGTCTTTACGGATCTGGTCAAATCTCTCTAAGACCCTGTCACTGACGTCACCTGTGGAATATCCCGTCTGCTTCTGGACGCTCAGCATTACTCCCGGTTTCCCGTTGATCTTTGCGTAAGTCTCATCCGCATTATCCGTAAGCTTTACAGCTGCGACATCCGTAAGCTTTACCGGGTCGATATCTTCCATATCCAAAAGTGTAAAATCCTTCAGCTCATCCAGGCTCTTAAATTTATCACCGATCCTCACAAGATAATCAATTCCGTCTTCCTTAACATAACCTGCAGGCATGCTGAAATTCTGCGCGGAGAGAAGTGTTTTAACCGTATCGGCAGACAAAATATCCTCTATCTTCACACTGTCTTCCGCCTCTTTTTCTGCCGTTTTAAGCTGTTCCTCCTGCATTTTAAGAGCAGATTCTCCCGCCGCGAGCTGTGCCGTGCCTTCTCCGATCCCGACTGCTGCCTGAAGCTGCGCTGAGGCAAGCTTTCCTCTTGCCTTCGCAAGAGACATAGCGCCGTCATTCACCTGCTTTTCTATCTTGCTAAGCTCATCTTTTCCTGCGCTCATCTTCTCCTGAGCTTCCTGCATCTGCTTTTCCTGCTTATCAAGCTCTTTTATCGTTTCTGTCAGCGTACTGTATGTAGTATCATAATTTTTCAGCGCCTCTTCCATCTGGGCAATCTGCTGGCCGATCTCCTCTTTTCCGGGAGTTCCCTCCGGAATGGAATCATACTGCGTCTTCAGGGCATCATAAGACTTCTTCGCTTCTGTCAGGCTGTCAAGCTGCGTCTGCGCTTCCTTCTTTCCGCTCTGAACAAGCGCAAGATTCTGCTTGATCTGCGTCTCCTGCACATTTAACTCTGCTTTTTTCTCTGTCAGTTCAAGCTGTGCCTGTTTAAGCTCTTCACTTTTAACAGAAACCTGCGCTTCTGCCTTTTCCATACCGGCAGCCGCCTTTTTCTTGCCTGATTCCAATGCGCTCTTACCACTTTTAACCTGCTTTTTCGCATCATTTAGAGCACTCCTCGCATCGTCAAGCTGCTTTTTCATCTCTGCCTTGATATCATCGCCGATTTCATCTATCTTGTCCTCATTCACTGTAATCTCAACAGTCTCCTCAATGCTTCCTGTCACCGACACAGAAGCAACACCTTCCACGCTTTCGATCTCCGGTATCACTTCGTTCTCAACCGTCTTGCTGACCTGCGGAGTACTGTCGCCCTTCGCGCTCACTGCCGCAACAAGCACCGGCATCATATCCGGATTCAGCTTGATGATGATAGGATTCGTTACTTCATCCGGCCAGAATCCCTTGATCTGATCCAGGCTTTCTCTCATTTCAATGGTCACAGAATCCATATTGGCAGTCTGCTCAAACTCCATCAAAACGGTAGAAGCATTCTCGCCGGACACAGACATAATATCTTTAATATTGCTGACCGTGGCCATCGTCTGCTCCACAGGCTTTGTTACGATCTCCTCTACCTCCTGCGGACTCGCGCCCGGATAAGTTGTCATCACGATCGCGTAAGGCAGGTTCATACTGGGAAGCAGATCTACCGTCATCTTTGTGAACGAGACAACTCCCAGTATAATAACCAGGACTACCCCCACCACTACTGTATAAGGTTTTTTAACACTGAATTTGGAAAGCATTGTATAACTCCTTCTATTATATACTATTTTACAGAAACTGATTTTAAAAATTAATATGTAAATAATAGCACCTGAAGCTTCAAATGGCAATGATTCTGGTGTATAATAATTGTCTGGAAAATCCAATTTCATTTCATGTTTAGACAAATTTTATATTTTGATCATAAAATCGGAGGTCCTTGATGAAAAAATATGTTCTTATCACGGGAGCTTCCCGGGGAATCGGGAGAAGTTCCGCTCTTCTTTTTGCAAAAAATAACTACCACGTTTTTCTGAATTGCCGCAGCTCGGCAGACGAGCTTACACAGGTAAAAGAAACCATTGACCGCATAGAAGGAGCTTCCTGCGACATTGTAATGGGAGATGCAGGGAATCCAAAAGAAGTGCGTGAGATTTTCAAAAAGATAGAGACAGTCTGCGGCCGGCTTGATGTGCTGGTAAACAACGCAGGTATTTCCCATATCGGACTTTTGAGTGACATGAGTGATGATGAATGGGATGCAGTGATACAAACAAATCTGTCTTCTGTCTTTTATTGCTGCCGTGCCGCCATACCTAAGATGGTATCTGAAAAGAGGGGCCGGATCATCAATGTCTCTTCTATGTGGGGAGTATCCGGAGCTTCCATGGAGGCGGCCTACTCTGCCTCCAAGTCCGGTGTAAACGGACTTACCCGCGCGCTGGCAAAAGAGCTTGCGCCAAGTAACATACAGGTAAATGCCATTGCCTGCGGAGTGATTGACACAGTTATGAACAGTCAGCTAAGCGAATCAGAAAAAAAGGCATTAGAATATGATATCCCGATGGGGCGTTTTGGTTCGCCTGCTGAAATAGCAAAAGTGATATGGGATCTTGCAAATGCGCCGGAATATATGACAGGGCAGATCTTAGGGGTAGACGGAGGATATCTGTAAAATAAAAAGGGACATTCTCTTTTTCACCGGAATGTCCCTTTTTATTATCTTTATCAGTCGTTCTTATTCAGCCATTCTTTCATAAGTTCTACATATCTGTCGTTGTCTTCTACAAAGCACATATGGCGGCAGGTACGGAAAAGTTCCCACTCAGAATTCGGGATCCTGTCATACATATATTTCGCGATGTACGGTGTACACAGGTCATTTCCTCCGTTGATAACAAGAGCCGGCTCCTTGATATCCTTAAGCTGCTCTGTCACATCGTATTCTTTGAGCGTACCCATCGGCGTATACTCATTCGGTCCCCATCCTACAACATATGCCTCGCCGCCTTTTTTAACCGGACGTCTTAAGCACTCCGG
Source organism: uncultured Dorea sp. (assembly GCA_910584615.1). Taxonomy (GTDB): domain Bacteria; phylum Bacillota; class Clostridia; order Lachnospirales; family Lachnospiraceae; genus MD308. The sequence goes on from CAJUAM010000006.1 coordinate 80,265, forward strand.
AGACTCATCTGTCACTGCGCCTGCCGCATGGCGGAGCATATACTCTGTCTCAGCCGCCTGATATACCGGATCGCTGTAATCATTGGTTGAAGTCGCTTTCTCGATAGCATCTTGCATCTCCTGAGGAAGTTCCTTGATCATACGGTGCTGCTCGATCCCCCACATCCAGGATGCCGGCAGTGTACTGGAAAGTATCAGACTCTTAAGTCCCTGCGGTTTGTGGTTGCACACATAGTCAAGCAGGAGCATGCCGCCCCATGACTGTCCCAAAAGATGCATCTCATCCAATCCAAGATGTTCTCTTAAAGCAACCAGCTCATTGATCCATGTCGTCGCATTCCATAAGTCCGGACGGTTCTCTACATAAGATTCCCCGCATCCAATCTGATCGTACATTACGATCTCACGTCCGTCTTCTTCTGCAAGCCTGTCCAGCACTTCAAAATAATTGTGTGTAGAGCCCGGTCCTCCATGCAGAAGAACCAGCGGTTTTTTATTACCTGTCTTTTTCCCCACGACACGATAATATGTTTTGTACTCTAAGTATGGCATAAAGCCTTCTCTGATTTCCATTGGTGAAAACCTCCCTTAATAAAATAATGTTATTATATTTTATTATATATAAAATTTCCGGAAATGTACAGACTTTTACATTATAACCTCTTTTCAAAATTCCCGTCCACCGAGCATCCTTCTGTAAAGATCATAAATGCGTCCGGATCCAGCTTTCTCACAATTTTTTTCAGCTGTGCCACCTCATATTTTGATATCATGACAAACAGAATATATGACGTCCGATGCGTATATGCCCCCTCTCCATCCCAGTTCGTCACCCCGCGTCCGGTCTGTTCCATGATCGCCTTGGAAATTCCGATCTTTTTTGTAAATATCATAACACTTGTATTGATATTCTGGATATGTACACGGTCAACCGCCACTGACAGCACCGTAGCGTATATCAGGGAATAGATAACGATCTCTATATCAAACAGGAACATACAAAGTCCGTATACAAAAATATTTATTATGATGGTCACTTTCCCCACACTGAAATCCGCGAATTTCTTCGTGCAGCACAGACCTATGATATCCTGGCCGCCTGCCGATGATCTTCCTCTGAGAACAAGGCCGCTCCCAAGCCCGCATACGATTCCTCCAATGATACTTGATGTCAGGTAATCTTCCACATAAGGTATCTTAGGAATCGGTATCGCGACGAGAAACGCGCTCATCATACCAGTCATGATAAGCGTCTTAACCGCAAATTCCTTTCCCAGTATCTTATATCCCAGATACATAAGTGGTACATTGATCGCAAAGTAAATAATACCTGTAATATTAGCCTCCGGCGGAATCGGCAGGTGAAGACCCTGCGTGAGAAGCAGCCCTGCAAGCTGGGACATTCCCATAAAACCGCCGCTGTAAAATCCCATCGGTACGATCAGCAGGTTAAAGCCGATACAATAGATCAGATTCCCCCCTACCGAATACACAAACTGTGTCGCCCATTCCTTTCCTTTTGCACTTTTTAAAAACTCCATTGCCTGTTTCCTTCTTTCTTTTCCCTTCTGCTCATATTTAATAGTAAAACATTGCTATTCTATCATTGGCTTTTCCGATTTACAACCTATTTATGATATGTATTTTATAATTCTATCATTACAATTTGTAATGACAGTTTGAACAAAAGAGGCAGGCTCTGTATCCTTGTTTTCACAAGGGCAGATCCTGCCTTGAATCACTTATCATACTTATTAAGTTGTCATATATTGATACTTATAATATCTTTGACAAAAATTCCTTCAGTCTCTCATCCTTCGGATTCCCAAAAAACTCCTCCGGCCCTGCCTGTTCTTTGATCTGTCCCTCATCCATAAAGATGACTCTTGTTGCTACTTCCCTGGCAAATCCCATCTCATGCGTAACAACCACCATAGTCATGCCGTCACGGGCAAGCTTCTTCATAAGCTCCAGCACTTCTCCTACCATCTCCGGATCAAGTGCTGATGTAGGCTCGTCAAAAAGCATAACGTCCGGATCCATCGCAAGAGAGCGGACGATCGCGATCCGCTGCTTCTGTCCGCCGGATAGCTGGGACGGATAAGCATTCGCCTTCTCCTCAAGTCCTACCAGACTAAGCAGCTCCATCCCTTGTTTTTCGGCCTCATCCTTACTCTTTTTTAAAAGCTTGACAGGCGCGAGCGTTATATTCTGCAAAATAGTTTTATGCGGAAACAAATTAAAATGCTGGAATACCATCCCCATCTTCTGCCGGTGTTTATTGATATCTACCTTTTTATCTGTAATATCCTCACCCTCAAAATATACCTTCCCCCCGGAAGGCTCTTCCAAGAGGTTCAAAGAACGTAAAAACGTTGACTTTCCGGAACCTGACGGACCTACGATCACTACAACCTCGCCCTTATGTATCTCCTCTGAAATCCCATTAAGAGCATGCAGTTTTCCAAATACCTTATGCAGATCCTGAACTTTGATCAAAGTATCTCCGTAATTAATGGTCACTGCTCCTCAGCCTCCTCTCCAGTATATTTACCAGCTTTGTAAATATGATCACCATCGTCAGATAGATGATCGCGACTGCAAGCAGAGGCATAAGCGCATCATAAGTACGGCTCCTGATAATATCTCCGCCCTTTGTAAGATCCTGCAGCGCAATGTAACCGGACACGGAGGTCTCTTTAAGAAGTACGATAAACTCATTGCAAAGCGCAGGGAGCACATTCTTAAACGCCTGCGGCATGATAATATAACACATCGTCTGTACATAGTTAAATCCCAGGCTCCGCCCCGCCTCAAACTGCCCGTTGTCAACTGACATGATCCCGGAGCGGAAAATCTCCGCCACATAGGCTCCTGAGTTAAAGCCGAATGCCATAACCGCAACCACGATTTTACTGATATCCCTCGCGCTCCCGAAGATCACAAAGTAGATAATAAGGAGCTGCACAACCACAGGTGTCCCACGGATAACTGTCAGATACAGCTTACAGAGTATATTCAGAAGCTTAAGTTTTCCGGTTTTGTCATAGGTAGAACGCACTATCGCTACAAGAAAGCCCAGCACAATACCTATGATAACCGCGAAAAATGTCACTTGCAAAGTTGTGATCAGTCCATCTGCAATATACTGCCAGCGGTCTTTCGTAATAAAATTATTTATAAACTTCTCCTGCAATCCCTGAAACATACTTTATCCCTATCTGCTGCTACTCAGCATCTGACTTAATATACTTTGCGACAATCTCGTCCATCTTTCCGGATTCTTTTAACTTTGCAAGCGCCCCGTTTACTTTTTCTAATAATTCCTCATTATCCTTCGCGATGGCGATCGCATACTCTTCCTCTGTAAATGCCTCGTCAAGAATCTTAAGCTCCTTTGCATCTTTTACAAATTCCTTTGCCGGCTCCCCGTCGATCACTACCGCATCGATCTTACCCTGTGTCAATGCCTGTACAGCCTCAAAGCCTTTATTATACTGTTCAACCTGCGCATCTTTAATATCACTTGCGTAGATATCGCCTGTTGTTCCAAGCTGAACCCCTACCTTCTTCCCTGTCAGGGCCTCAGGACCTTTAATATCACTGTCCTCTTTTACGATAACAACCTGTGTTGCCTTCGCATATGTATCCGAAAAATTTACATTCTGAAGACGATCTTCTGTTACTGTCATACCTGCTACGCCAATATCGGCTTTTCCGCTGTCAACCGCAGGAATGATAGAATCAAATGCCATATCTTCAATCTTAAAATCCATTCCAAGTTCTTCTGCTACCGCTGCTGCCATCTCCGCATCAATACCTACGATATCATCGCCTTCATGGAACTCATAAGGCGGAAACTCTGCATTTGTTGCCATAACAAGTGTCTGCTTCCCATCCTCGCTTTTTTCTTCCTTGCTTCCTTCATCTTTGCTGCTTTTGCATGCCGCCATAGAAAATACGCACGCTGTGATCAATAACATACTGATTAATTTCTTCTTCATAAACCTCTCCTCCAATTTTTGCATAAAAATACATTACAGTACATATTTTATCATACTTCAAATAAAAAACAAGTGGGTTTTTCTACATATTTTCATTAAAAACCCACTTGTTAATATGCATATTTACACAAAAACCATCTGTATCAGCGTAATAAGCACGATCAAACCTCCCAGTATGATACGGTAATACCCAAACACTTTGAAATCATTCTTCTTAATATAATTCATCAAGAACTTAATAGCAAAAATAGAAACCGCAAAAGAAATCACACATCCGAACAATAACAGCCCCAATTCCTGACCGGTAAATTCAAACCCAAATTTCAAAAGCTTGATAAGACTCGCGCCGAACATAGCCGGAATCGCAAGAAAAAACGTAAACTCTGCCGCCACTTCCCTGGAAACTCCTATCATAAGCGCTCCTACGATCGTTGCTCCTGAACGTGAAGTACCCGGGATCAGAGCCAGCATCTGGAAAACCCCGATCCACACCAGCATCCCGATCGTAAGATCAGATATCCTCCTGACTGAAGGTTTCTTTTCCGCATTGCGCGTCTCTATGATAATAAAAAGCACGCCATATATAATAAGCATGATCGCGACCGGCAGCGGTTTATAAAAAACCTTATCAAGGATATCATTAAAAGGTATTCCAATGATCGCCGCCGGTACTGAGGCTATCACTACTTTGATCCACATCTGCCATGTGAGCATCTTCTGTTTATTCGTCTTAGTCGGTGAAAATGGATTCAGCTTATGAAAATACAGCACAACCACCGCCATGATCGCTCCAAGTTGTATCACTACGTTAAACATCTCCATAAACGCATCGCTTAAGCCCGGCTTCAATATATCCCCGACTAAGATCAGATGCCCCGTGCTGCTTACAGGCAGCCATTCCGTAATCCCTTCTACTACTCCAAGAATAAACACTTTTAAAACGTCCAGCATATCCTTCTCCCTTTCTTCGCAAAATAATGTTCAATAAAAAAATATATATCATCAGGATCTATTTAATACATATTTTTCAACAGCTAACGCGACCCCGTCTTCATCGTTGGACGAAGTCACTATGTCAGCCGCTTCTAACACAGCCGGTACGGCATTTGCCATAGCCGCGCCGACTCCTGCCGCCTTAAGCATCATAACGTCATTTAAACCATCTCCGAAAGCCATGACCCTGCTGCCTTCAATGCCAAGACTTTCCGCCAGCCATAAAAGTGCTGCCCCTTTGTGAACACCGCCTGCATTGACTTCAATATTTTTAGCAAGCGCCCCAGTAACTTCTACGTCTCCCAGCAGCTTAACACGCTCCCACGCCTCTTTCTGTTCTTCTTTTCTGCTAAAAAGGGCCTGTATCTTATCAAGCCCCCTATTTTCTTCGTCCAGTTTCTCACGCAGATCATCTATCGGAATTCTCGTTGAATTCATATACTGTACCATTGCAGGTGATGATACATAATCGCTGATCCTCTTTAAAAATTCTTCCGGCATATATCCCTGCCCGTCAAAGTATACATCTTGTAGTGTATCATACTCTTCAAAAATATCCAAGATTTTCCTTGCTTTTTCGACAGGAAGAAGATTCTCATGGATCGTTTTTCCATTTTCCACAATCCTTGCCCCATTAGAGGTGATCATATACCTTATCCCCTGAAAGCCGGTAATCTCTTTTGGAATACCGCTCAAGGGTCTTCCTGTGACCGGAAGTATGACGACTCCCGCATCAACTGCTCTCTTTAATACTTTCTTTGTATATTCCGTCAGTCTCTTATCTGTTGTCAGCAATGTACCATCCAGATCAAAGCCAATCATCCGAATCCTATGCTCCATATACGGTCAGTTCCTTTCTCTCCTTTGAAAATAAAAATGTCATGTCCGTAATACGGTCCGCTGCCGTATCATACGCTCCTTTACCGTGCATAAGCAGGCCCTCTACTACCTTTCTCTGACTGGCTGGAGCGAACAATACAGTATCTTTACACGGCACCATGATCACAAGGTCATCCTCAAGCTTATCCGCGCATACCTGCCAGATATGCTTAAAACATACAGAACTTGCCTCATGTATACCATCCGCGATTATGCTGTAGGCGCCGTCCCATGTATTTCCTATCACAAACTCAACATCCCGCGCGAGATTCTTACAGGCAGTATAGTACAGCTCTTCTATATCTGTATCAGGAGCAAGCATATTATCCATGATGATCTCATAATTATCCCCGTCTCTTTTTATCGCGAAGACAATCTTCAAATCTCCCACAAATGCAATTGCCGCCGCATTTTTTGACATCCGTTTTCCATTTAAGGCATGGCTGTCTTTCATCTCATTTTTGACCCATGGGTAGATCCTGTCCTTTATGTTCTCATACTGGTAATGCTCATCCTCATATTTCTTCATATTGTATATTCCTTTCCAGTGTAGATTATTATCTATTTCTTAAATATTTTATCAAAATTTGCTTTATAGTGCAACGTGCTGTATAATAAAGACTAGCGTTGCGCAGATACTTCAAATTGCGCCTCGCACTTTATTACAATATTATGAATAGATGCAGAAAGGGAACCTGTATGTTAAAAAAGAGATATCATCGTATACTCAAAGACTGCATTGCACTTTTATGCGTTAGTGCCCTTATCATCCCCAGCAATCTTGTATACGCCGCACCTTCATCCTCAGAACTGGAAGAAAAGACGTCTGAGCTGCAAGATGACATTGATACCATGAATGACAAACTTGATACTTTAAGCAGAAAGCTTGAAAATACTTCTAAAGAGATCAAAGAAAAGTCAGAAGCGATCGAAACAGCAGAACTTAACCTTGCAGCCGCTAAGCTGAATGAAGAAAATCACTATAAGGCCATGAAAGAACGGATCAAATTCATGTATGAGGGAGGAAGCATCTCTTTGCTTCAAGTCCTGTTATCTTCCGAAAGCATGGCAGATTTCTTAAACAACGCAGAATATGTGACCCTGATCAGCGATTATGACCGTGATATGCTGGAAGAATTACAGAATATCCGTGAAAATGTAGAAAAAAAGCAGAACACACTGAAAAAAGAGCAAAAAGAACTGAAAAAACTCGAAAAAGATCTGGACAAGCAGCAGGAAGACCTGGCTTCACGCCTTTCTGAGACATCCGGACAATATGATGATTATTCCCTTCAGTTAAAAGAAGCCAAAGCTTTAGAAGCTGAGATGAAAGAAGCAAAAAACGCAGACGCAGATACGATTGCTTTACTGGCTGCTATCCTTGAATGTGAGGCGGGCATAAGCTACGAAGGTATGATTGCCGTCGGCACAGTTATTATGAACCGGGTAGGCAGTTCAAAATTTCCAAATACAATAAGGGAAGTGATCTACCAGTCCGGACAGTTCTCTCCGGTCAGATCCGGCAAGCTTGACGAAGTCCTGCAGAGGGGACCTATGGATTCCGCCTACAAAGCTGCCAAGGCTGTGCTTAGCGGGGAACGGAACAGCCAGGTAAAAAAATGTCTTTTCTTCTGGGCCTCCTTTACCGGTCGCAAAGGTATCATCGTAGGAGATAATGTATTCTGGTAGATCGTTATTTTTATGATCAGCACAGCAAAAGGAAATGATGAAGAAAAATAGTTTAAAACTGTATACCGCCATAGATCAATTTGTCCTGCGGAATTCTAACGGGGTTATGCCGGTTGTTTTTTTGAACATTGCGGTAAAGTGACTGGCGTCATTATATCCGACTTGATAAGCGATCTTTTGTACACTTAAGTCAGGGTGGGTAAGCAGAAGTTCTCTTGCCCGGCCAATCCGGCAGGAAGTAAGGTATTCGTAAACGGAGCAGCCCAAAAACCGCTTGAACAGACGGGACAGATATTGAGGAGTGACATAGACCATCCGGCTTAATTCCCGGGCTGTAAGCTCTGTGCTGTAATGGGCTTCGATTTCTTTGACTACGGGTTCCACATAGTGCATATACAGCGGTTCATCAGTAAGTGACTGGGTCAAGGCACTGTCGGTAAAGCTCATGAGCATCCGGTAGCAGTAGATGGACTGGTCATATGTATCGGTAGAAAGTGAGTCCCATTTTCTCATAATTTCATCAACAAGATTTCTAATATGTACCCCCCGCTCCCTGTCAATGAATAAAACAGGGCGGTATCTGATGACAGACGGAATGCTGCTTTGGATACGCCCTGTAAAAGTGGCAAAAAGTGTCGTCCACTTAAGACTGTCTTTTGCGTAGGAATGGGGAATGTAAGGAGCGATCAGGAGACCTTCGTCCTCGTTCAGGGTATATTCTATATCTCGTATCTTTATGATCCCACGGCCTTTTTCAGTCTGCAGATAATGGAAAAGGGGGTATCCCTTTGGACGCAGGACATGTGACTGGTTCCAATGACTTCCAATGGAGTCAAAGAGAAAAGGTTCGGCGGCAGGAGTATTCCTGAAATGTATCGGCATAAATATCACCTGTTTCAAAATGTTATATTTTTAAGTTTATCATATTGTACATTTTTCTGTCTACATATATTATAATACAAAAAACAGATTAGTTTTATCCGGGGATCCCGCTAAATGGATAAAGAATAGCCAGGCGGGGTTAAATAAAGACAGAAATAAAAGCAGGAGGTTATGTAATGCGAGTGTTTGATCATGAGAAACTAAAGGATCCGGGGTATTTTAAGGACGCAAGGCTGGATGCGCATTCTGATCATAGATATTATGCTTCTTTGGAGGATTTAGAGCTTCAGACAGAGGAGTTTAAGGAAAGCCTGAATGGAGTCTGGAAGTTTCATTACGCAAAGAATCTTAAAGGCAGGATTGCCGGCTTTGAAAGAAAGGACTTTGACTGCAGGGACTGGGACGATATCCATGTACCGGCCCATATCCAGATGGAGGGCTATGACGCTCCCCAATACGCGAATGTTCAGTATCCATGGGAGGGGCATGATGATATCCGTCCAGGAGAGATACCGCAGTATTTTAATCCGGCAGCAAGCTATGTGAAATATTTTACCGTGCCAAACCGTATGAAGGGAAAACGTATCTTTATATCCTTTCAGGGAGCAGAGAGCGGTCTGGCGCTGTGGCTTAATGGAGCATTTGTCGGATATAGTGAAGATTCGTTTACCCCGTCAGAATTTGAATTGACGGAATATATAGAAGATGGGGAAAACAAGCTGGCGGTACAGGTGTTTAAGTGGACAAGCGCAAGCTGGTGCGAGGATCAGGACTTTTATCGGTTTTCCGGTATTTACAGAGATGTTTATCTGTATACAGTTCCGGATATCCATGTGGGTGATATGAAGATCAGCGCTATCCCGGACCAGGATCTTTTAGAAGCTTCGCTGGATATCAGACTTGAGATGATGGCGGCACGGGAAGATATGTCGGGAACAGTGCGGTTTTGCCTTTCTAAAAGCGGTGAGATTGTTTTTCAAGAGGAGAAGGCTTTAGAATCTGAAGTTTTTTGCGGCAGGACTGTGAAAAATCCGCTGCTTTGGAGCGCGGAAGAGCCGAACCTTTATGATTTGCTGATAGAAATCCTTGATGCAGACGGGGAAGTATTAGAGCTGGTATCTGAAAAGGTTGGATTCCGCCGCTTTGAGATGAAGAACCGTGTGATGACATTAAACGGAAAGCGGATCGTATTCAAAGGAGTGAACCGACACGAATTCAGTTCAGTGAGCGGACGTGTAGTAACAGAGGCTGAACTCCGTAAGGATCTTGAAACGATAAAACAGAATAATATCAATGCTATAAGGACATGCCATTATCCAAATGCATCTTTGATCTACAGACTTTGTGATGAATACGGCATCTATATGATTGATGAGACTAATCTGGAATCCCACGGCTCATGGGATCTGGCGGAAATGAATGGAGATATGGACGGAATCGTTCCAAATGACAAGGAGGAATGGCTGGCGCCGATGCTGGACAGAGTAGATTCTATCTATCAGAGAGACAAGAACCATCCGGCTGTTTTGATCTGGTCCTGCGGGAATGAATCTTTTGGCGGCAGGGTGATCTATGAAATGTCGCAGAGATTTCGAAAGCTGGATCCGACACGTCTCATTCATTATGAGGGAGTCTTCCATGACCGCAGATACAATGATACAAGCGATATGGAAAGCCAGATGTACACACCGGTGGAAAAGATCAGGGATTTTCTCGCAAAGGACCGAAGCAAACCATTTATTTGCTGCGAGTATACCCATGCCATGGGAAATTCCTGCGGGGCTATGCATAAATATACAGATCTGACAGATACAGAAGAATTGTATCAGGGAGGATTTATATGGGATTATATAGATCAGTCTATTTATAAGAAAGACAGGTACGGAAAAGAATATCAGGCTTACGGCGGAGATTTCGGTGAACGTCCCACGGATTACAGTTTCAGCGGCAATGGGATCGTATACGGAGGCGACAGAGAACCGTCCCCTAAAATGCAGGAAGTAAAGTTCAACTATCAGAATATCACGGCAGAGGTCGGGCAAAGCCAGGTTAAGGTCATTAATAAAAACCTGTTTGTGAATACAGATACCTTTGAATGCGTGGCGACGGTGGCTAGAGACGGTCGTATTATAAGGCAGGCTGTTCTTGAAACTGATGTGGACCCCCTTTCTGAAAAATCGTACGCGCTTCCGTTTTCAAAAGAAACATTGGCCGGCGAGTACACGGTTACGGTATCTTTCAGACTGAAGGAGGATACGATATGGGCGAAGAGAGGTCATGAGACTGCATTTGGCCAATATATATACCGTATAGGTCAGGTTCTGCCTGCGGGATGGGATAAATCCGCGGGAAGAAAGGAAGGAGCCGCGAAAAAGCCGGTTATCATAAACAGCGCTCACAATATCGGAGTCCGGGGAGATAACTTTGAGATGCTTTTCTCTAAGATGTATGGCGGACTTGTATCATACAAATTTGCCGGTATAGAGAGGCTTGAGACGATTCCGAAACCAAACTTCTGGAGGGCTCCGGTAGACAATGACTGTGGATGCCAGCAGCCGATGCGGTACGCTCAGTGGAAGATAGCGAGTATGTACCTGTCTCACAGAGGGAAAGAAGGGGATATGTTTGCCTTGTGCGATCCTGAGATCAATGAGACAGAAGATAGTATTTCGGTTAGTTTTGTATATTATCTTCCGACTATACCGAAAGCAGAATGCAAGGTGGCTTATGAAGTGTTTGGTGACGGGTGTGTAAAGACGACTCTCTCCTATGATCCGGTCAAAGAGCTTGGGGATATGCCTGAATTTGGCATGATGTTTAAATTGGATGCTGATTATGACCATGTGTGCTGGTATGGTCTTGGACCGGAAGAGACTTATGCGGACAGGAAAAAAGGCGCAAAGCTTGGCATTTTTAAGAATCTTGTAAAGGATAATATGGCGGCTTATCTTGTGCCGCAGGAGTGCGGCAATAAGGAAGAAGTCAGGTATGCGCAGATCACGGATAAAAAAGGAAGAGGAATGAGATTTGCCATGAGCAGTGAAAATGGACCGATGAATTTTTCGGCCTTGCCGTATACCCCACATGAGATAGAAAATGCTGCTCATCCGTTTGAACTTCCAAGAGCGCACTATACAGTTGTCCGTGTGGCAAAGGGACAGATGGGAATCGGCGGAGACGATAGCTGGGGAGCCTGTACGCATCCGGAATATCTGTTGGATGTTGACAAAAAGATGGAATTTTGTTTCTGGTTTTCAGGAATCTGATATAGCAAAAAAATACCCTTCTGATACGATCTGCGTCTCAGAAGGGTATTTTTTTATTGTGCGTCTGTCAGTAAACGATTATCTGTCTCTTAATCTGAATTTTGACACCAGCTCTTTCAGCATATTTGCCTGACCCGACAGTTCCTCACTGGCTGCCGCGCTCTTTTCTGCTGTTGCCATATTGGACTGTACCACGTTGGAGATCTGGTCGATCCCGCTGATGACAGCTTCTGTAGCTGTTGCCTGTTTTGCGGAATACTGTGCGATACCATCAATCAGTTTAGTCACCTGCTCAGCCAGTGCCACGACTTCCATCAGGGAAGAAGCGGTATCATTGGCAATACCAATCCCCTCCTCTACGGCCTCCACTGTCTGATCGATCAATACAGTTGTATTTTTTGCTGCTTCAGAAGACTTCCCTGCAAGATTGCGGACCTCATCCGCGACCACGGCAAATCCTTTTCCGGCAGAGCCTGCCCGGGCAGCTTCTATTGCAGCGTTCAGAGCAAGGATGTTAGTCTGGAAGGCAATATCTTCAATAGTTTTGATGATATTGTGGATTTCAGAGGACTTACTGCTGATCTTCCTGATCGCTGTATTCATATTCTGCATTTTGTCATTGCTTTCTAAAAGTTTGCTTCCTGCCTGCTGTGCGATTTCATTAGCTTTTTTAGCGCCTGAGGCAGTTTTTTGTATTCCGTCAGAAACTTCGCTGATATGGGAAGCTAAAAGCTCTACTGCCTCGGTCTGCTGGGAAGATCCTTGTGAGAGCGTCTGTGCTCCGTCGGATACGTAGCCGGATCCTTCGGCAACCTCTCCTGCGGCTTTGTTGATCTGTCCCAGAGTTCCGTTAAGAGACAGAGATATATTTTCCAGTGATTCTTTGATCTTCGCGAACTCACCGGCATATTCGCGGGATAGTGAGAAAGAAAGATTACCCATGGCAATATCCTGAAGCTTTTCTGACACCTCATTGATGTAATCAACATAATCCCGGAGACGGGTGACTGTCAGGCCAAAGTTGTCTGCCAATTCACCAAGCTCATCATTGGAACAGTGACGTATTGTCTGGTTCAGCTCTCCATCTGCAATTTTTGCCGCGACTCCGTTCAGTTCGGCTACAGGTTTGCCGATAATATTCCTTACAAGGATAATGATCAAAAAGATTGTAATAATGACTGCTATTACTGATACTGCAGCCATTATGCCGGTCAGCGTTTTTAAATCACTTAATACTTCTGATTTGGATACATAAGATACAGCCGTCCAGTCACTTCCCGGAACCGGCGCTACCTGTATATATGTACTGTTATCGTAAAGGAAAAGACCGGATTTATCCTCAGTTATCTGTTTTGCGGCATACGCGTACATATCTTTGCTGAATTCGTTAAGATTCCGTCCGGTAATATCCTTATCCCTATGCCCGATAATGGTGTTGGTACGGGTATCTACAAGAAATATACCTCCGGTTTTTTCCAGCTGTATATCCTGTACGATGTCAGATATGGAATCCAGATATACGTCGGCAGCCGCGACTCCCCGTACATTGCCACCGGAATCTTTTAATGCCCCGGAAGCACCTACTACGTAGGACTGGCTGTCCTCATCAAAATATACATCTCCTAAGATGAAATTCTCTGATTCTATACCGTTCTGATACCAGGATTTTTCCAAAGCATTGAAATCCGGACCCGGAACGAAAGAAGCATGGTATAAGGAGCCATCCTTTAAGGCAACATATATCCCTGCCGGGTAGGCGCTGTTTTGGTCTACCGTATGTTTTATGTATCTTTTCATTTCCGGAATGTTCATGTCTTCGTATTCAATAGTATCTTTCTGCATGTCTAACATGGTTACAGTCTTATTGATCCATGCGGCAGTCTCCTGAATCGTTTTATCAGTAGTCTCTGTGAGCAGTTTTTCACTTTTTTCCAACAGCGCGTCAGAAACACGGTTATAAACGATCAGTAAAAGAACTGCTACCATGATCGCGATCGTTACTACGATAGCAGTTGTCAGTTTGCGGGTAATCCCGCGTTTCCCCCTTCTTTTCCGGGGAGTTGGTCTGTGATTGGTTTCCCTCATGTTCATATCTCCTTTAAAATTTTTGGTTAAAACAAGGTGAGAGTCTGAAAAACAAGTATATCCTGTATTTATTATAAGTGATGTCAAGGAGAAATACAATAAAAGTGTTTTATTTAGACATAAAAGAAATCCTGGGGTATTTTCACGGAAAATTTAAGGATAGGCATGACTGATCTAAGTCATACCTATCCTTGTTTAGAGACTTCTGTTTCCTGATGCCCCCATTATTTGATCGTTTTTGTTGATTTACAGACTATGCCATCTCTGCTTCTGGCTCTGTCTCTGCGTCTTCAAGATTTTCTTCCTTGCGGGAGAGTACTACTACAATTGTCTGGAAGATCGCGATAATCGCCATCATAAGTGTGTACTCATCTACCAGCTGGGTCGGCAGCCAGATGTTCTCTGTCAAGAAAAACGCAATCAGAGAAACGATGGCTACCGGCAGGCTTATAAGACGGATGATTCCTTTTTTCTTCAGCTTTCTTTCTTTTCCGTTCTTTTCATCCTCTTCCTCTTCTTCTGATGATTTCTTTGTCTGGACAAAATATCCGATCAACAGCATCAAAGATTCAAAGATTGCAAGATTCATTAAAGCAAAATTGATCAAAGCCCATCTTCCACTTTCGCCTGCTAACGGTACTTCTTCGTCTTTTATCTCGGTATTCGCCAATGGTGCCTCTTCATCTTCAACTGCGCGTACCTCTTCTGGTTCTTCCTCCGTCTCCGGCGCGATTACCGGTGCCGCAGGCGTCAGCCCTGCCGGTGTGATCACCGGTGCCGCAGGTGTCAGCCCTGCCGGTGTAATTGCCGGCGTTGCAGGAGCCGGTGTTGTCCTTGTAATGATTGGCGTCGTCTGCACAGTTGGTGTAGTATCCGGTATAGTTGGTGTAATGACCGGTTCGATTGGTGTCGGATTATCCGGCGTTGGATCTTCCGGTGTCGGGTTTTCTGGTGTCGGGTTTTCCGGTGTCGGATTTTCTGGTTCTGTTCCGATCTCATCTATCTTATAGATTACTCTGATGATCACATCTTCCCCATCAATTGTTCCTTCAACAGCGCCTTCTACCCTCTCCTTGATATAACGATGACCGTCCTTCTCAATCACTGAAGGGATCTCATTATCAACATCATACCTGTCTCCATCTTTAAATGGTCCGGCAACCTTGTCAGCCTGCAGTCTTTCACCCTGATCACTTACATACTCTATCGTAACTTTTCTGTCCGGGCCTACAACCTCAGTTCCTTCATCTTCGGCTTCCTTATCATCACCATCTTCCGGGGTAACCGTAACAGTATTCTTTAACGCAGCATTAATATCTGATTCCTTCGTTACATAACTTGCGTACAGCGTCTTTGTTTCTCCCGCTGCCATTGTTATGGAAGTAACCTGGTCCTCACCTTGCTTATCTTCTGTTACTGTTATTTTTTCGCCATTTGACAATACATCACTTATTTTAACTGTCTTATCCTGGTTCGTATTATTTTTAATGGTAATTTCCCAATTAATTGTTGAACCTGCCACTACTTTTGCGTCACTGATACGATCCTTTGTTACATCCAGCGGACTTCCTCCGACTGTAACATCCTCTGTATCCGGAGTAACATCCTTAGCCGGATTATCGAGTTGCGCATCAGCTTCATTATGAATTACATCTTCCGGCTTAACATTGTCTTTCACCTTAGCTGTAATTGTAAGCGTCGCAGATGCTCCTTTTTCCATATCCCCTACTGGATACCTGCCGCCTGCCGGTTCAGTCTCAAATTCCTTATCACCTAACTTTGCACTGATAAATTCCAGCTTACTGCTGTCAAGCTGATCTATAATAACTACGTTTTCAGCTTTATGAGCACCTGTATTTTTTACTGTTATTGTATAAACTATGGTGTCCCCTTTTTCAGTAAAATCTTTATCAGCTTCTTTTTCCACCTGCAGAGTTGTCTTTTCTGGCGTACCAGCTGGTGTTGTCTCTGTACCGGTGGTAGTTGATTCATCATCTTTCCCAGGCGTAACTATTGCAGTATTTATAACTTGACCGTCTTTGATATCATCCTTTGTGAATGATTTTGTCACATAGATTACAGCTTTTTTGCCCGCTGGTATTGTACCTTTCATAGGAGCGCTGCCTTCAACCCACTTTGCGCCACTATCCTTTACTTCGTACTCCTTACCCGGATCACCAGTAACAGTAATTGTGTATAACAAAGTAACACTTGTTCCATCATCCGGTATCATAACTTTGCCGTCCGCGTCCGGATAAGTGATTCCTGAAACATTAATGCCGTCTGGAATATCAGCAGCGGAGTTAACAAGTTTCTTTTGGAAATCCGAAATCTTCAGATCTGGTGTTTCGGGTCCATTTTCTTTCCACTTAGCATAAATCGTCTGGGATACCGGCTTATCCTTACTGCCAAATCCATCTTTCCACTGCAGAGTAACACTTTCCCCAACAGGAGTTTTTCCTTCCTGATCGTAATACCATCCCTCGAAAGTCCATCCTGGACGAGTAGGCGTTTCTAAAGGACTAAATACAGCCTTCGTATCCGCGACATTCTTCCTATCTGGTTCAAGAGAGCTGCCGCCCTGAGTGTCATAGTGAAGAATATAGTCAGCATTGACAGTCACATTAAGTTTCTGAGTATCCTCAATCCATTTCCCTTTGAATGATATTTCTGAATATCGCTGCCCACATCTTCTGCACTGCTGCCAAGTATAGTAATAATAATAATTTTGATATGCCTGGAAAGTAATAGCCGTAGAACCTGGCTTAGCTCCCTCAACGTTAATCTGCAGTGCCGGATAACCATTGTATCCTGTTTCGGACCCTTTATATCCAGACAAATTCCATGTAAGATTTTTGACAATGCTTTTATCTGTATAAGTCAGCTTTCGGTTAGAGTCTACCGCAATCCAATCCGGCGTTACTTCAACCAATACATTTCCGCAATGGCAGATCGCACTCTTTGTATACAGATACTGCTCACTTCCTTTGTCGCCTACCTGTACCGAAATGCTGCTTGCCGGATTATTGTACTTATAAACAGGATTGTTCGGATATGTTCCTACATAAAGCTGAGCCACCTCTTTACCCTTATTATCATAAAATCTGTCAGCAGGTGTAAACCCTGGAATTGCGGAAAGATAAGGATCTGCCTCCTCAATCTCCTCAGCCTTCAATACAGCCTCATACACGGCATATACCTTTTCTAAAGCCGCCTGGACATCTTCACGTTCAGCCAACTCTTCGTCCAAAGCTTCCCACATATCGAGTACTGCATTAACCTTCTCACCAACCTCCAAAGCATTCTCCTTTGTGACTTCATCTGCCAAAGGAAGTGCAGCCGCTGCATCTAAAAATGCTTTTACTGCTTCCGGGGTTTCTTCAGTTTCTTTTGGAACGCTCTTTTCCTCTTCAGGATTTTCCTCATTGACTTCAGGATCCTTTTCGGTCTCTTCCTTCAAAACTTCCTTATACCGGACTGAGATTTCCGTATCCTTCTTAACTTCTTTGACTACATAACCGTCTTTTACAGCACTGTTCTTCGCAACGTCAGCATTTTCTACTGTTACGCTTTCAACGTCAAATCCTTCTTTAGCTGTTACGCTGAAATTGAAGTCTTTTCCCTCTTCCACATCTTTTTTGTAGCTGGCTGCGTTTATGGAACTTCCGTCAACTGTGATGACACCGGCCTCTAAATTTTCTACCTTGAACCTGACTGTATACTTCTCAGCCTTTTCCTCGGTATCTTCCTTATTATCCGGCTTAGCTTCTTCCTTTGATGAAGAATCATCTTTTGGCGTTTCCGCCTTGTCATCCGTCTTTTCATCCTCGGATCCACTACCGTCATCTTTAACTTCTGGCTGTTTCGGTTCTTCTGCCGCCGGCTGTTTCTCTGGCTCTGCCTGCGGTTTTTCTACCGAATCAGTTTTTTCCTGCGGATTCTCTGCCGTCTCCGGCTTTTCCTGCGCATTCTCTGTCGATTCCGGCTTTTCCTGTTTTTTTTCTTCCGGTTCTGACTTTTCCTGCGGTTTTTCTGCCGGTGCTTCCTTTTCCTGTGACTTTTCTGTCAGAGCTTCCTTTTTCTGCGGTTTTTCCGCCGGTGTTTCCTTTTCCTGTGGTTTTTCCCGCTTCTCTGGCTTTTCATCCGCGCTGGCCTTTGTTTCTGCCACTTCCTGAGCATTCGCAATGCTCACATCACCAAGGAAAGTGGTGAATATCAATGCGAGTGCCAGAAAGAGCGCCAAACTTCTCCTAACCTTTCCTCTTCTTGATTTCATAAATTTTTTCTCCTTTTTTCACTTTTTTGTTTTTGTGTTCCGATTTTTTTACAGCCTCACCTCCTACTGCTCTGCGAGAATTTCATCCAACAGCTGAAGCAGCTCAATAGCGCTGTGAAATACAGCCTCCTGGTTTTCATTCTGCCAGATCAGCCGGCCCTGCCATGTGTAATGCTCCCGGAACAGAATCTGTATGCGGAATACATCTATTCCCTCTTTTGATCCATTCTCTGAACAAATAAGCGGCAGCGGCTGATCCGGACAATACTCCAAACCAAGCAGTCCATCGAGAAATAACACCATCTGCGATAAACTTTGGATCTTCTCCTTTTCTTTGAGCCGCGGATGCTGCAGATAACCATCCATAATGCCATTTTTATATGTTTTCACCGTGACGATTGCTTCTCGGCTGTGGCAGGGAAGCATTTTCCCTTGAAACGCTATATGATCACCGCCTTTCTGCCTTTTACAATTACACTATAGCAGCATGGCGTTACCGCCCCGTTACTGCCGCGGGAAAACAAGGCTCTTTTTCCGAGTTTCTCCCGGCAGCAAAGGCGCGATCTGATATCGAAGATCTGCCTTTGAATGGCGGTAAACTCTGTGGAAATCACAGTCAATCCTCCCCATTGCCTGGCGGGCATTTTCTGTGCTGGCTCCTGTCAGCATCAGGATATAGGAGTCGGCCGCCAGTCTGGCGACCGGATCACCTGTTCTTAAACTTTTCCAAAAGTATCCGCTCCAGCCTTCTCGCATCTGTAACCGGAATTGCCTTTTTCCCCAGACTGACAACAACCAGCGCGGACTGCTGGCCTGACCTCTCTATATGACGCTTCTCCAACGCGACAATTTTCTGAAATATCTCAAATGTACAGAAAAAAGCCAGACTCCCTTCTTCTTCCTCACACACCAGCTTAAAGATATCCTCTTCTTTGCTATTCTTTCTTCTAAGGTCAGATGCCAGCATATAAAGCTTTTCTATATGGCTGGCAGGCATGATCCCATATTCCTGTATTATCTTATCCCGGAAAATCTTATATTGCTTTACCGCCTGCTCCGGCTGCCCCATGGCTATCATTGCGCGCATCTGGTAGAGGGTAAATTCTTCTACCGCAAAATCAATTCTGTATGCCTGACCGCAGATATCTAAAATCTTCATCCACTCCTCTTTTTGATATAAAATCGGAAGTACTGCTTTACATACATCCAGATAAAACGTTTGATAATACTGCCTTAATACCAGCACCCATTC
Organism: uncultured Dorea sp.; assembly: GCA_910584615.1. Classification (GTDB taxonomy): domain Bacteria; phylum Bacillota; class Clostridia; order Lachnospirales; family Lachnospiraceae; genus MD308. The sequence continues at coordinate 99,591 of CAJUAM010000006.1, forward strand.
ACTGTCATTTCCCGACAGGAAATCACCGCTATACAGTGAAACAGCCTGAAGGAGCCGGCTGTATCTCTCTTCCCCGGATGCCCTTTTCGCATCCATACAGGCCTTCTCAAACAGTTCTGTGTCAAGCACAAGACGGACATCAGGATTCCAAACATAGCATCCCGGAAGGGTGATCAGCAGATCATCCATATCAGGAAACATCTCATCTAAAATACCCCGGACAGTATGCATCATTCTCCGCAATGCGGCCTGAGGAGAATTACTGACTTCTTCTGTCCAAAACTGTTCAAGCAGTTCCTCTGACGAAATGCTCCGTGCATGGTTTACTATTAAATACTGCAAAAAAGACAAGGCTTTTTTGCCTCCCTTTACTGATCTGTCATATGAACAGGAAAATGAACCCAGGAGTCCAAAATGGATAATCTTCTCATCTGTCATTTGATCCGCTCTCCTTCCTTTGCCATCCGTCCTGATCATATTTTTCCAAAAATTCATCAAACAGCTCTTCACCTGCCGCCCTAGCCCTTGCAGCATCCTCTAGTTTCTCATAGCTTCCCAGATACCGTGTCTTCCCCTGAAATGTGATCTGTGCCTGCCATTTCCCACTCCGCTTGCTTTTATATACCCCCCGTATTCCACTTGTATTGTTCGCGAATATTTTCCGGCTACGGATATTTTCAATACAGGTTCCTTCAACAAAATGTTTGCTGTTTTGTGGCGTAGCTCTGTGTCCGCAGCTTTTTGTATGTCCGTTTTTCAGATTGCTCTGGCTTACCACTGTCTCCTTCCCGCACTCACAGCGGCAGCGCCAGTAATGCTTTCCATTCCATTTACCGGTATAAGAGACTACCTTAAGACTCCCAAACTGTCTGCCTACCCATTCCTTTAAAGGCGGGCGGCTTAAACATCCGCAGCTTTTCTTATAGCCTGCCCGAAGCTGCCCTGTGGTTGTAATCACCTGATTACCGCAATCGCACTGACAGCGCCAGCATACCTGCCCATCTAATCCCCGCTCCTGTTCCTTTCGAAGAACAAGAAGGCGTCCGAACCGCTCCCCCGTCAGATCCGCGCCTTTCCTGCTCTTTGGTATACATCCGCAGTTTATGACCCAGCCATTTTTCAGGTGCCTGGAGGAAACTAAGATCTCATTGCCGCATTCACACCGGCAGCGCCATACCGCATACCCATTTCGGCGTTCTAAAGTCGGCTGTATCACGATTAATCTGCCGAATCTTTGTCCTGTCAGATCATTCTGTCTCTTTCCCATGCGATTTACCTCCGTACCCCTTACTGCCCTATCCGGTAAGGTGTACTTTTTCAAATGGGACATTATTGACATTTTCTGAAAGTTGAATATAATTGTAATTAATATAGAAGAAATGAAAAATCCGAAAAAGTACACTTTTTCGGATGGGAAAATTTTTTGATCAAACTATTTTTGTATCTTAATTTGCTTTTTTGCTTTGTCATAGAATGTAGATTTTGACATTCCGCATATATTTGCCGCTTTTGCGACACTAATCTCCCCCTTTTTCCATCTATTGCAGGTCTCATAAAAATTATCCGGCAGTGAAACTGCCGGTCTTCCGAATTTTACACCTCTTGCCTTTGCCGCCGCAATCCCTTCTGTCTGCCGTTGTCTGATACTTTTACGCTCACTTTCTGCCACAAAGCTCAAAATCTGCAAAACGATATCACTTAAAAATGTTCCTGTCAGATCATTCTCTCTCCGGGTATCTAAAAGCGGCATATCAATTACTACAATATCAGACTTTTTCTCTTTTGTGATAATACGCCACTGCTCTTGTATCTCCTGATAATTCCTTCCCAGACGGTCTATAGACTGAATATAAAGAATGGCATTTTCATCCAGTTTTCGCAGGAGCTTTTTATACTGGGGGCGGTTAAAGTCCTTCCCGCTCTGCTTGTCTACATAGATATTTTTCATCGGAACATGCGCCTTGATCATTGCAATAAGCTGCCTGTCCTCCCTCTGTCTGGCTGAACTCACCCGGCAATATCCATACAAATCCTGTCTCATCGTATCTCCTCCCTATATGTATTTATCCCATTCATCTCCCTCATCATAGCATGCTGCTGTCTGATCCGTCTGCCTCCGGATTACTGATACAAAACTAAAAAAGGGGCTGTCGGTTAATACCGATTTTTAGTCTCTAAATCTTAAAATACGAATCTCT
>CAJUAM010000007.1 GCA_910584615.1 uncultured Dorea sp.
GAACGGCTGCGCCGTTCACACGGAACTGCCGTTCCGATTTAGCGTAATCTACAATTGGCTTCTATTGATTAAATACTCATAAATAATATCTGTATACAAATTAAACTCTGAATCAGAAAGAAAATAATGTGCTTCATCACATATATACACATCAAATTCAGGTATAACGTCACCACTTATAAGCATCTGAGTAAACTTTTGATACGATATACAGGTAATATCTTTTATTCCATACCTATTAATGTCATATCGTATCTGTTCTTTTAAAGTCGTACGATTACACAAATAAATAACGGACTTTCCTTCTGCTAAAAGGAACTTACAGTATGTTCCTAATGCAAAAGTTGTTTTCCCTCTGCCTGTTCCACATGCCAGTAAAATAATTCTTCCAATCCATCTTTTATAATCGTTTCCTATTAGTTCCGATACCCATAGTTTGCTACTGTTTGCCAATAAGGATTACACCTCCCGTTCTGAAAGATAACTGTCAACCGCATTTCTAATTTCTGTTGAATCCTGAAACAGAAAGATTTTGAATTGCGAATTCTTGTCGCTATCTAACACTTTCATTACGGTAAATCCTCTATGGCACAACCAATTCATTAATTCTAATGATCTGACAGTATACATAGGCATATCTGTATTTTTAGTTCCTCGTTTTCTACTTGTAATAATTATTCTCTCCCTTCAATATAATTTATGCTAATTTCATGCTTCCACCATATTTATCATAAACAATTTCTGTATAAAGATTATTATGTTTGTCAATAATGAACAAATCATATTCATTCAATCCACTATCTAAAATATCCATGATTTCCTTTAAAACATTTCGATTTCCTAACAGCACAAACGCTATATCAAGCTTTAATTGGCGCTTTTCATTCCATCTATCAGGAAACAAAGTATAAATCTCTACCCTTTTTTGATTAGCTGTATAATGAAAAAACATTTTCTAACACTAATTGCTTATTCTTATAATCACAGCCGATGATAAATGATCCTCTCGTTAATTCCTTTGCAATTGCTTTTGACGATTTTTCTAAGATACAATCATCTGATATTTTAAATCCTTTCACTTCCTCATTCCTCCTTCATTGCATCATAATAGTGGCAAGCTGTAATCTACTCGCCACTATTTATTTCTACATTTGTTAATCATTCTTTTCTTCTGTTTTATTTCTAAGTAAATTGATCTTTATATCACCACGAATAAAAGCAACAATCACAAATACCGTACATGCTATCATGAAAACAATTCCAAGTTTCATGCTTAAATCCAATATAAACTTAATCAAAAATTGTAATGTAGCTAACATATATTTCTCCTTTTTATAGGCGGTATATCGCTTATTTGGACATACCGCCCGGATTGCTTTTATTCTTTATTGCTCAACTCTGCCTTAATTTCATTCAATGTCTTCAAATTATCCTCTAAAGCTGCTCTGTATTTTTCTACAAACTCCCATTTAGACTGATATTCCATGTTATATGATATAGCTAATGAATTAACAATTTCCCATATATTAGGACTATAGACATCCTCATACATACCAGCACTACTCAAGTTTTCGTCCATGATTTCATATTTGAATGTTCCATTTAAAGGAATTTCTTCTATACAATCAGCATATTTACTTTCATAATTATTAACAAATTCATCCGCTGATACATCGGCTTCCTTAAATTTAATATCATAGATATATTCATAATGTTCAGGAGTTACAAAAACGCCTGTACGATTGATAAATTCATCTCTTGATATAAAATCTTCGTGTACCAGTTCTTTACAGTCGAATTCTTTATCTATCGGATGAATCAAGCATGACTTTTCACCAGTAATTTCAATATCTAATCCACCCATACAGTGATTGAACCTAATGACAATAGTATTTTCATTGCCGTGAATAGAATTAATCATCTTATCGCAATCCAATTCAATTTTACAACCTGTATCAATCTCTAAAAGAGTAATTTTTCCGTCCGTACCAATATCAGGATCAGCAATCATAATAGCCTCTTTCATATGTACTACTATTGCGCTATCGTCTGTACTTGATACTGTTACATTCCTGCCGTTTACCAGTTCCCTTACATCCGTAATTGTTAATTCGTTCAATCTCTCCATGCTAATCTTGTCCTCCATATTTTTGATATTCTTTATAAAGAATCAGCCTTTCGCCAACTCTCGGTTTTTGTTATTTGATGTGATAGGAGCATCACCTATCAGGACTTCCATCTATATGATTCTTCTCCACGTAGAAAAGAAATCTTTCAGTTGTTCATCATTTATGCTGACAAACCTTCTGTGTCATAGCCCGAAAAAGCAGCCAACTCTAAGAATGTCATACCGTTTTCACCTGCCTGAATTACATCATTTTCATCCACTACCATATAGCCTTTTTTCATTCCTAATGTATTCAAAGCCAAAGTATTTTCATCGGCTTTTACTGTTTTTACAAACAGATTTTCATCTTTCAGAGAGTCTTTTATCATCTGCATTGTAAGGATCGGCTGTACATTTACTGCCTGTTCTCGCCCGTTCTTTCCATCTCCAAGCTCATAATTAACAATATCGCCTTCGCTTAAATGCCTGAAACCGTCCATCATAATGTTGCTTTGATGTACGAATACATCTTTCTTTGAAGTTAAATCCGTGATGAATCCATATCCTTTTTGTGTGTTAAACCATTTTGTTGTTGCAGTCATGTTTAAAAATCTCCTTTTCTTTGCGTTATTTCTTATAACTGAGCAGGCATATCACCTACTCAGCTTCATATATTTCTTTCTTCTTTTAAAATCTCAAACTAATACTGTCGCCACCAACAAATTGAATGAAATAATCTCTTAATCCTACTTCTGGAACCAGATCAGCTCCACTCATTGTAATCTTTTCAACCATATCTTTATCAAGGTTCATTCCTGACTTATCTACATAATGAGTCGCATAGATTGAATCAAGCGCAGAAATCATATTGTCTTTGTCCTTTTTAGACAGTTTATCCCACTTGTTCCCAATCTGAATAAGTACATTGCAAGTTTCTGATTCCGTATCAATTTCATATTTTTCAAAGATCTCGTATGCTCTTTCATTTTCAGTGTCTTCATAGTATTCCTGATTAAAGGTCAATTTCTCATTGCCATCTTTATACTTTGTAATATCAAAATGGTTGAAAAAGACTTCCCAATAAGAATATTTACTGAATCTCTGCACCCTGATACCAAATGATGAATATTCCAGAGATAAATCTTTCAACCTTGCAATGAGTTCTTCCCATGTGATCTCACCTGTCCCACTTCTTTGCTTTACAAAACGCACATAATCTTTAATTACATTTTCTCCCACTTCATTTTCATCAGCCTTTAACAGTTCCATGATTTCAGGTATGTATTTTGCATCCATTGTAAGATTGTTAAAATCTAATACCGCCTCTAACTGTTTCCTATCCATGTGTTTTCTGTCAAAATACCCATTAATTGTGTTAATCTGTTTGCTTGTCATAATGCTTGTCCTCCATTTTTCTTTGATTGTTTACTTGATTTTTTATATCAGCGGATAGCGAAAGATATCGCCATCCACTGTATACTTCTACGTTTTTATATAAAAACTACACAAACAGCCAATGTCTTGTAGATTCTACTTTTTTAGGTTTTATCTCAGATTCTTTTACTACTGTATTCCATTGTGGAATATGCACTTCATTCAGGTATTCAGATAATATTTCTACATCTGATTGCTTTAAACAGTCCATGCCGCCTTTGAATCTGGATAAATCATTTACATCTACGCCTATATTTAGGGCAATAGTCTTTAACATCAAGCCTTGATTATTAATTTTAATTAACTTATTTCGTACTAAATCGTTGTTATGTGCCATTTTTATAACCTCTACTTCTCTTTTGAAGTAAGGAATTAGCATTATTTCTGACCATAATAAAATTTCATCTGATTGTCAGTGATTGTTTCTTACTAATTCCTTATTTCCTTTGATTATGTTTGATAATCTTATAAAAATAATAAATCCCTTGTAGATTTTTTCTTTTCCGGTTTCGGTTTTTCAACTGTAATATCTCCCAAAAAGTCAATACTACCCGTCAATCTTCGTTCACTTGTAGCGGTCAAATTCTTTTTAATTGTCTCTTTATCCTCTTCAATTTTCTTTTTCATTTCTTCCAACCTCTTATATGGAATGGAACAACCTGATATAGCCAATACAGTTGCGTCATAATCCCATCCTTCAAAAGTCGCAAATGGTTTTCCGACATTATCAACAATCTCATTAAGACGTACATTGTCATTAGAATTAACTAATGCAATATTAGCAACTACTTCATCATCCTCTAACGGCGCATAAATGTTATCCCTTATCTTCTCAATTACTGTTTGAGTTGTGGCTTTATCAGATCCATGCTTATTGATAATACATGCGCCTCTTTGTGATAAAACGTTTTCAATTTCTGCCCGATCAACTACTCCTCTTGCAGAATTTGTCTCACAATTCAGGAATGCATCCAAATAACAAGTAAGCTGCTCATTTAAGATAAGTTTGTCCTTATTTCTGTTATTATCAATGATAATTGTTGCACTATTTCCCTCAACAGTTTCTAACTCCTGGAAAAACTCATAGCAATTCATATATTCTTTTATGCTTGCGTTTTTATCAGGAATACATGTAACCACACATATGATTTTATCTGTTTCAGCTTGCAATCTCCTTTTAGTAGCCGGTACTATTGCACTTCCGGAACCCCCTCCAGAACTTCCTACAAGGAAAATAACACGACATTCTTTAAACCTTTCCTTAATCTCATTAATGAGAAGATCAAAATTCTCACAATTATTATCTGCTAATAACTGTTTTGCCTTTCTTCTTTCTTTACTACTCCCATATCCACCTAAAATGTGATATTTACATTCTTCAGGTATATCCAGACTATCCAAATCAGATTGAGCCGTATTAGCAGCCATCACAAGATAATCTTTTGCTTGAATACTTTTAATTACGTTACCGCCCATCTGTCCGAAACCGATAAAACCATACCATCCTTTAATACTCATTGTTACTTCCATTCTAATTTTCCTCCATATCGTCATATTTTTTTAATAGTTCCATACCTAACTCATTGATAAAATAACTGTCTGCTCTTTCTACTTTTATACCAGATTCTACTAAATTCCTCTTTTGTAAAATCTTGATATGCTTGTACAATGTATTTGGCTTATTTCTTCCTTCTTTCTCTGAAATTTCCGTCACTGTCATACCTCTTATACAATTAGTAGCCTTATTAGTCCGTAAAAGTTTCAAAATTATATACTGTGTTCTGACTAATTCATCATTCATTCTTATCACCTTCTTTCTTTTAATGATATTCTCCTTTTGTTTCTTACTAATTTGGATTCAAAAAGCAAAAAATATATAGGCTTTTTCAGCCATTACATCTTGTGATGTATCATATATTTCTCTATTTCATACAGATTTTTTCTTATATGAAAGTAAACATTATATTTTTTACATTTGAATTCATAAGCAACATAGTAACTACTTCTTACTTCTCCATTTCTTTTGCAAAAACATCTCCTTTATTCACTTTTCAATGTTCAGCTTTCCACACTAAAAAAAGTTAGCTTAACTAATGCTTCATCATGATTTAATGAAACAACTCTCTTTGTATGGAAGTATTTGCTATTGAAAAGATTGCAGAATCGCCTGAATTTACCACTTGACCAAAATGATGATGATATGTAAAATACAAATGAGCGTTCTGCTTAAATTATGTACATAGGCCTGTCCGATGGTGCGCCAACACCGTTTGAGGATAGGTCTTTGTTGTGTTTCTGTTGATGATAAGTATAGAACATATGTTTGTATTTGTCAATAAGAATCTGGGAACTTATGTTCTTTTTTTGAGTTTAGACGAAAAAAAGCAATACCATTAAATAGTATCACCTTTAACTTATCCCCTATTTTACACTTTTGTATTGTAATATTCATATTACCGCCACACTATATATGGCTTTATAATATATCCATTTTTTATTATATTTATTTCTCCAATAATATTAAATAAGAATGGAACATATTCCTTTACTTTTCTGCTATAATGATGAATTTCTTTATACAGTTTAGACGACTGCATTTTCATTAGTATAAAATCTATTTTAGGATTTTTATTTTCATATCCTACCATGCGCAAATGAAATTTATTCATCTCAAATGTAAAAATACTTTTAGCATCTCTCAATCTATATAATATATACTCTAAGTTTTCAATATGATCGTACTCTTCATATGAACAGTCCTCCGTATCAATTCTAAACAAAGTAAAATACTCACTAAAGCAAACAATTTTTCCATCCTCTAATTCATTAGTCAATTCCTCTATTTTATATTCATTTATAATCTCTGATATTTTATTTCCTAAACCGGACTTTATCTCTACTTCTTCTAAAATAGAATTATTTACTGTGCCACTTCCCTGAATCTCGGATGAAAACATTTTTCTAACTATTCCAGATGTGCCAATTCTTAAATTTGCATTCAAACTTCCTTCATCTTTTTTAGTAACTTTCTTTTCTATAGAAACATGATTTTGTTCATATAACATATTTATTTCTTTTTCATCTATATAAAATAAGGAAACGTTATTCATATATCTTACCTCTTTACGTTATACACAATATTCTATAATAGCTTTTACTTTATTATATAGACACATAACTCAATAAAAACTGACGCATAAATCCATGATTTCTATAATTTTTTTACACTCATAACAAAAGCCAGCCCAAGATTAAGACTGGCTATTAATAACAATCCGTTCTATATTAAATTTTTATATTCCCGTCTTCCATCCACAATTGCATATATTATGACTATCCTCTTATCATCATCGACTTTATAAAATATCAGATGTCTTTCCACAATAAGCACTCTATATCCCTGTTTCCGTAAAATTGAATATCTTGGAATGCTACCAGACTTCGGAAAGTCAATCAAATTATTAATAGCTGCTTCGATTTTATCAAGATAATCCAATGCTATATCAATACTTCCTGAATCTTCGGCAATATAAAAAATAATCCCCCTTAGTTGCTCGTCTGCTTTATCTGTACGGACTATCTTATATTTCATCAGACTGCCTCCTTAATAAAGACTGTCTTATATCATCGAAAGTATCCTGCATAGGTGCAACTCTTCCGTTTTCAACATCATTTTCCGCTTCTGCTAATGTACGCAATAATTCCAGTTCTGACTTCATTTGGTAATAATCTTGCAAACCTAACACCGCTGTATCCCCACGTCCATTTACTGTAATAATAACGGGAGTCCTTTCTTCATGACATTGTTTGGATATCTCACTGTAATGGTTCCTTAAGTCTGATGATGGTCTGATTGTTTCCATATACGATCCTCCCTTAAAATAATATTGTATTATTTGATATAGTCATATTGTATCTTAATTTGTATATCTATTCAATAATTATTTACAAAATAATAGCCAATCATTTATGATCAGCTATTATTAATAATTATATTCAGTTTACATTACATTAAAAAGCTATTACATATCTGATACCTTTATTGAAAAATCTTCATATATTCCAGCAGGAACATCATCACCGAAAGCATATTCTTCTATCGTATCATGCACAAAATTATATACCGTGATCCGATCTTTCTCAGAATCAACAATCCAATATTCTTTAACACCGGCATTCCGATATTTAAAAAGCTTTATCAGATAATCCATCCGCTTGCTACTTGGTGAAACAATCTCAATAATCCAGTCAGGCGCACCGTTACAGCCCTTGTCGGTAAGTTTAGACTGATCACAAATAACAGAAATATCCGGCTCAACATAATTTTTATCATTTTCATTTAAGAATACAGCAAATGGAGCTGGAAATACACTACATTCTCCCTTATTATACTTGATATAATCTTTTATTTGATAAGATAGATCCATTACAAGTGTTTGATGTTTTGTATTTGGCGGAGCCATATAATAAATTTTTCCATCAATCAACTCAGCTCGTTCCCCATCTGGTAGCGCATAAACATCTTCTATCGTGTAGATTTCTTCTTTACGGATTACGTTCATTGACTGCACCTCCTGTTCTTAAGGATATTATAGGATATTTTTCTTCTGAGTACAACTGGATATTATGGTTTCTCTTATATGCCTTTCTCTTATATGGTTCCTATCAGAAAATGCTCATTTTCAAGGGTTTTTCATATTTTTGGGTGTGGAAGATAGCGTGTTTTCGTTTGGGCTGGTCACATACTTATTTTCTATTGGCACCATATTCCGTTGTGGTCTAAATTCAATCGTTTTTGTGCTTCCACCCGTCCGTTTAATTAATTCATCCTGTCCTATAACTTTAACAAGATTTGCAATTTGTTGTCCCATCACATCTTTATTTATGTAAAAAATTGTTGTATATACATTATCATTTAAAATTAAATCTCTTAAGATGTCTTTATCCGTAATATCTAATGAATGACCAAAAATATATAGTTTATCCATTTCACATCTTCCAACAATATCCTTATATTTTTTATTCCATGCTGATGCTTCTATACTATCTCCTCTTTGTCGAGCACTTACTATCATATCATAACATATTTGCTTATTTTTTAAGTACGTATTGTATTTGTTTTGTATGTTATCAACCCATTTTTTATATTTACACCCTGTTTCTTTGTATATTCTTTGATAATATTTCTTAAAAGCAACAAATACTATTTCTTTGTCTTTCCGATCATCTTGAAGATATTCATCAATACCCAAAACCATATTATTAGTTTCTATTGTATTTTCAATATCAGCTTTACCATGAATATAATCTATGCAATTATCCACATTAACATCATACCCTTTCAGGTACATTTTTTCGTATGTATTTGTATAATTAAAACTTAATACTTTAGTGAAAACAGCTCTTTTCTGTCCCTTATCTTCATGTGTTTTTACCATAATATCCTTTATATCCGGTGAAAACATTTCAACATTTATTTTTCCCACATACTCAGTCAAATATATTTCAAAGGCTCTTATAAATTTATTTAAGTCATTTAACAATCTATCTCTTAATTCTCCACATGTGAAATCTAATTGTAAATTGTTTAAAATCTCATCTAAAAGTTTATCAGGAAGTTTTTCTATTGTATCTCTCAATGAAGAAACACACACAATCTCATTTAAGAATTTTATAACCCTTGATATTTCCGTTTCGAAATCAATCCAATTTTCTTTTTGGAACATATCACATTCAAAAAAATATTCTATCCAGACATTATCTTTTATAAGATTATAAAGCTCATTCAAAATTTCAGATTGTGTAACTATTTTTATAGAATATGTGCCATTATCATAGAATTGTTTGACTAATTTTCTATTACTATATTCTTTTTTCAACATTTCTTTTATCTCATTATTTATCTTCCAGTTATTTAAATAATCTTTTTCAAAAGTTTTACATCCTACTAAAAAAATCTCTTTTATTCTTTTACAAAATTCTAAAAAATCTACATATTTTGTTGGTAATCCATGAGCTAAATCAAACCCATTACCAATCAGAAGTATATTCATTAAAAAATTCTCCTTTGTTATTTTTTGCGTTACATAGATATTAGCATTTCATAATAATGGATTCAATAGATTTAATATATTATTACTCACACACTCTCAATTTTCTACAGATTACCGAACAACATTTTCATTAATTGATAATTATTCTCATTTACATTTAATTCCTACTAAAATAATAGGAATTAAAACCAAAAATCCCATTCCCATTTATTTCTCATTAAACCACTTCCAAATAAGCCCATTCCAGTCTAACCAAAAAAGAAACAAAATAGTTTCTCGTGTCGAACCTCATACCGAACTAACTAAAACCTATCTTTTTAATAAATTATTACTCCCCATAAATCACAAAATATCCAAGAAAATCAATACTTTCCGCAATTTCCATACTCCATCTATCGAACTGACCTTAAAAACCACAATCTAAACTCCAAAATCATCCTTTCCCTTCAAAGGGAAATCGCCACAAACACCATATTTACAAGCTTTCCGGCACATTCCCATACATTTCTATCGAACACAATACTATTACAATTAAAAAAAGCCGTCCCATATTTGGGACAGTCTTATTATTTCACCTATGTAATAACAAAATCTCAAACCGCAATCTTTATATATTCATTTCCCGAAACCTCATATATAATATCCTTTTCCTTTCCAAAAAATGTCTCTTCAGAATCAGGATACCACACACGTATATTTCCGTCCGCTTCAATGATCCAACAATCATCCTCTAAAACAAAAAATTCATAATCACAAGATTCATCAGAAATAAAGGTATATTCTTTAAAGTAAAAATGCATACCATCTTTATCAATTGCGTTATCATCTTTGCGACATAATACTGGTTTGGGCGTATCATATTGAACCAAAATTTCCACCAGTTTTCCATCTCTCCTTATGTATTGCTTATTTTCAGCATTAATATAATCCCTTGCTTCTTTTGTCGTTGAAAAGAATTTAATCCCCTCATATATATAATCAGTTTCCTTTGTTATTTTATTAGTAAAATAAAGCATAAATCCATTTTCCATTCCAGAACTATATTTGGCTGCTCTTACAGGTTTGCTTTGATATTTTTTTGAATTTTCTGTAAATACCGTATTAAGTTTAAAATTATGTATATTCATTTTCTCCAATCTCCTTTCCATCATTTGCAAATTTCATTAATTATTTCTTGTAGTAACCGTTCTCTCCCATCCTGCAAATAATACAGCTCACCATTAATCATTAATGGCTCTCTTTTTTCATGCGCTGCAATAACTTTTCTCCGATACAAATCAAGTCCGACAGCGACACCAACACAAAACGCTTCATTTTCTAGCAACTCATTCATGTTCATTACCTCCCATAATTTTTGTAATTGATAACAATTCTCATTTACTATTTTCCTATTCTTCACCACCTTCTTCCTCGTCTATTTCTGTCTGTTCATCTTCATCACAAGCTATTTCATCTAATTTCACATATCCATAACCAATCACTTTAATAGCTCTTGGCGAATTTCCACGCATTTTAATTTTCCCTTCTTCTTCCAGCTTAGAAAGATGCTCATATACGCTTGATGTAGATTTCAAACCAACTCCTACACATATTTCCCTTAAAGATGGAGCATAGCAATATTCCTCTATATACTTGATAAGATAATCATATACCTTTTGTCTCGTTTCACTTGCCACGATTCAACCCTCCAATCATAGTCTATATGATTATATTCTCCATTTGTTTTGTAAACATTCCTAGTAATTACTCATTCTATATTCCATTTCCTCTTAGCTCTAATCAATGTACTTTTGCTGATTCCCGTTACTTCTTCCACTTGTTTATATGAATGTGTTTCCAACAATTCTAACGCATGTGCAACTTGTTTTTTCCCATACTTAGGCGGTCTTCCCTCTCTGAAGTCTTCTCTTTGTCTTGCTATCGCTTTTCCTTCCTGTGTCCGTTCGACAATCATATCTCTCTCAAATTGTGCAAAGCTTAATAATATATTACGCATTAATATACTGACTGAAGAATTATCCAGTATGCCAAGATTAAGCACATTAACCTTCACATTTTTATCTACGAGCGTTGCAATAAGATTACTGGCTTGCGACACACTACGGGCAAAACGATCCAACTTGGTTACTATTAAAGTATCTCCATCCTGTATTTGATTTAACAGCTTATCCAGTTCAGGGCGTTCCAATTTGGTTCCCGTAAAGCTTTCTACATATATCTTCTCTGCTCCATTTTCTTTTAATTGCTTTTCCTGTGCTTCCAAGCTATTTCCATCTTTCGCCTGTCCCCTTGTACTGACTCTTGCATACCCATAAATCATAGAAAAACCTCCCTACTTTTGACACTAATATATGACACCGCTCTAACCCCTTGTTTTACTATTCTCCAAAATCAGTGTCATAACTTCAAAGAAATGACACCGATAATATATTTCTTGAGTTTTTCTATGCCATCATATATACTATCAATGTAAAGGAGGCAATCATTATTAATATCGAAATCAAACCAAGAAGCAAAGCAAAAGAATTTTCCAACAGACTGCATGATTCATTAGAGGATATGCTATTTTCCATCATTCAGAAACTTCCAGAATCACTTATACCGACTCCTCTTATGAATTGGCTAGATAGATATATCACCAAACGCATTCAGGAACTACAACAAAAAATTACCCGTCAGAAATGGGACTGCTGCCACCTCGAAAAAGCTATTGAAGAAATCCATGCAGAACAGGACAAAAAGAAAGCACCTTAGAAAGAGTTTTATTCTTTCCGTTGGTGCTTTATGTTTCTACATATTAAATTTTATCATAATGTGTCCACATACGAACAATTTTTATCGTTCCTTGATATTCAATCCCGTCAATGATAACCGGATCATTATATATCTGATAAACCAATCTATGTTGAATATTAATTCTTCTGGAATAATAACCGCTTAAATTCCCAACCAATCCCTCATATGGCGGTGGATTCTGAAAAGGATTTTCCGCTATAATATCTAACAATTTCTTTGCTTTTAAAACAAGTCCTACCCCTTTTAATAATTTCTTATCTTTATCAGCCTGTTTACTAAATCTAATTATATACATTTACCACTCCTCGTCCGGATCATATACAGAACATTCTTCAAGCGGTTCTTTTCCTGCTTCAATAATACTTTCCGTCATACCTGGTATAGAGTTCAAGTATAGTGTCTCTTGGATAGTGTTCCAATCATCCTCCGAAATGAGAACGGCGTTTTTTCCACGATTATTTGTAATTGTAATTGGTTGACTACTGCTATTAACTTCGGATAATATTTGATATATATTTTCCCTTGCCTTTGTCACACTAATTGCCGTCATGATATCATCTCCTTTTCCCATATTATAACGTACGTTTATGCGTACGTCAATGGTTTTAATAAAAAGAAATAGCATCCCATGCCTAAAGTGAATGCTATTTCATAATAAATAATTCAACTGAAGGCAATCGGAAATTCAATTCCGATCACTTTCTAAGTAGATTGTACAGTGGAGGGCTTAAGAAATCAAGTCCTTCTTTAACTAGAAAACAGTATCTTATCCATTAATCTTTAAATATTCCTTCACTTTATCTAAAACTAAATTTGCTGTTTCTACTTGCTCTATCGCTATTTCCTTTGATGCAATGTAAAAATCATCATAATCACTTTTTTCCCTATATTGCTTTAATGTTCCTAATCTCCGCCCCAATTCTCTAGGGAAAACACCTGATGCAACATATTCTTTATTAAAATAGCCAATAACATCTTTATGCCGTTTAAAATCTATTGTTCCATACGCTAATACTGCCTTAACAGAATAAAATGCTGAATAATAAGAACGATTTATAGAATCTTTATAAAACCCTTTATCACAACAATTTTTTGCAACTTCCAAGCTTTTTTCTGCCTGATTTAATCGGTAATCACTTAATTCTCTTTGTCTATTATCCATTCAGAACAATCCCCTCTCTTTGTACATTATCATAAAAGGGTAATGCCCCAAGCCAATAATTAAAATGTTCCTCATTCTTCATGATCACGCTTATGTCAACACCATATTCCATTTGAAAATCAAAAGCTATATTAAAAACCGCTTTTTCTGTCTTTGCAATTTCTTCATCCGTAAGGGTAGTCAATATCATAATATCAATATCTGAATTATCTCTATAATCACCTCTGGCATAGGAACCATACAAAATAATCTTAGTAAGTTTATCGCCAAGAATATCTTTTACCTGCTTTGAAAAGTTTAATAATATATCATGAGTATTCACCATTTTCACGCCCTTTCCGCTGTATATTAATAGTATAACAGTTCTATGCATTTTAAACAATCCAAATAAAAATAAATGGCGGTCAGATTTTCCAACCGCCACATATTGCCTAACTCAACCAAGCATAGCTTAGCGTAGCGTAGCGCAACTTAGCAAAGCATAACTTAGCTTAAAATGCCTAGCTTGTCACTTATAATTTCCATCAATCATTTACGGACTTCTCGCCCTTGGAGTATGTTCCATTGCCAACTTGCAACCTTCTTTCTGTATGTATTTCCATATATTGTACTTCTCTTTTTATTTCCATCTTTATGCCGTTCTGTCACACGATCAAAATATTCATCAAGGCAATATCCATATGATCTACTCAGCAAAGAAACAGTTTTACCACTTTTTCTTGTTGTCACATCCGCAAGTACAATAGTATTTGTTGTTGTCAGGTTCCCACGAATGATATTTTCCAGTGCCTTGCGTAAACCATTATATGTAGAATCATGATAATGCTTTGCGCTTTTCCCGTTCCGCTCATTTATGAAATAAACCAGCCTGTATGAAAATTTATCCTCAACCATGTTATAAAGCGCACAACCTCTTTGAGCGTCTTGTAAAATATCTGTTACCGTATACATGTCTTTCCCTCTCTTTCTCTTAATAGGGGGAAGATACCCCCCCCCTTGTCCTTATGCAGCTTTCTTGACTTCTTCCGCATACCGCTCAATCAATTTTGTTAAATACTCAAGCTTTCCATGCACAACATTTACATCTGTCGATGATTTATTAAGATTCCAGTCATCCCATATTTTCCCGTCAACCTCTGTCTTGTTTCCATCGTTCACGAACCATTTAAGGAAATTGTTAAAATCTTCATCCTTTTGCCCTGATTCTACAAAAATCTTAAATGATGCTGCAAAGATATGTGCATTTTTAGAATCGAATAATGCTTTGATTTCCGTTGAATTTTCCAATAAGGCGGTCAATCTTGTAAGTAGCTTATTAATGCTTTCAAAGTCGTAAAGAGTGGCATTTTCATTCAACCATTTAAAGCCCTGTTTTAAGTCTTTCTTATACTTATTGGGATAGTTGCAAAGTAAAACCATATTTCCCGCAATCCGCTCAAATTTTCCGTTCACCTTGTCCTTTTTACTGCCTGAGTATACATCTAAGAAAAACCGATTTTCTGTCATGCGCCTTACATCTGTAGCAAAATTTTCAAGAAATGTGAATGCTTTCTGATAGGAGTTCATGGGCTTATGATTGTTGAATTTCCGCACTAACTTGGAAATATCAATGGTATCACAATCCTGATAAATCACAACCCTGATTTGATACTGATCGAATCTGTCCTGTAATTCTTCCGGCAACTGTTCATATGTTTTGTTGCGGATGTCACATTGTACAGCTTCCCACATAATTTCGTTGTCGGCATCCCTCTTAACGTTTCCATTCTCATCTAATATTTTCCGCTGATATGTGATCATATGCTCATCAATGTTTTGCGTGATCTTTGTCCCTCCGTATTTGAATAAGGAAAGCGAACTTGAACGCTGCAGTCCATCAATTATCCACTGTCTTGTTATTCCGTTTGTAATTTCCTCACCTAAAATAATTGGTAGGATATAATCATCTGTCAGAACTGTTGCTATTAATTCGTTGATCATGTTGTGGTTCCATTGTCCACTTAATCTCTGGCATTCCTGATCTGTGCGGATAGTCTCAGCTTTCATTAGCTTAAGGTATTGGTCTAAAGAATACGTAAACTCTCTGATCTTCATAAAATTTTCCTCCTAAAATAACATTTTTACGTTTTCGTAGCTTCTCATGATCTGCATGTTGCTTGTATAATCTCTTTCCGACAATTCTAATATCTCCCGTATCTCATAAGGTTCGTATCCATCCATTATCAAGTTTAAGATATTTATCTGCTGCCTTGATAACTTTGATATATACTGCTGTATTTTGTCCTGATACTGTTCTTTTTCCTGTCGCTTGACAACTTCATTAAATGTATCAAAGTCAGATGGTATAACTTCCATTAAGCTGCTCTTGTCTTCATCCTCATTTACCGAATCCAATGATGTTGCAAGCTGATTCAAGATTCTTTTATGTCTATGCCTTTTTGTTAATTCCGACTTGAATTTCTTTTGTAAGCATGTATGAAGGAATCCCTCAAAGCAAACTCCGTTATCCGGATTATAGGAATTGTATGCCTGCCATAATGTCAGGTTTGCGAGTGAATAAAAATCATCATAATCAGCTTTTGCTAATGGCTCATTAAACCTTAAAAAGATTGACTTTGACATCCTTTTCAGCTTCTTCATATCGTTTTCGCAATATGGCTGTAATATTGATAAGTCTTTATCGCCCATAGCCTTACCCCTTTCTTGAATTGTGTTCTGTAATGAATATTGATAATTTGCTTTATTTCAATGGCCTATTGAAAAGGATGTGTAGGGATTCGAACCCTACAGAAACCATTCACCCTGAGTTTATGTATCCTTACTTATGCGTTATTTGCTTTTACAAGCTTCTTATCATCAGCCCATTTGACGGAACCGCCTTTAAACTTGAGATTGGGCTGTAATACTGCCGAATGACCTACCCTTGTAACAACTCCCTTTTCGGTCTTAACTGCAAAATTTACTGTCTGTTTCTTCATGGTGTTTACCTCCTTATATGTGGAATGTGTTTTCTCTTAATCTTGTGGCATATCTGCTTTCAGGATGTTTCCTTAAAGCTTGTGTCCAGCTGTTACGGCCTTTGTAACCATAGGCGTTAGCTACAATTGAACAACATAAGCGGATAACAAGATCAACCGGAAAGTTTTCTGGGTGTTCTGTTGCCTTCTGTCTGATCTCTTCAATCTGATCAAGTAATTCTAATTCTTTATTCATAGTCTGATCCCCTTTCTTTTGACTACCTCCCACCGTCACCGATGGGAACGCTCACGGCTTAAAGTCCTGTTTATAGTTGCCGTGACAACTTCGTTATTTGATTCTTAATACCTTGAAACTTGTAACCTTTTCAAATGGCTTTAAGTCCTCGCCTAGAATCTCACTCAGCTTTGATTTATCTAAGGTTGTCCGGCTCTGAGGTTTATAAGTGATCTTTGCCGTGTCGGTGATCTCTGTATCAATCTCTTTTTCGGTCATGTAAGAAATAATTTCACGCTCAACCGCCTTTAATTCGTTTTCAAGCTCTTCTTTCATAGTCTTTAGACTTCTTAATTCCTGAACTTTGTTTTCTAACTCACTTTTTGTTATACACATATCCTCTAATCTCCTTTTCTTATTTAGTGGCAACCCTTAAAGAATCTTCTGGACTATTATCTACGCTCGGACGATTCACCAGTATATTGCTTTAAGTTTATGAGTGCTTTCGGCTTACTCGGTTGCATTATGTAGGATGTTTTATTATCCCGACCGCCTTTATTTGGCGGTTTCGTCTTAATCTTCAAAGACTCATCAGGGGATTTATCTTGCAATCATGTTTGATAATTGTATAAGTTGTGAAACTGATAAATGATCAATTACTATGTTGCCGTCTCTATCGCAAATTTCATATTGATCATTGTAAGGATCTGTCATATTGCAGGTGTAATAACCTTTTTCATATAGTTTGTTTTGCGCTTCTTTTATTTCTTTTTCAAATAACATATTGTCTACCTCCTTTTATTGTGGTTGCGTTGATATAGGTGGAATCATTTACCACAATGGCTAATTTGCTTTGAAGCTACACTCTTATTTTAAGTGATTAGCCTGTATCGGATTTTCACCTTGCAAGTATTCAGCCGCTTGCAATCGCTGTTTTCGGAACTTAAGCCCCCGATAACCGGGCTGTTTGGTCTGTTTTGTTTGACCTTGTAAGTGTATTGTACACATTTATGTACTTATTTTCAATTGGCAAAGTACACAAAAGAATACTTTTATTTTTGTTGAAAGTACACTAAAGTATACAGTAATTATATTATTGACATTACGAACACAATAATGTACAATAATATTGCGGAGGTGTCTTTATGGGAGAACGTGAAAAACAATACAGCGGAAGTATCAGCTATAAAAAGTTATTTGACTTAATGGAACAAAGAAATATAAAAAAAAGAGATTTGAGAGAAAAATATAAGATTTCACCTACAATTGTAAACAGATTAAATAATAATACAAATGTTGCGGTAGATACCATTATGTATTTATGTGAGATTTTAAGTTGTCAACCATCTGATATAATGGAATACATACCAGATAAATAATTTTAATTGTATATTTATATAGTTTGTTTAGTACACTTTTATATACTTTTAACAATTTTAATTGTATATTTTTGTGTACTTTTATTATTGATTTTTAAGTATATTTTAGTGTACTATTATCTCAACACCTAAACAAAAGCACCTTGATAATTGAATAGACTTTACATCCCCCATGTGATATACTTACTACTATAAAGATAACGGGATTATGAAAAAGGGAGTGATAAAATGGCATTGACAAATGAAGATTTATTAGCAATCTCTCAGCTATTGGACGTTAAATTAAAAGCTGAATTAGAACCACTAAAAATTGACTTGCAAAGTACAAAAGATGAAGTCCATCAAATAAAACTGTATCAAGAAAATGTAATTTTACCACGATTGCAAACAATCGAATCTTGTTACACCGATACATATAACAGATATAAAACTTATGCTGAAAAGATGGAAGCCGCTTTTGCCGACATTGAAATCCTTAAAAAGGTTGTGACAGACCACAGCGAAAAGCTACAAAAGATTTCATAACAACTGCATACTTATATCACCAAAGGGTGTAAAGTCTATTGAATTATCAAGGGCTTTACATCTTTTTTATTTATGGAGGTTGAGTATATGAAGACATATTTTAGTAATGTACAGACATTGGACGAACTCAGGAAACAATACAGAGACTTGCTAAAGAAGTATCACCCTGATAACGGCGGTTCAGAAGAAGAGACAAAAGCAATCAACATTGAGTATGAAAGATTATTCAAGATATTAAAGGATAAGCATACAAGACAGCAGGACACAACAGACAATAATACAAATAATAAATCATCATTTGACAACATGCGGTACAACTTTGAAGAGGATGAACTATTAAGGGAAATGCTGCAAAAGGTCATTCACTTATCAGACATCACAATTGAGATCATAGGTAACTGGTTATGGATCAGCGGTAACACATACCAGTACCGGAAAGAATTTAAAGACCTTGGTTTTAAGTTCGCTAGTCAGAAAAAGTCATGGTATTGGCACTCTGACGCTTTTCGTAAAAGAAGCCACAGGAAATTAAGTATGGACGATATCCGAAATTATTATGGCAGTACGGAAGTCGAGACAGAGAAACGGAAACGAATTGGGGCATAGAACTTATAAAGGGTGTGGCTAATAGGTTGCACCCTCACAATATATTAACAGTAAAGGAGATTGAAAGATGAAAAACAGAATGGTTAAAATGATCATGGCAACTATGACAACAGTATTATTAGTAGGTTGTAACAGTATCACAGTAAGAGGGCAACAAGACAGTATTAAAGCGAATAATATGGGTAGTATGCTAGGTAATATAGTCAGCAGTATAACAGATAACATAACAGTAAGTAATGAAGCAATGGCAGCAGGACATAGCTTGCATGGATGGGATAATACAGAGATATACTTCACACGCACACAAAAGGATTATGACGCAATGACAGAAGTATTAGAAAACAGAAACGGCAAGATTATCATTGAAGTGATAGAGGCTACTGTATTAGATGATGAGGGTAACGGCTCTGATCAGTTTGGATTTTATGTGAAGTATGATTCAAAGCGGTTTTCAAAAGGCGATAAGGTACAGAGCGTATTTGTGTACAACCCTGATACGAATTATATTGACGATATCTTGTATAGGATTGATACTTTGATTAAATGATAGTGTGTGATTTGATGGTAGGATAATCGTAAAAAATAAGCCTTGGCAGATTAGATAATACAGTCTGTCAAGGCTTTAATTTTATGCTTATGTAGTGGCTTTATTTTGCGTTTTAAGGGTATTTCTCGGCTTTTGTGGGTGTAGGTGTATTCTTGTTGGGTGATTGTGTTTTAATTCAAAATAAGAGCCAATTTCGCTTGTTTTTGGCTTATCTATGGGGTTGTTGTGCCGCATGGGTATAGGGGGTATATTACATTAGTAAAATCTGAGCTTGATCACCAAACCCGTGCATGTGTTGTATCCACATGTCAAGCCTATTTTTCAAGGCACCGAACTAATATTAATCTTCAAAAAATTCTTTCAATATTCCTAAAGAACTTTCGATTTCTTGCTCTCCATCTACCATACACATATCATTTGCTATCAAAAGAATCGTTTGTTCCATTAGTTTGTCTGAATAATACTTTTCATCTAACGTCCCATCATCCTTTTCTTCCGTACAAATCTCTAATCCCATATTTCCTAATTCGGTTATTTCGTCCACCGCCTCCCGTCTACTTATATCTCCGTCCAAAAATTCTTCAGTAATTTTCACAGCTTTTTGCCCCACTTCATACATTTCGTTACTTATACCTTCTGGAATTTTCTTTTCACATCCCACCAAAAGCATAAAAGCCATCACAAAAACAAACACTATTCTAAGTTGTTTCATCCTCTACCTCCCTCACACTTCCCAATCTTCCTCAGAATCCCTCGAAACATCCGATCCTTCAGTAAATACATTTTATCACGTTTCACTGGAAAATCACACATAAAATCAGGATTATCGTCAAAAAATTTTTCCTGCTCTTCATCGGACAAATGTATCGCAAATTCCTCATAAAAATCAAGATCATCGCCAAAAATAAAATTCAGAAACTTTATACATTGCTCTGTTTTCATATTCACGCTTTGCATCCATTCACCACCTTCAGATACAAACAATTATAGTCGTGTTGCGACTATTTTTCAATAGTCATATCAAGACTTTTTATAATAAATACAGAATTTGGCTATGAGGTATCAATTATGGTTTACGAAAACATTCGCAATCTCAGAGAAGACAACGATAAAACACAAAAAGAAATAGCTGATTACCTGAATGTAAAACAAACCACATATTCTAAATATGAATTAGGTAAAATCAACATCCCCATAGATGTATTTATAAAATTAGCTGATTATTACAATGTAAGCACCGACTATCTGCTCAATAGAACGAACGTCAAACAGCCATATCCAAAACCACAACGTAATAAATAATCATTTAAAATGAACTTGGCAAAACACGTATTCCTGTTGATGCCCTGATTAAGCTTGCCAAATTCTATGATGTGGATATGGATTATATCTGCGGCGTAAGTGGGATACGGGATAGGTTTCCGGTGGGGTAAAATGACAGGATAAAAATGTATGAATTTTATATTGCTACCATTTAAACAGAATTTCCATTTAACGAAGAAACCTCAATTTTTTTAATTTTTCCTGTATTCTTTAGCCAAACAAAAATATCCTTAATTTGCTGTTTTCCAATCTTACTACCAATTTTCACTTCAAGCTCTTCAATTTTCTTTTCTACATTTATATAAAGTCTAGGAATATCAAAATTAATATTATCGACATTAGGTTTGTGCGAACAACGAATTAATCTTAGTTCACTTTCATACTCATAACTTTTAGTTTTAAAAAGAAAACGTACCTCATTTAATCTATCAGAAATAAACGTTCGGATTTCTGTTTTTGCACCTTCAAATGGTTGATACTCGTCTAAGGAATTTTGAGCCTTTAAGTCTTCTAACCTTTTTTCTATTGAATAAATTGCCTCACCTATTTCCTCTAAATTTCTCAGAATGGAACCACAATCATCCGTTTTAATTTGATTCATATCCAAATATTGAACTTTATATAGCGGATATTCATCATTTGTTGCATCATCTAATATCAAATCGACAAACTTGTCTTTTATATCAAAAAAATTTTCATCGAATTTTATTGCTACACCTTTTTCATTATCTCCATAAATGCTCCACATTTGAAAACTATCTTCAGATGTGGAAAAACTTGTAATATATACATTACTATCTATCTTTGACTGTGTTTTTTTTGAATTTCCAATATAATGTTCAATATCAATATCCTTCAAAATATCCACTTGTCCCAATAATTTATCAAACACTTTTCCTTCATAGGCATCATTCATATATACGCTGTTCCATAAACGTAGTTTAGGTGCATCTTCTTCATGTCTTATTAGCAAGTTATTTAACGTATGTAATTTAGTATAATGATATGGTAATTTATTCGTAATACCATCACTTTTATAAGTAACTCGACACATATCTTTTATTTTTAAGATATATTTATACATTTTTACTAAATTAGCCAAAATAAAAGACCTATCTTCTTGCTTAAAATAATGAAATGCTATGCTATCCATCAAAAATTGAAAAGCCATGTTCTCCCCACGATTAATTAGTTTTATATGACAAAAATCTGTAAATAATGTATTATTTTCATTAATCATATTTTTTTCTTTCAACTGAAATAATACAAAATCCGCAAGATGCGCAAAGCATTTCATACTAATAGGATTCGATGAATATCTAATTTTTTTTATGATATTCTCTTTTGTTTCATCATTTTTTTCCTGAAAATATAATAAAATTGCACTTATTAACCATCCTGAATTTATTCCTATTTCATTTGCTTCTTTTTCAATCAAATTGTTAAATAAATTATAACATTCTTTATTTTTTCGATTGTTCAACAAAATAATACCATTAAGGTATAAAGCTTTAATATTTTTGTTTTCAACATTCAAAACTGTTTTTAAATGCTCTTCAGCTAGTTGCCAAGATTCCAAATGAATATAACATTCAGCAATATTATTGTTTATTTCTAATATCTGCTTATCTCTTATAAAATCTTTTTGAAACTTTAAAAGTTCATTATAAACAATTAAAGCTTTATGATATTTTCCTTCTTGCATTAAACACCATCCATAATCAATTTCAGTCAATATATCTATATAATTGTGATTCTTTATTAATGCCTCTCGAATCTCACTTAATATACCCCTAGCATGAGAAATTTCATATAAGTGCATTTTGCACTGTGCAAGATTGTAATACGCTTTAAAGCCGATACAACCTCTTGCAATATATGGTTTTTGCTCATATATATTTTTAAAACATACTTCTGCTCGGTCGTATTGCTTATTCTTAGCGTAAAATCTCCCCAATAAAAATTGTAAGCCGACACTATTACCTAATCCATTTCTCCCTTCCAATTCTTTTATAATTTCTTCATAATTTTTATCTGTAAAGTTAAATCCCAATATGCATTTATACCAATTGATTATTGCAAATCTATTTCCTTTTTCCTTCAATTCTTCAAAAATATGCCCTGCGTCTTTGTATTCTCTTTGCCCATCTTCACTAGTGCTTCCATAGTACTCTCCCCTTTTTCGATGACATACTCCAAGGTTGTTACTTGCATCAATATTACGTTCTCCACTGTTATCAATTTCATTTATAAGATTAAAAACCGTATATGCCTTATCATATTTTGCATTTTTCCTATATATTATCCCAATATGTATCAGCGATTGTAATAGATATTCTAAAACATATTTATCTGAATCCTCTTTTTGTATATTTACCATATACTCTTCTACTTCACTATCTGTAACTGCATTTTGTAATAATTCTTTCAAATCATCACAATTATATATTTTATCTTTAATATTTTCATCTATACCTTTTTCTAGTGTACGAATTAACGATAAAAATATTTCTTGAGCTTGTTTAAAATCATAGCTATAACGACTTACACGTCCAATATTTATTTTAGCATCTAATAATAAATGTAACTTCTTCTCACAGCTTATATCTACTTTACTAATACTCTTTGTAATATCACAAAAAATAGTATGGGCTCGTTCATAATCGCTTTTTTTACCTACATCTGCCGTATTGCGAAAATATTTCCCTTTATTTAGCATCAATAATAAATCTATTTCTCCAATATTAGAATAATCAATATGCTTTTCTAAACATTCAATCGCCTTTTTATAATATTCTCGAGATTTCTCAAACATTTCATTCTGACACTGAGCAAGCCGTAGGTAGATATTTCCTCGCACTAATGATACTACTTTAGATTCAACTTGTTTTTCTTGATTTACTTTTGCATTTACTTCCTCAATAAGATTTTCTAATGTTTTCGATTTTTGTTCTACATTATCAGATGAAATCTCAAATCTTTTTTCAAATATATTATCAGCTTCATCATATTTTTCCTTTAAAAAAGAATATATATCATTTTGAAATCCATAATCTTTCCTAAAATATTCTTTCATAATTTATTCCTTTCATATTATTAGATATATTCTATTTTACTTAATAAATTATACCTTTCTTCCTATTCCTCCACAATTCCCTACAATCCTCGACACATCACGACAAACACATCTCACAGCATAACAGGAAATTTCTACCAATCTCACCCCAAAACCATAAAAACCACGTCAGATTTTCAACTTTAAAGTGTCTTATATGTAGAAACGTAAAGGAAAGCAAATCAATGAATTGGTTAGAGAAAATCTCAGCAAACGATCATCTGTATAACAACCTGGCTTCATTTTTAGATCAATATGAAGAATCCGGTTTACAAACAGCACTGCAGTTATACCGCAACACACATCAAGTCTATATATGCAAAACTAAACAGGATAAGCAGTCTATAACAAAAATCAGTATCTATGATATTATTTATCTTGAAATTCAAAAACATGACATCTCTGTCCATACTATACATGGAACATACCATAAATACGGATCATTAGCTAATGAATTAAGACTCCTGTCCCTTTATGGCTTTCTTAAATGTACTAAAAACTGTATTGTATCGTTAAATCATATCCAGTCTATATATGGTGACGATATCTATCTCATTGACGGCACACAAATACATATGAGTAGAAAATACGCTTCAACTGTCATTATCGCTTTCTCACAAAGCAAACCTTTTAAAGTGTAAGCAAAAAAAATAGGAACTTAACCAAGAAATTTTCATCTCAGCTATATTATCCTCAATCTACCGTATCAGGGAGAGGGGGTATGTTTCCATCAGAAATATTTAAGTACCTACTATATATGGGTATACCCTCTGAAAAATCGTAAAAAATAGGACATACCAGACTTTTACATCCGATATGCCCCATACCCTGCACACTCAATCATTAATCACAATCTCATCACTTCTTAAGACCATTAACAAGCTTATCACGCTCCATCTTCTCTTGTTCAGCACGTTGCATAGCTTTTTCAAGATATGGATTCCACAATTCTTTACTTTGTTTTAATCGTTCGGTTTCTTCCCTTTTCCAAGCTTCTTTTTGCGCTTCTCTCTGTTTCGACTCCCGAAATATTTCATCAGCCAATCTATTATTCTTTCTGCACTCAATATCATTTAATAATTTTGCTGCTCTCTTTTCTATATCTGTCATAATCAAAAGTCCTCCTTAATCATCAATTTCAATCTTCCAGTTCATCATAGCTTCATATACCTTATATGGAATTGCATCTTTATATTGTTCTGCCATATCTTTAATAAAATCTTCTTTGTATTCCTTATATCTGTTAAAAGCCAATTCAGCAGTATCAAACCATCCTAATTTAATCTGTTTACCCATAAATGACATAGCTGCACGATATTTCCTTTTATCATTATCATAATATACACCTATAGGGTAATCGCCCCTATCAGCTTTCCTGTCAAGAAATAACGTATTAATTGCATGGGGTACAAAACAACATGTTTCAGGGCTGTATACCTTATTCCCTTTAAAAACAATATCCTTATCTAAGTCATAAGGCATATCAGACACCTTATTCTGGTCATACCATAACTTAAAATTACAATAATTCAGCCATTCTTCGCAAACACTACACTCTCTGTATTGTGGCTGTCTCTCATGGAATTTTGCATTGTAACATCGGCTCAACATATCGTGCCATTTTAAATAGGACTCTGATTTACAGTCCACATTCTCGCTCCCGTGATAACCAATACCGCACATGGTAGGTTTCATTGCCCTTCTGCTCCAGTCATCCAGTTTAAATCTTATGTCATTTATAACTTTTATAATGAACTCTTCAGAATCATCACCTGTTCTATTAAAATGATTTCCGACAACCTTATACTGTTCTTTATTTAACGGATATAAATTTCTGTAATAATAATTCTCTTTATCGTGTCCGCTGTGCCATATATAAATATTGTTTGCTTTATCGGGATTCACAATAAATTCTTCTACTACTGCTTTAGCTGCATATAAAGGCACACTCTTGTATATCCATTTTCCATCATAAAATACATTCTTCCTTAACGAATATCGCAATGATCCATTACTGTCATAGCCACCTTGT
This sequence comes from uncultured Dorea sp., assembly GCA_910584615.1. Lineage (GTDB taxonomy): Bacteria > Bacillota > Clostridia > Lachnospirales > Lachnospiraceae > MD308. The sequence continues at coordinate 26,272 of CAJUAM010000007.1, forward strand.
AATAGATTATATTTACCATTTGAAAACCTGATCACCCTCCCATAATTTGATAACCATGTATCTTTATAATCCATAAGCTTTACAAATGTTTCATCTGTTCCTAATAAAATAACTTTTAATTTTGAAGTATCCAGTATTCTTTCAGAATTAATCTCTTTATACTGCCTTTCGATTAATATTTCAAGATCATCCGAAAATTCAATTTTATTCTTTTTAGCTAGATTATCCCGTTGTCTTTTATACTCACATTCTTTACACTCATTCAGATAATACGGATTATAAAATTTTCCTCTTATCAAACTAAATTTTTCTATTGGCAGTAATCTACCGCACTTTTTACATATTTTTGTCTGTGAAATTTCTGTATTCATTTTTCTTATATTACTTCCTCCCGATATGCTAATAGATACGTCCGCTTATAAACGAACGCAAAAAAGAGAATCCAGGAATGGACTCTCCGATATGCTTTATGTATTTAATTGTGCATTTTGCTCTTATGGCGACTTCGCATTTTTGAGAAATCGTGATTAGACCTTGATGGACTAATTCATATTAAATTACAGTTGTACCACCGTGGGACAACCTTTTTCTCAATTTTGTAAAAACTCATCTCTTTATACTGGCAGCAGTTGTGATAAAGTGTCACAACCGTTGTCCACAGCGGACAACACTATATTTTTTGCGGAAACTGAGTAATGATTATATTATCAAGCCAGCGTCTATTTATATTTGATGTTCCAAAATCCATGACAAAATATTTTCATATCCTTTTTTCCCATCTGCCACATCAAGTATCAAATCTGATAATTCTTTCTGTGTATATTTCAACTCATACCCGTTTACAGCAAGGAAAACCAACATTGTATGAACACCAATTCTTTTATTACCATCTATCATTGCATGATTCTTTACCAGTCCATAACATAATCTGGCCGCTTTTGATTGGATACTTGAGTACAATTCCTCACCGTCAAAAGACTGAAACGGACTTTCTAATGCAGAATCCAGCAACCCATTATCCCGAATTCCACTGCTACCTCCCGTATCTTTTATTAATTGAGCATGAAGCAGCAAAACCTGCTCTTTTGTCAGACGTATCATTGTGCCAATACCTCATATGCTTCTTTATTTTTCGCAATCAATCTTTTTGAAATATTCATAATATCTTCATCTGAAGCACTGGAATCATTTTCAGCCTTGCTAAAGTCTATCACAAGATATCTCGGCACATTATTTTTTAAGATCACAGCAGTTCCATGTTCATCAACTAACCTTGCAACCCTAGAGAAGTTCTGGTTTGCTTCTGTTATAGAAACCATTGTATTTGTATCAATTTTCATAAACGGCAAACTCCTTTAACTAAATATTATGTCTATATTATATGCAATTTTTAGGATATATTCAACCTATTTTTAATTATATATAATCTCTTTGCCTTATCAATACAACTCATCCAGACCGATAATATCCAAATTTCTTTCACTAACTGCAAATAACCCATGATTATCTTCACCATGAGTATCATTTTTGCAAGGTTCATCTTGTTCTACACAACCAGCATTTGCTAAGGAGGGTAGGTTCATTTTAACATCACACCCTGTAGGCATGTCCAGCATTTCCTCTATAGAAAAATCTTGTTCCATAGATGTAGGTTCTCCCCAATTATCATCTGATATGGCATTAACAAGATTACGTTTTCTCTTCTCCATATTTCTTTTCTTCTCAACTTTTCTGTTGACATAATCTACAACGCAAGGAATATTGTCAAATAAATCCTCATTTTTAATTTTATCAAAGATATCATCATATGCAGAAGAGCCTTCATCAGTATCATTTAATTTTTTCTCATTACAAATATTCTTTGAATGAATATATTTATAAGTTTCAATCAACTCTGCATCTGAATAATTGCCAATATATTTGTCAAAATCCCAAGATAACAGATTATAAATAGCAGCATATCTTTTATTTATTTTGGATTTTTCTGCCTTTACAAGTGTTTCTGTCTCTTTTAGTTTAAAAGTAGATACATATTCGTTTGCAAACTGGACAATCCACTGTTTATCCTCATATCTGCCATAATGATTAGAAAAACTCATTATTTGCCCTGTTTCCTGATCTTTCTTATGTTGCATATGACGATAAATATAAATAATTTTCTCTGCTTCAAGAATAGAATTATACTCTATAATACGTGCTTTTGTTGTTCCGCACCAATCAGCTAATGTATCTAATGTCATGAAGCCGACAAAATCAGTATGTTCTTCACATCCAACAGAATGATTATATGTACCTTTGTCATGGCAGATAGAACTAATCAAGATAATAAAATATCTCAATATTGCAAAATTATCCTTCTTTGTATCAATATTCATTATTCTACGCACTTCTTCAAGAGTAATTACTGTATAAAATATGCCTTTCCCTGTGTTCTGTTCAAAATGTAGGTTGCTCATATCAACAATAAATTCAGTAGTGGAAAATGCGTCTATCTTTTTGATTAAGCCCTTTTCTATAAATGTATTTAAGGCAACTTTAATATGATTCATACTTCTTCTTGAAATCTGCAAATGACTATATAATTCAAACACAATTGAATTATAAGTAATATACTGTAAATCTCTTTGTGAATCATATAAACTTCTTAATGCTATGTAAATTGCCATCTCATAATCACTCAAATTGTTATCTCTAACGACTATATTGTTTAAAAAAATCTTTTTCATAATAAGTATCAGTTTCCTTTCCAATATCAAAATATAACCCTAAAGAATCATTAAAATATTTAAGGAGTACTTGATTACGATAGTAATTGAGTACGCATTTATTAATCTTTTATAATAGAATTCATCATTATAATAACAGTATCAAATCGTACGTTTTCATGTACACTTTCAGCCATTCCAGTGGAGTAGAATGTACATCAAATTGTACGAATTGATACCACGGGGAAATTCAATAATCATCCCATGTCAAATATGCTCTAATTTTCTCCCTTTGTTTCCTGCTTCTGGTTATTTTCCAATGCAATCAAATCTAACGTGTTATAATATCCTGTTGTGCCATAAAACACTAAAAAGAAACCTCCTGATTTCGGATTTATACCACAACCAATAGGGAACATCCCTTTTTTAATCAATTGATTGCTCTGCTCAATGTTATAGTTGTAAATCACTTTTTTCTTACTCATAAAAATAGTCCTCCAACACTTAAAATAATCATCAAAATAATACTTCTCTTTTTATTTCTTCTTTTGGCAGAAATCACATTCGAAAATTTTAGGGGTATAGCAAACTTCGATACCCCTTATCTCATTTCTCTCAATATTCAGTTTTTATCTGTATTGGAATTTCTTTGTGCAGATTCACACAATAGAAATAGTTGATAGCCAGATTTTCTTAAATTCTATTTATACAGATTATCTTAATTACTTTTCACTGGACACCATTCAGGACTTGTCTCAGGCAGATGATCCACACCAAGCTTACCCATATCATCTAATCTGTCCTCATGGTCACAATAATAAATCTTATTCCCGTAGTTATACATCCTCATAAATTCACATTCACTACATTTTTGTCTTTTACAATTATTCATCAATTACTTCAAACCTCTTTTCTCCTCTGATATGTTTATCAACATCCTTTGAAATATTAAATTTGATAACTCTTCTTTCGGGAAGGCGTATTTTCTGCCTGTGTATCGTATCAAAAGCTACCCTTCCTTTTCGTGTATTGGATACGAATTTACCAAACCCTCTTAAATTAACGTCTTCACCGTCAATCATGCACTGTGATAGTTCTTCGAGAAATTCATTGATGATAAGCTCTATATCAACATATCTTAGCCTTTCCTTATATCCCGTTTTCCCAACATTTACCTTTTCCCATACTCTTCTAATTAATTCTGGCTTTAATATCATTTTACTTGTCCTCCTGTTTGTTTAAATATTCTTCTACCTGCTTAACGGTCAAATCAAATTTCTTACCATATACAGGCTTCTTATCTTTTTGCTTTTTGAAAATCGCATATCCGCTGACTTTTAGCCGATGGTTTCTTGTGCTGCATTTCTTGACATAGAGTCCCTTTTTTGCCGCTAACTTCTTTATGTATTGCGGCATTGGTCTATTATCTGCAGCATCATGTCTTTTCTGTTTGATTTCATCCTTAGTCATTTGTATGGCCTTTTCTACCCACTCATATGCTTCCTGAAATCTCGGATCTGAAATATCCTGAAAATCATCTTCCCACCACTTACCCCATTGAAGAAACATTTTGTTTATTCCAAAACCTGTCTTCTTAAACCAATAAGCCATGATCCATTTCTTTTCGCTGAAAAAGTTTATTTTGTTTCTTTTTGCTGTTGCTTCTGTCATCTTTGTGACCTCCTTTTTAATCCTTGAAATTGGTATTTTATTTTGCGCCTATGTAGCACCCCTATAATGCGTTATGTGGCTCATACGAGCATTTTATAGTTCTACCCATAGGACTTTGCCTCATTGCTATATTCTCTTTTCAGGCACCAAAATAAGCCTCACAATCAACATATATACTTCATAGATGATTGTGGGACTTATTTATATGTCCGAAAATATTTAGATTATATCCTGACTGATTTTTGCACGCATGAATGAATAAAAATTCCATAAGTTTGCTGCTATTGGAAAATCTTTTCGATACTTGAAATGCGCCGTATAACTTATATCATGTAAATTACACCATATATGAATATCTTTCATCTTGATTCTGCCTTCATTGTTTTTCAGGAAAGAATTTATATTGATTAGATCATTCTCATTACGGATATAAAGATAAAATTGTACATTATAATATTGAATCATCACCACTTGTCTTTTATTCATAATAACCTTTCTACTGTAAACAGATGTATACAGGTATGTTTTTTCTCATTGGAGTTTCAAAATAATAAGTTTTTTCTAAATGTAGTCCATGTTGTCTAAAAAAGGCTGGCTGATCCTTGCAAGATATTGCTGGATCTGCCACGGCGTACAGCTGCATTTTGAAAAATTAGGGAAATTGCCGCAGGGACATGGATTCATTGCCGCGGCAAGAATAAAATTAGAAGGGAACACATAACTTCCATGTGCTCTGTTGATATGTATCTTTCTCTCCTCCAATGGCTGCCTCAGAACTTCCAGCACAGACTTTTTAAATTCTGCCAGTTCATCTAAAAACAATACGCCTCCATGGGCCAGACTGATTTCCCCCGGAGCTGGTATAACTCCTCCTCCGATCAATGCGGATTTTGTCACTGTATGATGCACACTCCGGAAAGGTCTGCCCGTAATAAGCGGATGTTTCTGGTCTACTAATCCCAGCACACTGTATATCTTTGTGATTTCCAGGCTCTCGGCATGGGCAGGCAGCGGCAGTATCGTCGGGATCCGCCGTGCGATCATAGATTTTCCGCTTCCTGGCGGACCGATCAGCAAAAAGTTATGTCCGCCGGACACTGCCACCTCTACAGCCCGTTTCACTGATTCCTGCCCCTGGATATCTGAAAAATCTACCATATCCGTATGCCGGTTCGTATACTTTTCCCACTCACTGTTATTTTCCGGAAAGAGTTTTTCCTCTCCTCTCAGATAATCTACCATCTGCCTGAGGCTCTCAACCCCGATGATCTGTATCCCCTCTGTCAGTGCTCCCTCCAAGGCATTCCCTTTCGGCAGAATACACCTGTCATATCCCATCTTTTTTGCCTCCCCGACGATTGGCAGCACACCTTTTACTTCCCTGACCCTTCCATCCAGGCTCATCTCTCCGATCACAACTGTATTCCTAAAGTTCTCTGCCGGAACCTCTCCCAATGCCGAGAGTAAAGCCAGCGCAATAGGAAGATCAAAAGCAGCCCCCCGCTTTCTCACCGTCGCCGGAGCAAGATTAATGATGATCTTCTTCGCCGGAATCAGAATCCCCGAATTATGGATGGCGGTCCTCACCCGCTCGGAAGCCTCCTTTACTTCAGAGGATAGATACCCCACCATATGGAATACCGGAAGCCCGTTGCTGATATCTGCTTCCACACAGACCGGCTCCACATGCAGCCCTTCAATAGCCGCAGACATTACTGTACTAAATGACATCTGCACACTCCTTTCTAAAATTGTAATTGTAAATCATGGTGATCACGGCCGATACGGCCTTTGAAAATTACCGGAAACTGACTTGGGAAACTTCCCCTTTTCCGAAAATGTGAAATAATCTTATCTAAATCTCCGTCAGATGTCAACCGTTTTTTTAATACCAGTCCAAATATTGAAAAGGGGGCTTAACCCCCATCTCAAATCCTAAAAATATTCCCGAAGTTTTTCAATCGCGCTTTTTTCAATTCTAGAAACATAAGAACGAGAGATGCCAAGCTGCTTTGCTATCTCCCGCTGTGTATATTCCTCCTCATTATACAGGCCATATCTCATCTTAAGCACCAGACGCTCTCTTGGCGACAGCTCCGACTCGACTTTCTGGTAGAGCATTTTAATATCGTCTTTAAGCTCTGCTTTTTGATGTGCATCATCTTCATCTGTCTCAATAATATCAAACAACTGTATCTCATTGCCCTCCCTGTCAGTCCCTATAGGTTCATAAAGTGATATTTCTCTGGAAGACTTCTTTTTTGCCCTAAAATGCATAAGGATCTCATTCTCAATACACCTTGCCGCATAGGTTCCAAGCCTTACACTCTTATCCGGGTTAAAGGTGACAACCGCCTTAATAAGCCCGATTGTCCCGACAGACAGAAGGTCTTCGTTGTCTTCCTCCAACGTCTGGTATTTTTTAACGATATGGGCCACAAGACGCAGATTTCTTTCAATAAGAACATGCTTTGCCTCTAAGTCGCCCTCCGTATATTTTTGCATGTAATAAGTTTCTTCAGCAGCGGTGAGAGGTTGGGGAAATGATTTCAAAAAAAAGCACCTCTTGGCATACTTAATAATATTGTATGTGTGGGAGGGGCTTTTTGTGCTTTTCCATGTTTTTTAATTTAGCAGTGAGGCGCAGACCGGTAATTTAAATATACTCGAAATGCAGCGCCCCCCTCTACACAGAGGATTCGCGGCGAAGGATGTCGTACACTTCTGCCTGTTCGGATAGTTCTACGTAAAGCACCTGCTTGGGATGCGGGGCTCTTTCTTGCTCGACTCCATCCTCATCGGTGATGCTTTGTACTGTTGTGAGAACATTGCGGCCGTCGGGTTTCATGATTTCAATCGTCTCACCGACAGAAAATTTGTTGCGCTGTTCTATACGGCATAACCTGTCCTTTACTTCACCGACGATCCCTAGATAAGTATATTCTTTTACATAAGTATTATTGTCGTAGATCTGACTTTCTTCACTTGGTTTTCCAAAATAAAAGCCTGTAGTGAACTGACGGTAAGTACAGTTCTTTATCTGATCTAAGTACCATGGCATATTTTTTTTGTATTTTTCCGGCGACTCAAGATAATCGTCAATCGCTTTGCGGTAGGTCCTTGCTACAGTTGCCACATAGAGAGCCGTTTTCATGCGGCCTTCTATCTTAAAGCTGTCAATTCCCGCCTTTATCATCTCCGGAATATATTCGATCATACACAGATCTTTTGAATTAAAGATGTATGTGCCGCGCTCATTCTCATAGACGGGCATATACTCACCGGGTCTTGTCTCTTCTACTACCGCGTATTTCCATCGGCAGGGATGAGTACAGGCTCCATGATTGGCATCCCGGCCGGTAAAGAAATTGCTGAGAAGGCAGCGCCCGGAATAAGAGATACACATCGCTCCATGGATAAAACTCTCAATCTCCATCTCCTCTGGGATTTTATCCCGGATTTCTCTTATTTCTTTCAGGGACAGCTCTCTTGCGGCAACTACCCGCTTCGCGCCCTGCTTATGCCAAAACCGGTAGGTACCGTAATTGGTGTTATTCGCCTGTGTACTTACATGACGTTCAATCTCTGGGCAGATTTCCTTTGCAAGCATAAAAATTGCCGGATCTGCAATGATAAGCGCATCCGGTTTTATCTCTTTTAGTTCTTTCAGATACTCCTCTGCTCCCGGAAGATCCTCATTATGCGCCAGTATATTTACCGTAACATGCACCTTCACCCCTCTTTCATGGGCAAAGGCAATTCCCGCCTTCATATCTTCCATCGAAAAGTTCTTCGCCTTTGCGCGCAGTCCAAACGCCTCTCCTCCGATGTACACCGCATCGGCACCAAATATAACCGCCGTTTTTAATACTTCCAGACTGCTTGCCGGAATCAAAAGCTCCGGATGTCTTTTATCTTTCATCTTGTTACCTGCCCTATCCTATTTTTTCACACTGAGCGCAATCCCGTCCCCGAGAGGCAGGATGGAAGTCGTCAATCTCTCATCACGCTTCAGCTGGTATAGATATTCTCTCATACGGCTGTGGATCGTGCGGTTTCTCCTCTCTACCGCAAACCGTGACTGGACGATATCTCCGCCTTGAAGCACATTGTCAGAAGCCAGCACCCCTCCTGGCGCAAGAAGACGTATGGCTTCCGGCATATACTGAACATACTGCCCCTTGGCAGCATCCATCAATATAAAATCATAGGGACCGCAAAGTGTCTTCATGATCTCTTGTGCATCGCCTTCAAGCAGCGTGATCTGATCTTTTTTTCCTGCCCGCCTGATATTTTCAAGAGCAGCAGGAATCCTCTTTTCATAATTTTCAATCGTCGTGATATGACCGCCCTCTGGCATGTACTCACTCATTAAAATCGCGGAAAAACCGACAGCCGCTCCTATCTCTAAAATCCGAAGCGGCTTTTTTATCATCAGGAGCACCTTTAAAAAGCTTTGTGTTTCTTTCCTGATGATCGGAACCCGCGCCTCTAACGCTTCCTGCTCTATTTTTTCAATAATATCACTCTCCGGAAACTCCAGAGAGTGAATATAGGTTACGATTCTTTCATCTACTATCATCTTATACATCCATAATAATCGGCAATATCATTGGTTTGCGCTTTGTCCGTTTCCAGATGAAATCATTCATCTTATCGCGGATCACAAGTTTGATCTTACTCCAGTCTGCATTGCGCTGATGCATAAGACAGTCTTCCACTGCCTCTGTAAGGATCTGCCTTGCTTCCTCCATAAGTCCTTCGGACTCTCTCACATAGACAAAACCTCTTGATACAATATCCGGACCCGCAAGAAGCTGATTGCTGCCCCGCTCAAGAGTCAGCACAACAATGAGTATGCCGTCTTCTGCCAGATGCTGCCGGTCTCTTAAAACGATATTTCCCACATCGCCCACACCAAGCCCGTCCACAAGGATCTCCCCTGTATGCACTTTATCTACAATCTCTGCCCTCTCACTGTCAAGTTCTATCACATCCCCGGAATGAATAAGAAATACATTCTCTTTCGGTATTCCTAAATTTCTCGCAAGTGCCGCATTGGCATTTCTATGGCGGAACTCCCCGTGTATCGGGATCGCGTATTTAGGCTTTACAAGAGAATAGATAAGCTTAAGTTCTTCCTGACATGCATGTCCCGACACATGAGCGTCCTGAAAGATCACATCCGCTCCCTTCTCCGAAAGCTCATTGATCACCTTAGATACGGATTTTTCATTACCCGGAATCGGATTCGAACTAAAGATTACCGTATCTCCCGGCATGATCGTCACCTTTTTATGCACATCCGCCGCCATACGCGAAAGCGCCGCCATAGATTCTCCCTGACTTCCTGTCGTGATCAGCACCGTCTTCTCAGGCGGATAATTTTTAAGCTGGTCAATTTCAATCAGCGTGTTTGCCGGAACACTTAAATATCCCAATTCCTGAGCCACCTGAATGATACTCACCATACTTCGTCCTTCTACAACCACTTTACGGTTATATTTGCACGCCGAATTGATGATCTGCTGCACACGGTCTACGTTGGACGCAAATGTAGCGATAATGATCCTTGTATGCTGATGCTCTGCAAATATATGGTCAAACGTAAGACCCACTGTACGTTCGGACTGGGTAAAGCCTGTCCGTTCCGCATTCGTACTGTCACTCATCAGCGCCAGTACACCCTTTTTCCCAATCTCCGCAAAGCGCTGCAAGTCTATGGCATCACCGAATACCGGAGTATAGTCAACCTTAAAATCTCCAGTATGAACGACGATCCCTGCCGGAGAATAGATGGCAAGAGCCGCCGCATCCTGAATACTATGATTCGTCTTGATAAACTCAATCCTGAACTGTCCCAGATTAATGGACTGTCCATGCTTTACCACTTTCCTTCTTGTACTGCGGAGAAGATTATGCTCTGTGAGCTTTTTTTCAATGATACCCATCGTAAGCTTCGTCGCATAGATTGGCAGGTTCATCTCCCGAAGCACATAAGATAAGGCTCCGATATGGTCTTCATGCCCATGGGTTATAACAAATCCCTTCACCTTTTGTATATTGTCTTTCAGATAAGTAATATCTGGAATCACCAAATCAATCCCAAGCATATCGTTCTCCGGAAATGCCAGACCGCAGTCCACCACAATAATACTGTCTCCGTACTCAAAGGCAGTAATATTCATTCCAATCTTCTCTAATCCTCCAAGTGGAATGATCCGCAATTTTCCGTTGTTCTCTTTTTTCAAATTTCCACCTCCATATGTTATTTTTCTGTCTTCTCAAGACATTCTCTGCATTGTCCGTAAAATTTCAGTTCGTGGTCTAACACATGAAATCCCGCCTCTTTCTCAATATGGCGCTCTAACCTGTCCAGCCAGTCATCCTTAAACGGCTGTATCTTTCCACATATCCTGCATATCAAATGATGATGGTGATGCTTTCCCTCTGCGCTTATACCTTCTCCGATTTCATAACGCACGCATCCATCATCCAGATTAATGCGGTCCACCAACTGCATTTCCAGCAATAGCTGTACTGTCCGGTAAATAGTAGCAAGACCGATCTCCGGGTAATCCTCCTTTACCAGATCATAGATATCCTCCACTGTCATATGTCTGTCCTTATGACATGCAAGTACCTCTAACACAAGTAACCTCTGATTGGTTACCTTAAGTCCTTTTTCTTTCAGCATCTGTTTGAATTTTTCCTGACTGATAGACATAAGATCACTACCCTCTCAGAACCTTTGCCTTAGTATATACAGAGCCTTTAACACTCTATATCCACATCCTCCAACAGTTCCTCAAATACTTTTGAAATCACGCCAAGCTCGTCATCATCGTCTACAATCTCATAGATACTCTCTGCATCTTCCTTAGGAGATGTATCTCTTAAGATCATACACTGCGCATCACCTTTTTCAGAATCCGTAACAAGAATATATGAAACTCCGTTAATCTTTGTCTGTTCCAGCACAAAAAATTCTACTTCTGTCTTCATCTCTTCAGACATGAATTTAATCTTTTCCATCTTATCATCCCTCTGAGCCTGATACAGCCCGCCTTAATCAGACATCTGTCCATTCGGCAGCGAATCCAGATATCCCTGCAATATAAAAACTGCCGCAATTTTATCAATATATTTTTTGCGGTTTTCTCGCCTTATATTATTCTCAATTAAAGTCCGCTCTGCTTCCACCGTAGTAAGGCGCTCGTCCCACATCACGACTTCAAGGCCGGTCCGTTTCTTAAGCATCTCACCAAATTCCATTGTCTTTTTAGCACGTTCTCCGATATCATTATTCATAAGCTTTGGAAAGCCAAGTATGATCCGCTCCACCTCATACTCTAAGATCAGCGTTTCAATACGCGCGCAAGTCTTCCTAAGCTTGTTCTCGTCCTTGCGGGTGATCGTCTCAATTCCCTGCGCTGTAATGAGCAAAGGGTCACTGATCGCAACTCCCACAGTCTTCGAACCGTAATCTAGTCCCATGATCCTCATAGACATTATTATAACCAGCCATTATGCTCAATATACGTCTTGAGCATCTCTTCCACCAATTCGTCCCGTTCCATCTTCATGATCAGACTTCTTGCGCTGTTATGGCTTGTAATATACGTCGGATCACCTGACATGATATATCCGACAATCTGGTTCACTGGGTTATAGCCTTTTTCACTCAGAGCTTTGTACACAATCTCAAGGATATCTTTTGCTTGAATTTGTGGACCGCTTTCTACCTGAAAAAATTGAGTGCTGCTTAAATCTTTCATATACTCACGTCCTTCAAAAATACTTCTTTCTTATTCTAACCTAAAGCCATTCAAAATTCAATGCATTATTTGCAAATGGCTCTCAATTTCTACATTTACAATCTGATTCACTTGTTTTGGGTTTATTTTCTGTCTGATTTTGACATACTCCTTCGTATGTCCGATTCCGTAAAGTCCGTCTTCACACATCTCTTCCTCTTCTATAAGAACCTCTTTTACAGTTCCGATAAGTTCATTTTCAAAGGCTTCCTGCTTTTGCCTGCTCAGATCAAGCAGTATCCTGCTTCTTGCGTTTTTAACCTCTTCGGGAATCTGCTGTTTCATTGCAGCAGCCTTTGTCCCCTCTCTTTTAGAGTACTTAAAGACATGTGTCTCATAAAAAGACACTTTACTCACAAAATCTCTCGATTTCTCAAATTCTTCCTCCGTCTCTCCCGGAAAACCTACGATGATATCCGTCGTCAACGCAGGATTTTTAAAATACTTTCTAAGAAGACAGCATTTTTCATAATACTCCCCAGATGTATACCTGCGGTTCATACGCCTTAAAGTCTCATCACACCCACTTTGAAGAGACAGATGGAAGTGGGGACAGATCTTTGGCAGCCGGCATAATTTCTTTACAAACTCTTCGGTTATGATCCTTGGCTCTAAAGAACCAAGACGTATCCTCTCAATTCCTTTAACATCATGGACTTTTAAGATCAATGCCAGGAGCCTGTCCTCCTCCCCGCCAAGATCTGTCCCATAAGAGCTTAAATGGATACCCGTCAGCACCACTTCTTTATAGCCGTTTTCTGCCAGACTTTCCACTTCACTTATCACACTCTGGATACTCCTGCTGCGGACTCTTCCTCTCGTAAAAGGAATGATACAGTAGGAGCAGAACTGATTGCATCCATCCTGGACCTTAATATAAGCACGCGTGTGTTCTGCTGTCTGCGTCAGGCTAAGCTCCTCATATTCACGGGTACGGCCAATGTCAAGCCGCGCATCAAAAACTTCCTTTTTCTTCTCCCTCTCATATTGTGAAAGGATTTCTATAATATCCTTTTTGCGGTTATTCCCCACAATAATATCGATGCACTCATCCGCCCGCGTCCCCTTCTCCTGCACATAGCATCCTGCTGCCACAATGACGGCTTCAGGGTTCCTAAGCTTCGCCCTATGGAGCATCTGCCTTGATTTACGATCCGCCATATTGGTCACCGTACACGTATTTACGATATAGATATCCGCACTCTCAGAAAATGGAACAATGTTATATCCGTTCTTCCCCAGAAGCTGCTGCATTGCTTCCATCTCATAGGCATTCACCTTGCATCCCAAATTATGAAGCGCCACTTTTTTCATAGATAATTCCTTTCTATATCCAAACAAATTCCTTGACTTTTCCAATATGTACCTATAATATAGTAATGGATAAAAAGTCATTAAGGAGGTATTTCATGAAAACTGTACAAATTTCTTTAAACTCTATCAATAAAGTAAAATCGTTCGTAAATGAAATCACAAAATTTGACAATGATTTCGACCTTGTATCCGGAAGATATGTCATCGATGCCAAATCAATCATGGGTATTTTCAGTCTGGACCTGTCAAAACCGATCGATCTGAACATTCATGCAAGTGAATCTGATATTGAGAATATACTTGCTGTTTTAAAACCGTACCTCGTATAAACTGTGCTCATAAGCCCCATTTTCAGCAATCAGTCAGACCCTTATCCGGGGTCTGACTTTTTTCGTACTACTTTATCTCGATTATTTCTGCTGTTTCAATCGCTTCCTTAACAAGACCATCTATCTTTTCGTTAAGTTTTTCCTCTGAACGCCTTATCACATCTATATTCGGCTTTGTCACCGGATGCTTTGCCACAAAGATAGTACAGCAATCCTCAAATGGCTGGATGGATATTTCATAAGTGTCTATCTTCTCCGACACATCCACAATTTCCTGCTTATCAAATCCGATAAGGGGACGGTATACCGGAAGGCTGCATACATCATTGGTTGCCGCAAGGCTCTGCATCGTCTGACTTGCTACCTGTCCGATACTCTCTCCCGTAATCAGCCCAAGACACCCGTCCTTTTTCGCAAAACACTCTGCAATCCTCATCATATACCGGCGCATGATGATCGTCAGCTCATCATGGGGACACTGGTCATAAATATATAGCTGGATATCTGTAAAATTCACCACATGAAGCCTGATCGGTCCGGAATATTCCGCCACTTTCTTCGCCAGTTCCACAACCTTTTGCTTTGCACGCTCACTCGTATAGGGCGGCGCGTGAAAATACGTCGCCTCTATCCCCACTCCGCGTTTTGAGATCATATATCCTGCCACAGGGCTGTCAATCCCGCCTGACAAAAGCAGCATTGCCTTACCGTTGGTCCCTACCGGCATTCCTCCGGCTCCTTTTATGATCTGGGAGTAAACATATACTTCATCTCTTACCTCAATATTGACCATCACATCCGGATGATGTACATCAACCCGGATCTGCGGAAATGCTTCAAGAATTGCCTCTCCCAAATCCCGGCTTATTTCCATAGAATTTTTCGGATAGGTCTTCTTAGAACGTCTGGATTCCACCTTGAATGTAAAGTCCTTATCCTCATACATCTCATCCATATAGGATACGACATCCTTTTTAAGCTCCTCAAAGCCTCTGTCTGCAAGCCTTACCACCGGACAGATCCCCACCAGTCCAAACACCTTTTTTAGATGTTCTATAGTATCTTCATAATCATATTCTCCTTCACAGTCCACATAGATCCTTGCCTGTTTTTTATAGATTATAAATTCACCATCAACATCTTTCAGCGCATAACGTACCTGACGCACCAACGCATCCTCAAAAAGATAACGGTTCTTTCCCTTGATCCCAATCTCTCCGTATTTTAATAAAAATGTGTGAAATCTCATCTTTCCTCTCCTTAGTGTATATCACTGTATATTACTTTATGGCTTCGCTGAACGTTAGCAACCTGTCTTAATGTCTTTTGTATCTTCTGAGTGCCGGCACCAGTTCCTTCAATACTTCCAGTGTATGATCGATCTCCTCGCGGGTTGTAAATTCCGACATGCTGAATCTCAGTGTTGCATCCAGATATTCCTGACTTGCCCCGATTCCTTTGAGCACCCCGCTCACCTGCGGATGATTCGAAGAACATGCGGAACCAGATGACACATAGATTCCCTTCTCCTCTAATGCATGGAGAAGGACTTCACTGCGGATCCCCGCAAAGCCTACACTGATAATATGAGGCGCAGAAGTTTCATCATACATCCCGTGGATCTTCGTATTTTCAATCTGGGACACTCCTTCTATAAAATGCTCCTTTAACGCCCTCATACCCGCTACCTTTTCATCCAGATTCTCATAGATCGTCTTTGCCGC
Source organism: uncultured Dorea sp. (assembly GCA_910584615.1). GTDB lineage: Bacteria > Bacillota > Clostridia > Lachnospirales > Lachnospiraceae > MD308. The sequence continues at coordinate 41,832 of CAJUAM010000007.1, forward strand.
CAGGCCAAGCCCTGCGATCCCCGGTACATTTTCCGTACCGGAACGCACATTTTTCTGCTGTTCCCCGCCGAACACAATCGGCTTTATCTTTACACTGCTGTCGATATAAAGTGCTCCGACTCCCTTCGGTCCATGAATCTTATGCCCGCTGACAGAACACATATCAACCTTCAGCCGTTTCGGATAAATATAATATTTTCCAAATCCCTGCACTGCATCTACATGGAACACAATGTTCTTATTATATGCCTTCACGATACCAGAAGCCTCCTGAATAGGCTGTACAGAACCCACCTCATTATTCACATACATGACCGATACGAGGATAGTATCCGGACAAAGGGCTTTTTTCAGTGCTTCAAGCCTGATTCTTCCAAAACGGTCCACCGGCAGGAACGTAACACGAAACCCCTCCTCTTCCAGATACCGCATCGTATTAATGATCGCCGGATGCTCAATGGCCGAAGTGATAAGGTGGTTCCCCGCCCGGCGGTTCGCTCTCGCTGCTCCGATCAGCGCAAGATTGTCACTCTCTGTCCCGCCGGATGTAAAAAAGATCTCTTTCTCCTTCACTCTCCAGAGCTTTGCCAGTATTTCCTTCGCCTCTTTTATATACCTTTCTCCTTCCATGCCCTTTTTGTGCATGGAAGACGGATTTCCATAATCTTCGCACATAACTTTGCGTACAAGATCACCTACACACCCATATGCGCGGGTCGTTGCGGAATTGTCCAAATATATTTCTTTCATAAATCCACTTCCTGTTTTTCTTTTCTTATTTATAGAATATGTGGTTATTCCTCCAATTGGAACATCAACACAGATAATGTTGTAATTCCTGCTGTTTCCGTGCGAAGGATCCTTCTTCCAAGAGTAATCGCTTCTGCTCCGGCCTCCAGTGCCTCTAAAACCTCCTCTTTTTCAAATCCGCCCTCTGGCCCGATAAAGATACCGACAGACTGACCCGGGCAGATAGCAGCAAGGATCTCCTTTGTCTTAGCCATTCCCTCTTCAAGTTCATAGGGTATCAACAAGACATCCAACGCCTTTCCTTCCCTAAGTGCCTCTTGCCATGACAATACATTTTTTATCTCCGGCACAAGTCCGCGCCCTGACTGCTTTGCGGCACTTTTCGATATTTCCTGCCACCGTTTTATCTTTTTTTCCGCTTTTTTTTCATCCAGCCTGACTACGCAGCGCTTTGTTGCTACAGGAATAATCTGGTAAACTCCAAGCTCCACCGCTTTCTGAACGATTAATTCCATCTTGTCCTGCTTGGGAAGTCCTTGGAAAAGATAGATCTTAGAAGACAGCTCTGTATCATTCTCCTGTCTTTGCACAATATCCAGTACCGCTTCCGCCGTCCCTTCATATTCCTTTATACGGCACAGATAATGACAGTTATTGCCGTCACTGACCGACACTTCCTCTCCTGGTCTCATCCTGAGGACATTTTTCATATGGTTCACGTCCGAACCTGTGATCATGATTTCCGTCTCCTCTACCTGAGAAGGCGGCACAAAAAAATGCTGCATAAGGACACTCCTTAATTTTTCTTTGCAACTACCGAAACCCATTCGCCCTGATGATTCACTTCAACGACTTCTAGTCCTGCCTTTTTCACTGCCTCCACTACCGTCTGCTCTTTATCGTCGATGATCCCGCTGGTAATATAAAGCGCCCCCGGCTTCATATGAGCAAGGACAACCGGTGTCAAAGGTACTAACACATCAGCAAGTATATTGGCAAGTACTATGTCATACCTGTCATACCCCGCCTGCTCCCTCACTTCCTTATCATCAATAATATTACCAGTCATCACCTCGTATTTATCTTTGTCTATTCCATTTTCCTCCATATTTTCATGAGTTGCGGTAATCGCGCATGGGTCAAGATCCGTTCCAACGGAATACGCCGCCCCAAATTTTAACGCCAGCATCCCTAAAATCCCGCTTCCGCAGCCTATATCCAGAACAATATCGCCTTTTTTCACATATTTTTTCAGCGCACGGATACAAAGCTGCGTTGTCTCATGCATCCCTGTCCCAAACGCCGTTCCCGGATCGATATGGATCACAAGCTTTCCGGCATCCTCCGCCTTTACTTCCTCCCATGAAGGAATAACAAGGATATCATCAATATAAAACTGGTGGAAATATTTCTTCCAATTATTCACCCAGTCTATATCCTCTGTCTCTGATTCCTCAATGGTACATTCCCCCAGATCAATAAAACTTTTCATATCATCAAGTTCTCTGGCGACCTCAGATAGAATCTTCTTCGTATCATCATCCATATCCAGATAAAAAGTAAGATAAGCAGTCCCATCATCATCCCCTATATCAGGAAGGATATCTACAAACATCTGCTCTTTATCTTCCGCCGTAAGCGGAATCCGGTCTTCAATCTGTACACCCTCAATGCCAAGCTCCGCCAGCATGCTGCTTACAATATCTTCCGCCTCTGTCGTTGTCTTTAATCGAAACTTTTTCCACTTCATATATCATACCTCTTTACACATTTGCCAAAATTAAAATAACCGCAGTAATCCCAAGTGCTCCAATAAGATCTTACATCCCATGAGTAAGAGGATCACACCGCCGGCGATCTCTGCCCCTGCCTTGTATCTCCCGCCAAATATATTGCCTATTTTAACACCTGCAGCCGATAATGTAAATGTAATTACACCGATAAAAATCACCGCCGGCACTATCTCCACCTGCAAAAACGCGAATGTAACGCCAACTGCCAGCGCATCAATACTGGTAGCTATTGAAAGTCCCAACATTGTACGGACATCCAGTGACGCATCTGTATCTGCCTCTTCATCACTCAAGGCTTCTTTTATCATATTGATTCCGATCAGTCCCAAAAGTATAAAAGCGATCCAGTGGTCCACTGAGGTGATCACTTCCTGAAACTGCACACCCAAAAGATAACCGATCCCTGGCATCAATGCCTGAAAACCTCCGAAATAGATACCTGCGACCGCCGATTTTTTCCATGTGCACTGCGTCATGGCAAGTCCTTTGCAGATGGATACCGCAAAAGCATCCATGGACAGACCGACCGCTATAAAAAACAATTCTACGATTCCCATATTAATACAAACCTCTGTAAAAATTTAGATACATATGCAGATTGATACTGATATATCGCCAGAACATTTTGATCAGTCCTGCATTGTCCGGTTCGTCTGCCGCGCACATCACATAATCTAATCCGAATTTTTTCGCATAATGGTTCGCCTTGCGCAGATGCCAGCCATTCGTTACCACTGCGCAGTTATGAAGTCCTTGTGCTTCCATGACTTTTTTTGATTTTTTCATATTGTGGTAAGTACTTACCGACTCTGTTTCCGTTACGATCAGCTCTTTCGGCACTCCAAGAGACACAGCATAGTCCTTCATGATCTCTGACTCAATATGGAGATTTTTTACACGCCCGCCGGTAAAAAACAACTTTTTTACCCTTCCTTCACGCCACAGCCTCACCGCTCTTTCTACCCGTGTTCTCATTACTGCCGAAGGACTTCCATTCAGATTGGCAGGACATCCACAGACAAGCGCGCAGTCATATTCCGCTCTTTTCCACTGTTTAGAAGGCCGCTCAAACACCGTCCGAAAAGTAAGCACATGGAATAAGATGCTTCCTGACAGACCTCCCACGACCATACCGCGAAAAAATGCTCCGCTTCTCTGATATCTTCTTTTCCTCATACCGTTCCTCCCTACCGCTTATCAAACGTAATGACATATACAACAAACCCCTGCAGCCACTGCAGGGGCCATAAACCTAATATTACAATTTAATCCAGATCGATAAAATCAACCTTGAAAGTATCATCCGGATTAGATTCGCTGCGCTTTTTCGGACTCTCATTCAAAAGATCATCCAGATCGTCAATTGTCAGCTCTTCGGTACGGCTCTGTCCGCCGTATACAACAAACTCATCTGAATCAACATCGTCCAACAGATCTCCATCATTAAAATCTATCTCTTCCGTAGCAAAATCCTCTTCCGCCTCATCTATACGCGTAGTCTGAAAATCTTCCTCGATCCCCATATCCTCAGTAAAGCCCATATCTGATGTAAAGCCCATGTCAGATGTAAAACTCAGATCTTCAGTAAAGTCCATATCTGTCGTAAGCCCCATATCTTCAGTAAAGCTCATATCCTCGGTAGCAAAATCATCATCCATATCTTTCTTTCTGTTCCGCCCCAGCTTATTAAACTTTTTCTCTTTTCCTTCTTTCTTCTCTTTCACTGGCTGCGGTTCCTCATCATTGAGCCCGTATTCTTCATAAAGCTCATCCAGTTCCGCATTACGGTTAAACAGCTTTATTCCAAGTATAACGATAAGAAGTATGATTATGATCAGTCCCAATCCTCCGAAAAGGACGATCTTCTGGATATTTTTCTCTATAAATCTTTCAACCTTGCCAAGCAACCCCGAAGTTTTTTCTTTCTCTTCTTCTCCTCCATCCGGCACGAACCTCTGATAAGTATTTTCTCCCTCGTCGTACTTATAATAATCTTTCTCTCCATTACTGTTCATAGCATAAAGCACATAATACCCTTCCTCGCCGGACTTCTGCCATACAGGAAACGTCTTTTCATCTAATGTGATCTCTGCTTCCTTATACTCAGGCGGAAGGTTCACTGCCGAAGTATCGCTCAGAAGAATAATGGACGTTTTATCAGAGATAGCCAATTCCACATAAGGAGAAAATGTAGCGTTCTCTTCATTATATAAGTAAAAGCTTCCCGTATCACCATTAAGAAGATACCCCAGTGTCACGCTGTTGTTTGCGTTCGTAACCATCTGACGGTCCTGTCCGTCCAACGAAACAGTCGTACGCTCATAACCGCTGGGAATATCTCCCTTCGGGAATTTATCAGTCAGAATATATGCTGTTCCGTCAATTTCGACCTGTATATCATCACCAGCAGCAGAAGATGACGAATCATCTCCCTCCTCGTCTTCTTTCTCCTTTATCTTGGAAGGATCGCCTTCTGCAATCTTTACTGTAGAATTACCATCATCCAGCGTAAGCTCATTTCCTTCACCCGAAGTGATGCTTTTCTCCGCCACAGTGATCTGTGTACTTCCTTCTTTCAATGCCTGGAATTTCAGCATAAAAATCTGCTCTGCGGAACCGCCGTTGCCTGTACAGGTCACGCTTCCATCCTCTTCTGATTCAGCGCCGTCCCCGGATTCAAAGCTCAATGATTCACTGTCATAGCTTAACTGTACTTCTACATCCCCCAAAGATCCGCTGGTTGAACGGACTGCACATTTCACTTCCACAATATCCCCGACCTTCGTCTCCGGATCTGAAAATGATATCTTGCCGTCCGCCGCGTTAGCAACCATAGTAAAACACGGCACCACAAGACAAAGCGCCAACAACACACTACTGATCTTCCTTGCTATTCTCATGCTCTTACCTTCTTTTTTATTCATCTTCTCACTCCTCCAAGAACTCTGCATCTGCGGTATCTGCATATGGCCTTCCACTGTCATCATCGTCCGAGGTTTCCTGATCCTCATAAGATCCTTCATCCCAATAGGACTGCTCGCCGCTTTCGTCGCCTTCCATCTCTTTCTCTGGCTCGGCATCTAGTTCTGCCGGCCTTACAACGCCGGTTTCATTCTCAAGCTCACCAGAAATCGTCTGTACAGTATCCGACACTTCCTCTGTTACCTGATTCGGATACAGGAACTCATGAAGTTCCTTCACATTCTCCGCAAGCCCCTGTGCCACAACCACATCTCCCGCCTCCGGATAATTAATACCATCCGTCTTTTCAAAAGGAAATCCATCACTGTCTCCAAGCGTATAGTCCATAAGCGCCGCTGACAGTCCGATGATCTTTTTCAGGCTGAAGCTTGTAGATACCTGCGGAAACACTGTATCAATGATCTCATTCAGCGTTGCCAGATCTGTCTTCTTGATCTTTTTAAACAGCTTGTTTATCACTGTCCGCTGACGCTCTGTACGCTTGTAATCTCCTCCTTCTAACTTCCGCAGCCGTGAATATGTAACTGCCTGCGGACCATCCAGTGTATACGTGCCGCCGCTGTCAAGCTTCTTCGCCTTTTTACCTGCGGCCTTCGCCGTCTCGCCAATATATTTGTTCATCATCTTGGCTTCTGCATCCGTTACCGTGATCTCAATACCTCCCATCAGATCAACCACATCCGACATCGCTTTGAAATCTACTGTAGCATAATCTTCAATATCAAGATCAAGATTTTTATTCAGCATATTGACAGCTTCTTCAGGTCCGCCTACAAAATACGCGTTATTCGCTTTTCTGTATGTATCGTTCATCTGTTTGAGGAGTGTATCCCGGTATATAGATACCATCCTGATATCCTTGCTCTCATTGTCGATGGCTACAACGATGATCGTATCGGCATGCGTCCCTTCCTCTAACTGCCCTTCTCTGGAATCACCGCCAAAAAGAGCAACTGTCGTATAACCCTCAAGCTCTATTCCTTCATTAACCTCAATATTATCCATACCGACTAATTGGAATTTGTCATATTTTGCCATGATATATGCAGTTCCCATCAGCATAAACAGTATGATCGTCTCAAAAAAGAGAATGACTGCTCTTATCCTCTTTTTCCGTCTTCGCTTCTTTCTGGCTCTCGCGGCCCTGACTGCCGCCAATTCCCTTCTCCTCGCCATACCTAGCCTTTCTTTTGTATAGTTTTATACCAGATTTTTCATAACACTATCCTATACTACTATATTCTTGCGAAAAGTTCAACACTTATTCAACAGTAACTGATTTCGCCAGATTTCTCGGTTTATCGACATCACATCCTCTTCCCACCGAGATATAATATCCGAAAAGCTGAAGCGGTATGATCGCCAGCGAATTTGTAAAATATTTGTTCGTCTCAGGAATATAGATTACATAATCCGCGAATCGCTCCACTTCCGTATTGCCTTCATTCGTAACAGCCAACACGAAAGCCCCTCTCGTGCTCACCTCAACCATATTGCTGAGTGTCTTTTTATACAGCTCCTTTTGCGTAAGAACCGCCGCGACCAGTGTTCCTTCTTCTATAAGAGAAATCGTTCCATGCTTTAATTCCCCTGCGGCATATGCCTCAGAGTGGATATAGGAAATCTCCTTAAGCTTAAGAGACCCCTCCAGCGAAATAGCATAATCCACACCACGTCCGATAAAAAACACATCCTTTGCCGCCAGATAACGGTTTGCGAAACGCTGGATCTTCCCTTTATTGTTAAGAAGCATCTCAATCTGGGACGGCAGCGCGCGAAGATCTGACAGCATCTTATCCAAAAGTTCTTCTTTCATCTGCCCGCGGGCACACGCAAACTTCATAGCCAGAAGATAAAGAGCGATCAGCTGTGCAGAATATGCCTTTGTAGTAGCAACCGCGATCTCCGGTCCCGCCCATGTATACATTACATTATCTGCTTCTCTTGCAATAGAGCTCCCTACCACATTCACGATTCCAAGCACCTTAACGCCCCGCCTTTTCGATTCCCGAAGCGCTGCCAGTGTATCTGCCGTCTCGCCTGACTGGCTGATAACAATAACAAGCATTTTATCATTTAAAATAGGTCTGCGGTAACGAAATTCTGAAGCCAGATCTACCTCTACCGGAATTCCGGCCAGATCCTCAAAAATATATTTGCTCGTAACACCTGTGTGATATGCAGAGCCGCAGGCCACGATCATGATCCTGTCAATTCCCTGTATATCCTCATCAGACATCCCAAGCTCCTCAATCACGATCTGTCCGTCTTTGATCCTCGGTGAAAATGTATCCGTAACAGCTTTCGGCTGCTCATTCATCTCTTTCAGCATGAAATGCTCATAACCGCCCTTCTCTGCCGCATTCACATCCCACTCAATACGCACCGGTTCTTTTTCAACCGGCTCTTCATCTACACTGAAAAACTCCATAGAATCTTTTTTCAGCCGTACGATTTCTTCATTTTCAATAAAATATACGTCTCTTGTATACTTAAGGACTGCGGGAACATCTGATGCGATGATACTTCCCCCTTCTGTATGCCCCACGATCAAAGGACTATCTTTTCTGACTGCATAAAGTTCATCCGGATGATCTTTAAAAATGATCCCAAGAGCATAGGAGCCCTCCATCCGATGCATGATCTTTGTCACTGCACGCAGCGGATTACCGTCATAATAATGATCCAGAAGATGCGCGATGACCTCTGTATCCGTCTCAGAGACAAACACATACCCCTTTTTCTCAAGTCTTTTTTTAAGCTTCAGATAATTTTCAATAATGCCATTATGAACAACTACGATGCTCTGGCTCTGATTGTAATGCGGATGTGCATTTGTATCAGACGGCGATCCATGAGTCGCCCATCTTGTATGTCCGATCCCCATCGTCCCCGGCAAAGTAGCCCCGTCATGAGTCAGCTCGCTTAATACCTTAAGACGGCCCTTGGCTTTTTCCATATCAATCTTACTTCCATTATAAACAGCAATCCCTGCCGAATCATACCCTCTGTACTCTAACTTCGACAATCCATCCAAAAGAATAGGAGCCGCCTGCTTATTTCCAATATACCCTACAATTCCACACATATGATAAACCTCCGTAAATTTCTTATCTTTAAAAAGTAATTGCCCGTTTACACTTTTAGACTACATTTTAGCAAATATCAAATAAAATGTAAACCAAAAAAGAAAAGACGCTATGCGTTAGTATCTGCATATCGCCTTTGCTTCTTTATTATTTTTCAAAAATCTACTATGCCTGGCTACTCTGCTGTTCCGGTACCCTCTTCTGGCTTTGTCTCCGGTTTTGTCTCTGGTTTCGGTTTCGGTTCCGGCTTTGTCTCTGGTTTCGGTTCCGGCTTTGTCTCTGGTTTTGGTTCTGGCTTTGTCTCTGTCTTATTATCGTCTGAATTGCTTCCGGAACTGTTTCCTCCCGTATTGCTGCCAGAATTATCTCCTCCCGTATTACTGCCGGAATTATCTGTATCTTTATTGCCGCCGGAATTATCTCCGTCTGTATTGCTATTGGAATTATTTCCGCCTGTGCTAGGTTTTTTATTGCTGCTATTATTGTTATTACTATTATTTTTATTGCTGCTATTATTGTTATTACTATTATTTTTATTACTGCTGTCGTTATCACTGTCCGTTGTAGTCGTTTTCTTCGGCTTTACATATTTAGTCTGCCGCTCCTGCTCCTTGTCTTCCTTCGTAGGAGTATACTTCTGCTTTTTCAGCGTAGAATCATCCGTTGCAGTTCTCTGACCCACACGGCTTATGATCGCGCTGTTTAGATTCGCCACCGTACTAGACACACTATAATCCTTCGTATCAAACAGGAATTCATGCAGTTTCGCCACATTTTCATCCAGCGTAACCGGAATAACGATACTTCCAAGACCAGAAATCGTATCTGTCGTTTTGTCAAATGGAAATCCCCCGTTTTCCGTCAGCTTGTACTCAGCAAAGCTCTTAGCGTAATAAATAATATCTTTAACGGAAAAACTTGTCTTGATCGTCGGAAATACTTTATCTATAACCTTGTTGATAGTTGACAGATCCGCTTTCTGCGCTTGCTCCACGATCTTTTCAATTACAAGACGCTGACGCTCTGTACGCGTAAAATCACCGCCTGCGGTAGAACGGATACGGGCGTACGTAGTTGCCTGTACTCCGTCCAGCTTCTGAGGTCCGGCTTTTTTTACCTCATGCGCCGTTTTCTTAGCTGCTTTCGCTGTTTCTTTTACGAATTTATTGAGATATTTGATCTCAACTTCCTGAACATCGATTTCTACTCCGCCAAGCAGGTCAATCGCGTTAGCGATCGCGCTCCAGTCAACTGTCACATACTCCTGAATATCCAGATCCAGATTCTTATTCAGCATATTGATAGCCTGCGTCGGACCTCCGAACGCATATGCCGCATTGCACTTTTGAAGCTGTCCGTCCTCAATATCTAAAAGAGTATCTCTGTATACTGAAACCATCCGGACTTCTTTTGTCTCTTTATTCAGACTGGCCACGATAATACAATCTGTACGCGTTCCTTTATCAAGCTGGCCGGAACGGGAATCTGTCCCAAACAATGCCACATTCAAATAACCTGTTCCAAAATCCTGTTCCTCAACTTCTTCATTTATATGAATCTTATCGTCCGGTATTTCCTGTCTGTCCAGTTTTCCCAGCTTCGACGCTGCATACACGACTCCAGAAGCTGCAATTGCAAGAAATGTACCTCCCAGACAGACTCCAATCTTTTTTCCTACACTCAGCCGGGTAAACCAATTGCCCGATCTTCTTCTGCGCCTTCTTCGCTTAGCCATATCGTAATCGTACCTCTTTTCCCGTTTATTTGATTAATTTGATATTGGTTTTTTTAATATAACCAGTTCTTGTCTTTCCGCTTATTTTTACAGAAACACGGTACCAGCTTCCACTGCTTCCGGTAACCGTTACTTTCGTTCCTTTCTTCTTAATGGTGCCAAGACTCTTTGATGACTTTGAAGCGCTTTTTTGAAGCTTTAACTTCTTTATCTTAGTCTTCGCCTTTACCTTCGCTTTCGTCTTAACACTGATTACTTTTGAATAACCGCCGTATGACCTTCCGTTAAATACCACCTTGTAAGGCCGTATCCTGTATTTGTATTTCGTAGACGCATTCTTGCTGTTATCCGTATAAGATACTGATTTACCGGAAGCAGTCTTAATATTAGAATATGCCTTTTTCGAAGAATTATAACGCTCTATATAATAAGAAGTAACTCCCGATACTTTTGACCATGTCAGCTTTATCTTATCAAATGCCGTTCCTTTTCCAGAAAGCTTTGTAGAAACCAGCTGCGTGATACCTGTATTGAATCCAATACAAGTCTTTGTTCCATGAGGATATATCTTATAAGAATAACTCGTCCCCGCCTTCAGCGACTTATCTGTATATGCGGTTCCTTTCACTCCTGATTTCACGATTGTATAACGGCCGCTGCTGTTTTTGCGATAGATATCATAACTATCCGAACCGTCCCAGGCATCCCATTTCATACTGAGACTGCCTGTAGTTCTCTTCGTGATCCGCAAAGTATTATAATAACGGTAATTCAAATCTGTATATGGGTTATCCTTTGTTTTGATCCCATTCACCTTGCCTTTTGAAGTATACTGCCAATACTCATATTCCCCTTTATAATTAGTAGAATCATTATAATGGGCCATCCATATCGGATATTTCTGACTGAAATCCGCGGCATATGTCTTGTCCTCATACATAGACTTGCTTGCGTATACCATCGGAGTATATCCCAGCTCCTTCACTCTGTCACAGAACGCGGTACAGACACTTGTTCCGGCACTCTTACTCAATTTCGCCTTATATAATCTTCCAACTCCCGTCGCCACATATTCAAAATCAAGGACAACCGGAAGGTCGATCTTGTATCCTTTGATATTCTTTATAATAAAGTCTGCTTCCTGCTTCGCCTCTGCTTTTGAAACTGCCTGCGAAAATATGTACACACCGATAGGTACTCCTGCGGCGTTGGCATTCTTCATATTATTGAAAGCCTGTGTATCAACTTTAAGCTTCCCATTGCCATACCCCCGGTAAGCCACACGTATGATCGCGAACTCAATTCCGTCAGCCTTTGCTTTTTCCCAGTCAATGATTCCGTTATGATAAGACACATCAATTCCCCACTGCTTGATACAGTCACTATATTTCGATTGGTGGGATAACGACTGGGCACGAATGGTATTCCCTGAAAAATCACCCGTCCCCCGTCCTGTCAGACGATACTTTCCGGGATCCTCAGGATCAACCGCAATCTCCTCTGCCTGCTCCGGCTCTTTCTCTGTTTCAAGTTCTTCCGCTCTCACCCCTTCCTCTTTAATTTCCTTCACTTCATCAACAGGTGCTTCATAAGTCTCCTCTTTTTGAGACTCAGTATCATCATCCGAAGTCTTTTTAATCTCTCCGTCCTGCGCTTTTTGCTCTTCTTTAACAGAATCTTTTTCTTCTGCCGCTCCTTCAGACTCTATGCCTTCCTCTGACTTTGACACGTCAGATTCCGTATCATCCTCCAAAATATCATCTGTCTCTTCATCCGTCTCATCTGTCTCTTTTTCAAAAGCTGCATCCTGCGTTTCCTGTAAATCAACTTCCGCCGCTATCTCCTGTGCCAATACCTCTGCCGGAGCCATCACAGTCAGAAGACCGGCAGCCAGAAGACAGATAACTCTATTGTGTCTTCTTCTCATGCAGATATCTCCTCATAATCCGTTTCTTACATAATCTGAATATTCCAATCTATTATACTAACAGAGTCCCTATTTGTCAAACTAAAGGCACCGTTTTTAATCTTTTCTTAACATATTCGCAGTCCGGCTTTTTAAAAATTTCTAAACACCCAGCTATACATATCACTGTTTTTTTGGTAGAATAGATAAAATATTAAAAAATTTGTTTTTCAAGGAGATTTTTATAATGCAGACAAAACATACACATACATTAAACACACCATTTTTAGGATTAGAATTGATTTTATTTTTTCTTATCCTGTGCGGTGCTGCTGTTCAGGTAGTACTTGGCCAAGACCATGTACTCTTTGTCCTCATCCGTCTGGTTTATGCCCCCGGCATGGTGTTTTTAGCTGGCATATATGTCTCACAGGGGAACTCTAACATCAGCTTTCTTTTAAAACACTCTGCTCTTTATGCCGGATTGTTCCTCTTTTTCGGACTATGCAATCAAGTTCTTTTAAATCATCAAAATCCTTTTCAGAGCTTCGTCCGTCTGATCACTATGCAGAGGATCCCCACACCTTCTGAGATGTTTTTTACTGCCGCCATCCTTTTTCTTTTCTCTGCATTGGCCGCGAAATACACTGATCTCATTTATAAATGGATCCGTGTGCTGTTTATAGCAGGGATTCTTTCAGTTTTTGCTGCCTATTTTCCGTCGAATATATTCAGATACCCAATTATAGGTGTATTCACAGGGTGCAACATTTATGACAGTATCGCGCTGCTTCCCTATCTTATCTATTTTATTACCGGTATCTTTGCAGGGAAATTTTTTAAAGTATTCTCAAAATCTTTTTTTGTCGGAAGCACTCTTTTATCGTTTGCCTCCGGCGCGCTTATGTTCACTCCGTTAAAACCGGCAGCATTGATAACGATTGCCTTGCTTCCTGTATACGTACTCTATCTGTTTTCGGTACATTGTACTCCATACAGAAAGTTAACAGAATGGTTCCTTGCGGGAAGTTCTAGGGTTCTGTCCATTTTAAAAAACTGGTATCGGGATTTTATGACAAACAAACGCAAAGTCCTCCCGTTGTACTTTATAGTATACATTCTCATGTTCCTTATTACGGCAGGCTGTGTATTCTATGCTTTTATCGAATATGGCAACAGTATTGTATGGACCCACGATGCTATCTCGTATTATGTCCCAAGAATACACTATTTTACGAACTATGTGCATGAATGTATCGCGCAGCTTTTAAAAGGTGACTTTAACTTTCCAGCCTACAGCTTCCGTATAGGTCTCGGCAATACGATTCCTTTAAGCTATGAACCGGTTTACTGGCTGTTTGCCTTGTTCAATCCTTCCCATGTAGAAGCTGCTTACAACATCATTACGCTGCTGCGCTTTTTTCTGGCCGGGCTGTCCGCCTCGGTCTTCTTCCTGTACTATAAAAAAGGGTATTTTGAAAGCCTTCTCGGAAGCTTAATGTATACTTTCTGCGGTTTCGCGATTTACGCAGGGGTACTCCACGCTCATTTTATCGCGCCGATGATCTTCCTTCCGCTCCTTATCATTGCGACAGAAGAAATTTTCTGTAAGAAACGCTGGTATCTGTGTACGATCCTGGTTGCTGCCGCATTGGCCGCCAACTATTATTTCATCTATATGAGCACCATTGCAATGGGGATCTATTATATCGGACGTTTTCTTTTTACAAAGGATAAGGAAAAGAAAACTTGGAAATATTTCTTTACGGCTACTGCAACCTTTGCCGGTTCTTATCTTCTGGGAGTTGTCATCGGAAATATCTCTTTATTTACTTCTTTTGCATCCTTTGTCAGCTCCGGACGTACAGGAGATTCCAGAATAGCGGCGGTATCTTTGTTCAGCTACAGTAATGCGTGGCCGGTACGCCTCCTTACTTATTTTATATCCGCGCCGGAGTCTCCGGGCTCATGGTTAAAGCTTGGATTTATTCCCCTTTCTTATATCGCAGTGGTGATCCTGCTCGTAAAAAGAGGGAATAAACTTTTAAAATTTTTCTTTTTGATCGGTATCTCCTTTTGTATTTTCCCGATCGCGGCATTTGTGTTAGGCGGATTCAGCACAGTGACCAACCGGTGGTGTTATATTTTTGCGCTTCTGGTTTCCTTTATTACGATCACAGCAGTTCCTGAACTCAGACGCCTTACCCGAAAAGAATTAAAGATTCTTTTTATAGCGCTTTTGCCCTATATACTGATCATACTTATGAATCGTGATTACCGCAGGGAATATACGCTGGCGTCCCTCGTTATACTGCTGTGCAATTATGTGATCATCTTATGTATGAACAAAGAACTGCATCTTGTCAGCATCCATTCCGCCAGAGCCGCATTAGTCGCTCTGTGCTGCGGTTCACTGGCATTAAACGCCTATTATCAGTATTTTGACGGAGCACTTACTTCTGAGGCTTATTTTGCAAAACAGGGAAAAGTTCTGGACGATATTACAGATACGCCGATGAAAGTGCTGGATGATTATCCTGATGATAGTTTTTACCGTGTATCTACCGGAGATATACCCTGGGAAAACATATGCTCTTCTCTCGTTATGGATTACAATAGTATTGCTACCTTTTCCAGCACGATCAGCGCTCCTATAATAGATTACAATGTTCAGATGGGCAACACAGCATGGAATCTCATACAGCTTCGCGGTTTCGACAACCGTACCTTTATGAATGCCCTTGCCTGTGTAAAATATTACGCACTGGATAAAGACGATTCGTCCTGCCTTCCATACGGATATGAAAAAATTCCGGATAAAAAGGACTCTAA
Source organism: uncultured Dorea sp. (assembly GCA_910584615.1). Taxonomy (GTDB): domain Bacteria; phylum Bacillota; class Clostridia; order Lachnospirales; family Lachnospiraceae; genus MD308. The sequence goes on from CAJUAM010000007.1 coordinate 56,919, forward strand.
GGAGCCTTACAGTATATACCAGAATAATCATGCTCTTCCTCTGGGCTATACCTATGACAGTGCTATAAGTGAAAGTGAGCTTGAAAAATACAGCGCCTTAGAACGTCAGGAACTGATGCTTCAGACTGCTGTACTAGAAGATGATTCAGAGTATATATCTCTTCCGGAACAATCTCTGGTATCAACTGCCAAAGAAGTTAAAATTACAGATTACAAGACAAAAAACATTGAAATAAACGGCAATACCGCCAAAATAACCGAACCTGAAGCTTCCATAACACTTAACTTTGACGGACTTGAAAACTCAGAAACTTATCTGGTTTTTGATGGGTTTTTAAATCCGCTTGAAAACAAATCTCAATGTACGGTCAATACGGAGATTACATGTGACGAATTTCAGGAAAACTTAACGTTCCGTTCTCAGAACCACACATACAGTACCGGTCAGGAAAGCCATCTGTTCAATCTGGGTTATCGTAAAGGAACAGCTGACAGCTGTACGATTACTTTTGGAAGAGTCGGGACCTTTACTATCGATTCCTTGAAAATATACTGCCAGCCTATGGACAACTATGCATCCTACATCGAAAAACTGTCAGAGAACAAACTGGAAAATATACAAATGTCTTCTGATACGATTACAGGAAGTATTTCTGTTGATAAGAGCAAACTCCTTGCTTTAAGTATTCCTTACCAGAAGGGCTGGACTGCGTATGTGGACGGAAAAGAAGTAAGCATCCAAAAAGTCAATCTCATGTACTCAGGCTTATTCCTTGAACCAGGAGATCATGATATTAAACTTGTATTCAAACGTCCGGGCATAAAAGCCTCTCTGTGCCTGTCTGCCGCCGGGGTCATAATTTTTATCATAGCCTTGATTATCCGCCGCAGACGTATTAAAATGAAAAAGTAAAAACATTAGGAGAGTTAAATATGATCAAATTTAATATTCCTCCCTGCACAGGAAAGGAAACTGAATATATCGCGCAAGCCATCGCAGATCACAAAATCTGCGGTGACGGCAGATTTACGGAAAAATGTAATAAATGGATAGAAGGACACACCCGGACACAAAAAGCGCTCCTTACCACCTCCTGCACACATGCTACGGAGATGGCAGCGCTTCTATGTGATATCCAGCCGGGAGATGAGGTGATCATGCCCTCATACACATTTGTCTCTACTGCCAACGCTTTTGTCCTGCACGGCGCTTCTATCGTATTTGTAGATATCCGTCCGGACACACTGAATATAGATGAGACTCTGATCGAAGCTGCCGTCACCCCAAGGACAAAAGCAATCGTCCCGGTCCACTACGCAGGGATTTCCTGCGAGATGGACAAGATCATGGAGATTGCCAAAAAATATAATTTAAAAGTCATCGAAGACGCAGCCCAGGGTGTCATGTCAGAATACAAAGGAAGACCTCTTGGCACTATCGGTGATTTCGGATGCTTTAGTTTCCATGAGACAAAAAACTACAGCTCAGGTGAAGGCGGGTGTCTTTTGATCCGAGATAAAGAAATGATTGAAAAAGCTGAGATCATCCGCGAAAAAGGGACGAACCGCAGCAAGTTCTTCCGCGGCCAGGTTGACAAATACACATGGGTATCGGCCGGCTCTTCCTATCTCCCAAGTGAACTGAACGCGGCATACCTGTATGCCCAGCTTGAACAGGCACAGATCATCTATGATGACCGTATGAGATCATGGGAATTGTACTATAAGTATCTTTCCCCCCTTAAAGAAAAAGGAGCGCTTTCTCTTCCGGTTGTCCCGGACGGCTGTAAACATAATGCGCATATGTTTTACATAAAAGCAGCGGATCTAAAAGAACGCACTGCTTTGATCGAATATTTGAGAAAACTGGATATCTGTACCGTTTTTCATTATATTCCGCTGCATTCTGCTCCGGCAGGCAGCCAATATGGACGGTTTTGCGGAGAAGATATCTATACCACAAAAGAAAGCGAACGCCTCTTAAGACTTCCTATGTACTATGGTCTGAAGCAAGAAGACGTGCGCTTTGTATGCGAGAAGATAATAGAATTTTACCAATAAATACAGGAGAATTAAAAACGAGATGTTATATTCGATTATTATACCCTGCTATAATTCTTCCCAAACGATCCGGAAGGTTGTCGAGCTTACAATGCAGGAAATGGAACGTCAAAAAAGAACCCCCTATGAATTCGTACTGGTAGACGATTTTTCTCCTGATAACGGAGCCACCGTACGGGAGCTAGAAGCAATTGCCAGTGACCATGACTGTGTAAAGGTCATAGAACTTGCCAAGAATTCCGGTCAGCACAATGCGGTGATGGCAGGACTTAATTACGCCGAAGGGGGGGCAATGATCGCAATGGACGATGATATGCAAACCCATCCTTCCCAGCTTCCTGTTCTTTTTGAAGAATTTGACAAAGGCTTTGATATTGTATATGGCTACTATCCACAGAAAAAACACAGTCCATTCCGTAACTTCGGAAGCTATATCAATTATCTGTCTGTGCGGATCCTCATCGGAAAACCAAAAGATATGAAAACCTCCAGCTTCTGGATCATACGCAGGTTCATCCGGGATTACGTGATCCAGTATAAGAGCCAGTACACACACTTACAGGGTTTATTCCTGCGGACAACACGCAATATCAGCAGTGTTCCGGTAAAACATTTCGAACGGGAGGTAGGAACTTCTAATTATACTCTCAAAAAACTTGTAGGACTCTGGTCCAACATCATGGGATATTCTATTGTGCCATTGCGGCTTGCTACTTACTGCGGATATATCTTTTCCCTGTTAGGGATCTTAGGCGCCGCTTTCATCGTGATCCGGAAGCTTTTAGTCCCTTCCATGGCAATCGGCTGGCCCTCTATGATGGTTGCCATCTGTTTCTTTTCAGGAGTTAATCTCCTGTTCATGGGACTCATCGGCGAATACTTAGGCAGGATGTTCCTCGGCATGAGCCGCTATCCGCAATTCGTTGTCCGTAAAGTATATACCAAAAAAACATCACACGGTACATGTCTTTTCTCAACTGACGGACTTTGTCCGTCAAAACATACTCAAAAGGAGGATTCTTAACATGAAGAAAATTATGATTCTTGGTGCCGGTATCTATCAGGTCCCGCTCATCAAAACTGCACGAAAACTTGGCATCTACTCGATCGTTGTCAGCATTCCAGGCAATTACCCCGGATTTGAACTGGCTGATAAAGTATATTATGAGAATACAACAGATTATGATAAAATCCTTGAAATCGCTAAAAAAGAACAGATCGACGGCGTTGTAACTGCCGGTACAGATGTAGCCGTTATCACCATTGGAAAAGTATGTGATGAATTAGGTCTTTGCGGCCTCTCCTTTGAAGCAGCTCAGATCGCCGCCAATAAACTTCTGATGAAATCAAAATACGAAGAGCACGGTGTCAGAACTGCCAAGTTCCGTGAGATTCCTCTTGATGAGCCAGATGTGTCTTCCCGCGTATCCGGCTTATGTTTCCCGCTTATTTTCAAATCCGTTGATTCCTCCGGAAGCCGCGGCATTGTAAGAGTTGATTCTGAGGCAGATTTTGACGCCGCGATCCAGAACGTAAAGGAAAATACAAGATCTGATTACTATATCGTAGAAGAATTTATAGAAGGTGAAGAATTCGGCGCACAGGCGTTTGTATATCACGGGGAAGTTTCCTTCATCCTTCCCCACGGAGACTACGTATTCAAAGGCGATACCGGAGTTCCTGTCGGACACTTCGCGCCTTATGAACTTGACAGCGCCGTTATCGAAGATGCAAGGCAGCAGCTGTCTGCCGCAATCTGTGCGATGGGACTTGACAACTGCGCCATCAACGCAGATTTTATCCTGAAAGACAATAAAACTTACGTACTTGAAATCGGCGGGCGCTCTGGCGCAACCTGTCTTGCTGAATTAGTATCCATCTACTATGGTTTTGATTATTATGAAAAGATACTAAGGTGTGCTTTAGGCGAAGACATTGCTTTCAACTGCGATTCCCATGCAGTTCCCAATGCAAGCATGCTGCTCATGAGTGAAAAAGACGGTGTGATCAATGAACAGACTGATAAAAATCCTGACAATCCAGATATTTATGATGTACAGTTTGACTACAAACCCGGTGACAGCGTTCATAAATTCCATGTAGGACCTCACCGTATCGGCCATGTCATCACAAAGGGTGTCTCCTTGAAGCAGGCAGTCGATACACTTCATGACGCTCTAAAAAACATCGAGATCAAAGTTGAATAGTCTCATGATCAGACCATTTACTTTTTAAAATCTTTCACAACCTTTAAAAACTGCGGCAGGATCCATTTTGCCGCAAGGGCTGTTACAGCCAGAATAGCAGCATACCTTACGTACCACTGCAGCGCGAACAGTTCCATTGTCACAAGATTGAGAGCGAGATAGACAGCAGATACTATCACGCTCTTTTTTAATGAGACCACCCTTCTTCCGGTAATCTTCTTTTCCAGATACCCCTGCAATACTAAAAGGATCAAGTAACTAGCTGCCGTCGTATAAGCAGCTGCCATATACCCGAACCGGATAATGCACACATAATTCAGTATCACATTGATCACCATCGTTACGATCGTTCCAACCGCCACACAGGCAGTTTTTTTATGATAATTCTGGATTGCCGTATAGATATAGCTGTAAAACCGAAGAAGCGTCCCTGTCACCATAGGCGCGATCAAAAATATTGCCATACGGTACTCTTTAGAACCAAGCACCGCCACAATCTCCGGTGAGAGCGCCACCAAAAACCAGGACATGATCCCAAAGCCGTGCATAAGGATTGTCCACGGTCTCTCGATATCTTTTGCCTCTCCCTGTGAAATCTTTTCATACATCCATGGCAGAAAGGCATTCCACACTGAATCTTCTACAATCCATATGATAAAAGAAACCGTCGTCCCAAGTGCGAAGATACCCGTATAATCATACCCTGCCAAAAACTGGATCATAATCTTGTCCGCCTGGTTCATGATCTGTATAGAAAGCGCCTCCGGAATCAGCGGCAGACTGTATTTCAACGCATATTTCCAGTATTCCGTCTGAATAAACTTTCCGCCCTGCTTCCATAAAAGGACTGCCACGATCAGACCACCGATCACCTGCGGAACATAAAACCCCCATACACGAAGTTCTACAAGACTGTCAAGATACCCGTTTATACGTCCCCAGTAAATAAGCAGGATAGATAATACCGTTGCCGGAACGATCGTCACTGTCGTAATAAGGATACTCGCCTTATACCGCATCATCTGCTTCTCACGCCGCTGCATGAACAGTATACTCGTATATCCGAATACATATAAAAACGCCATGATAAACATCATATCCGTCATACCCCAGAACTTCTGAAGCTGGGGTTTAAACAGCATGCTCAGTCCAAAAAAGCCCAGGATAGAACAATAAGAAAGCGCCTGGACACTGGACACATATTCGTTATATTTCTCTCCCATATCGTATTTTGCCCGGTCTACGCTCCGAAAAAGACTCAATGACATCACCGGCACCATGATAAGGAGCCATGATTCATAGATCCTGATCTCACCATACTGCGCTCTTGATAACAGACGCGTATAGACCGGTGTTGTAAGAAACGTGATCCCCCGTATAAAAAGCTGTCCTATGATATAAAAAACCCCTGCTTTGAGCGCAAGTCTGTTTAACTTATTATCCTGCATATTCTTTCCTCTGATAAAAACCTGGACATCCACCCAGTCCTTTGAATATTTTTATGTTAATACACTAACACAAAAACGATTCTTTCGCAAGATACGCATATCTTGAGTTTCTCATGCAATTATGTTAGAATTGAATACGCAGTTATTTTTCAGCATTTTGAAACCAAAGGAGAATTTATAGATGGCATTCGTAATTGAAAAAAAACTTAAAAATATTATGACTTTTTATTATCTGATGAAACTCGATAAGAAAGTTCCTACTGACCGCCGATTTATCCGCAAGCGTCAATGCAGAAAGGTTCATGAACTGATGAAGCGTGCTTACCAGATCCCTTTCTACCGCAAGCGCTTCAAGGAGAATCATCTTACTCCTGATGATTTTCACACTCCAGAAGATCTTGCTAAATTCCCGATCACCACACGGGCTGACCTTCGTCTCTGGATGCAGGAAGAATATGAAAAACACCCCAGGATGCATGATCGCTGGACAATCCTATCTACCAGCGGCTCTTCCGGTGTGCCATTGAAATTCATCCAGACACAGCGCGAATCTGCCTGCGTAGATGCCAACTGGATCCGGGTTCTGATGTATGCAGGCTATCACCCTCTGCGCGGAAAGCTTTTTTCTTTTGTCACAAGTCATAAAAAGATCGATCCAAAGAAAGGAGATTCCATTATCCAGAAATTCGGGCTTATGAGGCGTAAGGTTGTTTCGGAAGACAACTGTGTCGGAGATGGTATCCGTGACATTATCAATGATCTGAACGAGTACAAACCGGATGTCTTATGTTTTCGCCGGAACTGTCTTGTCCGTATGGCGCTTTACGCAAAACGTCATAATCTCAAGATCCACCAGCCAAAGCTCTACACTCCTGTAAGTGAGATGGTTGACGATATGACAAGAAAGATTCTTACGGAAGCCTTTGGAGAGGGGCTGTTCGATGCTTATGGAAGCTCCGAAACCGGCAGTTGTGTTGTCCAATTGCCCGGCGAAAAGCTCTACTATATCAATAGCGACACTCATGTAGTCAATATTTACGATGAAGACAATCATCTTACCGACGATGGACGCGTTATTGTTACGACATTGTTTAAAAAGGATTTCCCATTCATCAATTATGAAATCGGTGACCGGGCAACTTCCGTAACATTAGAAGGTGTGCGCTATATCACATCTATTCAGGGAAGGGTCAATGATCTTGTAAAACATGAAAAAAGTGCTGAAACTTCTGCCCTCTATCTGATGAAGATTCCCAACGGCATTGTAGGAATCGCACAGTTCCGTTTTATTCAGGAAACTTATCATGATATGCGTATACAACTTGTAAAAGACCCGAATAATAACACTAACACAAAAGAAATGATTGAGAACTTTTTTCACAAAAAAATGTCGGAACTGTTTCAGGATGAATTTGCTTTGCACTTTGAATGGCTGGATGTTATTCCGCCCGACAAAAACGGAAAAATGCGCTGCTTTGCATGCGAGATAAAAGACGAATCTTAATAAAGGGGAATGATTATGATAAAAAATATTGGTGTCATTGGAGCAGGCTCTGTGGGAAGTGTCCTTATTTCCCACCTTTTTCCTGCATATCCTGATAATTTTTTTCTGTTGGCAACCGGAAACCGTGCAGAACGGATGAGAAAAAACGGGCTTTCTATTAACGACCGCACATTAAAGCCTATCATATATTCTGACAAGTCACAGAATATTTTTCTTGACCTTCTGATCGTCGCGGTAAAAAGCTATAGTCTCGAATCTGTGATCAAAGATATCCGGCCGCTGATCCAGAAAGAGACCATCATCCTGCCGCTTCTTAATGGTATCACGGCAACGGAAAGACTCAAATCCTACTTTCCGGACAACCGTGTACTTTATGGAGTCATGATCCGGACAGACGCACACCGGACCGGACATAAAGTATATTATACTACCCCTGGTGAGGTGCAGCTTGGTTATGCTTATAATAATCCAGTAAGCCATGAAGTAACGCAAGTATGCAATTGTCTCAGAAATGCAGGATTGAACGCGAATATCTATGAAGATATGAAACGTATCCAGTGGCGCAAATGGATGCTGAACACCGGAGGTTCCCAGGCTGCTGTTGAAATCGGAGTGGAATGCGGTTATTTTGAACAGGTAGATGAAATCGTAGAAATCATAAGACTTTGCATTGATGAGATCGTAGAACTTGCCAAAGCAGAGAAAGTCAATATAACGACTAAGGATCGGGACGATATCATTGAGTTTCTTCTCGGTTATCCTGCCCATAAAAAGATGTCCATGCTGCAGGATGTGGAAGCCGGACGTCCCATTGAAATTGAAGAATACGCCGGAACAGTTATCCGGCTTGGCGAGAAGCATAAAATCCCAACTCCCGCCAACCGGTTAATTTATCTTTCTATTGCTGCAAAAAAGAAGGTTTCTGAATTAAAGAAACATCTGTAAGCCTCAAAAACTCTAATGACACCCTCTTTTTTTACAAAGCTTTTTCGCTGTGGGATCTGTCGGATCCCACTTATGCCATTTGGGGAGCTTTCCCACCTTCGGCTTTCCAAGAGGCCCTGGATTGGAACTGTTATAGATAATCACCTTTGTTTTCCGTTTGCAATTATCATAAATCCACTTCGCATCTCCTGCTCTCATACGTATGCATCCATGAGATGCTGTCGTTCCCAATTTATTATACGCACTGACATTTAAAGTATTATTCTTTGTCCTTCCATACATAACCGAATGGAACAGAATCCTCCCTTTGATACGGGTACTCCATTGTCCGTAAGTATTTCCCATGAGAGCGCGCCAACGGTATTTCGAAGGAGTTTTTGCTGTTGTAATGGGTGTTGCTTTGCCTGTTGAACATGTGAATGCTTTTACAGGAATGATATATCCTCTTTTCCCGTCCTTCGCGTACACCGTCACGCAATTTTTCTTCTTATTGACTTTAATGACATAAGAAGACTGCTTTCCGATAATTTTGCTCACATCCTTCACAAGCTTTCCCTTTTTGTCATAATACAACTTATATCCTTTGACATATCTCCATCCAGCTTTAGAACTTTTCGTTTGACTTTTATCAGCTGCAAATGCATTGACCGGCAAAAGTACTGCTAATAAAACTGCCAATAATAATCCCAGTCCTCTTTTTCCTAATAGCTTCATTATGAGATTCCCCTCCTATTAGTGATTCGTATATGTAAAATGCATATAGTCTTTGGATGATTTCCAATTGCCGCCCCAATAAAATCCTTGTTTTTTCCAGATGGCTACTACTTCAGGAGTTATAGAATACGGATCCACCCCCGGACTGTATTCACCCTCTGTCACTCCGATCATCGGATTGGAATTCCAATTGAGATCTACAACACATCCATAACTGTGATGTGAGCGGTTCTTTCCCGACGACATATTTCTCCAGTTGTATGTATCCGTATCCTCCGCTCTCACCGGAAAACCGATCGCATACATTTCCTGAAAAGCTTTCATAAACTTCTTTGCTAAATCTTTATGCACCCGAAGCTGCGTTGTGCTCGGCACACCCTCTTCATCCTTGATAGGAACTGTAATTGTCACAAGGTATTTTTCCATCTCTGCTTTCTTTGTGGGAACACCTTTAGGAAACAGCGTATACAGTCTTTGTCCTTCGGAAAATGACTCCTTCTTTACCGCCGAAAATTTTCCGTAATATGTCTTACCACCAGACTTACGATAAGCTCTCACTTTAAAATAATGCGCGACACCTTTTTTCAGTTTCTTTGCTGTATATGAAACTCTTCCTGATCCTTTCACTTTTCCCGCATAGACATAAGTCCCATTTTTTTCCGTACTTTTATAAATCTCATACCCTTGAGCTCCGGTTGTCATTTTCCATGTGACCTTTGCCGTAGTCTCCGATAAACATTTTGCTGACTTGATTGTAACCGCACTTAATTTTCTCTTTTCGTTCACTACAGCAGACCATGAACTATATTCCTGTTTTGTCTGCGTCCTTTTTTTTACTTTTACTTTAACCTTCCTGAAAGCACGTACTTTATAATAATATGTTTTTCCAAATTTTGCCGTCTTATCGGAATAACTTACCTTTGAACCTGATCTGCAGGTATATATTTTCTTAAATTTCCCTTTCTTCGATGTACTGCGGTATACAACATACCCTGAAGCATCCTTTATCTTCTTCCATTTCAAATTGATTTTTGAATAGCTTGATGTTGCTTTTACTACAGGCGTTCCAAACTTGATCTTAAACTTTACCGTTCTTGACCCGTTAAAATTACCGGTACCATTGATACGTATGCTTGCAGTTCCCATCTTTTTATTATTGGAATAAGTAAGCTTATAATCTTTCCCGGATGCAAGCTTCTTTCCCTGATACGACACTGTTACTTTCGGCTTCACCTGTTTCCCGGTATAATCAGCCGTTTTTGGCGCTTGTACTTCACACTTTTTGATATCTGCCGGAGTGATCTTAAATTTTACAGTTTTAGTACCTGTAAAAGTATCTTCCTCCATGGCATTTGTTTCTTCCTGCTGCACACTTTGTGTTGTATCTCTTCCTTTAATAATGATCGAAGCTATGCCTGTTTTAATATTATCCCGATATTCTGCTGTATAACAGTCAGCGTCAATAACCTTCTCCGGCACTTCAGATGCCGGTGAAGAATCCTTCAAAGGATCTGGTTTAGCTACCAGTTCTATCTCAGGTTTGATCTGTGAACCGGTATAAACATACTCTGTCTGTCCGTTCTTAAAACGTGCCTCTATGTTGTCAGAGCTCAGATCATACTCTCTCGGACCATCTGTCTGTGCTGCCGTCAGACTCATATCTTTTTTGGAACTGTCATCTTGATCTTTGTCTGCCTCCTCACGTTCCAAAGGCCTGTCTGTTTGATCCAAAACTTTATCTTTGGTCTCATCCGATGGCTTACCACTCTCATCCGGAGTAACTCCTTCTGTTTTCTGGCTGTCCTCAGTTGTCTGAGTGTCCTCAGCTTTCTGTCCATCCTCTGTCAGAACCTCCGATTTTTCATCCGTTTCATCAGTCACAGTCTCGTTACTGCTCTCATCTTTTGTATCCGCTTCTTGCTCTTCAGGTTCCTGCTTCTGATTTTCCTTGACAGGCATATACTGCCCGCTCCCATCAAGATCCGCTCCTGCCTCCGTTGCTGATACCGGCAGAGACGTGAGTACCAGCATTAAACTGATCAGAATAAGACCCGCTTTTCTTCTTTTCATCTGCATGGTAGTTTTTATTCCTTTTCTGCTACGACTTTTATCTTTTTCTTCCTCTTTTATTTCCCTTAAGTAAGATCTCATTGATCGCTTTATCCGAAGCATGCCCATCATAATTAGAGAAGTTCTCTTCTACAAACTGGTAAATCTTTTCAATCTCATAATCTTTATTTTTAAGAGCATCCATCAATTCGTCAAATGTATCACAGATCTTACCCGGCGCACATTCTTTCACACTTCTGTGAACACCTCTTGACAACTCATAAAGCTCCCTGTCCGGCGTATAGAATAAAACCGGCCGCTTCATCAGGGAATACTCAAAATAATTAGAAGAATAATCTGTGATCAATATATCAGTTACATAATACAACTCATTGATATTCGAATAGGATGCAAAATCAATGATCCTGTCCTGATATTCCTCTGGTATCTGAATCGGCTTCTTAACAACAAATGGATGCATCTTTACAAGGAAAACATATTCATCCCCGCAGAACTCATAAATTCTGTCTAAGTCCAGCCAAGAGTAATTATAATGGGCAGATTTTTGTCCTCCTCCCCGGAACGTAGGGGCAAACAGAATAATCTTCTTGTCTTTGAAGGCAGGATATTCCTGGTAGAATCCTGTCTTAAAGTCACGGATCGTATTCTCGTCAAGGAAGCCGTCAAGTCTTGGCATACCTACCGGCAGAAATGCTTCTTCTTCGATTCCGAATACTTCGGAATACACTTTCACAAGCTTTTTTGAACCAACCAGCACATAGTCATACTTTTTATGGCAAGCACCCGCCGGGAACGGTGTTCCCCGCTTTCCAAAACGACTGTATCCAACAGATTTAAAACCAACTCCGGCATGCCATACCTGTATCAGCTTCGTCTCCTTCCTCAGATTCAAAAAGCCAAATACCGGAACATAATCATCTACAAAAATATAATCCTGCTGTGCAAGCTTAAAGATTAAATTCGCCCAGCTTAAAGCACTCATATGGGTCCCCACCGCTTTTCTAAACGAATAGCTGATATGAAACTTCTTATCCAGTCCTCTCTCATGCAGCCGCTGGTCGATAAACTTCAGATTTCCCCACAGATAATCCTTTGTCTCGCTCATAAGCAGGACATTTTTCCCCCGCTTCGGAAAAACATGGGACCAGAACACATAAAAAAGTCTCATGAGAATAATCGCCATATACATGTACATACGCTTAAACTTGCCTTTGAATGTCAATGCCTCCTGTACATAGCGGCGCTTTTTCCAATGTTTGTTTTTTATCATAAAATATGTGTTGATGTAAAAGCAAAGATACTTCCCTTCTTCCATTGATGAACTGAAAGATATATTATACGCGTACTTCCCTCCGCCATATCGGAAGATACGCGAATATTCGTCAAAGTGATACGCCACTTCATGGGAAGCATGGCATACAAAGTCTCCCTCTTTTGTAGCCGCGACAATTCTCCAACGTCCGTTATCCAAAAACTGTCTTACTTTCATGGCCGCGATATTCCATGTAAAATGGTAGATTCCGTTTTCGTGCTCTTCATATTTCACCGGAAATGCATCTTTGATACCTTTTCCTATACTTTCTAACCGGAATTTTACTTTCCCTTCATAATCGGTCTTAACATCAATAGAAAGGAAAATCCTCTCCCATTCTACCTTTGTAACTTCAAAAACAAATTCCTTCTCCTCAGTGTCATTGTTCTCCATGGCATCTATGTTTTCCATATTCTCCATCGTCATAATCCTCTTCTCTCCTCAACATTTACGGGTTGCCATACATTATTTTGAATAAAGATTACTCTCCGGTAAATTCAGCTCTTTTTTTATTTTTGTTGTAGATATTCCTGACGTTCTGTCAAGATAAACAACTTCGCAAAAATCTCTGAGATTTTCAAATTTTTCATGGCCGGTCCAGTCACTTCCCATAACTACCGTATCTACATGGTACTTTCTCACGTCGTCTCTCTTCTGGTCCCAGTCATTCTCAGGGATCACTAAATCTACATATCGTATTGCCTCAAGCATTTCTTTTCTGGCAGTATAATTATGATATGCTTTTTTCCCTTTAATTTCATTAAATTCTTCTGTAGATATTGCAACGATAAGATAATCTCCCAGCGCTTTAGCCCTCTTTAATAATCGGATATGACCATAATGAAGCAAATCGTATGTTCCATAAGTCAAAATACGTTTCATGATCCCTCTCCTCCTGATACTCTCTTAATTAGATTTTTCTTTGGTCCTTATAATTGTTTATTTCTTATTTTCAATCAGCGCAAGTATTCTTTCCGAAGAATGACCGTCACAGCTGCACATAAACTTATTCTTGAAATCAATGACTTCCTGTTTATCAAAGCGTTCTTCAATATTCTTAATATAATCTAACATTTCTTCATTTGTCCTGCACAGTGGTCCCGGCGTTATCTCATTGAATTCATAATACAATCCCCTGGCATCAATATAATCCTCAAGATCATATACGAAAAACAACATTGGTCTTTCAAACAGCGAATACTCAAACACAACCGATGAATAATCTGAGATACAGATATCCGCAACTGTCATAAGTTCATTAATATTCATGCCGTGTCCCCGCGTCATGTCAAACGCAAATGTCTCGTTGTATATTTCCGGTATCTCCGGAAGATTCTTTACTGACGGATGATGCTTCAATATCAATATATATTCATCTCCCAGCTCTTTCGCAAACGCCTCAATATCTAATACATCCGGCGTCGTGCAGGTTTCAACATTTCCCCGGAAAGTCGGTGCGTAAAGAATCACTTTCTTATCTTTTGCATGCGGGATTTTCTCATACAATTTATTATAACTGCGGTCAATGAATTCCTTATCAAAAAATTCATCCGTCCTGCTTATGCCTGTCGGAACAATAATACCAGAATCTTTTTCTATACCCATAGATTCCTCAAATATCCATGAAAGCTCCGGACTTGCTATCGTAACATAAGAATAATTGGTATTGACCGGATACTCTTTATGGGATTTGGCACTTTTACCAAAACTCTTATCTATCGTGCTAAGTCCTACCTTTTTAAATACTCCGCAGCCGTGCCATAATTGAACATATTTTGTCTCCGGACGAAGTTTCAGATGTCCCATCAGATCATTGGCAGTACAGATAAAGATTGCTTCTGCAGTAGCAGCTTCCCTGATATAATCTTTCGCGTTTTTATAATACTGTTCATCAGATACTGCCCGGACTTTCAATACAAATGTCTTCACCTCATAATCCGTATGTTCCTTTATGTATTTTCTCATATACTTAAGGCTTATAGATAACTTAGCCCCGCGTTCCATAAATACAACCTTATGCTCCACAGGCTTTCGGGATTCTTCCTCATAGATTTTCGGAAAAAACTCTTTGACAAATATGCTTTTTAGTTCTCCCGCATACGCCTTTTCCCTGTCCTTTTCAGAATACTTTTCCTGCAGACGTGAATGGAGCAGTGCCATGATCTGCTCATTTTCCAACCTGGATTTCTCTTCTTTCATTCTATCCATCTTACGCTTTTTATATATTTGATAAGTTCCATGAACCCCATGGACTGTAAGATTGTGTACTACTGCTTTAATATTCATTTTATCCTCCTGTTTTATCCAAAAATCCGGTCTATCAGACTTACTTTTTTATTCTTAATAATTCTTTCTTTAAATTTTTCGTCTCGTTCTGCCCTTTTTTCTGCCTTCTTCAGCGTATTATAATGCTCTATATATGCTGCATAATGATCACAAACTTGTTCGATCCCCCCAAATTCTTTCATCTTACCGCCTTCCAACCACATAGCAGAGTCACAGAATTCTCTGACCTGCGGAAGTGAATGGGATATGAAGATGATCGTCTTGCCTTCTTCTTTCAGTTCATTCATCCTGCCCAGACACTTTTGGGCAAAACCTTTATCTCCTACTGACAAAGCCTCATCAATGATAAGAATATCCGGATCCAGACACAGATTAATTGAAAAACCAAGTCTGGACTTCATACCGCTTGAATATTTCTTTACCGGCTGATATAAAAAATCACCGATTTCAGAAAATTCAATTACACCTGCTGTAATCTCCTTTACTTTTTTCTTCGTAAGCCCTAAAAGCGCGCCCTTTAACTCGATATTCTCAAGTCCGGTAAGCTCCTTGTTAAGCCCTGTATTGATAGCCACAAGCGCCTGCTCTCCATTTACAATGATCTCCCCTTCATCCGGAGAAGCGATACCTGACAAGACAAGCGCCATTGTAGATTTTCCGGATCCGTTCGTCCCAAGGATCCCAAGGACCTGCCCTTTCCTCACCTCAAAAGAAATATCTTTCAGCGCATAAAAATATTGTGTTTTCTGATCTTTAGTAACCTCCTTATCTTTCCTCTTTAGTTTGTAAATTTTTGATACATTTTTAAACTGTATCGCCATTTCTCTTTCCATCTTATATCCTCTTTTATATGAATATTATTTTATGATATCCGCAGATTGTTCCACGCTTTTAGCTCCCTCAATCAAAAAACATCCAGCTCCCAAGATATTAGATCATATCTATGAACCTTGTCTTAAATTTATACATCATATAGCTTCCAAAGAAAAACAGCACAAGAGTAATTCCCCAGAACCACATCATAGACCAGCTGTATGCCGCAAATCCCTGATGATAGAAAAAGCAGTCTCTATATCCCTGAACAAGATAATAAATCGGGTTACACATAACAATTTTTGAAAGCCTTCCATGTCCCAGTCTTTCAATATCCCATAAAATCGGCGTAAGATAAAGAAGCAGACGCATACATGCCAATATAAACTTCCTTGTGTCTCTTGCCAGCATATTAAGTACAGAAGTCGTAAGCGATAATGATACAGAAAAAATGATCGCGCAAAACAAATAATAAATAAGTCCCAGCCAGTATACATCCGGCAGGTATCCCTGATTCACAAAAATAATGAGCATAACAATAAACAGGCAAAAATGATCGAACAACTTTTCAAGGACCACCGTCATCGGCAGGATACTGACAGGAAATTTCATCTTTGTAATCACATTTACTTTTTTATAGACAGAATTACATCCATCCGTAATACACGGACTCACAAAGAACCACACGACCATCCCGCCAAGCATCCACACAATATAAGGAATTCCATCAACATCCTTTCTATTAAATACATATCCGAATACAAACCAGTAAGTCAGTACCTGTATTGCCGGATTCGCAAAATTCCAAAATACACCCAGCTTACTCTCGCGCATATCTGCAAGGAGCTCATATTTTGAAATTGACATGATTCTATGAAAGTTTTGATAATTTTCACTCAAAACATATTTTGCACTCGTAAACACCCTGTTTCCTCCTCGGTTTACACAATTGTAGGTTGAAATATGTTACTTTTTCAGTCTGATCGGTACTTCTCTTGTGCCAAATCCAAATATCTGTTCTGTCTCCCGATACTGGATCATAGCGCGGAAAGTATAAAGATCTTCCGGTGTTGTAACTTTGATATTTCCTCTCGGTCCTTCCACAAGTGTCACATTCTTTCCAAGCTTTTTCATCATAGAGCAGGTATCCACCACTCCCTCATACTTCGGATTATCCTTCCGCATAAGAGCGTGTGCCTCCAGAACATCCCCGAGTCTGAAACACTGCGGTGCCTGTGCTGTATAAAAATTCGCTCTCGGCGGTATCTCATCAATATTCTGACCATCACAGCAGATCACCGGTGTCTCATAAAGGGGTGTACACGTAATAGCAGTCCCGTTCTTCCTGACACACATCAGATCTTCATCAATCAATTCTTTCGTGATACACGGACGGACCCCGTCATGAATCAGTACTATCGAATCCGGCGTATTATGTTCCCTGGCTGCCTGAAGGGCATTGTAGATAGAGTCCAGTCCGCTCACGCCGCCCGGCACAATCTTTACCACCTTTGAAATCATATGGCGCTGCACCAGCTTCTGAAGCTTGCGGATATAATCCTCTTTACACGATACATAGATTTCATCTATATCCGGATGCTCTTCAAAAACATCCAGCGTGTGTATAATGATGGGTTTTCCATTTACTTCAATAAACTGTTTCGGAAGACCAGAACCCATCCTCGCTCCTACTCCCCCCGCAAAAATAATCGCAACATTCTTACTCATGATCTGCATCCCCTTCAATTTCCAGATATTCCAGTGTTCTTTTAAATCCTTCTTTCACAGAATACTTCGGACTCCATCCAATCTCCCGGAGTTTCCTGCTGCTTAAAATCCCAAGCGTATATGGCGCGGTTCCTTTTGTACCGCCCTCCGGGATATCAAACACAAGCTTTAGACCCCTCTCCGGATAAATATCCACCATGATCTCTGCCAGTTCACGGATCGATACCTTGCCATCCTCATTGCCGATATTATACACAATATCCTCAGAGTCGAGCAGGATCCGGTATAACCCTGCCACTGCATCTGCAATATACGTATATGTCCTTATCGCAGTCCCTTCACTCTTTAAAACAATATCTTCCTTATTAAATACATTTTTCAGAAAATCCGCCTGCACACGTCCGTCATAAATAGACATTCCCGGTCCATAAGTATGGGCAAGCCTTGCGATCTTCGCATTCAGTCCATACTCTTCATGGTAGCAGACACACATAGTCTCTGCCGCCTTTTTACCTTCAGAATAACAGGAACGGGGATTAAGCTGATCTACGAATCCATAAGTATTTTCGTAGAAAAATTCCTGTCCCTCCTCTGGCTGTCCATAAACTTCTCTGGAAGAAATAAAGAGATATCCTTCTGCCTTTTTTTCCTCCGCCAGTCTCAGAGTATTGAATGTTCCAATGGTATTCGCCGCTATAGTCTCTACCGGGTGGTTCTGCATGATCAGCGGACTTGCAGGGCTGGCCGCATGGATCACATAATGCACATCTTCCGGAATATCAAGTATCTGTGTCACGTCATGGACAACAATCTCTACATCTTCCCTTTCTCTTACCTTCTTTGGCATCTTCGCTGCATTTCTAAGCATCGCAATGACTCTGATATTATAATCGTACTTATCATTGAGCATCGTCAAAACCTGCAGCATATATATCCCGATCATGCCGCTCGCGCCTGTAATGAGCACTGTCCGCCCCTTTAATTTTTTCCACGAGATATCCTCTCCTATGATTGCTTCTAAATCTTCTTTAAATACTCTGTTCATGGTTCTCCTCCAATATTTATTCATTCATCAGTGTAAACACAAAATCTACAATATCTTTTGTCGCGTGCCTGACCGGAGTTACATATTTATCCGCAAACCTTTTTAACGCATCCATATCATACTCTTTTGTCTCAATCGCCGCAATGATTTCTTTTGCCTCTCCTGAAACGACTCCCGGAACTTCATGTTCATAATCTAAAGCCAATCCGCGCCCGTCCGCATACAGCTCCATATCAAAATTATAAAAATATAATGGTATATGACGCACTGCCGCCTCATACACAATGCAGGAATAATCACTGATCACATAATCCGCAGCAAACAGCATCTCAAAACTGGAAAAACCATCCGCACTGACAGCATTCCCCTCCACAGACGCTTTTGACAATGGATGAAGCTTTACCACAAAATTATAGTTCTCGTAGTCTACAGCCTCGGTAAGCCTCTTTAATGCCTCCGTGAAAGCTTCTTCCTCTTTCCTGAAAGTCGGACAATACAAAATGAGAGGCTTTTCTTTAAGCATTGGGTACTCCGTATATATCCTCTCTCTGACCTTCTGTCCATATTTATCACTGTTTAACAAATCCAGTCTGGGCAGAGGCATTGTCAGGATCTTTCCTATATCACAGTTAAAGCCTTTAGCCAGATGATCCTTATAACTGTCTGCACTGGCAAATATATAATCATAATTATTATGCATCTTCATTGCATAGGCAATCTCGCTCTTACTTCCCTCTTTCGTATCAAGCGCCGTATATCCGAACTTCTTCATAGTTCCCATGGAATGCCACATCTGGATAACTTTTAATTCCTTTTTATGCTTCAGAATGCTGACCACCATACAGTAGGTGTCCAGTATTACCACCTTTGAAGTAGCAATATGGAACATCTGGGCAAACATATGAAAACCATACTTTACTTTATCCGAGAACGAAGAATTTATCCCTCCTTCTAAAGTATGGCACAAAAATACCACCTTCACTCTTTTATCCCGCAAATTTATTCCCTTTTTTACCATACGGAACTCATCAGAAGGTATATTGCTCTGCCGGCTCAACATTGTAACCTTTTTTCTGACAGGCAGCAATTTTAAAAACATGTATACTATATTGAGACACCCCGTGCCCGTCTTTATCAAACCAAGCTTAATTTTTGTTATCATTCTTTTCTTCTTCCCATTTTTCAAATTTGTACGAACAATGCTTGTTTTTTCCGTCAAAGGCCTCTGTACTGTCTTTCTTTAACAGAACGATCACAGTCTGAAAGATGATCTGGATATCCTTAAGAATACTGAATTGCTCAATATACATCATATCCATGACAAGCTTGTCTTTCGGTGTTGTATTATATTTCCCTGTTATCTGCGCGTAACCTGTAAGTCCCGCCTTTACACGGAGCCTGTACTTGAACTCCGGGAGTTCTTCCGTATATTCTTCTACATTCTTAAGCATCTCCGGCCGCGGTCCTACAAAGGTCATATCTCCTTTTAATACATTCAAAAGCTGAGGCAGCTCATCAATCCTTGTCCTTCGCAGAAATTTTCCAATCTTCGTAATCCTATCGTCATCTTTTGTGGCAGAGTGATTATCATTGTTCGGTTTCATCGTACGGAGCTTATATACATCAAACTGTTTACCGTGGATGGTTGCTCTCTTCTGCTTAAAAAATACCGGTCCTCCATCCTCCATCTTGATCGCCGCCATTGCGCACAGCCAGAAAGGCGCGGATAAAATTCCAAGCACCAGAGAAAAACCAATGTCCATAACTCTCTTTATAATACGCTGTTCCATCGTCAATGACTTTACATTACGGTTAAACAGATAAACATCATCCAGTACATATTGCTTCGCGCCTAATTCCATGATGTCTTCAATTTCCGGATTAAAATAAACATTTACTTTATAGCGGTAACACCAACGCATGATATCTGTCCGCGACTCTACCGGAACATCATAGACAAATACTGTCTGAGCTGTCTTGATATGTTTTTTTATCTGATCACTGCGGTAATCAAGAACTGCCGATACCTGATACTGTTTTTTAAACCGCTGCATCGCAAACACGATCTCGTCCAGACTTTTCTGCGATGAGGTGATCACACAGCATTTTTCTGGTTCGTGAATCAGAAAAAAAAGCCAATTACCAAAATACGCAAAAAAAACAATAATCCCGATCTGAACAAGAAACGATACACCAAGAAGCCCAAGACTCAAAAAACGAAAGCCATAGACATTGGGCCGGTTCGTTCTCATGATCATCAACTGGATATATGTGATAATATCTGTACACGCTATCGCCAAAGCAAGTGAATAGATGATCGGCTTGCTCTTCCTGCGTCCCACGTCATACCTTCCGTAAACAGACAAAAACAAAAGCCCTACTACAACAAATGTTGATACGGTAATACCCAGCGTTCTCGACAATCTGGTAAGACCGATACTATCCTTTCCCATCACATGCAGGAAAGCATACATTAGCAATATATAAAAAACAAATTTAATCGACAGCCACATGGTTGTCTCAAATTTATACAAATGCTTTTTCATGGTTCCTCCAAGACGTATTTGTATCTATAACTTACAATATTATAAACGAATATCCCTCTTATTTCAAGCAATAAGAGGGATACTATCGATTTTATGTTTATTTTACTGATTTTTCCTTAGGAAAACCTGATATTTATTTCCGTTTTCCCCGTACTCCTGACTCCGTATAGGCACCTTTATAGATCCCGCTGCATGCTCTTACAGTATAATAATAAGTCTTTCCTTTCTTTGCAGTTTTATCCGTATAGGTTGATTTACTTCTCTTTACAGTCGCGATCTTTTTATATTTACCGCCCTTTGTTTTGCGGAACACTTCATAAGTAACCGCACTCTTTACTTTTTTCCACTTTACTTTAATACCGGCTTTTGTACCGGAAGCCGACACCACAGCCGGATTACTGAGCCTGCGGATAGTAAGCCCTTTCTTGTCATAATCACTTGTCTTACTTCCGTTATATGCCCTCACGGTATACACGTATTTCATACCTGTAGGCATGGTTTTATCCGTATATTTTACTGTCTTGCCGGATGTGATCTTTTTGATCTTCTTATAACTTCCGCCATATTTTTTCCGATAGATATAGTATCCTTTCGCATTTGATACTTTTTTCCATTTTAATACTATACCAGATTTACTATTAGCAGCAGATACAAGTTTCGGCTTCGCCAATTTTGAAACCGTCGTCCCGCTTACAGATATCCCGACTGCATCCATCTTCTTTCCTGAACTTGTAATTGCATAGATATCACAAGTTCCGCTTTTTACACCAGTGATCTTCCCTGTGCTGCTGACAGTCGCGATTGCTGGATTGCTGGTTTCGTAATATATCTTTTCACTGCTTTTTGACTTCGTTACGCTAAGTGTCTTTGTTCCGCCCACCTTCAATGTACTGTCCGTATCCATCTTAATATATCCGGAAGCGATATAGCCTGTCTTAGAACCATAGTTCACCTTGAACCAGTAGGGATTTTTCTCCTGACTCGTTACAGAAGCTGTCATATCTGTAAATTCAGCCCCTAAAACCGTCACCTTTTCTCCTTTTTGAACCATAGTTATGGCAGCACTTCCGGTAGAAGGAGCGGTCCGCAGCGTCACAGAAGAAGTTGCCTTTCCGGTCTTCACTGACTTCTTGATCGTAACATTGCTTGATTGAGACGGCATATTTTTGTATACAGGAATATAAAAGACAAAAGAATCATCAAGTATTCCCATTCTGCTGTAAGAATTATAAGTAGTCTTCGCCTCCGATGCAGCAGCCGTCAGATTCTGCATATACTGATGCTGGTAATAAGGAGCGGTTATCGTATTGAATCTCTGGAAATATACAGTATTCTGCCCTCTGGAGATATAAGCTTTCGCTATATACTGCGCGCCTCCGTCAATAGCAAGTACCGGGGACGTCCATGGTCTTTCGTAAGTCTTTAACTTGTCCTTCCCTCCCTGCGCGAACAATAGTCCGTTTGCGATGGCTGAACCGGTACTGGTAGAGTAAGCACCGATATTGTAATAATTGTAATAACCTTTATATGATTTGCCGCCATAGGAAAATTCACCGGATATGCTTCCATTTGTAAGCTTCGCTCCAGTCTCCTGACGTATCTTAGCCGCAAGGAACAGAGGACTTACCTTATTTTTAGCGCCTGCCGCATATATTGCCTGCTCATAAGTCATATTATTTAAAGTAGTCTTCTTTCCATCGGTCTTTGTATATGTTATCTTTTTATTTCCATACAGATC
The DNA here is from genome assembly GCA_910584615.1 of uncultured Dorea sp. Lineage (GTDB taxonomy): Bacteria > Bacillota > Clostridia > Lachnospirales > Lachnospiraceae > MD308. Next base: position 79,336 of record CAJUAM010000007.1, read on the forward strand.
TGTTCCGCTTAATACATTTCTGACACCCTCTACTCTGTGATAACCAGAATCATAATTCAGCGCTTCAAACATATATATATAGTTATCTGTCAAAAAATTTCTCGGATCTGCGTAATATGCCACAGCCGGCTTGCTTGCAGAGACCCACTCAGAGCCATCCTTTGGAATGTACGTACCTTTAGCCGCATTATAATCTGTATTTGCTTTACTAAGAAGCAGTCCGCTGGAAGTCTTAGGAAGAAGGCTGCGGTTCGTTCCTTTTGAAGTTCCCGAAACACTTTCTGCCGTTACCATATCATCCCAGTCAACAGGCCGGTCTACTGCCACAAAGATCCAGTTCGGGTGCTTTGTGTGAAGCCGCTTCAGATATGTCTGATAAGAAGCCGGAAACTTTGCAAGCTCAGTACTGTAATTTCCGACTGCCTGTGCTCTTACCTGACGCAGCCACATTCCATATTCTTCCACAAGCGACTGTGTCCTGTCATCCGGTTTTTCCTCTTTCGAGTCTTCTTCCTTCTCCAACACCCCTTCTTCCAAAGCTTCCCCGCTTTCCGGCATTTCTGCCGTGTCTTGAATTTGTTCTGTATCCTCCTCTTCTTTAGGATTTTCTTGATTGCCAGCTTCTGAACTTTGGTTATCAGAAGATTCCGTCATAACATTGTCCTGCGTTTGCTGTCTTTCATCTTCTTCCTTCTCCGGCTGACTATTTTCCGTTTGACCGTCTGTTATCTGACTGTCCTTTTCTGTCTGGTCTTCATTTGACGTAATTTGCGGCGCTTCAGACTCACCCGCATCACCGGCATTAACAGTCATGGTACCGCATAGCAAATTTCCGATCAAAACTAACGCCAGAACTCTTTTCACCTTTCGTAATGCCATATTATCTCCCCTAATCTGCAACATAATTTCAATTATATTTTTCAAATAACTTTTCCGGATATTTTCCTTGAGCTATGAGACTCCTGACAGCTTCCACAACCGTCTCTTTATCCTCCTTATATGTGACACCAAACCATTTGTCATGGGAAGGCAGCACTTTCACTTTTGCTTTTTTATTCTGAACCAACTCACCGATTATCTGGGGAAGCAGATATTCTTTCTTCAATTCCTGCTCGTCCAGCCTTGAAAGAAATCCTGCAAATCCGTATTCCAACTTTGAAAAAAATTCTACCGGAAGCCCCCACATATTCATAGATACTGAAGTCTCAAGAGGAATTTTTATCTTTTTGCCGTCGCGCTGTGCAAGTGCAAAACCATCGCTTTCTGCAATGTCAAAAGTCTCTTCTATATCTGTAAGTATACCATCTCTATCTACGCTGCAGATTCCCCTCGTTACGGTTCCATTGCTGCTCAATGTATTCTTCAGCACGAATCCTGCCATACAGATATCCAGCTGCTCACAACTGTCATCCTTTCTTTTTGTCTCCTGCCCCTTCACAAGATATTCGTATATAACCCTGTATGCTTCTTTTCCATAATAATCATCTGCATTGATAACAAGGAACGGCTCCTTTACAACATCTTTGCAGCAAAGAATAGCCTGTCCCGTTCCCCACGGTTTTGTTCTGTCCCTCCATCTTCCCCTGAAATCTTCCGGAATGTCATCAATCTCCTGATATGCGTAAGCCACATCCACAATCTTTTCAATTCGGGTTCCGATAATCTTCTTAAAATCCTCTTCCAGATTTTTTCGGATAACAAATACTACTTTATTAAATCCAGCCCCAAGTGCATCATAAATGGAATAATCCATAATAATTTCTCCATTCGGCCCTACCGGTTCTAGCTGCTTGATACCTCCTCCGAATCTGCTTCCAATTCCTGCGGCCATAATAACCAGTGCTGCATTTTTCATCTTCTTAGTCCTCCGTTATGCCACACCAAATGTTTGACATCATTCTACTTTAATTGTGTTTTATTGTCTACCAGATTATTTTTCCAATTTTTATTTCTTTTTCTTTTCATATCTTATTCTTCCAGTGTTTCTTTTATCTTACTCTGGATATTCTCTACAGAACTTTCATCAGGATCCATCACATACAGCGGCCCCCCTTTATAGGAATAACAATACTTCTTTCCGCTGCTGCTTCCTTCTGCCGCAACTGACTCAATCTCCCATCCCTTCATCCTGTCAATCTGCATCCGGACCAGAGATTTAATCTGTGCCTCAGACAAATTCGTATCAGCATTGCCCGCCACACTTCTGATCATTTCATTAGCATGAAACAAGATCATTGGAGAAGCCGCCTTTTTAATCAAAGCCGAAAGAAGCGCCTGCTGATTTTTTCCTCTCTGATTATCTCCCGCCGCTAACGCCTTTCTCTCTCTTACAAAAGCCAGCGCCTGTTTCCCATTAAAATGATTCTCTCCCTTTTTGACGTCTACCACCTCTCCTGCCGCTTTGCTCGTCGTAAACGCTATCTCAGATTCTACATCTATCCCTCCCATAACGTCTACAATCTCTTCCACCGAGGTAAAATTCACGCGCAGATAAAAAGGAATCTTCGTATCATAGAGTTCTTCAAGCGTAGCCATAGACACATCTACCCCATAATTTCCCGCATGGGTAAGCTTGTCCCTTTCATCCCCTGAAACTCCCGGAATTTTTACATAATAATCTCTCGGTGTCGTTGTCAGTAAGATTTTATGGGTATTAGGGTTGATCGTCGCAATCAGGTTCACATCACTGCGGCTTTCTTTATCAATATCTCCATATACATCAATACCGCTAATGTAAACATTAAATGGTTCGCTTGTTACCGGAACCGCATGCTGCTCCTCATAACCGCCTTTCTCATCACCGATCGCAATCTTATCCAACGCGGTATTTACTTTTAATCCGAAAAATCCAATTACCAGCAGCAAAAGACTGATGATAATTGACAATCCTTTTCCTGAAGCACGTTTTTTTCTGCTCCTTGCCGCCCGTCTTTGAAGACTTTTCACAAACAGAAGCAGCAGCACGAGCAGCAGTCCTACGCTGATCATATAGGCTCTCGGCAAAATACCAAGCATCGCCATAGATCCAAGGAAAAAAAGAGTCACTGCAGCCTGTATAAACCATAGGAAACGATCCATTGCCTCTGATCTTGCCCGTCTTCCATGCTTATGCTCATAATATGGCTTTTGTTTTCTCTTCCCTTTTCTCCGCCGGCCATCCTTCGGTCTTCTTTCCTCCTGATATGATTTCATATATTTTAACTCGTCACGATACTTCATTATCTTCTCCCGTCTTTCAATTATCTGAATGCAGACATCCCGCCGGCAACGCTTTGTCTGCATATTGCAGTATAGCAAAGAATGGCCCATGTTTACACATAAGCCATCTTATTTTCTTTTACCTTATTCACCAAGTCCGCCTTCAACTGCCTCAACCATAGCCTTTAAGGCTTCTTCCTCATCTTCACCGTCGCATATAAGCGTGATCTGGTCTCCTTTTTTAATACATGCTCCCAATACACTGAGGACACTTTTCGCGTTAGCCATCATATCGTCATATTCAAACGACACTTTACACACAAACTGATTCGCTGTATTGCAGAATATCCCTGCCGGTCTCAGGTGCAGTCCAGTCGGATTGTAAATTGCAACTTTTTTTCTGACCATATCTTTTCTCTCCGTCTTACTCTTTTATACTTAGAATAACTCTTACTTTAACATTTTTTTCCAAAAAACATCCATCCGGAAGCTTTACGGATACAGGTACATCGTATGTCCCATCCGACGTATAATTTTTAAGGTCAATACTGATCGCCTGTTCAAGCGAAAGATCTTCGAGCACCTCCTTGGGCCCGCGCACCTGCAATTCTATCATGTCTGCTGTAGCATAACTCATCGTAAGTTCTTCTGAAAGATTATTGATCGTGACAGAACCTACTGTAATATCAAATGATTTTGTTCCATCCTTTTCCACAGAAATAGTCACAACCACTGACCCGGCATTCTCGTCCGCCAATTGTATATTATCGGGCAGATATTCTGACACATCTATAACCTTTTCTGTCTTCTCTTTAATATCTGATATATCCAATGCTTCATCAGGCACACGCAGAGAAGTAATACTGTTGATCTCGTTGCGCTCTCCGGAAATCTGTATTGTCTGCGGTTCATAAGTAATTCCTGTAAATTCATATCCTCTTGCTGTCTTTATCTGAGAAGTATCAAACTCCAAAGGAATGTTCTTCGTATTCAGGATCTGTACACTAACTCCTACACCCTCGGTTCCAAGATTGTTCGAAAGCAGATTCTGATCAATAATATTATTATTAGAATCATATAGTACAAGCTCTGAATCTAAAATTGCATTCTTAGACAGTCCTGACACACTTACAGAAGCCTCCACCCTGCTGATCTCTTCGATTACAGATTTTGGTCCCCGGATAGACACTTTCTCAGGCATTGCCTGAATATCGCCAAGTACAAAGCCGTCTCTTACTGTTCCCGTCGTAGTCGGAACAATCGGAAAACGCTTCGTCTCCTCATCCTCAAGCTTTATCTGGAGATTCCGCGGATTAGCCTGCGCACTGTCATAGCGATCTTCAAAACCATTAATCGTGATATCAATAGGTATCTGAGTATCTAAAGTCAGCTCCTTGATATCCGCAATCGCTACAATATCCCTCTCTTTAATCTTATTCAAAGTCTTTCTCTTCGCAGTAACCGTAACATCCACTGCCTGCGTATTATCCACGATCTGATAAGTCTGAGGCTGCTGGGCATTCGCAAGGACTTCTTCATTAATTACGGAAACCGGAATCTCTGAAAATGTTTTATGAGTTACTGGGTCATCGATATTAACCACCACTATCCACAGCATAAAAGCCACAAAAAAGGCTAATACCTTAAGACCAATATTATTCATCAGCCTTTTTTCCATATTTAAGCCTTCCTTTCCAAAATGCTGTCAGCTTCTTTGCCTCTGTCTTCCGGCTCCGGATCCCCTGAAGATGACTTCTGAGTTCATCCCTCGTAATGTCACGATCCAGATAGCCGCCGCTGGCAGCCGATACAGCTCCCGTCTCCTCCGACACGACAATAATGAGCGCATCACTTGCCTCGCTCATTCCAACAGCCGCCCTATGTCTGGTTCCCAGTTCCTTGCTAAGCCCCATATTATCAGAGAGCGGAAGATAACAAGTAGCTGATACGATCCTGTCACCCCGGATAATGATAGCGCCATCATGCAGGGGAGTATTATGTTCAAATATATTGATCAGTACCTGCATAGATACCAGACAATCCAGATAAATCCCTGTGCTCTCATATTCTGACAAATGAATGGCTCTTTCTACTACAATCAATGCCCCTGTTTTTACACGTCCCATACTGTAACAGGCCTCAATGATCCCTTCCATCGTCTCTTCGCTGAATTTCTCACGCTCCTTATAGGCTTCAAAAGGTACAACCGAAGAAAAAAACTGTTTCTCTCCCAGCTTTTCAAGCGCCCTTCTAAGTTCAGGCTGGAACACGACCACCGCTGCAGTCGCCATAACCGCAACTGCATTCTTCGCAACAAAAAGTATCGTATTCATCTGAAAGATCATGGCAAGAAGAATGAAACCAGCAAGTACCAATATTCCTTTCAAAAGCATCCATGCTTTTGTATTCTTGATCCATATGATCACCTGATAGATCAGAAATGTGAGAATCAAAACTTCCACAACATCTGTCAGATGAATCTCCGGAAAATAGACACCCGACACATATTTTTCCAATATCTGCGAAATCCTCTGTTCCATTCTCTCACCTCCTTTTATTTAATGATATATGTAATATAAGCTTAACGTGATCTTGTAGAGTTTTTGAAATGTTCTGACGCATTTCTGCCGGAAGTCCTTGCACCTTCCCGTTCGCCATGTCTTTCTCTGTCATGTCTTCTGTTTCTTACAGCTTCTGTATCCATGATCTCTGTCTCACGCCGTCCATTAATTCTTTTCACTGTCTTTTCTGGCTTCGCCACAGAAAGCTTCGGAACCGCCTTGACATAATAATAATACTCATCGTCTTCATACTGCAGACTCTCACTCTTTGTATAATCAACCGCGAAAAACATTAATTCAAGCACAAATCCCGCAACGATCGCTACAACGCTTCCAGTTATTAATGAAGCATAGGAAATATGAGATCCTAACATAATATCCCCTATTATATTTACAACTACATTAACAACTGCTCCTGCTGCGACCGCAGCCTTCCACGCATGATTGATAGACTGTTTCCTGATCGTATACGCAACCAGAAATGCTATCAGAAATGCGGCAATGATAATCCACATCTCTTTATTCTGGAACACTTTCTTCAGATAATCCGAACTTTGGGTCATAATTCCCGAAAGTCCTTTACCTGCAAGTCCCGGCGCTGCCTTTTTCACATATTCCATCATATAATAAACAATCGTTCCGCACACAACCGCCACCATACTGACAGGCGTCGAAACCAACGCATATGATAAAGGTATCGCAAATGGAATGCGAAAAACAAACGCGATCGGCATAAGCAGAACAATAAGCGCCATCTTCGGTGTCAGCCGGAAGTAAAATATATACATGATCAGAAACACAACTGCCGTAACCGCAACAACTCCTATCGATACCGCATACATATGCACCAGAATAAGGGCAGTTGCCGCTATCACTGTTATAATAAGCGGGAAAAAGGTACAGATCACAGACAGAGCAAATGTCACCGCCGGTGAAGCTGCCACTTTCATGAAACCAACATTGTTATTAATCTGATAAAACGCAAGCAAAGCTACAATGAACTGCACTCCCTTATCAAAAACAATCGAATGCTGCGCATACATCTCCTGAAGTTTCCCTTTTATAACAAATACTCCGTCCATTTACTTTTTCTCCCTTTCATACCACTTAAGAAGTCTTGTCAGATCATGATTGTATTTTTTCACTCTCATTCTCGCTTCCTTATGCTTCTGATTATATATATGGCTGGAAATAACAGCGTAAATCACAACTACGCCAAAATACCCTACCACAAAAACCATAAGGATCATCAACAGCAGACTGTTAGACATTCCGTCCATCAATGCGTCGAAACCTGCAAGTACGATCAGCAGTGCCACACATACATAACCGATAGTTACCCATATAACAGAGCTGAAAACATGCATACCCGCATAGTCCTTCCTATAATATTCACTTATCTTAAAGTCTTCCTTGCCCTGTGTGTGCTCATACAGCGCAAGCTTTGTCATTAATTTAACTTTGCGTTCATCTAACATCGTCCACCTCTAATTAAGCATTTCAATATTTAACTATCATATTTTAGTATAACAAATATCAGTATCCTTGTCCAATACTTATCGTCAAATAGAAGACTTTTTCTACTCCTGCATTTTTTAGAGTTTTTGCCGCTTCATCCATTGTACTTCCTGTAGTATAAATATCATCAACCAATAGGATTGTTTTTCCTGCCAGCTTCTTTCTTCCGCCATCTGCTACAGCAAATGCTTTTCTGAGATTCTTTTTACGCTGCGCGGGATTGAGATTTTTAAGGGGATTTGTCATGCGTACTCTTTTAAAAATCTTCATATTTACAGGAATCTCCATTAATCTTCCCAATTCTTTTGAAACAATTGCTGCCTGATTATACCCTCTTTTTCTCAGCTTTGCCCTATGGAGCGGAATCGGCAGGATCATATCCGGCTTCCATTTCATCAATACACTCCCATATCTTTCGGCCATCTCCCGGGCGTAATATTTTCCAAACCAGCGCTGACCGTGGAATTTATATTGATAGATTGACATATTCACCGGTTCTTTATGGATCCACAGCGCTGCTCCCTTATCAAAATAATGCTGCGTCTGCACACAATCATGACAATATTCCTGCTGTGCATGTCTGACCGGTTTTCCGCACTTCATACATTTTGGCTCACCAATTTCTAACCTTTTAAGCTTTCTTTGGCACTGAAAACAGATCCCCTGCCTAAACACACGTCCGCAGAAGGGACATATCTCCGGCCATAATAAAGTTAAAATTAATTTTCCTGTCAATAAATTTCTTTGATCCGTTCCGCAAGACTGGTATTTCTTGCCTGTTCATCCGCATTTCTGATCATCTCCTGAAACACGGTATCACTCCCCACAAGTGTTACACATCTTTTTGCTCTTGTAACGGCAGTATAGAGAAGATTCCTGTTATAGAGCTGTCTGGGCCCCTGAAGCAACGGTATCACAACCGCGGGATATTCGCTTCCTTGTGCCTTATGTATTGTTATGGCATAGGCTAACTCCAACTCTTCTAAAAGATTAAAAGGATATTTTACTTTTCTTTTTTCATCATACTCTACAGTCACTGTCTCTTCATATGTATTGATATCCCTTATGATCCCCATATCACCATTAAAAATCCCAAGTCCCTTATCTATCGTCATCCCATAACGTGTCTGGATCTCCCACTCAAGCTGATAATTATTTTTAATCTGCATCACCTTATCTCCCTCTCGGAAAACACGGTCACCGATCTCTTTTTCTTTCTTATTTTTATCCGGCGGATTCAGATATTCCTGCAGTATCCTGTTGAGCCGCTCTACTCCTAAAAGACCTTTTCTCATAGGTGTCATCACTTGTATGTCATAAGGCTCAGCTTCCACATATTTAGGCAGCTTCTTTTGAATCAACGCAAGCAGAACGCTGATGATCACATCCGGTTCCTGCCTTTTTAAAAAGAAAAAATCTCTGCTCTTATTATCCAGAACTACCCGCTCTCCGCGGTTGATCTTATGAGCATTCACAACAATATCGCTCTCTCCTGCCTGCCTGAAAATCTTTGTCAGCATAACAACCGAAAAACAGCCTGAACCGATAATATCTTTCAGAACACTTCCTGGCCCTACACTCGGAAGCTGGTTCACATCTCCTACTAAAATAAGTCTCGTTCCCAAAGTCACCGCATTAAGAAGCGCATACATCAGAGATAAATCCACCATCGACATCTCATCAATGATAATAACATCTGCCTCCAGCGGATTTTCAGCATTGCGCAAAAAGCCGGTATTGCCTTCTTCCTCCGGATTTCCGTTCACCTCTAACAGTCTATGTATCGTCTGCGCTTCGTATCCTGTAGTTTCCGTCATACGTTTTGCTGCCCTTCCGGTAGGCGCCGCCAGCATAAGATCCATTCCTTCACTTTCGAAAAAATGTATCATAGAATTAATCGTTGTTGTCTTCCCTGTACCCGGTCCGCCTGTCACTACAGTAACACCGTTTCCTGCGGCTTCCATAACTGCTTTTCGCTGTAAACTGTCAAGTTGAAGACCTGTCTCTTCTTCTATCGCATGAAGACGCCAAACCAGATCAGTCTCTGAAATATTATAGCGTACATCCAGATCATGAAGCATTTTCGCCACATTCAATTCCATATAATAATAGTGAGAGGCATAAATCCTTACTCCAGAATTCTCTTCTTTCAAATCTTTTTCACACTTCTCACCAGGTATTTCTCTTCTTTGCACAATCTTCTTTTCCATAGCAAGATCCTGCAGATATCTCTCCATATCTTCGATCTCAATTCCAAGAAGAAGCCCCGTCCGGTACAACAACGCTTCTTTCCCCAGATATACATGACCTTCTCCCACACTTTGCAGCAACGTATAAAAAATACCGCTGCGTATCCGGTAATCCGAATCCATATGAATCCCGACCTTCGCTGCAATCTCATCTGCAGTCTTAAATCCGATACCCGACACATGATCTGCAAGCTGATACGGATTTTCCTCGATAACATGGTATACACTCTGCCCATAATGCTGATATATCCGCACCGCAAGAGCAATAGAAATCCCATATTTCTGCAGGTAGAGCATCGCCTGTCTCATATCCTTTTTCTCTTCCACCTGTATAGAAATCTCTCTTGCCTTCCGCTCACTGATCCCTTTAATCTCAGCAAGCCGCTCCGGTTCTTCCTCAATGATCCGAAAAGTATCCTCCTTAAACTTCTTTACGATCTTACCCGCAAGAGAAGTACCTACTCCCTTGACCGCGCCAGAGCCAAGATACCTTTCAATAGATACCAGATCCTCCGGCTCACAAATTCGCGCTGTCTCTATCTGAAGCTGCGTCCCATAGAGCTTATGGACCGTATATTCGCCTGTCAGCTCTAAAAGCCCGCCCTCTTCTATATAATGAAGCTTACCCACACAGGTAAGATCCCCGTCGTCATTATTCAGGTTAAATACCGTATACCCATTCTCTTCATTGCGGTATACAATATGCTCTACATATCCTTTAATCGTCTCCATGTACTTTCTGTCTCTTACTCCTTGTACATACTTGTAAGCTCCACGAACTGTCCCGTACCAACAGCTACCACCTGAGTCGGATCATCTGCCGTCATTGTATTAATGCCAGTACGCTCCTCAATCATCTCTTCTAGTCCTCTAAGAAGCGCGCCTCCCCCAGTCAGCATAATTCCGCGGTCTAATATATCTGCCGAAAGTTCCGGCGGCGTCCTCTCCAGGACACTGATAACTGCTTCCACGATCTGTCCCGATGTCTCTCTGAGCGCTTCTTCAGTCTCTGCAGACGTCACCATAACTGTCTTTGGAAGCCCCGTCAGAAGATTCCTCCCCCTGACTTCCATCGCATCATCCTCCATCAGCTGATATGTGGTCCCAATCTGAATCTTAATATCCTCCGCAGTCCTGTCCCCGATCAGAAGATTATGTTTTTTACGCATAAAACGTACGATCGCCTCGTCAAAATCATCTCCCGCAATCTTAAGAGACGTATTAACAACTGTACCTCCAAGAGAGATTACAGCGACATCCGTAGTCCCTCCGCCAATATCAACAATCATATTGCCGCAGGGTTTCGAAATATCAATACCGGCACCAATCGCTGCCGCTACCGGTTCCTCAATAAGATTGACATCTCTTGCTCCCGCTGCAAAAGTCGCCTCTTCAACTGCCTTTTTTTCCACCTCTGTTACACCGCTGGGCACACAGATACTGATACAGGGTTTTCGAAATGTACGCCGTCCCATTGCCTTTTGCACAAAATACTTTATCATCTTTTCCGTCACAGTATAATCAGATATTACACCTTTTCTCAGGGGACGTATGGCTATCACATTACCCGGCGTACGCCCAAGCATCAATCTCGCCTCTTCGCCGATTGCCTTTATTGTATTCGTATCCCGGTCAAATGCCACTACAGAGGGTTCTTTCAGTATGACGCCTTTGCCCTTAATATATACAAGAACACTGGCTGTCCCCAAATCAATTCCAATATCTACTGACATTCCAAATCCCCTTTCATATCGCTTTCTTTCATATATTTTGCGCCCTAACGGCTATTATATCCCGTACTTTCGGAAATGAAAACCCCTATTTTCTTAATTCTTTGTGAAGCATCCTTCCAATATATTTCCCTGTATAAGACAAAGGATTCTGCGCAATTTCCTCCGGTGTTCCATAAGCTATTACAGTTCCTCCTCCGTCTCCGCCTTCTGGTCCCATATCAATAATATAATCAGCCGTCTTGATCACATCCAGATTATGCTCAATTACGATAACTGTATTCCCATCTGCCGACAATCTCCTTAATATCTCTGTCAGCTTGTGCACATCTGCAAAATGAAGCCCCGTTGTAGGCTCGTCAAGAATATAGATCGTCTTCCCTGTACTTCGTTTGCTGAGTTCTGTCGCCAGCTTGATCCTCTGTGCCTCACCTCCGGAAAGCTGTGTAGAAGGCTGCCCTAACCTGATATAGGAAAGTCCCACATCATAAAGTGTCTCCATCTTCCTTCGTATACTGGGAACATTTTCAAAGAAATGCATCGCTTCCTCCACTGTCATATTCAGTACATCATAGATATTCTTTCCTTTATACTTCACTTCCAGCGTTTCCCGATTATACCGCTTCCCATGACAAACCTCGCAGGGGACATACACATCCGGAAGAAAATGCATTTCTATCTTAAGAATCCCGTCCCCGGCACATGCCTCACAGCGCCCGCCTTTCACGTTGAAACTGAATCTTCCTTTTTTATATCCTCTGGCCTTGGCATCTGCTGTCGCGGCAAATAAATCCCTGATCAGATCAAAGACCCCTGTATAAGTAGCCGGGTTCGAACGCGGTGTCCTTCCGATGGGCGACTGATCGATCGCGATCACTTTATCAAGCTTGTCGATCCCCTCAATATCCTTATGCTTACCAGGTATTGTCCTTGCACGGTTCAGATCTCTTGCCAGACGCTTATATAGAATCTCATTGATCAGAGAACTTTTCCCCGATCCTGACACTCCTGTAACACAGGTCATAATCCCAAGAGGAATCTCTACATCAATGTCTTTCAGATTATTTTCCTTTGCCCCAAAAATCCTGATCCACCCTGCCGGCTCTGATCTTTTTTCCGGCACAGGAATACTCGCCCTTCCACTTAAGTATGCACCGGTAATGGATTTCTTATTCTTAATGATATCCAAAGCTGTCCCGACGGCAACAATCTCTCCTCCATGTTCTCCGGCTCCCGGCCCCACATCCACAATATAATCCGCCTCCCGCATCGTATCCTCATCATGCTCAACCACGATCACCGAATTGCCCAGATCCCGAAGATGTTTCAGCGTATTCAAAAGCTTATCATTGTCCCGCTGATGGAGTCCGATACTCGGTTCATCCAGAATATAAGCCACACCTACGAGACCAGAGCCAATCTGAGTAGCAAGGCGGATTCTCTGGGCTTCACCGCCCGAGAGAGAAGCCGTGCCCCGGGCAAGTGTCAGGTAATCAAGTCCAACGTCTAACAAAAACCTTGTTCTTGCACGTATTTCTTTTAATATCTGCCCGCCGATCAGCTCCTGCTGCCTGCTCAGAGACATGTTCCGCAAAAATTCATCCAGACTCCCAATGGATAACGTAGTCACTTCATGGATATTCTTGTCGCCCAAAGTCACTGCAAGCGCTGCCGGTTTAAGCCTCTGTCCCTTACACTCCCGGCACGGTGTGATCTGCATAAATTCTTCATACTCTGCCTTCATCGTCTCGGAAGACGTCTCTCGGTATCGCCGCTCCACATTTCGGACCAGACCTTCAAAAGCAACATCATAGATGCCTTCTCCCCTTTGTCCTTTATAATGTACTTTTACTTCCTTTCCATCCGTCCCATAAATTAAAATGTCATGGATTTTTTTCGGATAATCCTGAAACGGCGTATCCAGCGAAAAATGATATTCCTGACAAAGGGCATCTAAAATCGCATACGTAAAACTCTTCTTATCTGTACATGACTGCCAGCCGATCACATTGATCGCACCTTCTGAAATACTCAGCTTCTTGTTGGGGATCATTAAGTCCTCATCAAACTCCATCTTATATCCCAATCCAGAACATACAGGACACGCACCGAATGGGTTGTTGAACGAAAAACTCCTCGGTTCTATCTCATCTACACTGATTCCACAGTCAGGACACGAAAAACTCTGGCTGAAATTAATCGGTTCTCCGTCAATAACATCCACGATCATAAGTCCCTCTGCAAGTCGGAGCACATTTTCAATAGAATCAACAAGACGCTTCTCAATTCCTTTCTTAATCATAAGACGATCTACAATTATCTCAATATTATGCTTAATATTTTTATCAAGCACAATCTCCTCCGAAAGTTCATACAGATTCCCATCAATACGCACACGGACATAACCGCTTTTTTTTGCCCGGTCTAAAAGCTTTGCATGAGTTCCTTTCCTGCCCCGGACAACCGGAGCCAGAAGCTGAACTTTTGTACGCTCAGGAAGCTCCATGATCTGATCTGCCATCTGATCTATCGTCTGTTTTTTAATTTCCTTTTTGCACTTTGGACAGTGGGGAATGCCGATCCTGGCGTAAAGCAGTCGAAAATAGTCATAAATCTCTGTCACAGTCCCAACTGTAGAACGCGGATTACGGTTTGTCGATTTCTGATCGATAGAAATAGCCGGCGACAGACCTTCAATACTTTCTACATCCGGTTTTTCCATCTGTCCAAGAAACATCCTTGCATAGGAAGAAAGAGACTCCATATATCTTCGCTGCCCCTCCGCATAAATCGTATCAAACGCAAGTGATGATTTCCCCGAACCACTCAAACCTGTCAGCACTACCAGCTCATTTCTTGGAATTTTCAAATCCACATTCTTTAAATTGTGCTCATTCGCCCTGCGAATCGTAATAAACTGCCTATTATCCTTACTTTTTGACATTTTTAGTCCCTTTCCTATTCATGCAGCAGCTTTTTTAATTCCACCAGCTTGTCCCTAAGTTCCGCTGCCGCTTCAAAATTAAGTTCTGCCGCCGCTTTTTTCATCTGTTTTGTAACATCCTTTATCAATTTTTCTAATTCTTTCGCACTCATGGATTCCGGGTCTTTTTCAAGGCGGAGTTCCTCTGCTGCTACTTTTTTAGAAATACTGATCAAATCCCTTACACTTTTCTTAATAGACTGCGGAGTAATCCCATGTTCTGTATTATACCGCTCTTGTATCGCACGCCTTCTGTCTGTCTCGTCTATCGCCTTTCTCATAGAATCCGTGATCGTATCTGCATACATGATAACATGACCTTCCACATTCCTCGCAGCCCTTCCAATCGTCTGGATCAGCGAGGTCTCAGAACGCAGGAATCCCTCCTTATCCGCATCCAGAATAGCGATCAGCGTGATCTCCGGAATGTCTAGTCCTTCCCTAAGAAGATTGATCCCCACTAAAACATCAAAGACATCCAGCCGCATGTCCCGTATGATCTCAGCCCGCTCAAGGGTATCTATATCTGAATGAAGATACTTAACACGTATTCCCAGCTCTCTCATATAGTCCGTCAGATCTTCTGCCATATGCTTTGTAAGGGTTGTAATAAGTATCTTATTCTTCTTTTTAATTTCCTTGTTCACTTCTGAAACCAGATCATCAATCTGTCCCTCTACCGGCCGCACCTCTACCGACGGGTCCAAAAGTCCGGTAGGCCGGATCACCTGCTCTGTACGCAGCAGTTCATGTTCTCTCTCATAAGGTCCAGGTGTCGCCGAGACAAAAAGGACCTGATCGATCTTGCTTTCAAATTCATCAAAACTTAAAGGGCGGTTATCCTTTGCGGACGGCAGACGAAAACCATACTCTACTAATGTAGTTTTCCTTGACTGGTCCCCATGATACATCCCGCCTACCTGAGGCACTGTTATATGTGACTCATCAATCATCAAAATAAAATCATCTGGAAAATAGTCTATCAATGTATGGGGCGGCTGTCCTGCTTTAAGACCGGTCAAATGTCTGGAGTAATTCTCAATCCCTGAACAGAATCCCGTTTCCCGCATCATTTCAATATCAAAATTTGTCCGCTCAGATATCCTCTGAGCTTCCAATAGCTTTCCTTCCCCTTTAAAATACTTAATCTGGTTGTCTAATTCTGTCTCAATCTCCCGAATCGCCCGTTCCATACTTTCTTTTGAAACAACGTAATGAGATGCCGGAAAGACAGCCACATGGTTTAATTCATTCTTTATCTCCCCCGTAAGTACATCTACCTCTGTAATTCTTTCCACCTCATCGCCAAAAAATTCAACTCTGTATGCAACTCCTTCGCACAATGCCGGAATCACCTCAAGGACATCTCCATTTACGCGGAACGTTCCCCGCTTAAAGTCCATCTCATTTCTGTCATATTGAATTTCAATGAGCTTCTTCACAACCTCATCTCTGTCCTTAATCATGCCTGGACGCAGTGAAATCACCATCTCCTGATAGTCGATCGGAGAACCCAGACCATAAATGCAAGACACGCTGGCAATGATAATTACATCACGGCGTTCCGAAAGCGCCGCCGTTGCCGAATGACGAAGCTTGTCTATCTCATCATTAATGGAGGAATCCTTTGCAATATAAGTGTCGGAAGAAGGAACGTACGCCTCCGGCTGGTAATAATCGTAGTAGGACACAAAATACTCCACTGCGTTCTCAGGGAACATCTCCTTGAATTCTCCGTAGAGCTGCGCCGCAAGCGTTTTGTTGTGGGCGATTACCAGCGTCGGCTTCTGCAATTCCTGAATGACATTCGCCATCGTAAATGTCTTGCCGGAACCCGTAACCCCTAGTAAAGTCTGGAATTGATTGCCCTCCTTGAAGCCCTTTACCAGTTCTGCAATGGCCTGCGGCTGGTCGCCTGTGGGTTTGTAGGGGGCTTGTAATTTGAACTCTGGCATATGAAAATCCTCTCTTTCACGGAATTACTATGACTACTATCAGACATAAAATTCGTGTAATTTAGAAATCATTTAATGTAAGTTTCTGTTTTAAGGCTGGTCTATAGGCGAACTTTTGTGATTACACGAATGGAGGTCACAAATTTGTATTCATAACTGTCTACAAAGTAGTCTGTTTCGTATTCTATATCATTTAAATTAGAAATATCTTTATTTTCTACTATCATAAATCAACTGATTTCTCTCTAATTCCTTCTGTAATTCTTCCACTGTCGGTAAAACAGTCATATACTTTGAAGCAAATATCTGTTGACTTTCATGGAGTACCGAATATTTCACAATCGTTTCATCTTTATCTGTACAAAAGATAATCCCTATTGTCGGATTATCATCCTCTCTTCTTTTTAAGTCATCAAACATTCTGACATACATATCCATTTGCCCTATATCTTGATGTGTCAATTTCTTTGTTTTTAAATCAATAACGACAAAACATTTCAGAATATAATTATAAAAAACCAGATCTATATAGAAATCCGTTGTTTCTGTACATATCCTCATCTGCCTTCCCACAAATGAAAACCCTTTGCCCATTTCCAGCAAAAATTTCTGAAGATTATTTATAATGGTTGCCTCCAAGTCACTTTCTAACTGACTAATATTGGGAGTGGCTCCCATGAATTCTAATACAAATGGATCTTTTACAAATGCCAATGCTTTATTATCTTTATCAGGCAACTGTGTGGATAACATTCTTTTGTAATATCCACTCTTAATATTACGTTCCAAAACTCTTACAGACCAATTTTCTGTCAAAGCTTCCCTTAAATAAAAGTTTCTTTCCTCTTCATCGGAAATACGCATTATACTTCTTAGATGAGACCACGGAATTTTACCAGCCATTGAAAATCCATATGAATCCTCTGGAAATACCAAATAAAACTGACGACAGTTTCTCAAATTTGCTACAGAAAATCCTGTTCCAAATTCATCTAATAACTGCTCTGATAAATTTTTTAGTAAATAAGAACCATATCTTGCTTTTGTCTCACCATATTGTTCCTGCTCGACAATTCGTCGTCCCACATTCCAATAAGCATACGTCATGATACCATTAACGCTATTATATGCTTCTTCTCTTGCCCGTTGTAATATCAAACGCACATCTTCGTAAAATTGTTCTTCTTTTTTTATCAAAATTTCTGAAGGTTCTTGCTTTAATAACTCACTCTTTTTCTTCATCTTGCCTCCGCAGATTCACTACACGCGTGTAGCGAATTACTCTAAAATTTCATCGTCACATAACTATTTTACTGGACATACTTTTTTCATAAAATCTACAATTATTATAAACTCTCTAACTCGACACCTATTTGAAACAGAATATCCCTTGTCAGTTTTGATAATGGTCTATTATGCATACATTCTTCACTTTCAGAATACGAAAATAAGGTTTCCACAATCTGTTTTTCATTAACGAAAATTTCTGCAAAATTTTTTAATAAAATGCCTTTGTGGGTTTCAGAATAGATATATCTTTTGCGTATAATTTCTTTCACATATTCCTTAGAATGATTATATTTCTTTTCCAAATGAAATGTTTCCTTGGAATTTTTCATCCTCTCACTCAATTTTTTCTCACCATTATTATGCAGCTTGATTTTAAAATTATCTGAAATTCCTTGCCAGACAGTAGAATCAAATCTTTTTTCTTCTATATCTTCAATAAGCTCCTCGTATACAATATCTCTCGTATCATTATTATCATAAACTTCTATAGAAAAATGACATTCATCATTTTCATTGTCATAAAATGGATAAAATGTTCTTTTGTTTGAATCAGACTTTTCATGATTACATACCTTACAACTTGGAACAAGGTTGAAAAATGAAAGCACCAGTGCCGGAATTTCTTCTTTTGGATAATAATGATCCAAATCACCTTTAAAATATGCCTTCCTTTGTCCGTTTTCTTTACGGATAACATAATTCTCCACAAAATTACGGTTGCAATATGGACATACTTCCACCCCCATAATCTGGACAATTTTTACCAATTTCATAGTTTTGCGATAACATTCATAATTCTTCAGCAAAAAATCTTCTGTACTTTTCAGAATCTTTTTCTTATATTTAGAAATCACATATGTTTCATCAGATAAATCATCAAAAATATACTTAATGATTTTATCTCTCCATATTTTATTTTTCATTACAGATAAATTTGTATAATATTCGCTTTTCCACTCGCTAAACTCTTTATTGGACGTAAATATCATTTGTCGGAAAACAATATCATGTTCCAAAATATCCATCAGCTCTTTGATTCTGTCTTGCCTAAAAAACCAACTACACCAAAGCTGTTTCATCTCATTTATCTTTCTATCGTCAATTCTAATCCCTATCATGCTATTTATCCTCTAACACCTCCAAATAATCTTTTATTCTTTGTTTGTCATCTTGATTCCTTATCATTTCCAAAATCCTGTTTTTATTATTTAATAATTTTAATCTTTGTTTTCTATCTTCTAATTTCTTTTTCAGTATTTTCTGAATTACCGACTCACCAATTTGGTCAACAAAATATTCTATGTTTTCAATATTTTTTTCATTGTCGCGATCTAATCCTTCAATTTCCCTTGCTAAATTGTTAAGTTTCTTCGTAGCAAATTCCCCCACTGTATTTTCCATAAAAAATTGATTTTTCATTAAATCATATATATTTGCTCCAAAACAACTGTTTGCATTTATCTTATCCATTCTCTGTACGCTTAATTGTCGCTCAACGTCTGAACTTTCCAGTAAAAAAACATTTGATGGTAAAATATCTGACAGTAGATATGGGGAATGGGTTGACAAAATCAATTGTATATCACATTCATGCTCTGCATTTTCCAAAGCCTTCACTATAATATCAATAAATCTCCTCGCCCACTCTGGGTGTAGAGCTTGATCCGGCTCATCCATTATAGCAATCAACAATTTTGTTTCATTATCTTCTGTAACACAATCCTTTATTTTTGCAATGGTATCAATAAAACGCTCTTCTCCTTCTGACAAAAGCCCAAAATTCACCTTAAATTGATTTTCAATACCTGAATGCCAATCATTTTTTATTTTCTCCCACTGACTGTATTTCTTTAAAAAGTTTTCTAAATAACGATTGGCCTCCCTAACTACCAGAAACTCAATTCCATCCTTCTGAAAATATCTTTCAGGAATATTAAACATTTCTTCTATCATTTTTTCCAATATATCTACATAACCAAAGTCATTATTATCTTCTTCCCCATGAATTCTGCTTCCAATATACCTGGCTAATACTTTTAAGGCAAATAATTTTTCTTTCTCATACTTTCCTTTCAACCATGAAATTAATATTACTACCTGTGATAATTCTTCTTCAAAATCTGTTGGTTTCCCTAGTCTTTCATAAGAACTCTCATTAGACTCAAGTCCCATGATATATTCAATATGCTCCATTATGTTAATACTTGTTTTATCTCCACTGTCTCTTCTCCTTATTTCTTCTTTACACAAAGAATATAAACCGTTTACAAGCATATCTAATATGTATCTTGAATATAAATCCAAAATATATTTCTCTCTTTTATTTGTTTCCTCAACCTCATTTTTCTTATTAGAAAATATATTAATCCTTTTCCAAAGCGGCAGCATGTTTTCTATCTCATTTACTGTAGCTTTATACTTGTCCTTAAAATCGTCATCAGTCCACGCCAGATACTCATAGTCTATTTCATCATATAGTTTCACTTTTACTTTATCAAAATCAAAGCCCTCAATATTCCCTTCTATACATCGACATATTTCCAAATACTTAGTATAAACATTGGAACAAGGATACATTATCCTTTTAGCAATATAGTCATCATATCTTTGATTATAAATTCCATAGCGCTCATTTCTTTGACTATACCGATAGCTTTCATTAATATAAGCGTAGCGAATCAGATCACTTAATCTGTCGGCTTTGTTTTCTTCCATCTCATTAAAGAAATGTTTTCCTATGCTTATAAAACACTCGTTTTCATATTTGAACACAAGTCCTATCGAAACTTTCCCCTTATCATATCTGTCATCATCATCGCCCCTGTCATAATTTGTAAACATATCATAAAACACATTGGAACCTAGCACTTCAATTCCAAATAATTTTTGCCCATGACCATTCTTTCCAATATAGTACAATAGTAAATATTCATCATCAACTTTATTCTTTTTCAAAGATCCCCTAAGTCTATCATCTCTGTTCATACCTAAAATGTCTAATAAGGTTGTCTTTCCTGAACCATTTTTCCCGACAAGAACAGATATATTTTTTATACCATCTCCATAAAAATCTTTTAAATAATTCTTTTTTTCTCTCACTGTCAAAATTTTATTTTCCAAACGAACTTCAAAATCATTTGAAAATTGTATGCTTTGGTCATAAATAAAGTCCCCAAATCTTTTTATATATGCAAATATTAACTCCATCTTTGTCTCCCTTTTTGCACTTATTCGATTCACGACAGTTCATCCAAATCTTTTATTAAAAATTTGTCTCAAATCTCAGATTTCTCATATATTGATATTTTATATTATCCTGTCCATTGCACGAATCCAGGTCA
This sequence comes from uncultured Dorea sp., assembly GCA_910584615.1. Classification (GTDB taxonomy): domain Bacteria; phylum Bacillota; class Clostridia; order Lachnospirales; family Lachnospiraceae; genus MD308. The sequence continues at coordinate 100,161 of CAJUAM010000007.1, forward strand.
CAAACTCCACCCGTCCGGCTGGTGTTATTTCGTCCATAATCCCCCATCTTGTCCACAAAATACGGTACAATCAACACCAAATAACACCAAATAATGCGATTTTCACCCTATCCCCAAATTAGGACACAAAATACTCCACTGCATTCTCAGGGAAAAATTCCTTGAACTCACCGTACAATTGTGCAGCAAGGGTCTTATTGTGCGCTATTACCAAAGTCGGTTTATTCAGCTTCTGGATAACATTCGCCATAGTAAATGTCTTACCGGAACCCGTAACCCCCAGTAAAGTCTGACACTGGTTGCCTTCCTGGAAACCTTTGACAAGAGCTTCTATCGCCTGCGGCTGGTCTCCGGTGGGCTCGTAATCACTGTGTAATTTGAAGATGCTGCCGCCTTTTGCAGCGTCTTCATGAGCAAGTAGCGCAGCGGATTGCGAATATCCTTTTTCTTGTGCATCCTGCACAAAAATCACCTCCAAAATCCATATTAAAAAAATTCGACTATTAGGCAGAAATTCGTCGAGGCACATCTTCCGTTTTTTGTAAAATTGCCTTTCGACGAATTTTGTTCACTGATTTCATTTTCCCGGACTGGTTATACCCAGCCGGACACCATGAATCTGATGTTCCAAAAAGTATTCTGATTATAGCATATGGTTCTTTATTTGTACAGATAAAAACGAGAAGTTTTAGAACAAACGTTCCGAAACACCCGTTCTTTCGTAAAAATAGGAGTACTCTCGTTTTTGACGAAAATACTCCCTTCACTTCAAATTGTC
>CAJUAM010000008.1:0-206 GCA_910584615.1 uncultured Dorea sp.
GCCGCCCTGTCACGGCGGAGGTCGAGAGTTCGAGTCTCTTCTGGGTCGTTGACATTTCACACTTGATGAAGTGTTTTTAAATCAAGTGTGAAAATTTATCACATGACTTAGAAAGATATCCTTAAGTTAAGTGAAGACATAGTATATTATTTTGGGATCATAGCTCAGCTGGGAGAGCATCTGCCTTACAAGCAGAGGGTCATAGG
>CAJUAM010000008.1:284-94069 GCA_910584615.1 uncultured Dorea sp.
ATCCTGCGGGACTAATCTCCCGTACCGGTTCGATTCCGGTCTGCGGCATTGGTGGGAAGTGTTTCAAACCCTTATAGATAGAGGGCTTGAAGCACTTTTTGTTTTTTATCACATCTATATATTGCATTGTTTTCCTTCGTGAACTGTTTTGTGTCTGTCATATTTTATTTTCCTTTCTTTTTTCAGCTAAAACAGCTTCAATAACTGTATCAGTTCATTCGGCTCACTATTAGATGAGCTTGTTAATCTTGTGTCAAATTGTTGAAAGCCATTCTCACGGTAGAAAGATAAAAGTCTTTTCTCATTAGTTGCCTCCAAGAAGATAACCGTGCCTCCTGACAAATATTGCAGCTGCTTTATCTGCCGTATTGCAAGTCCTAATAATTCCCTGCCGGAAATACGTTCATTTGCGCCATTATTATAATTCTTCCCAAGCTGTGCGATCAGGTACGCTGCAAGATTATAGGTCTGATCCTGTTTATTAAATGTATTTACCCTTGAAAGTTTTCTTTTTACAGTATTACTGAATGGTTCTGCACTTACGGTGATCGGCTTTATTGTAATCGCAGAATATCCGACCAATTCTGCATCTTCCGTTGAAAATACCAGATATGTAACTGACTGCTGTTTTTTTGCAAATTCAACGGACTGTTCTTTTATAAATCTTTCAACATCATGATTTATCTTACATGAAAACTCGGAAAGGATCTGAAACAGAGTGTCCTCTCCGAGTCCATGCTTTCCTTCACCCAAATACTCACGAATGTTAAAAACTGTATATTTACTTGTTTCCTGCATTCGTTTTCTTCCTTTTTTCCATGAATTTCGCTATATCTTTTGGATCAGTTAAAAAAGTTGCGCTGACATTGATAGGCGGTGTAGGGTTATTGGCAGAGGCCTCTATTGCATCGGCAAACATTTCCACCTGCTTTTGGCCTGATATAACAAAGTTCTTTGTGATGCTCGAAGTTGCCATTAAAAACACCTCCTTTGTTAGTATGGCTTATTTTATATCATACATACTTCTATGCTTATATTGTACGGTTTTATTATCGTTTTTTGCAATAAAATTTCTATGAATTTGTTATTGATGTGTATAAATGTTTTACTAAAATTTGTGAAAATGCCATTCTCATTATTATTCATTGTATCCTAAATCAATTGCATTATAACGATGGGGGTTACATTTTTTGAGGTTTAGATATTTTTGTGCCAAAGTATATGGAAAATATATTTTGATTACATTAGAAAAGTGGAGACTGAATTAGAATGCCTTTTTAGTTGCATAGTATCCCCAAATGTTATATCATGAAATAAAAATTCAATAAGAGTAGAAAAACGTGTGTTTCATAAAAATATTTATGGGTACTATTAGAAAAACGGTAGGCGGTTGGTTCTATAAATCATACAAAAAATAACCGTCTTTCAGCCAAAGATATACAGTTACTTTTTTGTAACTAAATGAATTTGGACTAGCCGTCTATTGGTAGTACTCTTTTCTGTTATGATTTTAGCAAAGAGATAGGAAAATGTTAAATTCTTTTTAGATGTTCTGCCAGATTTAATAATTCTTTCCGACTCACTACACCAATTATTACACTGTTCCCAGTAGAGTTTAACGGGGATAGCTGCGAAGCATTGCATTTACAGACCGGTGTATGGATCTGAACTATGTGAAGGTGTATCAGAAGAATCCTGACAGACTGCATATGGAATTGATGAGCGGAAATTTGGAGAAATGATGATTAAATGGAGGGTAAAATATGAAAATTCAGACGGTACAAGGTGATATTACAAAGGTAAAAGATTTAGAAGCTATTGTAAATGCGGCGAACAGAAGCCTTTTGGGAGGCGGAGGCGTAGACGGAGCCATACACCGGGCGGCGGGTAAAGAGTTATTAAAAGAATGTCAGACGCTCAACGGGTGCGATACCGGAGAAGCGAAGATTACGGGTGCCTATAAGCTGCCGTGTAAATATGTGATCCATACGGTGGGACCGGTATGGTATGGTGGTAAAAGAGGTGAGGAAAAATTACTGGCAGCTGCTTACCGGAATTCTTTGAATATAGCTGTTAAAAACGGTATCCGTACAATTGCGTTTCCGTCCATATCCACAGGTGTTTACAGTTATCCCGTAGACCAGGCGGCTGTGATAGCCATAAGGACGGTGAAAGATTTCTGCATTCAACATCCGGATGATATTGATATTGTGCGTTTTGTGTTGTTTGATGCGGATACGCGCTGTGCCTATGACCGTGCAATTTATGAAATCTGCATAGGAGATGAGAGATGAACTTGTGCTATAAAAAAGCAATGATTGAATATATGACAGGAGGGATTTTAAATGTGGATGTATTTGATACCAGTGATTATAGGTGTTGCGGCAGCATTATTTTCAGATGATATAGATAAGGCGTTAAACGGGAATAAAAACCTGAAAAGAGTATTGCTGGTATTTGGCTGCGGTGTAATTGCGGTTTGTATGATTGGAGCGATTGCTTCAGTCGTGAATTAAGATATATTTGAAAATAAGAAGTAGAGAGGAGATCTCATGATTACAGGTGCATTTATGGTTCCGCATCCACCTCTGATCATACCGGAGGTTGGCAGGGGAAAAGAACGAAAAATACAGGATACGATTGACGCTTATCATGAAGTGGGGATTAAGATTGGACAGCTTAAACCAGAAACGATCATCCTGATTTCGCCGCATCAGGTGATGTATGCCGATTATTTCCACATATCGCCAGGGAGACAGGCAGAAGGAGATTTTAAACAGTTTGGTGCTTATGAGGTGAAGATGGAAGTTAGTTATGATACGGATTTTGTGGAAAATCTGTGCAGAATGGCAGAGACATCAGGCCTGCAGGCAGGAATATTGGGAGAGCGTGATAAGCAGTTAGATCATGGAACCCTGGTGCCGTTATATTTTATAAATAAGTATTGGAAAGAATATGATCTGGTCAGAGTGGGACTTTCTGGTCTTTCGCTTACGGCGCATTATGAGTTGGGACAACTTATTGGGGAGACTGCGAAGATGCTGGGTAAAAATGTGGTGATCATTGCCAGCGGAGATCTGTCTCACAGACTGAAAGAGGATGGTCCATATGGATATCACAGAGAAGGGGCGGAATATGACAGATGTATCATGGAGGCCATGGGGAGTGGAGATTTTGGAAAACTGCTGGAGTTTTCTGAGGATATTTGTGAAAAGGCAGGAGAATGCGGGCATCGTTCTTTTACTATTATGGCAGGAGCTTTAGACAGTACGAAAGTAGAGGCAAAGCAGATTTCCTATGAAGGCCCCTTTGGTGTTGGATACGGAATTTGTACGTATAACACATGCGGACAGGATTTAAATAGGAATTTCAAAGACCAGTACGAAGAAAAAGAAAGAAAACGGATTTTTAAGTTAAGGCAGCTGGAGGATGAATACGTGCGGCTTGCCCGCCATGCCGTAGAGGAATATGTGCGGTCAGGAAAGAAAATAAAGGCGCTGGAGGGGATTTCGTGGGAAATGTATGGCAGCAGGGCAGGTGTTTTTGTCTCGATAAAAAAAGAGGGAAGCCTCCGGGGATGTATGGGGACCATCTGTGCCTCGCGTCCGTCTATAGCGGATGAAATTATCGAAAATGCAGTTAGTGCCGCCTCACGTGATCCAAGGTTTTCTCCTATAAAGGCTGAAGAACTAGACATGCTTGCCATCAGCGTAGATGTGCTGGGGGATGCAGAGAAAATAGATTCTTTGGACAAGCTGGATGTAAAGCGGTATGGTGTAATAGTAACAAAGGGATATAAGCGCGGGCTTCTGCTCCCAAATCTTGAGGGAGTAGACACAGTTAAAGAGCAGATTGCAATTGCAAAAAGGAAGGCTGGGATAGGCGAACATGAAAATGTACAGCTGGAACGGTTTGAGGTTGTGCGTCATTATTGAAACCGGGAGGATGTTTTTTTCGCTAATAACGCGGTTGATTTAAAAGACTTTTCAAGGTATAATACAGGAAGGCCGCAGGTATTCTGTAAATGGCCTGTATATTTAAAACAGAGAAATTAAGGATAACGGAGTGTTTTGGCATGACAGGAACATTAATAGCTGCAATTATCACAATAACATTAGCTTTAGTTTTTTACACGATCGGCGTGTGGTCGGAGCATCGGAGCAGGCAATTGAAAAAAGTTCATTTGATTTTTTTCTGGCTTGGACTTTGCATGGATACAACGGGGACGGTTTTAATGGGAAGGATTGCAAAGCAGTCGATGTTTTCAGGAAAATTATCATTACATGCCGTAACTGGTACTCTTGCGATCATCTTGATGATAGTGCATGCAGTATGGGCTACGGTTGTGCTGGTAAAGAATAATGAAGACTCGGCAAAAAATTTTCACAGACTCAGCATAGCTGTCTGGGCAATCTGGCTTGTTCCGTATATTATTGGAATGGTAATAGGAATGAGGTAAAATAATCCATTAAGAATACTAATCAGGAGCACTTCCTATGATAAACCTATGCCGCTTGAATTGATTGGAAAGATCGCAAAGTGGTGTGAGGAGGAAAAAGGATGATTTTGTTCTGAATTTTGTGTAAAAAATAGTGGTTTCTTCTGTATGGAAGGATTAAAAAGGAGCGTTGCGAAACCTATGAGACAACGCTCCTTTAATATTGGATCATGATACGTGAAAGTATGTTGATTTTTACTATTTATAAATTTATATATACCATTTAATGTATTTATCGTTGTCACCCCGTACCCAGTCTGTTACAGTGTGGATTGGCTCGCCGCTTGCGTCAAATACGCACATTTCGCTTGTGATCACCGGAGTTCCGGCAGAAAGATTTAACAGTTTTGCGACTTCTTCATCGGCAGAGACGATTTTGACACTGCGCCGTCCTTTGTTAGACGGCATTAAATGATATTTGGTCATCAGTATTTCATAGAGAGAGCCTTCCAGATTTTCGTCTTTTAATGTAATCATATCCGCGAACAGGTGATTCTCCTCAACAGTTACCGGGGTTCCGTTGGCAATACGGACACGTTTGAGGACCAGAATCTTATCATCTGTCCGCCCAGTAAAAAATTCCCTGTCCAGATCGGACGTAATATCTTCGACTCCGAATTTTATAACTTTGGACTTTAATGTAATACCTTGCATCTTAGCGTCGTCAGTAAAGCTGGTAATGCCGGCGGGCAGACGGAGCATGTCAGACTGCGCGACAAAACTTCCCTTGCCCTGTACCTTTATTATGTAGCCTTCGATTGATAATTCTTCCATGGCATTGCGAACCGTGACACGACTCATATTATATGTCTTTTGTAATTGTGCTTCGGAAGGCAGCTTGTCGCCGGGTTTCAGTGTACCCATACGGATATCCCGCCTGATTTTGTTTTTTAATTGAAGATACAAAGGTGTCGGATTGATTTTTCCAATGTTGTCCATAGTACATCCTCATTTTAATAAAATATAGCTTCTATTAAGTTTTAATTATATCGCAATACATGGATAAATACAATAAATTTTCCGACAGAATCAATACTTTCATTTTTATTTATCAGTATATTTTTACTAAAAATAAGAAAGATAAATTAGATAAAATATACAAAATAATTGTGTTCTGAAAATATTGTATTGACAAATCGTATTATTGATCTTATTCTTTATATAAGACGTATTAATACATGTTATTGATGGAAGGGCGGTTATTATGAAGCAGAAGCCGGCAATTGTAGGAATAGGAATTTGTGTTGTAGATATTTACCGGCATCATAAAAAGATGTATCCCGGAGGAAATGAATATAACGTAGCTTATAATGCAAAGCTCCTCGGAGCGCACAGTGCATTCATGGGAGTTTTTGCAGATGACAAGGCCGGAAAGATTCTTGAAGAGACCTGCAGAAAGAAGGGTATAGATGTGAGTTTCTGCCACCATGAGCATGGTTCCAGCGGATACGCGATTGTTGATCTGGTAGAAGGAGACAGGGTATTTATCGACTGGAACAAGCATGGAGTGACAGATCTGTATCCATTTGAGTTTTCAGATGAAGAGATTGCGTATATTAAGACTTTTGATATTGCCAGCACAAGCAGAAATTCCCGGATAACGTATGAAAAGTTCGAAAAACTTGCGCAGGCGGGTGTTGCGTTAAGTTATGATTTTAATGATAATTTTACCGGGGAAGATATCGAAAGAATATCCCCATGTGTGAAAGTCGGCTTTTTCTCCTGCAGTCATATAAGCGTCGAAGAGGCGGAAGAGACACTAAAGAAATGTGTACGGGCAGGCTGCAGACTTGCTGTTGCTACGAGGGGCGGGGAAGCGGCGATCGCCTATGACGGAAAGAAATATTATTACCAGAGTATTATGAAGGTAGAAGCAACAGATACTATGGGTGCGGGAGATTCCTTTATCAGTGCGTTTTTAACGAATTATTTATCGGCGGAGACTGACGAGTCTGTGACTGCCGGTGATAAGATAACTATTTCACTGAAAGCAGCAAGTGAATATGCGGCTTATGTGGTAGTAAAGGATGGTTCTCTGGGCCTGGGTTACGATGTCGACCCCAGTCGGCTGTCCGAGATTATTAATTTATAACAGGAGCTTTTAGCGAAGAAAGGAAGGATTATGATTATGAAGAAGAGAGTTTTAGCGGCATTTTTGTCAGCAGCAATGGTGATCGGTCTGCTGAGCGGCTGCGCGACGTCGGGAAATTCAGGCGGAAGCAGTGAGGACAGTAGTAAAGAGGATGGAGAGGTTACATTAACATTTTTGAACAAATACCCGGAAGATCCGTATGCACAGTATTTTGTAGATGCAGTGGCTACATTTGAGAAGGAGCATCCCGATATTAAGATTGAGATGGAAAATGTGTCAGATGAGGCGATTAAGGATAAATTGAGTGTAATGGCGTCAGGAGAGCAGATGTCAGATATTTTCTTTTCATGGACAGGTGAGCGTGTCAAAAGATTTGCGCGTAATGATCTGGTATTAGACCTTACTTCTTACTTAAAAGATGATTCTGCGTGGGCAGACAGCTTTTTGCCGGCATTTTTGAACAATGCCACATATGATGGTAAGACTTACGCGATTCCGTTCAGAAGCAGTATTATGTATTTTGTATATAATAAAGAGGTATTTGATGAGCACAAGCTCGAAGTGCCAAAAACCTGGGATGAGTTTATTGCAATCTGTGATCAATTGAAGAAGACAGATGTGACGCCGATCGCGTTCGGTAATTCCCAGACGTGGTATTCTTCCTGGTGGATTGGTCTTATGAATGCAATGATGGTACCGGCGGATGTAATGAATAAGGATTATACGCCGGAGACCGGTGAATTTACAGACCCGGCATATACTGAGGCAGTTCAGACCTTCCTTGATATGAACAAGAAAGGATATTTTGGAGATAATGTGAACGCAAAAGATTACTATGAAGTACGTGAAGGCTTCTGCGCAGGTAAGTATGCGATGATGCTTGATGCTACTGCTCAGTTTACTCAGTTTGACGACGGTATGGGTGCCGAGAACTGGGGTTACTTCAAGGTTCCGGTTATGGAAGGCGCAGCCGGTGATCCAGGAACGATCGGCGGCGGCGGTGAGGCATGGATGATTTCTAAGACTTGCAAACATCCGGAAGAAGCGATCACATTCCTTAAATTTATGACCAGTCTGGAGCAAGGACAGAAACAGACGTCTGAAGCGGGACTGCCGAATGCGCTGGTTGGCGGGATCACAAAGGATAATGCGACGGAAATGCTGGCAAATGCATATAAGGAGGCAGAAGGATATACGAATATTGCCGACTGGCTTGACTGCGCCGTAGAAGCTTCGATAGCAGATCAGTATATGGTCAGCGTTCAGGAAGGTTTTAATGGGAAATCAGCGGAAGATATTATGAAAGATATTCAGACGGCAGCGGCGAAGGTAAAAGAAGAAGCAGCAAAATAACCGGTTGTATGAGAGCGCGCCATGTTTTATTAATGGGCGCGCTCCTTTTCTAAAAACAATAGGAGTGAGCTTATGAATAGAAAAGGTATTAAAAAGACGGCGTTTATATATCTTGCGCCTGCGATGCTGGTCATTCTTGTATTTCTGTATCTGCCTATTATTTTGAACTTTATGAACAGTCTGTATAAATGGGGCGCCATATCCAAGGAAGTAAGTTTCGTGGGCTTTAAGTATTATAAGGAGCTTGCAGAAGATGAGGTTATCCGGACAGCGCTTAAGAACAATGTCATATTTGCCATTACTTCAGTCATATGCCAGATAGGTGTTTCACTTGTGATTTCTGCTGTATTGGAGAGCCGGTGGCTTCGGAGATGGCAATCTGTTTTCCGCACGATTTACTTTATTCCATCTCTGCTGATGATTACGGTTACGGGTATTACTTTCAAGATGTTATACAGCCCGAATTTGGGACTTTTGAATCCTATACTGGAAAAAATGGGAGTTGATACTTCCAATATAGCTGTACTTGCAGATTCTAAAACTGCGATATGGGGAGTGGCAGCCATGTCCCAGTGGCAGTTTATCGGATATACAGTAGTGCTTTTTATCGTAGCGATGCAGAATATTTCGGATGATATCTATGAAGCGGCGGAACTTGACGGTGCATCGGGAATACAAAGGTTTTTTTATATTACAGTTCCCCTCATGAAAAATACTATTATGATCAATATGATAATCGTTATTACCGGTGCTTTCCGGGTATATGACGAAGTATATGTTATGACTGGGGGCGGACCGGGAACCTCAACGCAGACATTGGCGACCTATCTGTATCAGATTGGATTTAAAAATGACCAGATGGGCTATGCGTCGGCAATTGCGTTTTTCGTATTCATAATTACGTTCATTCTGGGACTGTTCCAGATGAAGGGTTATGATATCGGTGATGAATAAGGAGGATGAATATGAAGAAAAAAATAGGACGCATGTTGATAGCAGCGTTATTGATCTTATTTGCGGTTATTATTATTCTTCCCCTTGTCTGGGCAGTGGTTACGGGATTTAAGACAAATAAGGAATTGTTTCTTGAGCCGTGGAAGATGCCGGAAACATGGATGTTTGAAAATTACATAAAAGCATGGAAGGCTGGAATCGGGACATTTTTAAAGAACAGCGTGCTTACAACGGTGGGTTCTACAGTATTTTCCACATTGCTTGCATGCTTTGCGGCATACCCGCTTTCTCGGATCAAATTCAGGACAAAGAAATTATGGATCATTCTGATTCTCGGAGGGCTGATGCTTGCTCCTCAGTCAGCGGTGATTTCTTTATTTAAAATGGCGAACGTTATGGGTCTTTATGACACATATATAGGTATGATCATCATTACAGGAGCATTCCGTATTCCATTCGCGACATTTTTAATCATGACATTTTATAAGGACATCAGCGTCAGTCTTGACGAATCGGCATTTATTGATGGAGCGAAGACAAGGCAGGTGTTCTGGAAGATCATCATGCCGCTGAGCAAACCAATCATTGCCTCCTGCGCGATTGTAAGTTTCCGGGCAGTGTGGAATGAGCTTATGTTTGCCAATGTCTTGTTAGAATCCACTTCGAAAAAAACGGTCCCGGTAGGTCTGGTGAACCTGCAGGGGACTACTACAACAAACTGGACAATGTTGATGGCTGGTATGGTAATTGCTTCTGTGCCGCTGATCATCATATTTATGATTCTGCAAAAGCAGTTTATCAGAGGGCTTGCAGCAGGCAGTGTCAAAGGATAGCGAAATAAAATAGAGATAAAGGAGAGAACATATCATGGAAATCAGAGAACTTATTGAGAAGATAATAAAAGATATGGAAGATATCGGGGGAATTAAAAACGTTGTATGGGTTGCCGCCGGCGGGTCGCATGACGGACATTATGCTGCCCAGTACTTTATGGACAGAGAATCCACAGTAGTACGGTCCCAGATGATAACAAGCAGTGAATTTGTATATGCTCCGCCGAAAGGCGTGGGAAAGAATACAATTGTGGTAGTTACTTCCATGAGAGGAACAAAAGAGACAATTGAGGCTGCGAAAGCCGCCAAGGCGCTGGGCGCGGTTACTGTGAGCCAGTATGTGGAAAAGTCCGGATTGACGGAGGTATGTGATTACAATGTGCAGTATGGAAGTATCTGGGAGGATGATAAAGACCAGAGTAAAACTAACGCGGGCAATGCTCTTCGCATGGCAATGGCAATTGTGGATATCGTTGAAGGGTATGATAACTACGCAGATGCGATGGACGCATTTACAAAGGTGCAGCCTGCGTACATAAAGGCGAGAGAATACTGCAGACCTCTGGCGGCAAAATGGGCAGAGCAGATGAAAAATGAGAAAGTGATCACAGTACTTTCAAGCGGACCTGCATATGGTTCCGGACATATTTTTTCGACATGCAATATTCTGGAAATGTTGCAGATCCATTCTCCGACATTCAATAGCTGTGATTTTTTCCATGGGCCATTTGAGATCACAGATAAAAACGAGGCGTTTTTTGTTCTTGTTGCCGATGGAAGAACACGAAAAGCGGATGAAAGAGCAGTAAAGTTCATGAAGCAGTATGCAGGGGACAAAGTATACATTCTGGATGCAAAAGAAATTGGAATTGACAGATTGAAAGACAGTGTATCCGAATATTTTACGCACCTTCTGTTTACACCGGTTCTGAATAACGTGTATATGAAAGAATTGTCGAGAGAAACAGGCGTTGATTATACGACCAGACGTTATATGTGGAAAGTGGAATATTAGTATATGGCAGATGTTTTCTTCGAAAATGAGAACAGCCCTCTTTATATTCAGATACGAGACGCGATTGAGAAGAGAATAAAGAGCGGAAAGCTTAAGCCGGGTGATAAGATCCCGTCAGAAGTCTCACTTCAGAAATCTTTTAACGTAAGCCGGGTTACAGTGCGCAAAGCAATAGAAGAACTCGTAAAAAACAATTATCTGATCAAACTTCAGGGCAAAGGGACTTATGTGTCTCAGGTACTGGAATTTGAGAAGAAAAAAAGTGTGTCCAGCTTCAGCAGATTGTGTAAAATGCAGGGAAAGGCGACGATTGCGAAGGTTGTCCGCACAGAGATGGTGACTGCTACAAGACAGCAGTGCCGGTTCTTTAATATTGCAGACGGTTCAAGGGTTCTTTGCATAGAGCGGGTACGTAAAGTCGACGGACTTCCGGTAGTATTTGAAACGAATTATCTGCATCCGTCTTTTGAATCTTTAAAGCACGAGGATTTAAGCGGGTCTATGTATGAACTGCTGCAGGAAAAATACCATGTCTGCCCTGCCAGACGAGGGCTAAATGAAGTAGGGATCATTGACGCAGGGAAGAAAGAAACGGAATTCCTGGAGATGAATGAAAAGGTACATGTGCTGACAAGTCGTGTACAGGTATATGACAACCGGGGGGATCCGGTGCATGAGGTACTGCAGATCGTCAGAGTAGACAGGCCGGAGGTGTTCAGATATTATATTGACTGACGCAGAGTGTTTTGAAATAATACGGGTTTTTTAACTCGTATTATTTTTCTTTTATTATATTGACAGTTGTATTATAAATGGTATTATTAAATAAGACGATATAAGACGTATTTAAAATGTGAGGAGGAAGAATATGGATATCAAAGTAATGAGTAAAATGGTAACGGATATTAAGACAAAGAGTGATAAGAAAGGCGGCATCAAAAATGTTTACTTCATCGCCTGTGGCGGTTCTCTGGCAGGAATCTATGCCGGCTGGTATGTGCTGGACAGAGAGTCAGTGAGGTTTAGGACAGGGATTTATAATGCAAGTGAATTCCTTGAGACAACACCGAAGGCATTCGGAGAAGATTCTCTTTGTATTCTTTCCACATTAAAGGGAACGCCGGAGGTGGAAGAAGCAGCCAGGTTCTGCAAGGAGAACGGCGCGTATACGATCGCCATTGTAGGGGAAGGGAATGAGGCAAGCACAAAATATGCAGACGGCATAATCCGGTTTAAATCTATCGGAGAGGTGACGACCCCAATGCTTGAGACAAATGTTACACAGTCTATAGCCCTGTCTTTTGAGTTGTTAAAGCAGTATGAGGATTACGCGTATTATGATGATACACTGAGGGCATATGATGTGTTAGAAGATATGGCAGAAAAAATCCGTAAGTATGTAAATAACGGTCCTGCCCAGCGGTTTGCTGTGTCTCATAAGAATGAGGATGTGATCTACGTTATGGGAGGCGCGCCGGCTATGGGTGTAGCGTATGCCACCTCTATCTGCAGTCTTATGGAGATCCAGTGGATTCATTCTCCAACAGTTAATTCCGCAGAATTTTTCCATGGCCCTTTTGAGACACTGGATAGAAATCTTCCAATAGTACATCTTGTAAGCGATGGAAGAAGCAGGGAAGAAGATTTGAGGTGTCAGAGGTTTATGGAGAAGTTCGGTGAAAAGGTTACGACAATTGATTCAAAAGAACTGGGAATTGACGTGTTGGGCGATAACGTAAAAGAGTATTTTAACCATGTTTTCCTCGACTGTGCATGGCGGGAATTTTTAACAGCTCTTGCAGAAGAGAGAAAACATCCGAAGGAAGTTCGCCGGTATATGTGGAAAATGGAGTATTAAGGATAATGAAAGATAAGATAAAATGGAGTCAGATCGCGGTGGGAAATTATACATATCCGCTGTATTCTTTTTCTTATTTTCTTGATTCCATGAAATGTCTGGATATAAAAAATATAGAGGTGTGGGCTGCGGGTCCTCACCTCTATTTGGAAGATATGACGGTTTCGCTGCTGGAAAACAACCAATATTGCCACCAGAGCAAAAGAGCTTTCCTGGTTGTGTGAAGAGCTTGCGTGTGATAATATTATTGGAATGGCGGATACGGATATGATGAGCCGATACGGGGAATCTATTAAAGATTATATGGATGCGTTTAATAGAAGGATCGGGCATGTGCATCTTATCGACGGTATGCCTGCCGGACATTTGGCGCTGGGAGACGGAGTACTGCCTCTTGATCAGTTTCTTAAGGAGCTTGAAGAAGCTGCTTATAAAGAATATATCTCGTTGGAAATTACCTGCGACAGATATTATCTGGCTCCGGAGGATGCGGTGAGAAGAAGTCTTGAGTGGCTGAAAGAGAGGATCGGAGAAATGTATGTGGATAGATAATGTAATTGTTCGGGCGTTAACCCGCCTCTTTGATTTAATACTATTAAACGTGCTGTGGCTTTTATGTTCCCTTCCGGTGGTGACACTGGGAGCAGCCACAGCGGCGATGTATTCGGTGACACTGAAAATGGCAGGAAAAGAAGAGGGATATATCGCAAAAGATTTTTTTATGGCATTTAAACAAAATTTAAAAAAAGGTGTAATTATTTGGCTGGGCCTATTGACAGCAGGGATCGTCATTGGCCTGGACTTTGTTGTTTTACAGAAGATTCCGGGAGTGATCGGAAATATCTTAACTGTCTTTCTGGGGATTGCCGCGGCAGTATATATTATTGAACTCATTTTTGTATTTCCGATATTGGCGAGATTCGAAAATACAATCCGCGATACGATTATAAATGGATTTCTGATTCCGGTTTCCAGACTTCCATATGCCGCGGCGGTATTGCTGATGACAGTGATGTGCGTGATACTGACGCTGTTAAACCAGTTTACAGTTATGGCGGGCGCAGTCATCTTTAGCAGTGTGGGAACTGCGCTCCTGGCATTTGCCAATTCATTTCTCCTGCGGGAGATGTTCAGGCAATATGAAAGATGAATTCTGACTATACCATAAGTTGGTGTGGGAGTGTGACAGTGAAAATACTCCCGTTTCCTTTATGGCTTTGGACAGATATTTTTCCTTTATGCAGCATTAGGATTCTTTTTACAAGTGGAAGGCCAAGCCCGTTGCCTTCCATATGGCGTGATGTATCTTCCTGATAGAATTTATCGAAAATGTATTTTTGTATCCTGTCATCCATACCTGTTCCCTGATCTTTTACTGTGAAGATTACATTCCCATTTTCCGAACGCAGGGTTATGAAGATGCAGCCCGAGACAGGAGAAAACTTTATTGCGTTGTCTAAAAGATTCATCCATACTTGTTTTAAGAGATGTTCAGTCGCTCTGATCATTACTTCATCCATGTCAATATCAAAACTGATCTGCTTTTTGGACCATTTGCTTTCCAAAAGCAGGATGGATTCCCTGATCTGCTCACTTAGGGAATAGATAGTCTTGTTATTCAGAAAAGTAAGACTCTCAACTTTTGAAAGGTTTAACACAGTCGAGGAAAGTTCGGACAGCCGCCGGGATTCTTCAATGATAATGTCAAGATATTCCTGGCTTTGGCAGGTGTCAAGTTTTTGACTCTTAAGCAGCTTTGCGAAACCGAGGATAGAGACGATCGGTGTTTTGAATTCATGAGAAAAATTATTGATAAAATCGGAACGGAACATTTCGATTCCGGCCAGCTCTTCTGTCATCTGATTAAAACATTCGGAAAGTTCTTGAAATTCTTTTGGATGCTCCAGATGAATCTTTACATCATAATTTCCGTCAGAGACTTCATGTATTGCCTGAATGAGCGCATGGAGAGGACGCAGGGGGAAATGGCTTATAAAAAAAGAAAGAGCCGTGCCCGTGATAATGCTGATGATTCCGCTCTGGAATAAAAACGGAGTCAGTGGATCGCCGGATTTTGCAGAGATCCAGTTATTTTTAATAGCGAAGATAATGATTGCATTACTGGCAAACATGGTCACGACCAGAAGGAGAAAGATGAATCCTGTTGTCAGTAAAGTAATTTTAATACGTACGCTCATGTGTTCTTTCATATTAGTTCCTCCTCTACCTGTGCCTTATAGCCAAGCCCCCGTATCGTGACAATTGAAAAATCCGTACAAGTTTCAAAACGTTTTCTGAGACGGTTAATGTGTACGCTCACAGTAGCTTCCGTGGAATCAGAGGCAGGTCCCCAGATGTCTTCCATTAGCTGCATGCGGGTAAATATTTTGTTGGAGTAGGACAAAAGTTTGTATAAAAGTTGAAATTCTTTTTGAGGCAGAATCTGACTGCTTCCTTTCATTGTTACAGTCATGGTATCATGATCAACGATTGTTGATCCAATCGTGAGTCTGTGGTCATATATGATCTTTGCTCTTCTAAGTAAAGCCTTGATACGAAGGAGCATAACCGCTTCATCTACAGGTTTAGTCATATAATCATCCGTTCCCGAAAGAAATCCCTTTTTGACATCTTCTGGAAGTTGTTTCGCGGAGAGCATTAAAATGGGGATATCATTGTTACAGTCTCTTAGAAGTTTTGCAAAAGAATAGCCATCCATGTCTGGCATCATGATATCCAGCACAATCAGATCGATCTTTACATTCTCCATAATATCCAGCGCCATTTGGGCACAGTCTGCGCAGGAAGTTGTATATCCGGCATCTGATAAAACAGCGGACAGATAGCGGCGTATATTTTTGTCGTCATCTACAATTAAGATTTGCAGCATAGAGAGTTCTCCTTAATTTATTTTCTCAAAAGATTGTATCATAGGAAGTTAAACGGAATTTAAAGAAATGAATGATTTCACATATTTTTCATATTTAGAAGCTGAGAGTTTAAATTTAGTTTAAAAAGCATCCCTAAGATAAAGTTTACCAAAAACAAATATAAGAGAAAGGGAAATTTTTGATGAAAAATGATCATATGGAAAAATCTTCATCGGATATCAGGAAGACGAGATTTACTGTATTGAAAGATCAGCAATGTTCTCTTAATATGCAGGTTCGTCTGGCGATGCAGCTTCATGATACCCGAACACAGTCAGAACTTGAAAAAGAACTGAAAGAGGTTACGGAGCAGATAGAGCATATTATTTAATGATTAGGGGATCAAAATATTTTTACAGGAGGTTTCTATGATTACAGTTGAGCATCTGACGAAATGCTATGGTGGTTTTACGGCGGTAAGTGATTTGTCGTTTGAGATTGACGAAGGACATGTGTACGGCTTTCTGGGACCGAATGGTGCCGGAAAGTCTACTACAATGAATATCATGACAGGATGTCTGTCAGCAACGGAAGGCCGTATAAGGGTCAATGGATATGATATTTTTGAAGAGCCAGAACAGGCTAAAAGAACAATAGGCTATCTTCCAGAACAACCGCCGCTTTATATGAATGAGACACCTGCGGAATATCTGAGGTTTGTAGGTGAAGCAAAAGGACTGAAAGGAGACATGCTTAAACGGCAGATCAACGACGTAGCAGAAAAAACAAAGATAGAGCATGTAATGGATCGTCTGATTTCTACATTATCGAAGGGATACCGGCAGAGAGTTGGCATTGCGCAGGCGCTGCTTGGAAGTCCTAAAGTGATCGTTCTTGATGAACCAACAGTGGGGCTTGATCCGATCCAGATTATAGAGATCAGGGAACTGATCAGGCAGCTTGGAGAGACCCATACAGTTATATTAAGTTCTCATATCCTGTCAGAAGTTCAGGCAATCTGCGAAAAGGTCCTGATTATTTCTCAGGGAAAGCTGGTCGCTTTTGATAAACCGGAAAATCTTGAGAAACTGTTTCTGGCATCAAATGGGATTTGCTTTACAGTAGAGGCTTCAAAGGATGAGACTGCCGAAGTACTTGAAAAGATTGACATGATTGCGGAATGGAAGATTCGGTTACGGGAAGATGATCGTATTATGGTTAATATAAAGACAGAATCTGAGAGCGTGAGTATATGCCGAGAACTCTTTTTCGCGTTTGCTGACAGGAAAAGAGCTATTTTAGAAATGTCATCGAAGAAAGCGAATCTGGAAGATGTATTTATTGAATTGACAGAGGGAGAAAAAGGGGGAAGCGAAAAATGATAGCAGTACTTAAACATGAATTATCAGGGTACTTCCATTCATTGACGGCATATATTTTTTCGGCGTTTTTGTTAGCATTTGTGGGAATTGGAGCTTTAATCTACAATATCCAGTCAGCAATAGCTAATTTTGAATATGTGCTTGGCTATGTATGTCTCGGCTTTGTAGTTATTATCCCGATATTAACGATGCGAGTGATGGCTGAGGAAAAGAAGCAAAAAACAGACCAGCTTTTGTACTCCCTTCCCATCCGCACATCTCAGATCGTGATGGGGAAATACTTTGCGCTTCTTTTTGTTTATCTGGCCCCTCTGTGTATTGCTGCGCTTTATCCGCTTATTTTTGCGCAGTTTGGAGAGGTTTACCTGCTGACTTCCTATTGCTCGCTGTTCGCGTTTTTTGTGATGGGAGCGGCAATGATCGCAGTAGGAACATTTATTTCTTCACTGACAGAGAATCAGGGATTTGCAGCCGGAATTGCTATCCCTATCCTCCTGTTTAACTATTACAGTGTTACGCTTGCAGAATATGTGTCAGCGACGGCAGCCGGATCCGCAGCGGCTGTCATCGTGCTTTCGATCTTGCTGGGACTTATTATCTGTTATCTGACAAAAAATAAAAATCTTGCATATGGAATCAGTATTCTGATGATATTTGCTGTTGCGGCTGTATATTTTGCGGACAGATCAAGATTAGAAGGGTTGGTGCCGGATATTATGACAAAATTATCTTTGTTTGAGCGGTTCTATACATTTGTGAACGGTGTTTTTGATCTGACAGCAATCATTTATTACATAACCGTGATCATATTCTTTTTGTTTCTCACTGTACAATCCCTTGAGAAAAGGAGGTACAACTGATGAAGCGACTGTTTTTTAAAATAAAAACCGAGAGTATGTCTCATAACCGGATTGCACTTAAAGGAGGCTCCTATTCCCTTTTGATGACAGGGACTGTGCTGGCAATCCTGGTGGTCGTAAATATATTTGCATCTGTGCTTCCCGCCGCGGCAACACAATATGACATTAGTTCCACAAAGCTTTATTCAATTACGAGCAATACGAAAGTTGTTGTGAACTCACTTAAAAAGGACGTGACGATCTACTGGATAGTCCAGGCAGATAAGGAGGATGATGTAATCGAAAATCTGCTGGCAAAATACGAAAATCTGTCAGATCACATCAAAGTTGTGAAAAAGAATCCAGATGTATATCCTACTTTTGCGGATCAGTATACTTCTGAGGAAGTGCCGAATAACAGTTTGGTCGTAGAGTGCAGTGACCGTAATCGGTTTATCAGCTACAATGATATTTATCTGACGGAGGAGAATATGTCTTCATATTCTGCTGACCAATCTTTTGACGGAGAAGGCGCGATCACTTCGGCTATTGATTATGTGGTGAGTGAAGAGCTGCCCGGTCTTTATATACTGGAAGGGCATGGGGAAACAGAACTTTCTTCGGTATTTAAGGAGCAGATTGAAAAGGAAAATATGGAAACCATCACATTTTCCCTCTTGAATGAAGATAATGTACCCAAAGAAGCGGATTGTGTTTTGATATATGGTCCCACAAGTGATATTTCCGCAGAAGAAAAAGATATGCTGACAGAGTATGTAACAGGCGGGGGAAAACTGATGGTTCTTGCGGGGCCCTTGAAAGAGGGAAAACTTAAAAATCTCTATAGTCTTCTTGAGGATTATAATGTGGAAGTGACAGATGGGATCGTAGTAGAGTCTGACCGGGAACGATACGCGTTTCAGGCACCGTATGTTCTGCTTCCAGAGATATTAAGCAGTGAGATTACCAAACCATTAATTGAGGAAAATTATTATACGATCATGCCAATCGCACAGGGACTAAAGGTCCGGGATACTTCTGGCACGGTAACAGAGATCTTAACTACTTCAGAGACTGCCTTCAGCAAGATAGCGGGCTATGACATTTCTTCCTATGAAAAAGAGGATGGTGATGCTGATGGTCCATTTGCATTGGCAGTGTCCGTCGATTGTCAGAATGAAGGGCAGATCGTATGGTTTACTTCTTCGAACTTGCTTGATGATATGTATAATTCATATTCGTCGGGAGCCAATCTGGATCTGGGAATGAATGCGCTGTCCATACTTATAGGGGAGAGAGAAGCTGTTGCTATCCGCAGCAAGTCATTGAGCTATCATTACCTTGCAATCAGTGAATCAACGGCATCGCTTTTGAAGATAATCATGATCGGAGTGTTTCCGCTTGTCTTCCTTGGAGCAGGGGTTTATATGATCATAAGCAGAAGGAGGCGGCAAAATGAACCGGTCTAGAAGATTATATGTACTTATTGGAGTTTTATTGGCATCTTGCGTGCTGACTCTGGGAGTCAGTAAATATGAAGAACATAGAGAGAAGATTAAAAGCAGTGATAAGATTATTATGGAACTTGACAGTAAAGATGTAACGTCGCTTTCATGGGAGTATGGATCAGAGACGTTTGCTTTTCATAAAGATGAAACATGGTTGTATGATGAAGATGAAAATTTTCCGGTAGATGAAAAGAAAGTAAATCAACTGCTGGAAAAATTCAAGTCATTCGGTGTTTCTTTTGTCATTGAAGAGGCAGAAGATTTAAGTCAGTATGGTCTTGATGAACCTCTCTGTATGATCAACATTGAGGCGGGAAAAGAAAACTATAACATCTCATTGGGCAATTACAGTGAAATAGATGAAGAAAGATATGTATCAATCGGAGATGGGAATGTGTATCTTGTAAAGGACGATCCGCTGGATTCGTTTGACATTAAACTGAGTGATATGATACTGCATGATAAGATTCCGGAATTTGATACTGTTACAGAGATAGAATTTGCGGGCAGCGAGAATTATAAAGCCGTATATAAGGAGGATAATAAAGTAACTTATAATGATGAAGATGTTTATTTTGTAAAAAAAGATGGAAAAGAGCTTGCTCTTGATCCGGAGAGTGTTGACAGCTATCTGGATGTCATCCGTGGATTAAATCTGAAAGATTACGTGTCTTATCATGTGACAGATGATGAGTTAAAATCTTATGGGCTGGATGAACCGGAGCTGGATGTAACACTGCAGTATCGTGTGTCGGATGAAGAGAGTAAGGAGGAGAAAAAAGGGACGGCTGTACTTCATATCGCCTGTGATCCGGCAGAGAAAAAGAATGCGAAAGCAAAGGCTGATAGGTTTTCTGACAGTGATGACTCTTTGGAAGATGATGATTCTGAGGAGGAGATTACCGCGTATGTCCGAATCGGTGAATCAAAAATAATATATAAGATAAGCGGAGCAGAATATGAGGATTTGATGAGAGGGTCCTGTGATGATCTTCGTTATCAAGAGGTAATATGGGCGGATTTTGCCGATATCAGCCATGCAGAGATCTTTTTAGAAGGTACAAAGTATGATCTGACAGTAAAAAAGAAGGGTGAGGAGAATGTCTGGTATTATCGGAAAAAAGAAATTGAGCCGGATGATTTCAGTTATGCTCTTAGTTCCTTGTCAGCGTCTGAATTTACAAAAGAAGAGCCGACAGGTAAAGAGGAAATCAGCCTGACTTTGCAGATTGATAATGAAAACCAGCCGGAAGTTAAGATAGAGCTGTACCGGTATGATGGTAACAACTGTCTTGCGGTTGTTGACGGTGATCCGGTATCGCTGATTAAAAGAAGTGCTGTGGTTGATCTGATAGAAGCTGTAAATGCGATCGTACTAAACTAAAAATGTTCGTTAGTTGACCTCAGATATTATCATTGTCAGGGAAAACCATGTTATGCTGATGGTTTTGCCGGGGAACGTTCTTGATGAGATGATTTTTTTAGGAGAGGCAGTCTAGGGTGAACATATTAACTATATTTTTAAAAATTCTTTGTTCAATTGAATCATTGTTTCGAGGAAAGAAATATATTAAAATAGTAAAAATTTATGAAAGTATAGTTTATTTATTACTTAAGGAGGAATTATAGTATGTTGCATGAGAATAATACTATTGGAGAAGTAAAGGATGAAGTGCTCTATCAAGTTGCGAAAGCAGCTTTTGAGGGGAATCTCCATAAGATCGAGGCGACTCTGCCGTATGAGATCCTGCCTGGGAACAAGCCCAAATTTCGTTGCTGCGTACATAAAGAGCGTGAGATCGTACGTGAGAGGATCATGCTTGCTAAAAATATCAACCCTTTAGATGGTGAACCTTGCCATAATACAGTAAAGATTCTCCCGTCTGCCTGCGAGAACTGCCCGATCACCCGTTTTTCTGTAACAGATAACTGCCAGAAATGTATGGGTAAGAAATGTATGCAGGCATGTCGTTTCGGAGCCATTACTATGGCTCGTGATAAGGCATATATCAATCCGGAAAAATGTAAGGAATGCGGACAATGCTTTGATGCGTGTCCTTATAATGCGATCGTGGATATCATGCGCCCATGCCGGCGCGCCTGTCCGGTAGATGCGATTCAGGCTGATGAAGACGGAAAGGTTTGGATTGATGATGAGAAATGTATCCGTTGCGGTTCCTGTATCAGCAAATGTCCGTTCGGAGCGATTTCTGACAGTTCCCGTATGATTGAAGTCATCGATTATCTGAAAGGTGACAGACCAGTATACGCGTTGGTGGCTCCGGCCGCGGAAGGACAGTTCGGGATGGATATTACGATGGAGTCTATCAGGAAAGGTGTAAAGAAGATGGGCTTCGCGGATATGGTAGATGTAGCGATCGGGGCGGATTTTGTATCTGATTCTGAGGCAAGAGAATGGGCAGAAGCGCATGAAGAGGGTAAAAAGATGACGACTTCCTGCTGTCCTGCATTTGTTCATCTCATCCGCCGCCATTTCCCGGAACTGGCGGATCATATCTCCACGACGGTATCCCCTATGGCGGCTACGGCAAGACTTGTAAAAGCGATGCATCCGGACGCTGTCTGTATCTTTATCGGACCATGTATTGCAAAAAAAAGTGAGGCAGGACAGGTTCAGGACCGTGAAGGAGAGAACGCAGATTTAGTTCTGACTTTTGAAGAATTCCATGCAATGCTTCGTGCGAAAAATATTAAGCTTGAGCCGGTTACCATGGATGAACCGCAGAATGGAAGTATTCACGCAAAGGGCTATTCTAATTCCGGCGGCGTGACAAAAGCTGTGAAGCAGGCTTATATCGAGCATGGCGGACAGGGCGGATTGAACGTGCGTCAGTGCAACGGCGCGGCAGAATGCCGGAAAGCACTTATGCTTTTAAAGGCAGGGAGGCTTCCGGAAGACTTTATTGAAGGAATGGCATGTGAAGGCGGCTGTGTAGCGGGTCCTGGAAATATCCAGGAGGAGCGGGCATTTAAGAGAGAGCGTGATAAGCAGCTTAAAAAGGCAGATGACCGTCTGGTTACTGATACTGTAGAGGAATACAGCAAATATGAATTCTCTATGCACCGTCATAATTAAATAACCGGATTCTTTCAAAATATGCTTGCATCTGATTTTAAGATTGCATTTTCTGAAAATACTCTCTATAATAAAACTGTAGGCTGGTTTAAGCGGCAAGATTTATTTTTATGGCCTGTCTGCAGGATTGACGAGATATAAAATAACAGAAAGGAAGATGACGATGAAAAAGAAATTGATGGCAGGACTATTGATTTTCACGATGATGGCAACGGCAGCGCTGCCTGCAATGGCGGCGCCGAAAGCAAAAAAGATCGCGATCAAAGGGAAAAAGACTGTTGCAGTAGGAAGCACGATTGAACTGGACAGTGTGATTACTCCTAAAAAGGCAAAGGTGAGAGACCGCAATATTATCTGGGAAAGTAGCAAACCGTCGGTGGCAAGGGTTCTGGACAAAAGAGACGACGACACAAAAATAGAGGGAAGAAAAGCCGGAACCGCGACAATTACAGTAAGAATCAGAGGCACATCGATAAAAGCAAAATGTAAAATTACTGTTAAAAAGAATAATAATAAAGCAGAAATCAATAAAGCGAAAAAAACAATCGACACATATAAAAAGGATGCAAAAAAATTAAGAGCGGAGATAAAGAAGCTTAAACTGTCTAAGACGTACAGAACAAGAAGAGCACAGTACCGCAAATATGAAAATAAGATTGAGAAAATTGATGATAAGCTTGACAGACTGGAAGATAAATGGGAAGACAAGTACGAGGCAGGAAAGATCAGTTATTCTCAATATGAGAGCCTGGAAAACAGAATTGAAGGAGTAGAAGAGTATTTGGAGGAATTGGAAGATTACCTTGAAGAGAAGTTCGACTATGAATTTGATTAAAAATGGTTATTGCATTTTTGAAAACGGAGCGCAGCAAAATAGATTATCTATGGAGCTGCGCTCTGTTTTTTTGCATGCTTTATCCGTTTCATCTTCTGTTCCTATATATTTTTCGGTTCAATCTGCTGTTCTGTTTATGATAAATTATATCCGTATTATGTTGAGATGTATAAAAATCTGGATGAAAATCTGAAGAAATTAAAAAGTACAGCAGATCAGATCTAGGGACTTGTATCGAATGCGCCGGGAAGTAAAATTTTCCCGGCACATTGTTCTCTCATCATCTTGCGTATCTGCTGTGGGCTATTTTTTCCGTAAAGAGCTGGCTTTTGTTTTCCGTATAAACATTCCGGTAAGTGTCCACTTCTAAGATATCAGCGGTGGAGCTATCAAGTGTCTCGGTCTGGATTTTTACGACAGAGTCATCTGTTTTAGTGCCGCGTATGGTGACCGTCAGATAGCCTTCTGAATAAATAACATCAAGAATGATAGGATAACTCGAATTATTTGCGATACGAAAATCGAGTTCGTTCCATGCGACAGCGGCATCCAGTCCGGCGGCAATATAACTGGAAACATAATCATGTTCCCATCTTTCCACAATATCAAGGTTTGCAAAAAGCGCAGCGGCAAAAATAGTTGAAGACACCTGACAGATGCCTCCGCCATAGGCCAATACAGGCTTACCGTTTAAAGTAGCTCCGGCTGTTTTAAAGCCGGTTTGCGCATTCTGCTCTCCAACAGCGCCGTTAAAGGAGAATTCATCGCCGCTTAATAAGATCTTGCTATTACATTTTTCGGCGGCAAGTTTCACATTTGTACGGCGGTTTGAGCTTCCGGTTACTTTTGTAGTATAGGAACTCAGATCATCTACAAACAACCGGTCTCTTAAGTTCTGAGCGCTGATTTCGGGCTGTGTGTAAATAAGATCGATTTTAACGGTCTCGCCTTCTTTAGATTCGGCAAGTATCTTTTCTGCATTTGCTTTGTCAAAATCTACCCCTGTGACAGCTTCTGTGACAGCATAATTATTATCACGGTCGAGAGTGGAATTCATAGGTTTTGTATAGACTTCCTGATACACCCGTTCCAGATTTTCTATATCATCAGAAATGGTGGGGCAAGGGATCTTGCGGTCAAAATCTTTTGTCTGTACAGCAGAAAAGAGTATTTCCTCTAATTTTTCTCCGTCAGGTTTTTTGGCGGCACCGATAGTGAGGAGCAGTTTTTCATTCTCAATTCTGTAAGTATCTTTTACAGCGGTAACAGCGCTGAGGATCCCGCTGTTCTCGATCTGGTTTTTAAGTTCTCCGGAATTTTTTAAGAGAGGAGGG
This sequence comes from uncultured Dorea sp., assembly GCA_910584615.1. Taxonomy (GTDB): domain Bacteria; phylum Bacillota; class Clostridia; order Lachnospirales; family Lachnospiraceae; genus MD308. Next base: position 24,753 of record CAJUAM010000008.1, read on the forward strand.
TGTTCGGTATGGTTTCCTATAAAACAAGCCCTGATCCTTGCCAGCCCTCTGGTAAAGAATCCGGAATGTCCTACACTGAAAGCTTCTTTCGCTGCATTATCATAATCTAATGTGAGCGCATCACTGACATTTATTTTGTAATCATTGTTTTCAAATGAAACAGTAAATTCAGAAGATCTGCGCCGGATATCCGCATCGGCCTTTAGGGCAGCAGTAGCTTCTGGCAGTGTCATGCCGCTGATATCAACATCATTGATTGTAGTATTGGGCAGCATATGATTGGCATCTGTTGTGGCACACAGAGCGGTATAGCCGCCTGCAGATAGTAATCCTGTTATGAGAATTATTGCAAAATGTTTCATTAAAAACGGCTCCTGTCTTTCTTTTTTTGTTTTCTTTCGCTTACTTCCCTGATATAATTATATCCTTAGGAAGTGTTTTTTTCAATAAATTCCTGCAGGCCGATTAAATGTATGGGTTTATGATCATTAACGCGCATTTTAAAAGAAGGGAGTAATATTATGGCAAATTATTATGAAGGAACATTAGGGCTGATTGGAAATACACCATTGGTGGAAGTAGTAAATATCGAAAAAGAACTTGAGCTTCAGGCAAAGGTTCTCATAAAGCTTGAGTATTTTAATCCGGCCGGAAGCGTGAAGGACAGAGTTGCAAAAGCAATGATTGAAGATGCAGAAGAAAAGGGGTTATTGAAAGAAGGATCTGTGATCATTGAACCGACATCAGGAAATACAGGAATTGGCCTGGCATCCATTGCCGCGGCAAAAGGATACAGTCTTATCCTTACGATGCCGGATACTATGAGTGTGGAACGGAGAAATATATTAAAGGCATACGGCGCTGAGCTTGTGCTGACGGAAGGCGCAAAGGGGATGGAAGGAGCAATCGCCAGGGCGGAGGAATTATCGAAAGAGATTCCCGGAAGTTTTATTCCGGGACAGTTTGTCAATCCGGCCAATCCAGCAGTGCATAGAGCGACAACAGGGCCGGAGATCTGGAAAGATACAGACGGTAAGGTAGATATTTTTATCGCGGGAGTAGGGACTGGTGGTACGATCACTGGAATCGGGGAATATCTGAAGGAGATGAATCCTGCTGTCAGGATAGTAGCTTTGGAACCTTCAGATTCTCCGGTACTGTCAGAGGGAAGAGCCGGCGCGCATAAGCTTCAGGGAATAGGGGCCGGTTTTGTGCCGGAGGTTTTGAATACGTCTGTTTATGATGAGATATTTAAAGCGGGGCATGAGGAGTCGTTTGCCGCGGCAAAGCTTTTAGCAAGGAGAGAAGGGATTCTGGTGGGGATTTCTTCAGGGGCGGCGCTGTATGGCGCGATAGAGCTGGCAAAACGTTCTGAGAATAGAGGAAAAACTATTGTGGCATTGCTGCCGGATACTGGGGACAGATATTATTCGACGCCGCTGTTTACAGAATAATAAAAGAGTATTAAAGTTGCTTTAAAGTGTCAGAATAGTAAAAATTGCTGTTAATTTTAAAATCAATATCGACATATCCTGCGACATATGTTAATCTACAGAGTGGAGAGATATATAATTGAAAGGGGAGAAAAACTTGAAGAACATTAAGACAAAAATTTTTGTTATCGTTATTGTTTGTATGTTGATTATTGCAATGGCTCCCGCATTCCTTTTTGGAGAACTTAAGGTTAAATCATTGACAATGACGGTAGGTGATGATGCAAAGATTGCATTGACGAATCCGGTATTACAGATGGTGGCGAAATATGAGACTGTAGATGGTAATATTATCGCTACTGAGAAAGGCGGAAGAGTCGAGGCATATGAACCGGGAGAGGCACAAGTTGAGGTGAAGATTCCTTTCCGTACGCTGAAATGTAAGGTGTCAGTACTTGGATTTGAAGCAGATGAACTTACACTTCTTACAGGACAGGCGAAGGAGATTGGAATTGCCGGTGCCTCAAAGGAGGCTGAGTTTTACTCCAGCGATAAGGAAGTTGTTGACATCGTAGAAGGGGAACTGGTTGGGCTTAAAGACGGAGTGGCTGACATCATATGTAATGACAAGGGACGTCAGGTATCGCAGTCGGTTTATGTGGCAGGAATCACATCGGAGAGACCGTATCTGTTTGCTGGGAATAAGATGCAGCTATCAACAAATGAAAGTCTGATCGGAAAAGTGAAGGGTTGGGCAAGCTCAGATCCCTTAGTTGCCACTGTAGATGAGACGGGAGCTGTGACAGGCGTTGCGGCGGGTGTTGCGGAAGTATCATGCCAGACAGAGGATGGTCAGTCTTTGAATGCAAAAGTGAATGTTGTTGCCATGAAAGAAGAGGACATTTATCTGCAGGCAGGAGATATTTATTCTTCGCCGCTGACTGGCGGAGAAGAGTTTGACAGTGAAGGCATTGAATGGAAAAGCAGCGACAAAGATGTTGTTCGTGTAGATGAATCAGGTAATGTGAAAGCGGTCAATGGAGGGGAGACGAAAGTTACGTGTTCGATTGACGGACAGAAGCTTACTGGAAAAGTGCATGTGATGTCACTGCCTGAACGTGCGTATACAGCTGTTGGGATGGACTCCAAACTCCAGCTTTCTAATGGGGGAAATAGCAGTGTTGTCTGGAAGAGCAGTGATGAATCAAAGGTAAAAGTAACCGACGGAGTATTAAAAGGAGTTGGGGCCGGAACTGCGAAGATTACTGCGACAGCTAACAATAAGACTCTTTCCTGTGATGTATCAGTGGTCCAATTGAGTAATTCCTCGGTGAAGTTAAAAGAAGAGTCCGATGGGAAGTCGATTAAAGTGGCTGGCGCAGAAGGTCAAGAGATCAATTGGCTGTCGGCAGATAGTTCCATCGCCCAGGTTAGTCAGACAGGAGAGATTATTCCGATCAGTGAAGGAAAGACGATGGTTTACTGTAACATCGGACCATCTACAATGTCTATTCCGGTGACGATCGAAGAGAAAGATACCCAGAAGACGAAAAAAGCGGACACACAGTCGAAAGAGCAGTCGGCGCAGGTATCTGATACAGAAAAAACAGAAAATAAGACGGCTGATCAAAATGCGCAGGCTTCACAGAATGACACCACGATACAGACTGCGTCAAATGATGAGAAGGCTGAAACAGTAAAGAAAACAGACGATCCTGCCGCAGAGGCGGCAAAGACTCCACAGAGCAAGGAAGAAGCTGACAGTAAAAAGAAAACAGAAGAAAAGAAGACTGATACAACTGATACAGAGAAAGAAACGAAAACAGAAGAAAAGAAAGAATCAGACGCAAAAAAAGAAACTGGTGAAAAGACAGAAGAACCTGAAAAGGTTGAGGATACAGGAGAACAGTTGACGGGACCGGAAGCATTGATAGCATGCGGCAACTATTACAATAGTACACTTGAAAAAGCAGTGGAAAAAGGAGAAAAATGGGTATACTCCAACAGTAATAAAGTTGTTGCGCAGAATGGAAGTTTTGACAAAATGCTTACAGGAAAGATACGCGGAGGAAACTGCGCCTCAATTGCGAACTGGGCGTTCCGTGATATGGGCATTACCAGCAGCGGCGAAAAATTCTATGGTGATAGTAATGGATATATCCATAATTATAATTCCGGCTCAAAAAAATTAAAATCTAAGCTGGATAAAAATTGTACCATCATAAATGGAGGAAAGAAATCTTTCGGGACACTTATGAAAGAAGGAAAAATAAATGTAGGTGATATCATGCTTGGTAAAAGTCACACATTTATTTACCGCGGCAATGGAACTGTGTTTGCCAGCGGACATGATGGAATATGGCATAAGGATAAATCTGTAAAAACTGATGATCCCAATAAAGCAGTGTTTGAGACCTGGGTAAGGAAATACAAAGGTACATATAATGAGCGGTTCAAAGTTCATTATATCATTCGGATTAAAGATAGCTTTGTTCCGAAATATTACCGTGACGAAGAAGGGAATCTGGTAAAAAATCAATAAAAGCAATCACTGAAAATGATTTTAATGAAAAAGGAACCCGCTGTGTGGCGGGTTCTTTGCTAATAAAAACAGGAAATATATGTAATGCGGTATATACGGATATATTTATAAAAACAGCTAACTATGTTATATGGGGAAGCATAATTTGTGGAATAGAAATATTGCGTGAAAAGTTTAAATAGAGTATAATGATACAGGATTCCGATTAGGTTTATATGAATGCAGGAGAGTGGAAATGAGCGAAACAGAGAAAAAAATAAACAGCAGTTTATTTGGCGGATATAATAAAAAAAGTACCGAAGCCTATATCGAGGAATTACAGACTATGATTAGGAAGCTTCAGGAAGACTTGGCATCGGTGACTGAAGTGAATGAAAAATATGCGCAAAAGCTTAAGGAGGCAGAATCATATTATAAGGCTCTGTGGGATCGGAGTAAAGAGCAGGAAGCGCTTATAGAAAGGCAGAAAAGTGAGCTCCGGACGAATGAGAATGTGATCAAGGCACAGAAGGAAACGATTCGTTCACGAGGAGATGTCGCAAGAAAGCAGGAGGACAGCCTGAGAGAGAACAAGGAAACTATCCGGATCCAGCAGGAAGATATATTTAATCTGGAGAAAGATCTGCAGAATGGAAACGAACAGCTTTGCCAACTGGAAGAACAGCTGAAAAAGAAAGAGCAGATCATCAGGGAGAATGAGGAGACAGTAGAAAAACTGAAAGATAAGCTGGAAAAACAGCAATGGTTGTATGAACAGTTTTTCGAGAATAAGGAAAAAATTCCAGTTTCGAAAGTTGAACAGTTTGTACAGCAGAGTATGAGAAGAATAGTAAAGCGCAAGCGGTGAAAGAAGGGTGTAGGCAGACATGAAATTACAAAAAGTAATAGTCATTCTTGGAATTAGTGTATGCCTGATCGCAACACAGATGCAGGCGACGTTCGGTATCGGAGAATCAGAACAGGAAGATGACCTGGAATTGATCGAAGAAGAGGAGCTAGAAGAATCGAATACGGTAGAAATAATACAGGCAGACAAAGATGTAATAGAAAGTGAGCCGGCTGATCCGGTGGAAGAAGAGACTCCTAAAGAAGAGAATGATTTTGTGACTGAAATTCCTGAGGGAGAGGTAGAAAACTCTGAAGAAGAAGCGCCGGATAGTGGGGGCAGCTCTGATGAGGAAGAACCAATGAATGATGGGGACGGTTCTGATGAGGAGACTCCCAGTGAAGAAGAGACTCCGGATGGAGAGGAAAGTCCTGACAAAGAAGAGACTCCGGATGGAGAGGAGACTCCCAGTGAAGAAGAGACTCCGGATAGAGAGGAGACTCCCGGTGAAGAAGAAACTCCGGATGGAGAGGAGAGTCCTGATAAAGAAGGGAGTCCTGACAAAGAAGAGACTCCGGATGGAGAGGAGGATTCTGGTGAAGAAGGGATTCCCGATAATGAGGAAGGTTCCGGTGAGGAAGACACTTCCGGTGACGAGGGGATTTCCGGCGGGGAAGAGGCTCCTGGTGACGAGGAAAACTCTGATGATGATGAGATAATAAAAGAGGAACATGAGAAAGATAATGATATAGAAGATGATTTAAAGGATGGTACAAAGAAAGCGAAAGAGGCTGTAAGGAAGGACCGGACAAAGACAGAAGATAAAGTTCAGAAAACGAAAGGAGCCGAAGCTGTTGGCAAGACATCGAAACGCGGCAATATATTCAGTAGTTTCGTGCCATCATCCGAGTTTATTGATAACAGAGAAAAAGTGAAATACAATGTAGATGTGCCGGTTGACGGGCTGCCGGGTTTTATAACACAGGAAATGCTTGTAGGGGCGCTGAAGTGTCAGGACGAGACAGGGTATCCGGCTTCGGTTACGATTGCGCAGATCATACAGGAGTCCGGATTTGGAAAATACGGACCAGACGGTGACAAAAGGCAGGGACTGTCTTATCTGGCATATCAATATAATAATCTTTTTGGTATCAAAGGTTCGGGCACTGCCGGAAGTGTGGCAATGAATACAGGAGAGCAGCGTCTTGATGGTTCAAGATACAGTATTACGGCCGGTTTCCGGGTGTATAATACATATACTGAATGTATCGAGGACAGAACCAGTCTTTTGGACAGAGTATATAAAGACCTGACCTTTGGTGTGAAGGATGCGAATACTTTTGCTATGAAGATTGGACGGAGATGGGCGACAAGCTTAAGCTATGGGCAGAATCTGATCCGTCAGATGAACCGGTATGATCTGTATCGGCTGGATGCGATGACATTAGACGAGTTCAGCGGTATGATAGGTACATTTGCCAATCCATGTCCGGGAGCAAGGCTGACGAGTAGCTTTGGATATAGAGAAGCGCCGCTTGCAGGGGCCAGTGCTTATCATAAAGGTGTTGACTTGGGTACAGGTGCGTACAATATACCTACTTATGCAGCGCAGGCAGGTACGGTGATTTTTGCGGGGGCATCCGGCGCGGCTGGAAATCTTGTTGTGATTGATCATGGAAATGGACTTGTGACAAAATATATGCACCATGATAAGGTATATGTAAAGTCAGGCGATAAAGTTGAAAAAGGACAGCAGATAGGATTAAGCGGAACAACTGGAAACTCTACCGGCAATCATCTTCACTTTCAGGTAGAGAAGGATGGGACAGCAATAAACCCATTGATTTATCTGGATATTCAGTAACGGATAAGAAAAAAGGGGATTGTATGGATAATAAAGATTTGAATTTGCTTCCGGAAGAATTTCCAAGTCCGGAGGAACTGTTTAATATTGATATAGGAGAGGCGGTAAAGATTGAAAAACCGAAAGAAGATCAGTTGAAACCGCAGGAACAGCTAAAAGAAGAAAAAACTGAAGATACAGAAGTAAAACCAGAAGAGAGCGCGGAAGAGATTTCCTCAAAAGCAAAACCAGTTCCACGATATCGTGTGATCAAGTTTTTTTCGGCAGGATTTATCATACTGATATTAGTGATGGCATTGTTTATTACCAATATGGACAGATTTCATTTGCACTGCTATTGTATGATGACAGAGAGTATGGGAAATACAGTTCCTAAAGGCAGTGTGGTCTTTTCATATGATGTTCCGATGGAAGAACTTGAAATTGGCGATGTGATCACTTATATAAATAGTCGTGGAATATCAGTGACACACCAGATTGTCAGTGAGATCAATGATTATAAAGAGAGCGGCAATCGGGCTTTTTACACAAAAGGAACCGAAAATGATATGGTAGATGAAGAAGTGGTTACTTATGAGATGATCAAGGGTAAAGTATTTATTTATATACCGTATATTGCAAAACCATTTATACATTAAAAGAAATTAATTCCGCGTATCTTTCGATAGGCGGAATTTTTATATCGTAAAAATGAGGAGGAACGTATTGAAATGAATAAAAAAGCGATTTATTTTGAATGTTATGGAGGGATCAGCGGTGATATGACAGTGGCAGCGCTTCTTGATATGGGGGCTGATGAAAAAAAACTAAAAAGACAGCTTGCCACTCTGCCGCTTAAAGGATTTTCTATTGAGATCAGCAGGGTAAAAAAGTCGGGATTGGATTGTTGCGATTTTAATGTTGTTCTGGAAGAACAGTATCACAATCATGACCATGATATTGTATATCTATATGGACACAGACAGAGTGATCCGGAGCATGTACATACACATGACCATGACCACGGGCACAGTCATGAGCATATACACGGGCATGAGCACATACACGGACATGAACAAGGACATGAGAAACACAGTCTTCATACGGATCATGAGCATCGTGGCCTGAAAGATGTAACAGAGATTATTGAACGGTCAGAGCTTTCAGAAGGGGCGAAGAAGATTGCCGTGGATATCTTTCGTGTGCTGGCGGAGGCGGAAGCCAAGGCTCATGGCGCGACAATAGAGACTGTACATTTCCATGAAGTAGGAGCCATTGATTCTATTGTAGATATTGCGGCTGCGGCAATTTGTCTTGATGATCTAGGTATACGGGAAATAATTGTGCCACAGCTGTATGAAGGGAGGGGCACAGTAAGATGTGCGCATGGTATTCTCCCGATCCCTGTCCCTGCTGTGATGCATATTGCGGCCGGACATGGGATTGCCATGCATATCACAAATATAGAGGCGGAGCTGGTAACTCCTACAGGAGCGGCTATCGTGGCAGCAGTGCGTACGGCAGACAGTCTGCCTGAAAAGTATACGATCCGGGCAGTCGGAATGGGTGCGGGAAAAAGAGATCATAAAAAGGGCGGTATCCTGAGAACTATGATAATTGAGTATATGCAAGAGATACAAGCAGAGAGCAGTATGTCTTCTGAAGACTGTATATATAAACTGGAAAGTAATATTGATGATTGTACCGGAGAGGCACTGGGGTATGTGATGGAACGTCTTTTTGCGAAGGGGGCGAGGGATGTTAATTATATGCCTGTGTTTATGAAAAAAAACCGTCCTGCATATCAGATCAATATTATATGCAGTCAAAAAGATATCCCGGTCATGGAAAAGATTTTATTCACAGAAACGACGACAATCGGAATACGCCGTATGAAAGTGGAGCGTTCGGTGTTAGAACGTAAGATTTGTAAAGTTGAAACTTCTTTGGGGGAAGCACAGGTTAAAGTCTGCGATTTGTACGGTAAGTTGAGGATATATCCGGAATATGAGAGCGTGGCTGCGATTGCGGCAGAAAGAAAGCTTGCATACAGAGAAGTATGGGAAAAGATTTTGAGAGAAGCTGAGAGCATTCTTCTGTAAAGAGGGGAGCTGGAAACGGAGTTGCATTTATGCAGGATTATGATGTAAAAGTAGAAAAATTAAAAGAGATGATGGCCTTTTACGCGAAAGATAATATTCTTGTTGCGTTTTCTGGAGGGGCGGATTCTGGTTTGATATTAAAAATGGCCCAGGAAGCGGCAGAAAAAACAAAAAGTACCGTTTATGGCATGTTTCTTCATACAATGCTCCATCCGGCGGGCGAGGATGAAAGGGCCAGAAAGATTGCGGATGAGATCGGCGTGGTATTTAAGGTGCTGAAAATTGATGAACTTCAAGAAGCAGATATTGAGTACAATCCAGAAGATAGATGTTACCGCTGTAAAAAATATTTATTTCAGAGTATTTTAAAAGAAGCCCAAAAGCTTCATGCAGGTGTTGTTATGGAAGGGACCAATGAAGATGATCTGAAGGTTTACAGACCTGGAATCCGTGCGGTCAAAGACCTGGGGATCATCAGTCCCCTGGCGGAGGCAGGGTTGACGAAAGAAGAAGTGAGAAGGCTGGCAGCAGAATATGGATTGTCTGTTTCTGATAAACCGGCAACCCCATGCCTTGCGACCAGGTTTCCTTATGGTACAAGACTGTCCAAAGAGGCGCTGCAAAGAGTAGAGCAAGGTGAAGCAATGCTGAGGGAACAGGGATTTTACAATGTCCGCTTGAGAGTCCATGAAAGGATTGCAAGGATAGAAGTAGACAGTAAGGACCTGCAGGCGGCTGTAGACCAAAGAAAGGAAATTATAAATGGTCTTAAGAAATTGGGATATACTTACGTAACGTTGGATTTAGAAGGATTTCGTTCCGGCAGTATGGACATAGATGTGAGGGCGCTGCTTTAAGCGAAAGAAGAGAGGGGGCCGATGTTTTTGCATCGGCCCTTGGAGGGGAAAATCTATGTAATGTCAGGCAAGACCTGTTTACAGGCTGCCTGAAAAAGAAAATGCGAGTTTATAAAATGTTTAGGCGAAGTCCAGCGATCATACAGAACGTAGTAGCACAACCGCTGTCTTCTTTATATGTTAAAATCATTATAGTAAAGAAATATGAAGCGAATGTGACGGAAAACAGAAATGTTTATAAAATTCCTTAAGAAAATCGGAAGATTCTGGAAATTGCATTGATTTTCCTGATAACAATGAAGAATACGTAATATTCATTGGTATCACCCTATACACATTAGAGAATTGCTGGTTATTGCATATTCATTTTTGGTAACTGTTGTAGTTGATTCCGTTTTTTATAAATTACAGCGGTTATTTGTACCTTTTTGTTATTTTCATCTATCCAAAAGTATATGAGAAAATTCTTTACAGGCATATGACGTATTCCATTAGTGCGCCAAGGCTCTATATCTATTAGAGGTATACGTTGAGGAAAGCTAACAAGGGACAAAAAGCGTTTTCCAATACGTCTAATAGACGAAGTGCTGCATCAGGAGCTTTTAATTCATGGGTAATATAATGTGTAATTTCATGTAGTTCTTCCCGTGCTTGTGAAGTGATTTTGACAATATACGTTTCTTGCATCATTTTAACTCCTGTCTTAAGTTGGCGAATACATCAGCAACGGGATAAGATATATCATTCTTAGCTTGTGACAATCCCTTTTCCATAATTGCATTAAATTCCTCATAAGTCATTGAATCTAAAGTTGTAGGTTCTTTAGGAAGTGACAATGAAAATGGGGAGCCTTATACTAATAAGATTGTTAAGGAAGAGGATGATATTTTAACATTGGTGGATGTTGATTTTACTGAATATCGGAGAAAAGTAGATAATCGGGCGGTCAAGAATAACTGCACACTTCCATATTGGTTAAGTGTGGAAGCGGATAAAAGAGGCTTGAATTATTCCGGAGTTTTACAGGAAGCGATTATGAATACTCTTGGAATCAGCAGAAATACAGTAAACTAAATCTCTATACAGACAGACGTCTCATTACTTGGGGCGTCTTTTTTATACTCCGATTGCAGGAGCAGGTTGTTGATACATAGTAAGCGCCAAATATTCCTGCAGATTTCCTGATCCTCAAGTATCAGCTATAATTGTAGTCAATAGATATTTAGAATATTTCACTATAATTATGGAGGATAGGTTATGGCAGGTACTCGCAAAGCCCGTGTTCCGATGGCGGAACAGATCCGGCTTATCAATGAATGCCGCCAGAGCGGCATGACAGATGCTGACTGGTGTCGTGAAAACGACATTGCAGTAAGCACCTTTTACAACTGGGTCAGCCGCTGCCGGAAAACAGCAGCGGATCAGCAAGCGGAAGTTCTTCTTCTGGCAGTTCTAATAAGACATCATCCTCTGCCGGTTATAAAAAGTATACTGGTAAATCAGAAATGATAGATGGAGTATTTAAAGCTATTGGTGTTCCGGAGAAGTTTAGAAACAGTTATATGAAGAGAAAGCCTATAGTTTCCAAGAACGGGATCAGCAACTACAAGGGAAGCGCAACACAGAATCTACAGCTTGTTAAGTTGGCGAAAGCCGGAAAGCTGAAAAAGATATAAAGTATCATTTGCCCCATGTCTGCCTCATTGTACTGAATGAAAAGAAAAAACCACCGAAAATCCTTTGTTTTCCGATGGTTTATAAAATAAGTTTAATGCGGAGAAAGGGACTTGAACCCTCACAGGAAAAACTCCCACTAGAACCTGAATCTAGCGCGTCTGCCATTCCGCCATCTCCGCTCACAAATGATATAATACCATATATTTTATCATTTGGCAAATACTTTTTTGAAATTTATCAGTGAACTTTTATCCCGTTGACTTCCAGGTGTTCATCAATTGCGACTACCACACATTTCCGGCCGTCGATTTCTTTTATTTCTACTAAATCTGAACGTTCCGGATTAACTTTGATGACTACGTCCGGTGTTTCCAATTGGAAAGTTTTTGTGTTTGTGATATTAGTGGCAAGGAAAGATTCCTGCTTGCCTGCTATGTCCTCAAACTGGGAGTCAAAAGACTCAAGGTTTTCTTCTGATACGCCGCTTCTTTCCAAGAGCCTTTTAACATCCGGCTTGGATAGTTCTACAGGATCTGGAGATTCTTTTGCCTCTTCCAGCATTTCGCAGATATTATCATGGATATTACGGACTGTTTCATAATTGCAGTTGTCTCCAAGAGTATCGGAAACAATGGCCTGAAAAGAATTTTTCTGGTCGCCTGCAGTCAGCGGGATCTTGCTTCCAAGTACAGCGTCTATAAATTCCGGCTGGATTTCTTCAGCTTTCTTTGTATAGTATAAGATGCTGTGAATATCGCCTGCGCGATCGTTGAATGCAGGAAAGAGAAAACCGTTTCGCGGTGCTTCTACCAGCCAATCGCGGATACGGTCTTCAATATTATTCGTATCTGCGTTATATGTAAGCCCGGCTTTTGTCAGGTTGACCGGACAGATACTGCACATGATATACTCATAGACTGTATCGGAAGCGTCAAACATATCTTCGCCGTCCAGAGCCCTTCCGGGAACATCGTAGGCGGCATGAAACAGGATGATATAATAATTTTCCGCATACTCATAATTATCAATTACTTTATCATAGAACTCTTCAACAAGGAGTTCATCTGTCAGTTTGCTATCCCGGAGTTTCAAGAGAAACTCCTGTGTGCCGCCAGGCATTTCCTGATCCAGAGGAAAATCCATGTTCAAAAGATTCTTGCCGACAGTTCCGGCAAGCGTATGACGGAAGATATCAAAATACTTGAAAGCTTCTTCCTCCGGCAGTGATAAAAATGCTTTTTTAAGCTCTGTTTTTTTCTCCTTTTCATGATTGACATAGCAACCGCAGATGCGTGTGATGGCACACCGGTCTGGTGTAAATTGTTTGCGGATCTCCAATATTTCTTTTTTGTTCATTAGCTGTACTCCCTTATTAAAAATATGTAAAAATCTTATCACAATCAGATCTGTTTTTCAAATAAAATGACAATAGAAACTTGGAATAATAAGAACTTGCTTCTTGGTGGATGGGGAAACTTTTGGACACCTCTTTTGCTAGACTATAGGAAACTTAAAAAAATGAAGTTGAAGATAGCAGTATATAAAGGAGGTTAGGAAAGTGAAAGGATATTTTGTAAATGAGGGATATATGGGTTATGTAGACGGAGAATACCGGTTATTCGCGGATGAGACAGATTACAGAGAATATGTAGAAGATTAATAATAGGAATTTTGACATTATTTTTAGACTCAGCTGGATAAGGGGAGTGATGATGAGTGAATTGATAGGATTTAAGCAGGAAGAAAAGACAGAATTTGAATTATCAGGATTGAATGCGGACGAATTGGGATTTATGAGAGCAGATGAACGAAGAGCAGTCATAGAAGCTGCGGGATTAAATCCGGATGAGTATGATTTTTGAAGTGATTTTATACATTGCGGTGGTAAAAGTTGATATAAAAATTGATGAAAGGGTATGGCCATGATATGATATTCAGGAACAGGAATTTGTCCAGTTCAGATTAAAGAAGCTGTTTAAAGATAGGGAGAAATGTGTTATGGCGATATCCTCAGTTAAATTACGGACATTATATATCATGCGGATCCTGCTGCAAAAGACTGATGAAAGGCATCCTATGTCAGCAGCAGAAATAGCAAGAGAATTAGGAAAATACGGAAAGTCTGCTGATCGTAAGACGGTATATAGTGATATTGAAACATTGAACGAGTTTGGAATAGATATATTACAGACAAAAGGCGCTAACGGAGGTTATTATATCGGCAGCAGAAAGTTTGAACTGCCGGAATTAAAGCTCCTTGTAGATGCGGTACAGGCTTCAAAATTTATCAGTAAAAAAAAGTCGGAAGAACTGATCAAAAAATTAGAGGGGCTGGCAAGTGAGCATGATGCGAGGCAGCTCCAGCGTAATGTATTTATCTATAATCGTCCGAAGACGGGAAATGAGACGGTCTACTACAATGTAGATAAGATCCATGCGGCTATTCTGGAAAACAAGATGATTCAATATAAATATGCTGAATGGACGGTACAAAAGAAACTGATACCAAAAAAGGGCGGCGAATTTTATACGGTCAGTCCGTGGTCGCTGACATGGGATGATGCGAATTATTATCTGATCGCCTATGATGAGGAAGCCGACTGCATTAAGCATTACCGGGTGGATAAGATGCAGTACAGCCGAGTTATAGATAAGGAGAGGGTGGGTAAGGAACGGTTTCAGAATTTTGATCTTGCGGAATTTGCCAAAAAGACATTTTCTATGTATGGCGGTCAGGATGAAGAAGTTACACTGGTCTGTGACAATAATATTGTTGGCGTGATCTTAGACCGGTTCGGGGAAAATATAAGGATCGTGCCGGCGGATGAAGAACATTTCCGGGTGAGGGCGCTAGTAGCGGTAAGTCCGCAGTTTTTCGGGTGGATGACAGGAATTGGGGACAAGATGCGCATTGTGGCGCCAAAGCATGTTAAAGAAGCATACGAACGATATCTGCTTCATATCATAAACATTAACAAGGATATGTCCGGCGACTGAATTTAGTGGTGGCTTAGTGATCAGAAATAATGGAAAAACCCTGTGCTATGTGCTACAATATAGACAGTAGTAATATGTTAAAAAACGATGAAGAGAGGGTAAAAAAATGGGAAACATATTTGACATTTTAGGGCCTGTTATGGTTGGCCCGTCCAGTTCTCATACGGCTGGTGCTGCCCGGATCGGTCTGATCGCGAGACAGCTTTTCGGAAGGCAGCCGGAGAAAGCAAAGGTTTATCTTCACGGCTCATTTGCGGCTACAGGGAAGGGGCATGGAACGGATAAGGCTCTTATCGGCGGTCTGTTGGGGATGAAACCGGATGATATGCGCATTCCGGACAGTTTTGAGGTTGCAAAGGATGAGGGAATGGAATTTGTGATTGAAAACAAGGACTTTAAAGAAGCTCATCCGAATACTGCGCGCATTTACATGGAAGCAGAAGGAATTCCTTCCATGTGGGTTCAGGAATATTCTATTGGCGGAGGCAGGATCAAGGTATGCAAACTGGACGGGATTGATGTGAATTTCAGCGGCGAGAGCAATACACTTATTATACGTAATGTGGATGAGCCAGGCCGCGTGAAAGATGTATCCGTGGCGCTCAGCGATGCCAAGATCAATATTGCGACGATGCAGTTGTTCAGGGATAAGAAGGGCGGAATTGCGGTTATGGTAGTTGAGATAGATGAGATCATTCCGCAGGAAGTAATCGACAACCTTGTAAGAAAACCGGGAATTATCCGAGTGAAATTCCTGAGCGCGAATTAGAACATGGAGGAAAAAGAGTATGTCATATCAATCAATGGAAGAGGCTTATGAAAGATGTGAAAGAGACAGCATCGAATTCTGGAAAGCCATACAGTTAGAGGATGCTCATGAGCGAGGTGTAAGTGAAGAGGATTCCTGGAATCAGATGAAGTATATGTGGCAGGCGATGTTAGATGGCCTTGATGCTTATGAACCGGATCTGATGTCGAGAAGCGGACTGGTAGGAACAGAAGGAGCGAAGATGGATGATTACCGCAAAACGAAACAGCCGCTCTGCGGAGATTTTCTTGCAAAGGTAATATCCAACGCGCTTAAAATGGGGTGCAATAATGCCTGTATGAAGCGGATCGTTGCCGCCCCTACGGCGGGAGCGTGCGGAGTGCTTCCGGCAGTGCTCGTTACATATTACCGTGAATTTGAGGTGACAGAAGAAAAGATGATAGAGGCTATGTATGTTGCGGCTGGCGTGGGGCAGATCATAGCGAACCGTGCGTACCTGGCAGGAGCTTCCGGCGGATGTCAGGCGGAGATTGGATCTGGTTCTGGTATGGCCGCGGCGGCAATCTGTCATGTGAAAGGCGGAGACGCAAAGAAGCTTGGACATGCCTGCGCGATGGCACTTAAAAACCTGATGGGACTGGTATGTGATCCGGTTGCGGGCCTGGTGGAAGTGCCTTGTGTGAAGAGAAATGTGGTAGGTGCGGTGAATGCGCTGTCTGCCGCGGATATGTCTCTTGCCGGCATTGTCAGTCAGATTCCGGTTGATCAGGTGATTGACGCTATGAAGGAAGTGGGAGATAAGATGGACGTGACTCTTCGTGAAACAGCTCTTGGCGGTGTTGCTGTAACTCCAAGGGGACAGGAAGTGTCAGAAGCATTAAATCAGTAAAGGATAAAGCGAAAAAATAAAAGATATAAGGACCGCTCCTTTTGGTCAAACAATAGAAAGGAGCGGTGTTATAAAAATATATTATTTTGATTATCAAAATACTTGACAAACAAAATAAATGGTTATATACTTTGAAAGTCAAAATTATTTAAGTTCAAAATAAATGCGCTGGATCTGGCGTAGAAATAAGAGGAATACATATGACAGGAATCATCTGCGGGACGGGTTCTTACACACCGTCCTATGTAATGGATAACAATGAGATAGCGACAATGGTGGAAACTAACGATGAATGGATCAAGGAACGTACAGGAGTAGCCGCAAGGCATATCATTAAAGATGAGACTACCGTTTCCATGGCCTGCGAGGCCGCGAAAAGAGCATTGGCTGACGGGCGGGTAGACGCAGGAGAGGTTGACCTTATTATCGTATCAACTATATCTTCGAATATTATCCTGCCGTGTACGGCCTGCGAAGTACAAAAAGAGTTAGGAGCAAAAGGCGCGACATGTTTTGATCTGAGCGCCGCGTGCAGTGGATTTGTACTGGCTTACAATACCGCGCTGGCATACCTTTTCGGAGGCGTATATAAAACTGCGCTGATCATAGGAAGCGAAAGTCTTTCTAATCTGACGAATTGGGAAGACCGGAGTACTTGTATTTTGTTCGGAGACGGCGCGGGGGCTGCGGTGATGAAAGCAGGAGAAGGCAGGACATATCTTCCAGTTACATATTCTGACGGAATGAAAGGAAAGGCTCTTACCTGTTCGAGCCGTCATGCGCTGGCAGATACTTGCCGTATGAAAGATCCGGAATACTATATTCAGATGGACGGGCAGGCGGTATTTAAGTTTGCAGTCAAAAAGGTGCCGGAAGCAGTGAGCGAAGTGCTGGAAAAAAATCATGTGGAAAAAGAAGAAATCACATGGTATATCCTGCATCAGGCAAACCGCCGGATTGTAGAGGCGGTGGCAAAGAGGCTGGATGAGCCGATGGAGAAATTTCCTATGAATCTTCAGGAATATGGTAATACATCCTCGGCGAGTATCGCGATCCTTCTGGATGAGATGAAAAAGGATAAGAGATTAAAAAGCGGCCAGAAGATTGTTATAGCAGGTTTCGGAGCAGGACTGACATGGGGGGCTTCGATCATAGAGTGGGGCTAACAAAAAACATACTTTGCAATAAGCCGGCTCTATAAGGATGTTATTCGAATATGATGCAGTGTAAGAGAGCGGGTTTATAGATACACAAAAACAAAATAACAGTGAAAAGGAGAAAATGAAAATGTTTGAGGAAATGAAAGAGTTGATTGCAGAAGGATTGAATATTGATGAAAGCAGGATCACAGAGGGTGCTTCCTTTAAGGATGACCTTGGCGCGGATTCACTGGATCTGTTCGAGCTTGTTATGAGCCTGGAGGACAAATATGATGTAGAGATCCCTTCTGAGGAGTTAGAAAAGCTTCTGACAGTAGGAGACGTGATCAAGTATATCGAAGAGCATAAATAAGAAAAGAGAGGTTTTAAAAGATGCAGACAGAAGTAACCAGATTACTGGGAATTGAATATCCGATCATTCAGGGTGGCATGGCATGGGTGGCCGAATATCACCTTGCGGCAGCAGTGTCAAATGCAGGAGGTTTAGGACTTATCGGAGCGGCCAGCGCTCCGGCAGACTGGGTAAGAGAGCAGATCAAGAAGGCGAAAGAGCTTACGGATAAGCCGTTTGGAGTTAATATCATGCTGATGAGCCCGTATGCAGATGAGGTTGCGAAGATAGTCGCGAAAGAAGGGGTTAAAGTTGTTACGACCGGAGCCGGGAATCCTGAGAAATACATGAAGATGTGGAAAGAAGCAGGAGTAAAAGTAGTTCCGGTGGTTGCTTCTGTCGCGCTTGCGAAACGTATGGAACGCAGCGGTGCAGATGCATTGGTAGCCGAAGGCTGTGAGGCCGGAGGTCATATTGGAGAGAGTACGACGATGGTATTGGTTCCGCAGGTTGTGGATGCAGTAAATATTCCGGTGATCGCGGCAGGCGGGATTGCAGACGGAAGAGGTATTGCGGCGGCATTTATGCTGGGCGCGAAAGCTGTACAGATGGGAACTCATTTTGTTGTAACAGAGGAATCTCAGGTACATGATAATTATAAAGAACGGATCATCAAGGCAAGAGACATTGACTCAAGGGTAACAGGAAGGACTACCGGTCATCCTGTGAGGGCTCTTCGCAATGAGATGACAAAACAATATATTGAATTGGAAAATAAGGGCGCGGATTTTGAAGAATTAGAGAATCTGACACTTGGAGGCTTGAGGAAAGCTGTCGTGGAGGGTGATGTAGTGCACGGAAGTGTCATGGCAGGACAGATTGCCGGCATGGTAAAGGAAAGGCTGACCTGCAAAGCGCTGATAGATAAATTAGTAAAGGAAACAGATGCGATAATTGGAGGAAAAGGTTTTTATGAGTAGAGTGGCATTTCTCTATCCGGGGCAGGGAGCCCAGAAGGCGGGAATGGGTAAAGACTTTTATGAGAACAGTCCGCTGGCGAAGGAAATTTATGACAAGGCGTCTGAAGCGCTTGGACTTGATATGAAGGCAATCTGTTTTGAAGAAAATGATAAGCTGGATCTGACAGAATATACGCAGGCAGCGCTTGTGACTACTTGTCTGGCAATGACGAGAGCGGCAAAAGAGGCAGGACTTAAGGCGGATATCACCGCAGGCTTAAGTCTTGGTGAGTACGCGGCTATCGCGGCGGCAGGAGGTATGGAAGATCTGGATGCTGTCCGTCTGGTCAGAAAAAGAGGAATCCTCATGCAGAACACGGTGCCGGCAGGCGAGGGAGCCATGTGTGCCGTTATGGCGATGGAAGCAGAAAAGATCGAACAGGTGATAAAAGATATTGATGGTGTTACAGTGGCAAACTATAACTGTCCGGGACAGATAGTCATTACCGGACGGAAAGAGGCAGTAGAACAAGCGGCAAAAGCGCTTAAAGAAGCAGGCGCGAAGCGTACGATCATGCTTAATGTAAGCGGTCCGTTCCATTCTCCTATGCTGGTGCCGGCAGGCGAAGAACTGTTCAGGGAATTAGAAAAGGTAAAGATGAGTCCGCTGGCAATACCGTATGTCACGAATGTGAGCGCGAAAAAAGTTACAGATATCAGCGAGACAAAAGACCTTCTGGCAAAACAGGTAAGTTCTCCGGTCTGCTGGATGCAAAGCATGGATTATCTCATTTCAGAAGGAGTAGACACATTTGTAGAAATTGGACCAGGAAAAACTCTTGCCGGATTCATGAAAAAGATCGATCGTAATGTGAAAGTGATCAATATCGGAGCATGGGAAGATGTAGAAAAGGCAGTTTCTGCTCTTTAAGCAGGATGGCAGACATAGAAAGGGAAAACAGATGTTGACAGGAAAGATTGCAGTAGTGACCGGTGCCTCCAGAGGGATCGGAAGGGCAGTAGCCCTTAAGCTGGCAGCAGAAGGCGCGACGGTTATTATAAATTATAATGGTTCAAAAGACAGAGCTCTTGAGGTTAAACAGGAGATCGAAGAAAAGGGAGGGATTGCTGATCTTTATCAGTGTGATGTATCTGACTTCGCAAAGTGTGAATCATTTATAACAGATATTATTAAACAGTACAAAGGAATTGACATTCTCGTTAACAATGCCGGGATTACAAGAGATGGTCTTCTGATGAAGATGTCCGAAGAGGATTTTGACAAGGTTATGGATACAAATCTTAAAGGGGCATTCAATACGACCCGTTTTG
This sequence comes from uncultured Dorea sp., assembly GCA_910584615.1. GTDB lineage: Bacteria > Bacillota > Clostridia > Lachnospirales > Lachnospiraceae > MD308. The sequence goes on from CAJUAM010000008.1 coordinate 44,470, forward strand.
CCAGCAGGCAGATGTTAAAGCAGCGGAGCGGGCGCATTATCAATATGGCATCAGTTGTAGGTGTGACAGGCAATGCAGGACAGGTGAATTATGCTGCTTCAAAGGCAGGGATCATCGGACTTACAAAGGCTGCGGCCAGAGAGCTTGCGTCCAGAGGAGTTACGGTAAATGCTATAGCGCCCGGCTTTATTGAGACAGACATGACAAAGGATCTGCCTGAGAAGGTGAAAGCGGATTCGGTATCCCAGATACCGCTTGGAAGGTTCGGAACCCCTGAACACGTAGCGGCAACAGCAGCCTTCCTGGCTTCTGAGGAAGCAGAATATATTACTGGGCAGGTGATTCATGTAGACGGCGGCATGGTAATGTAGAAAGGAGAAGCAGGATGAAGAGACGAGTAGTAGTGACAGGTCTTGGAGCTGTAACACCCATTGGAAATACAGTGGAGGAGTTCTGGAGCGGGATCAGAGAAGGAAAAGTGGGGATCGGAGAGATCACAAGATTTGACACAACAGATTATAAAGTAAAACTGGCGGCAGAGGTAAAAGACTTTCGCGCGAAGGATCATATGGATGTGAAGGCCGCGAAACGTATGGAACCGTTTGCTCAATATGCGGTTGCAGCAGCCAAAGAAGCATATGAGGATGCCGGACTTGATATAGAAAAAGAAGATCCGTATCGTGCAGGTGTAATCGTAGGTTCAGGTATCGGCAGCCTTGAGACGGTAGAGAGAGAGTACACGAAGATCCAGACAAGAGGACCGGGGAAAGTACATCCGCTTATGGTTCCGCTTATGATTTCCAATATGGCGGCAGGAAATATTTCTATCCAGCTTGGATTTAAAGGCAAATGTACTAATGTAGTGACTGCATGCGCATCAGGAACCAATTCTATTGGAGATGCGTTCCGGGCGATCCAGTATAATGATGCGGATATCATGATAGCAGGAGGCTGTGAATCTTGTATATGCCCTACAGGAGTTGCGGGATTTACGGCACTTACGGCCCTTTCTACATCTACAGATCCTATGCGTGCTTCTATTCCATTTGACAAAGACCGGGATGGTTTTGTGCTTGGAGAAGGCGCGGGAGTAGTCGTGTTAGAGGAATTAGAGCATGCAAAGGCGAGAGGCGCGAAGATCTATGCTGAAGTTCTGGGATATGGAGCTACCGGTGATGCGTACCATATCACTTCTCCGGCAGAGGATGGCGGCGGAGCGGCAAAAGCAATGAGCCTTGCTATGGAAGAAGGCGGTATCAAGCCGTATCAGGTAGATTATATCAATGCTCATGGAACCAGTACTCATCATAATGATTTGTTTGAAACAAGGGCAATTCATCTTGCGTTTGGCGAGGCAGCGAAAGATGTAGTTATCAATTCTACCAAATCCATGATCGGCCATCTTCTTGGAGCAGCAGGCGGCGTGGAATTTATTACCTGTGTTAAATCAATACAGGAAGGATTTATTCATCAGACGATGGGGACAAAGGATGTTGACGATAAAGAGTGTGATCTGAATTATGCAGTTGACGGACCGGTTGAAAAGGAAGTTCATTACGCGCTGACTAATTCTCTCGGATTCGGCGGGCATAATGCGACCTTGCTTTTGAAAAAGTATGAAGGTTAGAGGAGAGTTTAAAAATGGAGTTTGAAAATCTCATTAAATTAATAGAAGCAGTGTCAGCATCAGGACTGACAGGATTCCAATATGAAGAAAAAGGTATGAAGATAAAGCTTAATAAAGATGTGATAAGCTCAGTACCGGTTGTAAACGTAACTGGCTCTATGGAGCAGGATATCCAGAGCACACCTGTCCCTGGGACACAGGAGCCGCAAAGCGTCAATTCAGCAGAGACAGCACAGATGCAGGGAAAGATGATCTGCTCACCGCTAGTAGGAACATTTTACGCGGCACCTGCCGAAGATGCGCAGGCATTTGTCGCGGTAGGCGATACGGTGAAAAAAGGACAGACTCTTGCTATTGTAGAAGCAATGAAACTTATGAATGAGATAGAGAGTGAGTTTGACGGTGTAATAGAAGAAGTGCTGGTAGAAAATGGCCAGCCGGTAGAATACAACCAGCCGCTGTTCCGGCTGAGGTAACATCTGGGTAATTTTATCAGATATTAATAAAGAAGGGGTATTATAGATATGAATCATTTGGATATTAATGAAATCAAAGAGATCATCCCTCACAGACATCCATTTCTTCTGCTTGATTATATCGAGGATTATGAACCGGGACAGTATGCGGTGGGCTATAAATGTGTTACATACAGAGAAGGATTTTTTGCCGGGCATTTTCCAAAGGAACCGGTGATGCCAGGAGTGCTGACTGTAGAAGCATTGGCCCAGGCAGGAGCTGTGGCGATCTTAAGTCAGGAAGAGAATAAGGGAAAGACTGCGTATTTTGGCGGGATCAATAAATGTAAATTCAAAGGAAAGATCATCCCGGGCGATAAGGTCCGGCTTGAGACGAAGATCATCCGGCAGAAAGGACCTGTAGGCATCGGAGAGGCAGTTGCCAGTGTGGATGGAAAAGTGGTTGTCAGCGCAGAGCTGACATTTATGATTGGATAGGTGACAGGTATGATTAAAAAGATATTAATTGCCAACCGGGGAGAGATTGCGGTGCGTATTATCCGTGCCTGCCGTGAGATGGGGATTGAGACTGTTGCCGTGTATTCAGAAGCTGACAGGGAAGCTCTTCATACAAAACTTGCGGACGAGGCGGTCTGTATCGGACCTGCGCCTTCATCAGAAAGTTATCTGAGTATGGACCGGATCATCAGTGCCACGATCGTGACCGGAGCGGATGCGATTCATCCGGGATTTGGGTTTCTTTCGGAAAACAGCAGATTTGCGGAGCTTTTAGAGCAGTGCAACATTACATTTATCGGACCGGGATCTGACGTGATCGCCCGCCTTGGCAATAAGCAGGAGGCAAGAAATACTATGGTGGCGGCAGGAGTTCCGGTCATTCCGGGTACAACTGAGCCGATCTATGATGTGCAGGCAGGAAAAGAGGCAGCAGACAAAATCGGTTATCCTGTCATTGTAAAAGCAGCTCTTGGCGGCGGCGGCAAGGGTATGCGTGTGGCGGAAACGCCGGAGGAGTTTGAAACAAGTTTCCTTACTGCACAGAAGGAGACACAGATGGCCTTTGGGGACAATACGATGTATATTGAGCATTTTGTTCAGCGTCCGAGGCATATCGAATTTCAGATCCTTGCGGATTCATATGGAAATGTGATCCATCTTGGAGAGCGTGACTGTTCCGTGCAGCGGAACCATCAGAAGATGATCGAAGAATCCCCTTCTGCGGCGCTTGATGATGAGCTTAGGGAAAAAATGGGAAAAGCCGCGGTAAAAGCAGCAAAGGCAGCTGGATATGTCAATGCGGGAACGATTGAATTCCTCCTTGAGAAAAATAATAATTTTTATTTTATGGAGATGAATACAAGGATTCAGGTGGAGCATCCGGTAACAGAGTGGGTGACAGGGATCGACCTTGTAAAAGAACAGATACGGATCGCATCCGGCAAAAGACTTTCTTACAGACAAGAAGATGTGCATCTGAACGGACATTCCATAGAGTGCAGGATCAATGCGGAGAATCCCCAAAAAGGCTTCAGGCCCTCGCCCGGAACGGTAAAAGATATGTATCTGCCGGGAGGCAAGGGCATAAGGATTGATTCCGCTATTTACAGCGGCTATACGATTCCGCCGTATTATGATTCCATGGTGGCGAAGCTGATCGTATGGGCAAAGAACCGGAAGGAAGCCATTGCGAAGATGAGGAGCGCCCTGGGGGAGATCATTATCGAAGGAGTCGAAACGAATGTGGATTACCAGTATGAGATTCTGAATCATCCGGTCTACCTTTCGGGGGATATTGATATAGAATTTATTGAAGACCTGAACCGTGAATCATAAACAGAAAAGGTGAAAATTTATGAAACTTGATAATATGTTCAAGAAGACGAAATATTCTACACTCAAGCGAAATGACTATAAAACTGAGAGTGTACGGCCGGAGGTTCCCGAGGGACTTCTCAAAAAATGCAACAAATGCGGAGCCGCTATCATTGCGGAAGATGCAAAAAAGGACGGCTATATCTGCCCGAAATGCGGCGGATATTTTCGGATGCATGCGTACCGCAGGATAGAATTTGTGGCAGATGAAGGGACTTTTGAAGAATGGGACAAAGGTCTTGAGACGAAAAATCCTTTGGATTATAAAGGATATATTGAAAAACTTTCTAATCTTAAAGAAAAGACCGGACTTGATGAAGCGGTGATCACCGGAAGGGCAAAGATTGATGGTGCAGATACTGTGATCGGTGTGTGCGACGGAAGATTCCTTATGGCCAGCATGGGAGAAGTTGTAGGTGAGAAGATTGCCAGAGCAGTAGAGCGGGCTACAAAAGAACAGCTTCCCGTGATCCTTTTTGCCTGTTCCGGCGGAGCCAGGATGCAGGAGGGGATCACATCCCTTATGCAGATGGCAAAGACTTCGGCAGCCTTAAAGCGTCATAGTGACGCGGGGCTTCTTTATATCAGTGTCCTTACAGACCCTACAACAGGCGGGGTGACTGCGAGTTTTGCCATGCTCGGTGATATCATCCTTGCTGAGCCGAAAGCATTGATTGGGTTTGCAGGGCCGAGAGTCATAGAGCAGACGATCGGGCAGAAACTTCCGAAAGGATTTCAGCGGTCAGAGTTTTTAAAGGAGCATGGTTTTATTGACGGGATCGTAGAGAGAAAAGATCTTAAGGAAACTTTGGCAAAGATCTTAAAACTCCATGCGGACAGCAGGTATAGTACAGAAACTATACAAGAGATATTAAACAAAGACGAGAATACAGATGAGAATAAGGCGAAGGCAGGTTCTGACTTTTGGAAAGCGGCAGATGGTCTTACGGCATGGGATCGTGTAATGCTTTCCCGTATGCAGGACCGTCCGGTTGGAAGTGATTATATTGAGTGTCTGTTCACGGATTTTATAGAACTTCACGGAGACCGTCTGTTTAAAGATGACCGTGCGGTTATCGGCGGCGTGGCAAGATTTCATGGTATCCCGGTTACGGTGATCGTACAGGCAAAGGGAACAAATACGAAGGAGAATATTGAGCGAAACTTCGGTATGCCATCTCCGGAAGGATACCGCAAGGCGCTGCGGCTTATGAAGCAGGCAGAGAAATTCCGCCGCCCCATCATCTGTTTTGTGGATACTCCCGGAGCTTTCTGCGGCATAGAGGCAGAGGAGAGGGGACAGGGCGAAGCGATAGCCAGAAATATCTATGAGATGTCCGACCTAAAGACACCGGTGCTCTCGGTGATCATAGGAGAAGGCGGCAGCGGCGGCGCTCTTGCCATGGCGACAGCCGATGAAGTGTGGATGTTAGAAAACTCTGTGTATTCCATACTCTCTCCGGAGGGCTTTGCGAGCATTCTATGGAAAGACAGCAGCAAAGCGAAGGAAGCAGCAGAAGTGATGCGGCTGACCGCAAAGGATCTTTATGAGATTGGTATCGTGGAGAAAGTATTTGATGAACCACAGGACTTTAAGGCTGAGAATCTAAAACAGGTGACAGATTCTATGGAAACAGAGATCATAAGGTTTTTAACAGAATATATGGCGAAAAATGATCAGGAATTGACCAGTCATCGTTATATGCGTTTCCGCAGGATGTAAACAATTGTCAGTAGTAGGAGAAAAAAAGAATGAAACCACTGAAAATGGGAAATATAGAAGCAAAAGTGCCGGTTATTCAGGGCGGTATGGGAATTGGAATTAGTCTGGGGGGCCTTGCCGGGGCAGTTGCTTTAGAGGGCGGCATAGGGATCATCTCTGCCGCCCAGATTGGTTTTAAGGAACCGGATTTTGATACGGATACAAAAGCAGCGAATTTAAGGGCGATAAAAAAGGAATATGAAAAGGCAAGGAAGATTGCGCCAGAAGGAGTTATTGGATTCAATCTGATGGTAGCTATGCGTCACTATGAAGAGTATGTAAAAGCGGCAATAGAGGCAGGAGCCGATCTGATCGTATCGGGGGCAGGGCTTCCTACCAATCTTCCGGAAATTGCCGGTGATGCAGATGTAAAGCTTGCTCCTATTGTATCTACTGAAAAGTCCGCGAAAGTCATATTAAAGTACTGGGATAAAAAATATAAAAGGATACCGGATCTTCTTGTTATAGAAGGGCCGCAGGCAGGAGGCCATCTTGGTTTTGAAAGAGAAAAACTGGATGTGTTTGGCGACTTTGCGGTATATGCCGGGGAAGTTAAGAAGATTCTTTCTGTAGTCAGAGAGTATGAAGAGAAGTACGGGATGATGATTCCGACAGCTTTGGGCGGTGGAATCGACACGCCGCAGGCGGCGAGGAGGGCAATCTTACTTGGAGTGGATGCAGTTCAAGTGGCCACCAGGTTCGTGACAACTAAGGAATGTGATGCCGATATCCGATATAAAGAAAGCTATATCAAAGCATCGAAAGAAGATATCATAATCGTAAAAAGCCCGGTAGGGATGCCGGGACGGGCGATCAATAATGAGATGATCAAAAGAGTGGAAAGAAAAGAGCAGATCTTGCACAGCCCATGTCACCGGTGTCTGCACCGGTGTGATCCGGCAAAGATCCCGTACTGTATTACAGATGCGTTGATCTATGCGGCTAAAGGTGAAACAGACAAAGGACTTCTTTTCTGCGGGGCCAATGCATATAAGGCAGAACGGATAGAGACAGTAAAAGAAGTGTTGGAAGATTTGAAAAAAATGTTGTAAAATGTAAGAAATGATATGCATTGGAAGAAAATAAGGATATAATGTCATTAGGGCAACGAATAATACGAAAGGACAGCAGTATGGATAACGCATATAGGAAAATCAATTATATTCTGGTAAATCTTATTAATGAAATCTGGGATCTGGAAGGAAAAGCGATTATTACAGAGGAATTTAAGGATATTACGAATAATGATATGCATGTCATAGAAGCGATCGGACTCGGCGAAGGACACAATATGTCTTTTATAGCAAAGCGTCTGGGTATAACTGTGGGGTCGCTGACAACTGCCATGAATAACCTTGTGAGAAAAAAATATGTGCAGCGTTATCGGAGTGAAGAGGACAGAAGAGTCGTCTATGTCAAACTGGTGGATAAGGGCGTGAAGGCATATAACCACCATGCTGATTACCACCATAAGATGACGATGGCGATTCGGGAGAGATTAGGTGAAGAGGAGCTTCCGGTTCTTTTTAAAACATTAGATGCCCTGACGGATTTTTTCAAAGAATACAGCGAACAGAACTAGGAGGCGTAAAGTTATGTATGAGCAGGAAGTAAAATGTTTGCAGGAGATGATAGATAACAGCAGCAGGATCGTATTTTTCGGGGGAGCAGGAGTGTCTACGGAAAGTAATATTCCGGATTTTCGAAGTGCGGATGGGCTGTATCAGCAGAAATATAAATATTCTCCGGAACAGATTGTAAGTCATACGTTTTTTATGAATAGGACAGAGAATTTTTACGAGTTCTATAAGGAAAAGATGATGTTTCTTGCAGCAAGACCAAATGCGGCGCATAAAAAACTCGCTGAACTTGAAGAGGCGGGTAAGCTTACTGCTGTCATAACACAGAACATTGACGGTCTTCATCAGGCGGCAGGGAGTAAGAATGTACTGGAGCTTCATGGAAGTATCCATCGAAATTACTGCTTAAGCTGCAGGAAGTTTTACGATGCCTCTTATGTAAAAGAAAGTGAAGGGATTCCCAAATGCTCCTGCGGCGGAATGATCAAGCCAGATGTAGTCCTTTATGAGGAAGGATTAGACTCTGACGTGATCAGTAAGAGTATCCGCGCGATCAGTGAGGCAGATATGCTCATTATCGGCGGGACATCTCTCATCGTGTATCCGGCGGCAGGATTTATTGACTATTTCAGAGGTAAGCATCTTGTAGTGATCAACAAGAGTACAACCGCAAGAGAGGTGGGGGCAAAGCTTACCATAGCGGCGCCGATTGGCCAGATCATGGAGAAGATAACTGTATGACCGGAAAGAAAAGTCAGTAACAGGGCATATGAGGACAGGGATGAGGCCGGAGTATGTTATTTTTTGAAAATCTCAAGGCTCTGCGCTAATATCCCATTCATATATGCGATTGCTGTTCCATAATTTGTCATAGGAATACCGGCATCTTCTGCGCATTTCATACGATACTTTATCTCACGTTCATTGAGCGTACAGCCGCCGCAGTGGATGATAAGACGGTATTTATCAAGCTTGAGCGGAAATTCTGTTCCGCTGGTAAATTCAAAATTCAAAGTTTTCCCCGTATGTTTTTTTAACCAGCCGGGTAATTTGACTGTGCCGATATCATCGCATTGGCGGTGATGGGTACATCCTTCGCAGATGAGGATGGTGTCTTCGTTTTCCAGCTCATCAATATATTTTGCGCCGTTTACAAGTGTATTTAGATTTCCTTTGTATCTTGCGAACAGGATGGAAAAGGAAGTTAACGGAATGTCTTTCGGGACAATCTGCGAGACTGTTTTGAATACCTGACTGTCTGTGATGACAAGAGCAGGCGCAGTCTTAAGCTTTTTCAGCGTATCTTTAAGTTCTGTATCGCGGGTGATAACAGAGACCGCGCCTGCTTCAAGCAGGTCACGGATCGTCTGCTGCTGCGGAAGGATCAGGCGTCCCTTTGGCGCGGCTTTGTCAACAGGTACTACAAGAATAACGAAGTCCAGAGGAGAAACCAGATCCCGCACGATATAATGATCAGGCTCATCGGAAGGGACAAGGTGTGCGATCTGCTCCTTTAATTCATGGATCTGCGTCCGGTTAAGGGCGCTGACCCATAAAGTATCTTTATCCTTCGCATTGTGCTGATGATCAGAAAGAAGATCGGCTTTGTTCATTACAATCAGATAAGGAATATTTTTTGATCTGATTCTTTTTAGTATCTGTTCATCCGCATCTGTCATGCCGACAGTGCCGTCAATGATCAATAAAGCGATATCCGTTTTGTTCAATATCTGATAAGCTTTTTGGATGCGGAGTCTGCCCAGATCCCCCTCATCATCCAGTCCCGGTGTGTCGATCATCACAACAGGACCAAGTGGGAGCAGTTCCATGGCTTTTAAAACAGGATCCGTAGTTGTTCCCTTTTTATCAGATACAATGGAAAGATCTTGCCCGGTCAGAGCGTTGATGATACTGGATTTTCCAGCATTACGCCTGCCAAAGATCCCGATATGGATACGTTCGGCGGACGGTGTGTTATTCATACCCATAAAAATCCTCCTTAAAAGCGAAAGTCTCTTCTATTATTTTCGCGGATGAGTTTTAAATTTTCCATCACAACCTGCCGTGCTTTTTCATTCGGTACATTCAATACTTCCTTGTCGATCAGCTTATCACCAAGTGCTTTTGTTTCCGGTGAGGCGTAATCCATCAGATATTCTTCAAGGGTCATCAGGGCATTCGGATGACAGCAATTTTGGATCTGCCCTTTTTTGCACAGCGACATAAAGCGGTCCCCGGTTCTTCCTTCACGATAGCACGCGGTACAAAAGCTTGGGATATAGTCCATCTCCATCAGCCAGTGTACGACTTCATCAAGGGTGCGCCCGTCAATGACATCAAACTGTTCTGACTTTGCGTCTTCTGGTTCCGGTTCGCAGTAGCCTCCGACGCTTGTTTTGGATCCGCCGCTGATCTGGGAGATACCAAGATGTAATACCCGCTCGCGTGTCTTCTGGCTTTCTCTTGTGGAAATGATCATACCGGTGTAAGGAACGGCAATGCGGATACAGGCAACGATTTTCGCGAATGTGTCGTCGTCAATTCCGTTTGTAAACGTACTTGCGTCGATACCGTCTGCGTTGCGGAGCCTTGGAACGCTGATCGTGTGCGGTCCTACGCCGAATGCGGCCTCAAGATGCTCTGCGTGCATAAGAAGTCCCGCAAATTCATAGCGGTATTTATCGAGCCCGAAAAGAACACCGATCCCTACATCATCAATACCGCCCTCCATAGCACGGTCCATAGCTTCTGTATGGTAATCATAATCGTGCTTCGGACCGGTTGGGTGGAGTTTTAGGTAACTTTCCTTGTGATAGGTTTCCTGAAACAGGATGTAAGTTCCGATTTCTGCTTCCTTGAGGAGGCGGTAATTATTAACAGTGGTTGCGGCAATGTTGATGTTGACACGTCGGATAGCACCGTTTTTATGTTTGATATCGTAGACTGTTTTTATGCTGTCCAGATAATATTCCATCGTGTTGTGTACCGGGTCTTCACCGGCTTCCAGAGCCAGACGCTTGTGACCCATATCCTGAAGCGCGATGACTTCCCGGCGGATGTCTTCCTGAGAAAGCTGCTTGCGGGGGATATGTCTGTTGGCTGCGTGGTACGGGCAGTAGGTACAGCCGTTGATACAGTAGTTAGAAAGATAAAGCGGAGCGAAAAGTACGATACGGTTGCCATAAAAATCTTTCTTGATCTGTTCTGCAAGACGAAAGATCTTATTGTTTGATCCAGGATCATCACAGGCTAATAAAACCGAAGCCTCTCTGTGACTTAAGCCTTTTCGGTTTTCTGCTTTTTTAATGATGGATTCTACAAGCGCCAGATTGTTTTTGTTCTCGTCAGCGTAAGCCAGGGTTTTGAGAATCTCTTCGTGATTGATAAAATCATCAGCGTGTTTTGAATTTACGTCGTACATGTAGTACCTCCTTATAGTTATATTGTTGTGATGGTTTTTGTTGTTTTCTATATATTCAGCGAGTCGCCCCTTGCGGTCACGATATGGTATCCGATAGACTCCATTCTCTTTTCAAGGCAGTTTCTGCATTGTGCTGACTCATCTCCGGTACAGATCTTGTTGTCATAGAGAAGATAATCTTTTCTCACTTCTGTGGGTGAGAGATTTGGCATCACTACATTGGCGCCTGAGAGTATGCCCAGCTCTCTGCCTTTAGGATGGATAGTTCCAAGGGCAGTAGTAGAAGGAAGGAGAACCTTCGGCAGCATAAGACGGATGCAGCTAAGAAGGAAAAGAGTCAGTTCCAGTGTGCCGCAGGCTTCATCTTTAAATGGAGTGTCATGGTGGGGGATAAATGGTCCGATTCCCACCATCTGAGGATTAAGTTCCTTTAAGAAAAGCATATCTTCTGATAGAAGTTCCGGTGTCTGGAAAGGAGATCCAACCATAAATCCGGTCCCTACCTGATATCCGATTTCCTTTAGGTCCCAGAGGCTTTGTCTGCGTTTTTTAGCGCTCAGCGCAGCAGGGTGCAGCATAGCATAGTGATTGTCATTATAAGTTTCGTGGCGCAGAAGATACCGGTTGGCTCCTGCGTCAAAAAAAGCCTGATAGCTTGTCTTTTCCCATTCTCCGATAGAAAGTGTGATCGCGCAGTCCGGAAAGCTGCCGCGGATTTTCCGGATGAGGTTTACCAGCCTGTCTTCTGTGTAGGAGATATCTTCACCGCTTTGGAGGACAAAAGTGCGCAAGCCGAGTTCATAGCCTTCCTGACAGCAGGAAAGTATCGTGTCTTCGTCAAGACGGTATCGGCGGGTATTCCGGTTGCTTCTGCGGATGCCGCAGTAGAGGCAGTCGTTTTTGCAGTAATTGGAAAATTCGATCAGTCCCCGTACATAGATGTCCTTTCCATAGTGAAGTTCCCGTATTTCTCTTGCCTGCGCAAACAGGTAATCAGAAAGTTCTTTTGTCCGGCCCCCAATAAGAGTCGTCCATTCCTTAGAGGAAAGTGTGTGTTCCTGCTTTAGTTTGTCGATCAGTGTGATGTATCTGTCCATAGTTCTCCTAAATAAAAATCCTGACGCAAAGGGCATCAGGTTCTAAACCGGAGACGAGGAATGTCCCGGCAAATGTATACTTTCGAATCTGTCTGCCTTTTCACTCAGGAATATTCCTTTGTGATCAGTACGTTGAACAGATTATAGCATAATAAGAAAAAAGATACAAGAAAGATATTGACTAGAATATAACTGGAGGTAAGGGGGTTATGAAAATTATATTATTACTTTTTTTTGTTATCCTTATTTTGGTATCATATCAGGATAGGAAGAGTATGGAGATTAAAGACGGCTGTCATATAATGATTTTACTGCTGGCAGTTATGGAAATATTTGCTGAACCGGAAATGGGGATATTATCAAGGCTTTTAGGCGCGCTGTGTATCAGTGCGCCTATGCTTGTGCTGGCACTCCTTGTTACCGGTGCGTTTGGGGGAGGGGATATCAAGCTGATGGCGGCGGCAGGCCTGCTTTTGGGGTGGAAAAGTACAATTACTGCGGCTGTGATTGCAGTTTTTGCCGCAGGGGTGTATGCAGCATTTTTAATAATAAGAAAGAAGGCAAGTAAAGGCAGCAGCTTTGCGCTGGGACCTTTTTTATGCGCAGGTCTGGCAGTCAGTGCGTTGTGGGGGGAAGAGCTGTGGCAGTTGTGGCAAAGTTGGTAAAATATCTGTTGCTGTTTTTAGGGCTTTCATGCTATAGTTAATAAAACGGGGAAGGGGGGTATTATATTGGGAGAGAGAAACTATGACAAGAGAGGAACGGGTCAGCCGCCTTATTGATTATCTGAAAAAGGAAAATGACGGTTATGCCTCCATTATGGAACCGGTGGATTACCATGAAAAGCGAAATCTTCTGAGAAGTCTTATGAATGTGCGCTGGCCGGGGGAAGCACAGCCGGGATATATAGCGCTTCAGGATGAGCTGTTAAAAGATGAACTAAAGAAAAAAAGGATCGTCCGCCTAAGGGATATCCCGGTTGTGGCTGATGAGTATCCTTTAAGCGGTATCAAAAACGCGGACAGGATATCTATATGGCAGGGAGACATTACAAGACTTTCCGTTGACGCTATCGTGAATGCCGCCAACAGCCAGATGCTGGGCTGTTTTGTACCTTGTCACGGATGTATTGATAATGCCATACATTCGGCGGCAGGTATCCAGCTGCGCAACGAATGCGCAGAGATCATGGACAGGCAGGGACACGAGGAGCCGACCGGAAGGGCAAAGATAACAAAGGGGTATAACCTTCCGGCAAAGCATGTGATACATACAGTAGGACCTGTCGTGGGAGTCAGTGTTACGCAAAAGCAGAAAGAGCAGCTTAAGTCCTGCTATCTAAGCAGCATGATCCTTGCCGAGAGGGAGAGACTTTGGTCCATAGCATTCTGCTGCATATCTACCGGTGAATTTCATTTTCCGAATAAGCTGGCAGCACAGATCGCAGTAGAGACAGTAGACCGCTATCTTACAAAATCAAAGCTTGAGAGAGTAGTGTTTAACGTATTTAAAGATGAGGATTTGAACATATACAAAAAACTGATGAGATAAAAAGCGGCACATCATTATACTTCAGGTAAAAGGAAAGGAATGATATGGTTTATGGATAGGGTAAGATTAGGAAGAACAGAGATCATTGTGAATAAAAATGGTTTTGGCGCGCTTCCGATCCAGCGTGTCACTAAGGAGGAAGCGGCTAAAATACTGAGGAAGGCATATGATAACGGTGTGCGTTTGTTTGATACTGCAAGAGCGTATACCGACAGTGAAGAAAAGCTGGGATATGCGCTTTCTGATGTACGAAAACAGATTTTTATTACCACGAAGACAATGGCAGAGGATGCGCAGATGTTCTGGAGAGATCTGGAGACTTCTCTGAGAACCTTAGGAACGGATTATATTGATATCTATCAGTTCCACAATCCGTCTTTTTGTCCGAAGCCCGGAGGAAAAGACGGTCTATACGACGCTATGATCGAGGCGAAAAGACAGGGGAAGATCCGTTATATAGGAATTACGAACCATCGACTTGCGATCGCGGAGGAGGCAGTAAAAAGCGGGCTTTATGATACGCTTCAATTCCCTTTCAGCTATCTTAGTTCTGGGAATGAGAAGAAGCTTACGAAGCGGTGTAAAGAAAAAGATGTGGGATTTCTGGCAATGAAAGCATTGGCAGGAGGACTTATCAACCGGTCCGCTCTTGCGTATGCTTTCATGAATGAATATGATAACGTGCTTCCGATCTGGGGAATACAGCGTGAGAGTGAGCTGGATGAATTTTTGTCATATCAGGAAGATCCGCCGGTATATGAAGGTGAGATTGCAGAAAAGATCGCGGAGGATATAAAAGAGCTTCAGGGTGATTTCTGCAGAGGCTGCGGATACTGTATGCCGTGTCCGGCAGACATAGAGATCAATAACTGTGCCAGAATGTCGCTTCTTATCCGCCGTGCGGTATCGGCGAATTTTTTAAATGAAGAGACACAGGAGAAGATGAAAAAGATAGAAGGGTGCTTAGAATGCGGGAAGTGTAAGTCGAAATGTCCATACGGCCTTGACACGCCGGAACTTTTAAAGAAGAATTATAAGGATTATAAAGAGGTTTTAGAAGGGAAGGCTGTATAAGAGCAGTAGATTTCCTGAGGAGGTGCGGCATGGGTCATCTGACGACGAAGGATGCGTATAAGAATTTAGAAGACAGGATCAACTGGTTCACACAGGGCGCGCCTGCTTCTGAGACATTGTATAAGATTCTTCAGGTCTTATATACAGAGAAAGAAGCAAAATGGGTATCACTCCTTCCAGTGCGTCCGTTTACACTTAAGCGGGCAGCAAAGATCTGGGGGACGACGGAAGCAAAAGCGGAGAAGTTATTGGATCATCTCTGTGAGAAAGCACTTTTAGTCGATTCTGATCATAAAGGGGAGAGGCAGTTTGTGATGCCGCCTCCGATGGCGGGATTTATTGAATTTGCCTTAATGCGCACAAGGGGGGATATCGATCAGAAATACTTAAGCGAGCTTTACTATCAGTATATGAATGTGGAAGAGGATTTTGTAAAAGATCTGTTCTTTGCCGCGGAGACGAGGCTGGGGCGGGTGTATGTACAGGAACCTGTGCTGGCTAATGACAAGACAAATCATATATTGGATTATGAACGGGCTACCCATATCGTAGAGGAAGCAAAGTATATCGGGCTTGGGACTTGTTACTGCCGCCATAAGATGTACCATGCGGGACATCCGTGCGAGATCAACGCGCCGTGGGAGGTATGCCTTACCTTTGATAATGTCGCGCGCTCTCTTGCGGAGCATGGAGATTATGCAAGGCTGATCTCTAAGGAAGAAGCGAAAGAGGTCTTAGAGCTTTCTTATGAAAGCAATCTGGTGCAGATCGGGGAAAATGTCAGGGAACATCCGGCATTTATCTGCAACTGCTGCGGGTGCTGCTGTGAAGCGCTGCAGGCGGCACGTAAGTTTGGCCCTATGCAGCCGGTGGCTACGACGAATTATATTCCGAAAGTGTCTATAGAGACATGTATCGGTTGCGGGAAATGCGCGGAGGTATGTCCTATATTGGCGATTTCCATAAAAGAAAAACGTCCGGTTATTGATGAGGAAATCTGTCTTGGGTGCGGCGTATGCGCAAGAAACTGCCCTGTGAAGGCGATCCGGCTGGAAAGAAGGCCGATTCAGGTTATAACACCGGTGAACAGTACACATCGTTTTGTACTTCAGGCGATTGAGAAAGGAACGCTGCAGAATCTGGTTTTCGATAATCAGGCATTTGCCAATCACAGAGCGATGGCAGCAGTGTTTGGAACTATTTTAAAGCTTCCGCCTTTAAAGCAGGCGCTGGCAAGCAGACAGTTTAAGTCCATATATCTGGATAAGCTGTTATCTATGTATCAAAAGGAACAGTAAGGATTTTTGCTGAAACGGCAGTACGCGGATGTTGCTTTATGAATATATTGTTGAAAGACGAGAAGATATTATGATCAGAAGATTACAGAGAACAGATATAGAAAATGTTGCTGATATCTGGCTGGAAACGAATATAAAAGCCCATGATTTTATTTCAGAACAATATTGGCGGGGGAATTTTGACGCAGTAAAAGAAATGCTTACGCAGGCAGAGGTCTATATTTATGAAGACGAGAGCGGGATACAGGGATTTATTGGTCTGAACGGCGATCATATCGAAGGGATCTTCGTCAGAAGAAAGGTACAATCTACAGGTATCGGCAGACAGCTTTTGGATTTTGTGAAGAAAAGGAAACAAAAGATGAGCCTGACTGTATATCAAAAAAATACGCGGGCAATAAAGTTTTATCAAAGAGAAAAGTTCTGTATTCAATCCGAAGGTTTAGATGAAGATACGGGCGAAAGAGAATATGTTATGAAATGGATGGGATGATTCAGAGGATCCATTGATTTAAATATAAACTATTAGGTATGATCTGGTTGAGAGGAGAAATGTGTATGAGAAGAAAGATGAGAGAGAATTTGTGGATTGTGATCGCTGCCGCATTAATGATATTGGGGCTGCAGATACCGGCAGAGGTGAAGGCGCAGGAGAGCGGGCAAGGATCCGCGCGTGCAGTTGAGCGGGCGGGAGTTACCGTTGCTGACAGTGATCAGTTTATAGCTGCTTTGAAAGAGAATAAAAGTCCAATTAATATATCAGGGCATTTCACGGTAGGAGGTCAGGCAGGGGAAGATAAGAGAATGCTTCCGATTGTGATTCCTGCTAATACTGTGATACAGGGGACACAGGGAAGTGGTTTGAATTTACGGACTCCTATTCAGCTGGGAGGGGATAATGTCTGTATTCAAGGCATTAAGATGCATTTTGAGTCTTCAGATGCATTGGGTAGTGTTCCGCATCGGGAAATCTTTCTTGCAGGGCACAGCCTTGTTTTAGATAATGTAGGTTGTTGGCTTGATGGAGGAGATGGTCAGTTTGGCGATCTGGGAGGCAATGAAAAAGAATTACTTCCGACTGTGTATGCAGGCGGCTTTACTGGCGCGGCTGTTGGCAGCAATGCTTCCCTGACAGTGAGAAATTCTAACGATGAGACTATATTCCAGGCAATTTATATGGGACATGATGAAGGAAATGACAACAAAGTTCCTTATACGGGAAATTGTGTGCTGAACCTGGATGATAAAGCGGTTGTCCGGGACCGTATTGATGTAGCTTTAAACACTCGGGCAGATATCACGCTTGCCGGGCCGGTAAATAGAACAGCAAGAGCAGGAACATTCTATGGAAATGAAAATACAACTTTGACAGTTGATACGATTTCTGTAGAAAAGGCAGTAGTGGATGGAGTAGGAAATATAGTATTAAAAAATGGAGCATGTCTGTCCCCTGTGACGGAAAGTTTACGTAATATTACATTACAGAACGGAGCTTGCCTGGATTTCAGCAGTGTGGGAGAAGCGTGTATAACTGGTAATTTTACAGGGGAGAATGACTCTGCAAAAAAAGGGATTCTTGTTCTGTGGCGGGAGGGCAGTCTGCAGATTGACGGACAGATTACCGGCATTACACAGTTTCAGACGGGGAGCAGGCTCTTCCCGGGAATACTCCTGCCGGATAGAACCTATATTACTGCGTTTCCTGAAAAAGCGAGTGAATCGAATTTTGTACTTGCGCAAAAGAGTATAGATACAGGATATGCATTGAACTATTCGAATGGAGTATGGAAAACAGATCCGCGAGATCCGTCATCAGAAAAGGAGATTGGGGAGATAGAGATAGTCTCTGCGCCATCAAAGGTAGATCTGAGAAAACTCACTTTATTAGACCGTGAAGAGATTCCGGAGGGAAATCCGTATTTTGAGATTAAGTGGTATGATAAAAGCGGAGTAGAATTTAATAACAACGAGATAGAAGAAAGGCTGTTTTATGAGATTGGTCAGGTGATCTGTATTAAGACCGAATACTGGGACAGTGATGCGCAGGATGTTCAGGATAAAACAGACTGGCTGCAATGGGTCACACTTTCAACTCTGCCAGAAAATCCGGGCAGATACTATCTGCGGAAGTGTGAAGATACAGATACAGGGGCAGCAATGGAAGTAAAACCGGGAGATTATACGTTTTTATTTTTGGATTCGCCTTTCTACCTTGAAGATCTCACCACAGTAGCAGATGTAAAAGATTTGAAAGATTATGTAAGAGCACAATGGAGTGTTACATTTAATGACCAGGATGCAGGAGGAACTGACAAACCGGAACACACCCATTCATACCAGAGCGCTGTAACAAAGCAAGCTACTTGTACAGAAAAAGGGGTTAAGACTTTTACATGTGGATGCGGAGACAAATATACAGAAAGTATTAACGCGCTGGGTCACCGTGAGGTAACAGATCCGGCAGTGAAACCAACTGAAACAACGGCAGGAAAGACGGAAGGAAGTCATTGCAGTGTCTGTGGAGCAGTGATTAGAAAACAGGAAGTGATACCGGCGCTTGGAAAACCGGAGCATACACATTCATACCAGAGTGCCGTGACAAAGAAAGCTACCTGTACGGAGAAAGGGATCATTACTTATACTTGCGGGTGCGGTGATAAATATACGAAAGAACTTTCTGTGGTAAGTCACAAGTATACGCAAAAAATCAGTCCGGCGACGGCAAAAAGCAACGGAAAAGTACAACAGATATGTCAGGTATGCTCTGCGGCCAAAAGTACAGTTATATATAAACCGCAGAAGCCTGCATTGAGCAAGACTGATTATAATTATGACGGAAAAGTTAAAACACCTTCAGTGACCGTAAAGGACAGCAAAGGAAAGTATTTGAAGAAAAATACTGACTTTAAAGTCGTATACCCTAAAGGGAGAAAGAACCCGGGAGTGTATACAGTAACCGTTGAGCTTCGCGGGAAATACAGCGGTAAGATGACTGGAAGCTTTACTATAAAGCCAAAGAAAACCAGCTTAAAAAAGGTTACTGCAAAATCAAAAGGGATGCAGGTGACATGGAATAAGCAGAAAACCCAGATAGATGGTTATCAGATCCAGTATTGCACAAGCGGAAAGTTTAAGGGGAAGACACTCAAGTCTGTTACTGCGAAAAAGAAAGACACATCAAAGAAAATCTCCAAATTAAAAGGGAAAAAGAAATATTATGTCAGGATCCGTACATATAAGACAGTAAAAGTCAGCGGAAAAAGTAAAAAATTGTATTCGGACTGGTCTGGCAAGAAGACTGTAAAGACGAAAAAATAAAAGTGGTATACAACTTTTTAAGAGAAGGAGCCGGACGGCTTCTTCTCTTTTGTATGCGTCCGGCAGTTTGCGGCAATAGTAAGAAGATCCGCAAGTTCCTTTGTTCACTGAGGGAATGAAAAGAAAAATACAATTGGTTCCCTAAAATAAGATTACGTGATATACTGGATTTACGTATAATAATAGATTTTGTTCAGGAAGGATTTGTATATGTGGATAGCAGATGATTGGAAAGATTATGAGATTATAGACTGCAGCAGAGGTGAAAAGCTGGAACGGTGGGGGGAATATACTTTAGTCCGGCCGGACCCGCAGGTTATATGGGATACTCCAAAGACCGACCGGGGGTGGAAGTGCAGGGATGGACACTACCACCGCAGTAAAAAGGGCGGCGGGGAATGGGAGTTTTTTTCACTTCCTAAGCAATGGCAGATCCACTATAAGGAACTGACTTTTAATTTGAAGCCTTTCAGCTTTAAGCATACGGGTTTGTTTCCGGAGCAGGCGGCGAATTGGGACTGGTTTTCTGAAAAGATAAGAAATGCCAAACGCCCGGTAAAAGTTCTGAATCTGTTTGCGTATACAGGAGGAGCTACGCTGTCTGCTGCGGCAGCAGGAGCGAGTGTGACTCATGTAGATGCTTCAAAAGGCATGGTGAACTGGGCAAAGGAAAACGCGGCTTCTTCTGGTCTTTCAGATAAGCCTGTCCGCTGGCTTGTGGATGATTGTGTGAAGTTTGTGGAGCGGGAGATACGCAGAGGCAATCATTATGATGCGATCATAATGGATCCGCCGTCTTACGGCAGAGGCCCAAAAGGTGAGATCTGGAAGATTGAAGATGCTATTCATCCGCTGATTAGGCTTTGCGCTCGGCTTTTATCAGAGCAGCCGCTGTTTTTTCTGGTCAATTCCTATACTACCGGATTAGCGCCTGCTGTTCTGACTTATATGCTGGCTGCAGAATTAAAAAGATGGAACGGTCATGTGGAATCCAGAGAAGTCGGACTTCCCGTGACAAATTCAGGGCTTTTCCTTCCCTGTGGCGCCTCTGGGCGGTGGGAGATGGCATCAAGATAAAAATTTTATAGAAATTTTCTTTCTTTTCTTGACTGTATCTTATATAATTTAGAGGAAATCAAGAAATACTATGGATGAAATGGAGGCTTGTTGATATGAAAAAATATGTATGTGAACCATGTGGATATGTATATGACCCAGAGACAGGAGATCCGGATGGCGGAATCGCTCCGGGAACAGCTTTTGAAGATATCCCGGATGACTGGGTATGTCCGATCTGCGGAATGGGTAAAGATGTGTTCGTAGTAGAAGAATAGGCTTTTGCCTATTCTTCTTTTAGTAATGGAATAACTTCATAAAGAGTATTTAATTTTTTGTATGTAAGAGCAAGGGATTCTTTGTCCGGCTGCACCAGGTCCGGAACAACGATTACTCTAAGACCTGCCGCGCGCGCGGAGCGAATGCCCATAGGAGCATCTTCAAGAGCAAGACAGTCCATAGGAGCCACACCGATGCTTTCACACGCTTTTAGATAGATCTCCGGGTCAGGCTTTGTATTCTTTACCAGATCACCAAAGGTACCGCCGTCAAAGAATTGCCAGATTCCGGCATCTGTCAGTTCTCTGACCGCGCATGTCTGGCTTGTGGAGGTTGCGACGGCTATTTTATATCCATGCTCTTTTGCGTATTCCAGTAGTTTCTTGGCGCCGGGTTTGAGTGGAATACCTGATTCCTCCACCATGCCAAAGAAGATCTCGCTTGTCCTTTGGTTAAAGTCTTCTAACGGGAATCCTGTTCCGTAAGTCTTTCTGAAATATTCATCTCGGGCTTTTCTGTTCAGACCAAGGGTGTGATAGATGTTCTTTCCGATATCAGGAATACCCATCTCGATTCCTGCTTTATCCCAAGAACGCTTCACAATTCTTTCAGAATCCAATAAAAGCCCGTCCATATCGAATACAAGTGCTTTTATCAAAACTCAATCCCCCGCCCAAGAGCATCTTTGAGGTAGGAGGATACATCTTCAAGCTTGCGGACGATATCCATTTTTTCCTCCCACTCTTCTCCGGTCATATCTTTATCGATCAGGCATTTTTGGATATGTTTCACTTCTTTGATCAATTCTTCTGTCATGTAAATCTACCCCCTTCTTAAAAAGCAGTCTTTCGTTGCTGATATCTGTTAAAAACAGTATACCATGTTTCGAAGATTTATGGAATGAAAAAATTAAGACATGAAAGTATATAGATAATATCAATATATAACTATATATATTATAATTCTCTATTTGAAGATTGCTATTGCTGATTATATAATAGAAACAAGGAAGTCATTGTAAAAAGGGGAATTTCTGATGTTTATTGATGTACACATGCATGAGATGACACATTCAAAAGACAGTTTTTTAAAGCTGGATGAGATTGTAAAGATTGCGAAGGAAAAAGGTATCGGTGCTGTCTGCATTACGGACCATGACAGCATGGGCTTTAAGGAGTACGCAAAAGAATACACGAAAAAGACCGGATTTCCTGTGTTTGTAGGGATTGAATTCTATTCCCTCCAGGGAGACATCGTTGCGTTTGGGATTGATGATTATCCAAAGGAACGGATACCTGCACAGGATTTTATTGATTTTGTGAAAGCGCAGGGAGGAGTCTGCTTTGCGGCGCATCCATTCCGCGGCAACCGCCGGGGTATGGAAGAGCATCTTTTGGAAGTTAAAGGTCTTGACGGATTAGAGGTATTAAATGGAAGTACTTCAAAGGAAGCTTGCCAAAAAGCAGCTGAATATGCAGAGCAATTAAGTCTTTTCACACTGGGTGCCAGCGATTGCCATGTGCCTGAGAAAGTAGGAGTATGTGTTACATATTTTCCCGAGGAGGTCCGGACTTTTGAAGAGTTCCTTGCAGCGTTCCGTAAAGGGAATATGAAGCCGGCGTATTATAAAGACGGCACGTACCAGATCATGCATTCTTACAGTTCTTCTATAGATGTGGATATAGACGAGCTGTAATTATAAATTTTAAATATCCATTTACCTTTTGGGTGGTCAGTGTTAAAATATGTAGTGCAGGGTTTAAGACATGCCGATGACACGATCCGGGGGAATGGGTGGAAAGGTGGTAACATTATGATTACAGTCAACGCAATGGGAGATAATTGCCCGATCCCGGTTATCAAGACAAAAAAGGCAATGCAGGCACTGACAGGTCCGGAGACTATAGAAGTGCTGGTTGACAACGAGATTGCTGTCCAGAACGTATCGAAGATGGCGGCCGCATCAGGCGGACAGGTATCTTCTGAGAAGATTTCTGAGGCAGAATTCAAGATTACGGTTAAGATGGAGGGAGTTCCTTTAGCGGCAGAGGAAGAAGAGGTAAGCTGCATGCCGGATGCAAGGGATAATACAGTTGTAGTTGTTTCGTCTGACCGTATGGGAACAGGCAATGATGAATTGGGAAAGGTACTGATCAAAGGGTTTATCTTTGCTGTGACACAGCTTGATACACTGCCTAAGACGATGCTCTTTTATAATGGAGGAGCTACGCTGACAGCGGAAGGCTCTGATTCTTTGGAGGATCTGAGATCTTTAGAGGCGCAGGGTGTTGAGATCATGACGTGTGGGACATGCCTTGATTATTATGGGCTGAAAGAAAAGCTTTCTGTAGGCACTGTGACTAATATGTACAGCATTGTTGAGACGATGGCAAAAGCTGGAAGTATTATTAAGCCGTGATCAGGAAACGATAGATAATAGTTATATTTTGCAAAAAGAGCCATACCTTGTTTTTCAGTGCAGAGCACATAAGCTGCAGGATGCCCTTTGGGTATACTTCTTCAAAAGCAGAGGCGTGGCTCTTATTTCAGATTATTTTGGGAAATATGCGTTATTTACGCATTTTCTAATAAAAAACAGGAGGATTATTGACGAATGAAATCAGATGTCAGATTAACAAGTTTAAGTAAGACCGCAGGCTGAGCGGCTAAGATCGGTCCGGAGACCCTTGCTCAGGTTCTGAGTAAGCTGCCGAAATTCCATGACGATAATCTGCTCGTCGGTATTGAGACATCCGATGATGCGGCTATATACAGAGTGACTGACGATATCGCCATGATTCAGACCGTCGATTTCTTTACACCGATTGTCGATGATCCTTATATGTTTGGACAGATAGCGGCTGCTAATTCCCTAAGCGATGTATGGGCTATGGGGGGTGAGCCGGCAGTTGCGCTTAACATAGTCGGGTTCCCGAATTGTCTGGATCCGGCGATTCTTGGCGACATCTTGGCAGGTGGCGCGGCGAAGGTGAAAGAAGCAGGAGCGGTACTGGTGGGCGGACATTCCGTGCAGGACGATGAACCTAAATACGGGTTATGTGTGTCGGGCTTTGTACATCCTGATAAGATATTTAAAAATTATGGCTGCAGACCGGGAGATATCCTTGTTCTGACAAAGCAGATCGGAAGCGGGATTGTCAATACTGCTATTAATGCAGAGATGGCATCGCCGTCGGCGGTCAGGGAGGCGCAGACAGTCATGGCGTCTCTGAACAAACTGGGAAAACAGGTAGTAGAAAGATATGATGTATCTGCATGTACAGATATTACTGGTTTTGGGCTTTTAGGTCACTGTGTGGAGATGGCTTCTGCCAGCAAAGTTACATTTGAGCTTAGGGTAGACGATATCGCTTATTTAGAGGATGCTGTGGATTACGCGAAGATGGGGCTTGTACCTGCCGGGGCGTATAAAAACAGAGGCTATTCTATGAAGCATGTGGAGACAGGGGCTGTCGCGGAGCATTATTTGGACCTGCTCTATGATCCGCAGACTTCGGGAGGACTGCTGATTAGCGTGTCACCGGAAAATCTGGAAGATATGATCGCTGATTTTAAGGCGGCCCGTATGGATACTACGGTATCAATTATCGGCAAGGTAACGCCGGAAAGTGATAAATTGATCCGGTTATTCTAAACAAGATAAAAAAGGGGAATGTTATGAACAAGAATCTTTTATACAGAAGTATCCCGAAGGTTGATATGCTTTTAGAGGATGAAAGTATACAAAAAATGATAGAGCAGTACAGCAGGGAGACGGTGATGGAGGCTGTCCACATCGAGATGGACAAGCTGAGGTCTTATATTGCCGCGGCGGAGGATGAGGAAAAGGCGAAAGCGAGAATCAGGCTGCTTTCTTCTAACATCGGGCTTACTGTATCGGCTATGCATACACCTAATATGCGCAAGGTGGTGAATGGAACAGGAACGATCCTCCATACCAATCTTGGCCGTGCGCCTATAAGCGCAAAGCACATGAAAAAAGTTCTGGATCTCGTCAGCGGATATTCGAATCTTGAATACAATCTTAAAGAAGGGAAAAGAGGGGAGCGTTATTCTCATTTTGAAAAGCTTTTGTGCAGGCTTACAGGGGCGGAGGCCGCGATGGCGGTGAATAATAATGCTTCCTCAGTGCTTCTTATCTTAAGTTCCCTGGCTAAGGGAGGCGAGGTTATCGTATCCAGGGGGGAGCTTATAGAGATTGGCGGAAAGTTCAGGATCCCGGATGTGATGGAACAAAGCGGCGCGGATCTGATCGAGGTTGGGACTACCAATAAGACACATTATGACGATTATGAAAATGCGATTACTGAGGAGACGAAGGCTCTGCTCAAAGTACATACGAGCAACTACCGGATTGTAGGTTTTACAGAATCGGTGGGGATTGATAAATTGATACCTCTTGCCAGAGAGCACGATATACCGGTTGTGGAAGACTTAGGGAGCGGTGTGCTCATAGACCTGGCAAAATACGGTCTGACTCATGAGCCTACGGTGCAGGAATCTATCGCGAAGGGTGCGGATGTAGTGTGCTTCAGCGGCGATAAGCTTCTTGGGGGACCTCAGGCAGGGATTATCATCGGAAAGAAAAAGTATATTGACATGATGAAGAAGAACCAGCTTACACGAGCGCTCCGGATAGATAAGTTCACGGCAGCGACGCTGGAGCTGGTTCTTCAGGAGTATTTATCAGAGGAAAAGGCGGTTAAAAACATACCGGTACTCAGGATGCTTTCAGAACCAAAAGAAGAGGTTCATAAGAGGGCGAAGACGCTTCTTAGGGCATTGAGAAATAGAAAACTTCCGGCGGATATTGAGATAAGGCCGTGTGAATCACAGATTGGAGGAGGATCGCTTCCGCTTGAGCGTATCCCAAGCATGGCTGTCACGATCCGGCCGGAAAAGATCAGTGTAAATGATCTGGAAGAACGTATGCGCCATCTTCCGGTACCCATTATACCGAGAACGGTTAATGACGAGATACTTCTTGACGTAAGAACGATAACGGATAAAGATGTGAAGATAATCGCGGATCAGTTAAAAGAGCTTGATGTACTGGAAAAGACAGGCTTAATAGAAAAGTGATAAAAGGTGGGCCTTAAAGGACAAGGGAATATGAAGAATATAATTATAGGAACAGCAGGACATATCGATCATGGAAAGACGACCCTTATAAAAGCGTTGACAGGGAGGAATACAGACCGCTGGGAGGAAGAGCAGAGAAGAGGGATCACAATTGATCTGGGATTCACATACTTTGACTTGCCAGGCGGGGACCGGGCGGGTATCATTGACGTGCCGGGCCATGAGAAGTTTATCAACAACATGGTTGCAGGTGTTGTGGGGATGGACCTTGTGCTTCTTGTAGTCGCCGCGGATGAGGGGATCATGCCTCAGACAAGAGAGCATATGGATATACTTCATCTGCTGGGAGTAGAAAAAAGCATTGTTGTGCTGAATAAATGTGATCTTGTGGACGAGGAATGGCTGGAGCTTGTAGAGGAAGAGATTAAAGAAGAGTTTGAAGGAACATTTCTTGAGCATGCTCCGGTAGTGAAGGTGTCTGCAGCGACAAAAGAAGGGCTTAAGGAGCTTGTGGAACTGATCGGTCATATGACAAGTGATGAAGTACTGCAGAAAGATATCAACACAATACCGCGTCTTCCGATTGACAGGGCATTTTCCCTGTCCGGATTCGGTACAGTCATTACCGGTACACTTGTTTCGGGAACTATCCGCAAAGAAGATATGCTGGAGATGTATCCGATTGGGAAAGAGAGCAAGATACGAAGTATACAGGTGCATGGAGAAGATAAGAATGTATGTTATGCAGGACAGCGTGTGGCGGTCAATCTATCTAATATAAAGAAACGTGAAATCAGGAGAGGATGCGTCCTTGCCTCTCCCGGAAGTATGAAGACAGCAGACCTCTTGGATGTGAGGCTGAATGTGCTGGATAGTTCTATGCGTGTGCTGACGAATCATGCAAGGCTGCACTTTTTTACAGGGACGAGTGAGATCCTTTGCCGGGCCGTTCTTCTGGATAAGGAAGAGATCGGACCGGGAGAGAGCGGTCTGGTACAGCTCAGGCTGGAGGAGAGCATCGCGGTACGCCGCGGAGATAAGTTCATTGTCAGATTTTATTCTCCGATGGAGACCATCGGAGGCGGCGTTATATTAGAGCCGAATCCGGGCATTAAAAAACGCTTCAGGGAGGACGCTATAGAGGAACTTAAGCGTAAGGAGTCTGGTTCAAGCGCAGATGTCATAGAACTCCATGTAAAGGAACACAAGGAGACGATGATCACTGTATCGGAGCTTGCGAAGCTTACTGCGCTTTCGGCGGAAGAAGTAGAGGAAGATATCAGGGGGCTTGAAGAAGAGAAGAAGGTCCATGTATTTGCCATGCGCAAAGATACATATGTATGGCACGCAAAGAACGCTGAGGAAGCCAGGAGCGCTTTAGACAGCGCACTGTCATTCTATGAAAAGAAATATCCTTATCGTTATGGGATCAAAAAAGCAGAGGTCCGCGGGACATATTTTTCGAAGATGAGACCCAATGTATTTGACCGCATGATAGAGATGATGGAGGAAAAAGGGTGGCTTAAACAGGAGGGCGAGTTTTTATGTACGCCGGATTATGAAGTATGTAAGGACGAAACATACGAAAAAGTATCAGGAATACTTCTTGATGCTTTTGAAAAGAGCCGTTTTGATTTTATCAGGTATTCTGAAATTGAATGTAAAGGGATTTCAAAAGAAATACAGAATGATATACTGAACATACTTCTTCAGGAGGGGAAGGCGGTGAAAGTCACGGAAGATATGTACACGCTTAAGAGCTATATGGAGGAGGCCAGAAAAGTGATTTCAGAAAGGCTTTCAAAGGCTCCGGTGATTACGATCGCCGAAGTGCGGGATCTGTTCTCTACAAGCAGAAAAAGCGCGAAACCGATTCTGGAATATATGGATAGTATTAAGGTGACAAAAAAGACAGGCGGAGAAAGTGAAAGGGTAGCATATTAATGAATTTGAAACAGTTGGAGGCTTTTGTTAGAGTGGTTGAGACCGGAAGCTTTTCAAAAGCCGCGAGAGAATTGTATCTGACGCAGCCAACAGTGAGTGCTCATATCTCGACTCTTGAGAAAGAGCTTAAGGTCAGGCTGTTCATCCGCAATACAAAGGAAGTGATGATGTCTGAGGCGGGACAGGAATTGTACAGATACGCGAAACAGATGGTTGAACTGGAATGTCAGATCGCGGAGCATTTTAACATGCGAGGGAAAAGCGCGGCAAATCATTGTGTTACGATCGCGGCTTCTACGATACCGGCGCAGTATCTTCTGCCGGAAGTGCTGATGCGGTTTAAAAAGCGATATCCTGACGAACAGTTTAAACTTATAGAGACGGACAGCAGCGAGGTTGTGTCACAGATTGTGAAGGGAATGGCGGATGTAGGATTTACGGGGACTGTATTGGAGAAAAAATATTGCAGGTATATTCCTTTTTATAAGGATAAGCTTTCGATCATAACGCCGAATACAGAGAAATACCGGGCCTTGCTGGAGAATGGAGAGGATGATATATCATGGATCAAAAAAGAGAATATCATTATGCGTGAGGAGGGGTCCGGTACACGTAAGGAAGCACAGAAGCAGCTTCGCAAAGCTGGAATTGAAACCGGAAATCTGGATATCATAGCAAGTATAGATAACCAGGAGACGATTAAGCGGTCGGTGCGTCAGGGAATGGGTATCTCTGTGTTGTCAAGGCTTGCGACAGAAGAAGAGGTGCGCAGCGGGCAGATGCTGGCATTTCCGATCCCAAAGTCGGATGCGGGGCGCAACCTTAATCTTGTTTACAATAAAAATGCTCCAATGACAGCGAATATAGAGCGTTTTATCAAAATCATAAAGGAAATATATAATATTTAACGACGGATAAGCAGGGGAAAAAGAGGACGGATATATGATATATTTAGATAATGCGGCAACGACAATGCATAAACCGCAGTGTGTGATCGACGCGGTTGTCAGCGCGATGAGTTCTATGGGAAATGCGGGAAGAGGGGCGAATGAGGCCTCGCTTAGCGCGTCAAGGATTATTTATGATACAAGAGAGAAGCTTTGCCGTCTCTTTGGAGGAACGGACCCGAAGCAGATAGCGTTTACAAATAATTCAACAGAAAGTCTGAACATAGCGGTTAAAGGACTTTTGAATCCGGGAGATCATGTGATCACGACAGTGTTGGAGCATAATTCTGTCTTGCGCCCGCTATATGAGATGGAAAGCAAAGGTGTAAAGCTTACAATCATAAAGAGTGATCAGAGAGGCAGGCTTGATATTTCGCGGATCGGGGAAGCTGTCTGTGACGAGACGAAGATGATCATATGTACCAATGGTTCGAATCTGACAGGGAATTATGTGGATATAGAGGCTGTGGGAAAGATTGCCAGGACACATGGTGTGCTTTTTGCGGTGGACGCTTCCCAGACTGCGGGAGTGTTCCCGATTGATGTAGAGAAGATGAACATTGACGTGCTTTGTTTCACGGGGCATAAGGGGCTCTTAGGTCCGCAGGGGACCGGGGGATTGTATGTAAGAAAAGGAATTGCGGTACGGCCGTTAAAATGCGGCGGAACCGGTGTTCAGACATACAATAAGTCACAGCCGGCCAAGATGCCGACAGCCCTTGAGGCGGGTACTCTTAACGGACATGGAATCGCGGGGCTTCACGCGGCTTTAGAGTATCTGGAAGAAACAGGGATAGATAGGATCCGTGCCAGAGAACAGGAACTGATGTGGAAGTTCTATGAGGGGGTAAAGGATATTCCGAAAGTTACGGTATACGGTGATTTTTCAGAGAGAGAAAGATGCCCGATCGTTCTTTTAAATATCGGTGAGTATGATTCCGGAGAGGTGAGTGATGCGCTTCTTACAGATTATGGAATCTCCACAAGACCTGGCGGACATTGCGCGCCGCTTATGCATGAAGCCCTTGGAACGAAAGAGCAGGGGGCGGTGAGGTTCAGCTTTTGCCATTATAATACAGATGAAGAGGTAGAGACAGCCATCCGCGCCATAAACGAGCTTGCACAGGAGGAAGAGTAGGTTATGAAGAAAAAGGAACTTAAGCTTGTGGTGACGTTCCATACAACAGCAGATGCCATGGCTATGGAAAAGGTATGCAAAGAGAAAAGTGTTCCAGGACGGATCATACCCGTTCCGCGGGCTATCTCTGCGGGATGCGGTCTGTCATGGTGCGCGGAGATTTCAGACAGAGAAGAGATTGTGGCCATGATGAAGACGGCAGGAATAGAAGAAGAAGAGATCCACGAGTGTATGGTATAACAGTCAGAGCGTATCTGAAACTATAAAAATATGCAGCAAAAAAGGGTACTTTGATGCGGCGGTAATATCTGCCGGATAAAAGTACCCTTTTCGGGTTCATCAGAAATCTTCATAACTATACTCCTTCAATAAAAGTATCCAATACATGCGGAAGCAGTTTGTTACTGTATTCTGACAGAGAGAACCTGCCTTTGAACAATGACCAGTCATAGAGCAGTGCCCGCTCATACATAGCGTAAATGTTCATTAATTCTTCAGCAGTGCTCGTGTTCTTGAATTCGCCTCGTTCTAAACCATCAGATATAATCTCAGTAATCCATTTAAAATAAAAACGTTTTTTGTCGGACAAAGATTTTTTGTCTTTTGTTATCAGCTGTGAGGAATAAAGGTAAGCTAAAAGAGTGATATCAACGCTTTCCTCAATCATAAGAAACAATTCCCGGTTTAATAGCAGCAGTTTGTCATAGCTGGACAGACTGTGGTCAATGGTGTTGTAAAGCTCTTCGTATTTTTGGTCAAACAGGTAAGAGAGACTGTTAAGAAGAGCTTCTTTGCCTTTAAAATAGTGATAAAAGGTTCTTTTGGAAGTCTTGGAAGTTGCGATAATGTCCTCAATGGTGGTGTGCTCGTAACCATTTTTATAAAACAGATTCCATGCGGCTTTCACGATGCGGCTTTTTGTGGATTGTCGTTTTCTTGGCATCGAATGCACCATTCCTTTCAGGTTTTTATAAAAAGAGAAGCGGATTATTCGAAATCCGCTTCTGTAATTCTTTGTAAACTAATAAAAGATCAGTAAAAATTAGCCTACCTGAAAACCGTATTTCAATGGGTCTGTCGGATCGATTAAGTAAGTAGCAACACCTGTCAGGTAGCAGCTTCCGGTGATCATCGGGATAACTGCGTCGAAGTCCGCGACTTTAGTTGTCTCTTTAATGACTCCCTTAAACAGGCTTCCGATAAAGCTCTCGTAAATAAATTCTTCGCCAACTCCGATCTCTCCCCAGTGATGAAGAGTAGCAAGCTTCGCGCTTGTACCTGTTCCGCATGGAGAACGGTCAGCCATAGCGTCGCCAAAGATAACTACATTTCTCATAGTAGCTTTCTCCGGGTTCGGTGTCGGACCGTAGAACTCAACAAGGTCAACAGTGTCGATGTCAAGAAGCGGATGTTTAACCGGAATCTCTTTGTTGATGACATCCAGTAACTTCATGCCGAGGTCTGTATATGCCGGAACAGACTTCGGATTGATCTCCCCAAGATCAAGCTTAGTTGTGTCAACCAGAGCAAAAAAGCTTCCGCCGAAAGAGATAGTGAAAGGAACCTCTTTGCCGTCGATGTTAACGCTTAAGTTTTCTTTGTAAACAAATGCAGGAACGTTTGTCAGTGTAACGCTTTCTACCTTGCCGTCTTTTACGATAGCTGTAGTGCGGATGATTCCTGCAGGAGCTTCCAGAACAACTTCGTTCTCGCCTTCTTTGGACTCTACAAGGCCAGCTTCGATGGCAACTGTAACAGCACCGATCGTACAGTGTCCGCACATGTTAAGGTATCCGCCTGTGTCCATGAACATAACGCCGAACTGTGCTTCCGGGTTTACCGGCTCACATAAGAAAGCCCCGAACATGTCATGGTGTCCTCTTGGTTCGAACATCAGAGCTGTACGAACATGATCGTAGTTCTCTTCCATCCATTTCTTCTTTTCAATCATAGTATTGCCTTCCGGCTCCGGGAATCCACCGATAACAACACGGCAGAACTCGCCTACGGTATGAGCGTCCACTACCTGGAGTGAAGTCTCAAACCGGTCGAAGTTGACTTTTGCTTCTAACTTCATAATTAAGTACCTCCTTTAAACATACTCATAGAGAAAAACTATAAGTTATATAAAAACACAGCGGGAACCATAATTCCGGCGGTGCCTTTTTCAAAAAAAGATTCCTATGACATACATCAGTATGACAGAAAAATAACAAATAGACTGCGTTCTAGTACGCCGTTCAATCCTTTAATACCATTATGTAGGAAAAACCTTGAAAAGTCAACGCTTTTTTGATATTATAAAAATAAATAAAAGTGGTTGAAATATAGTGTAGAATGTGTTATTGTTAACACGAATGAATTAAGGATATATGGGGGTAGATGGGTGACTGGTGTGCCTCCTGGTCTTCAAAACCAGTGTGGGGCGTTAGGAGCGTCCCGGGTGGGTTCGATTCCCACATGCCCTCGCCAAAAAAAGAATTTCAGCTGTTAAGAATTTAGCAGGAATAATTATAGAAATTATCAATAAGTAAGTATAAATGCTTTTTGAATATGAAGATATGATTTTGGGGAATATTAAGAGCGGTTAGAAAAGTATATTGCTTGTTTGCAACATTTGAGAGGTAATGAAACGGACACGTTTCGTTTTTTACTTAAATAAATTATTAAAAGGAGATGTTTGACATGGGAAATGTACAGATGTTATTACGTCAGCATGTTGGGGCACCATGTGCGGCAATCGTTAAAGCCGGCGACGAGGTAAAAAAAGGTACATTGATTGCGACACCTACAGGGCTTGGCGCTAATATTTTTTCCAGTGTGTACGGAAAAGTTACAGAGGTTACAGAAGACCGTATCATTATTGAGCCGGCTGATGAACAGCCGGATGAGTTTGTGCCGATTGATGTGCCGGAGGATGCGAGCAAGCTTGACATGGTAAAAGCTGCCGGAGTTGTGGGACTTGGCGGAGCCGGATTCCCGACAGGAATCAAGCTGAACATCAATCTTGCAGAGACACCGATGGGTGAACTTGATCCAGAGATCAATCCGGAGCTTCCGGCTGATTTTAAGCTGGACTGCGAGAAGGGTTATATACTTATTAATGCTGCAGAGTGTGAGCCGGGACTTGAACATAATATAAGACAGATTGAGGAGCAGTGTGATAAAGTGATCCGCGGCGTGAAATACTGTATGGAGATCACGAATGCTGACAAAGCGATTTTCGCAATTAAAAAGAAAAACCAGAAAGCTATCAAGATCCTGCAGAAGGCATTGGAGAGTGAACCTGCAATTTCTATGCACCTTCTTCCTGATATCTATCCGATGGGAGAAGAGCGCGCGGTTGTAAGAGAGTGCCTTGGTGTGAATCTTACGACTATGCAGCTTCCTTCAGCAGCTAAGTCTGTTGTAGTGAATCTTGAGACGGCGGCTAAGGTTGCAGAAGCAATTGATGAAAAGAAACCATGTATCACGAAGAATCTGACTGTTCGCGGCAAGCTTAACGGCGGAAACGGCGCGCACGTATTTATGGATGTTCCGGTAGGAACAAGTGTCGGAGAATTGATTGAAAGAGCCGGCGGTATCGACGGAAAGTACGGCGAGATCGTTATGGGCGGAGCGTTTACCGGAAAATCTACAGGTTTTGACGCGCCGATCACGAAGACGACAGGAGGAATCCTTGTTACAGTTGAATTCCCGGATCTTCATGGAGCGAATGTGGGACTGCTTGTATGTGCATGCGGCGGTAATGAAGAGCGTATGCGTGAGATCTGTGAGAAGATGAACGGTAAAGTTGTATCTGTGGCGAGATGTAAACAGGCGATCGAGAATAAGCCGGGCGCGCCTCTTAAGTGCTTAAGACCGGGCAACTGTCCTGGACAGGTTAAGAACAATATGCAGTTTAAGAAAGATAAGTGTGAATATATCATTATCGGTAACTGCTCAGACTGCTCTAATACAGTTATGGCATCCGGACCGAAGATGGGACTGAAGGTGTTCCACCAGACAGATCATGTTATGAGATCAGTTGGACACGCACTGTACAGGACGCTTAAGGTTTCCAAACAGGTAAGCCAGGATATTGATTTTTAGAAAACGCACATGATTTTAAAGGTATTACTGTTGCTTGCGGCGCATGAAAAAGGTTCCCCGATTCCTTTTTGCGTGACGGCGAAGTGAGAGGTTTTCGCCTGCCGGAAGCGGCTGTATATATAATTAAGAAATCCAAACAAGGAGGGAAAACAATATGTCTATCACAGCTGAAACAGCTAAAGCACATGCTCATGATCCTGCGGTATTATGTTGTAGAGCCGAGGCCGGCATTACAATTGAGCCTGCGAATCTGGAAGATCCGGCAATTTTTGACGATTTGGTAGATTCAGGATTATTAAACCTTGACGGTTGCCTTACCATCGAGGAAGTATTAGGAGCAAAACTTACAAAAACCTGTGATTCTCTTGCTCCGCTTACAGCAGATGTTCTTGACGGAGTGAAGGCTCCAAGCGTAAGCGCGCCGGCAGTTGAAGAAGAGGTTGCACAGGAGGCACCGGCAGCACCAGTTGCACCGGCAGCGCCGGTAGCAGGCGGCATGCTTAAGATCCACATCGGAGAAGGTAAGGATATCGACCTTGAGATCCCGGTGGGAGCACTTGGCGGCGGCGCGGCAGTTGCACCGGTTCCGGCAGCGGCAGCTGCGGTTGCGGAAGCAGCAGCACCGGCAGCAGTTGGAGAAGAGAAAATCGTAGGAACTCTTACAAGAAAGCACTTCAACATTACAGAAGTTAAGAGAGGGCCTGAGACAAAGATCGAGGGAACGACTCTTTACATCCGTGAAGGAATCGAAGCAGACGTTATCGCAGATCAGGAATTGGTTAAAGATTTTAAACTTGAGATCATTACTCCTGAGTTATATCACACATATTCCGAGACAGTTATGGACGTACAGCCAATCGCTACAAAAGAGGGCGATGATGAACTCGGAAGCGGCGTGACAAGAGTACTTGACGGCGTTGTTATGATGCTGACAGGTGTTGATGAAGGCGGAGTTCAGATTGGTGAGTTCGGTTCTTCTGAGGGATACCTTGACGAGAATATTATGTGGGGCCGTCCGGGATGTCCGGATAAAGGTGAGATCTTCATCAAAGGTAACATTGTTATCCAGGAGAAGACAAACATGGAGCGCCGTGGGCCTATGGCTGCTCATACAGCATTTGATATCATTACACAGGAGATCCGTGAGGTTATGAAGAAACTTGACGAGAGCCTTGTAGTTGATACTCAGGAGCTTAAGTCTATCCGTCGTCCGGGTAAGAAGAAAGTTGTAATCGTTAAAGAGATCATGGGACAGGGAGCTATGCATGATAACTTCATCCTTCCTGTAGAGCCGGTTGGTATCCTTGGAGCAAGAGCTAACGTAGACTTAGGAAACGTTCCTGTTTGCGTATCTCCGCTTGAGGTTCTTGACGGATGTATCCATGCTTTGACATGTATCGGACCTGCATCAAAAGAGATGTCCAGACATTACTGGAGAGAGCCGCTTGTTCTTGAGGCTCTTCACGATGAAGAAGTTGACCTTTGCGGTGTTGTATTCGTTGGATCTCCTCAGATCAATGCTGAGAAATTCTACGTATCCCGCCGTGTAGGACACACAGTAGAGATGATGGATGCTGATGGTGCATTCGTTACGACTGAAGGATTTGGAAACAACCATATCGACTTCGCAAGCCATATCGAGCAGATCGGTATGAGAGGAGTTCCGACAGTAGGTATGTCTTACTGTGCAGTACAGGGTGCTCTTGTTGTTGGTAATAAGTACATGCAGTACATGGTTGATAACAACAAATCTGAAGCAGGTATCGAGAATGAGATTCTTGGTAACAACACACTTTGTCAGGAAGACGCTATCCGCGCGCTTGCTATGCTGAAAGCAGCTATGGCCGGAGAAGACGTTAAGGCTGCTGAGAAGAAGTGGAATCCAAACGTTAAGTCTACAAACGTTGAGTTAATTGAGAGCGCTTATAACAAGAAGATTGACCTTGTTGACAATGAGCAGGCACTTCCAATGAGCGAGAAGCGTAGATTAAAATACAGCTAAACCAGGTGTATTGAATGAATAATAAACGTTTGAATTATGGCGATAAGATCATTTATATGGAAGGCGTTGTAGTGGACATTGATGATTGCAGCATCAGCGTTGACTTAAAAGGGCGCTTGGGGTTCTTTAAAGCACCGAAGAGGATGTTCATCTGCGATACTGAACCGAAGGTGGGACAGGAATTCGGATGGAACATGAGCTTTCCGGAGCAGTTAGGGCCAGAGGTAAATGAACACTACGTCAGCAACATTGAAAAAGAAAGACGCAAACAACAAGAAATGAGTAAGCGTTTGGATGATAACAAGGAGGTTTAAAAATGAGTTTAACGGTTGTTAAAGGTTTACAATCTGAAATCTTCGTTCCTATTACTCCACCGTCTGTATGGACTCCTGTTACGAAAGAGCTCAAAGATATGACGATCGCTCTTGCGACAGCAGCAGGCGTTCACCACAAAGATCAGGAAAGATTCAATCTTGCCGGCGACTTTACGTGGAGAAAGGTAACAGATACTATGCCATCAGATGAATTGATGGTATCCCATGGCGGATATGATAACAGTGATGTTAACAAAGACATCAACTGTATGTTCCCGATCGACAGGATCCATGAGCTGGCAAAAGAAGGCTTTATTAAAGCATGTGCTCCTGTACACGCAGGATTCATGGGCGGCGGTGGAAACCAGGAGAAGTTCAAAGGCGAGACAGGCCCGGCTATCGCAAAGATGTTCAAAGAAGAGGATGTAGACGCAGTAATCCTCACCGCTGGCTGAGGTACCTGCCACCGCTCTGCAGTATTGGTGCAGAGAGCGATTGAAGAAGCTGGAATTCCTACAATTATTATTGCAGCTCTTCCGCCGGTTGTTCGTCAGACCGGTACTCCTCGTGCAGTTGCTCCGTTGGTACCTATGGGTGCTAATGCAGGTGGACCGCACAATGTTGAACAGCAGACACAGATCGTTAAAGCAACTCTTGAGCAGTTAATGGAAATCCAGACACCTGGAAAGATTGTTCCGCTGCCATTTGAGTATGTAGCTAAGATTTAATTTGACTTTATAGTTCACATGTCAGACAGTTAGTCCGGATTCTATGCGTATATGAGAATTTGAGATGTCTGGCTGACGTAGGGAGCGTCATTTTATGAGTGAAATAGCTGTGTTTTGCGAATGGCGCGGTGTGAACGGAACAAAGCAGAGTTTAAGGGCAGATGTTTTCATCTGCTCTTTTTTAAAACGAAGTGTTGGAAAAAAGCAGAACATATTTTATAATATTAGTATGAGTGAAAATAATATTAAGGCGGAGGTGAAAGAAAAATTGGCAGACGGAGTAAAAGATTTGAGAAGGCTGGTAATTAAAGCGTTCCATATGAACGACGTAGAATGGGGCGAACATAATGACATAACTACGGATGGGCATATGACAGTCAGCAAAGAGATGATCGACGGGCTTGTAGCAGCGGAGGAGCATATCGAAAAGATTGATATTCAGATCATTAAACCGGGTGATCATGATCGCTGGACGAATACGATGATGGATATTGTCCCTATTTCCACAAAGGTTCTTGGAAAGCTGGGAGAGGGTATTACACATACTATTACAGGTGTGTATGTCATTCTTACAGGCGTAGATGTAAACGGCAAACAGTGCCACGAGTTTGGCTCTTCGGAAGGGAACTTAAAGGAGCAGTTATACCTGAACCGGGCGGGTACACCGGGCGATGACGATTACATTATATCTTTTGATGTGACTCTTGCGGCAGGTATGGGACAGGAACGGCCGGGACCGACGGCGGCGCACCGGGCATGTGATAAGTTCATTCAGAGTTACCGTGACAAATTGAAGAAGTTTAAAGGAGAGAAGTGTACGGAGCGTCATGAGTATCACGATATTGTAAGACCGGGAAAGAAGAAAGTGCTGATCATCAAACAGGTTGCCGGACAGGGAGCGATGTATGACACGCACTTATTCGCGAAGGAACCTTCTGGTGTAGAAGGCGGAAAATCTATTATTGACATGGGTAATATGCCAATCATCGTGTCTCCAAATGAGTACCGTGACGGTATTATCCGTTCTATGCAGTAGGAGGTGAAAGAGTATGGGAATTGGTCCTTCAACAAAGGAAACATCATTGCATCATTTTAGGGATCCTCTTCTGGAGGTTGTTGCGGATGACACAGATCTTGATCTGATGGGAATCATGCTTGTCGGTTCGCCGGACGGCAATGAGGATAAGATGCTGGTCGGAACGAGAGCTGCTGTATGGGCAGAATGCATGCGGGCAGACGGTGTAATCCTCTCCTGTGACGGATGGGGAAACAGTCATGTGGATTATACAAACACGATAGAGCAGATCGGTATGAGAGGAATTCCGGTAACAGGCATTACCTTTAATGGTACGGTTGCTCAGTTTGTGGTTGTCAACGATTATTTGGACGCAATTGTTGATATTAACAAGAGTGAGAGCGGTGAAGAGACAGACGTAGTTGGAGAAAACAACATGGACCGCATAGATTGTCTCAAAGCGAAGGCGTTGTTAAAGCTTAAAATGAGAAAAAAAGACGAGCAGCGCTAAGATTTAAGTTAGAATATATGGGGAATTCAGCGGTTTGATGTATTAAAGTGTTCAAAAGTGACGAAAAAATCGTTAAAAATTTGTTAAAGTGCATAAAGATTTACTTTTGCTTTATAAAGTATTGACGTGAAAAACAAGAAATGGTATATTAATAACGCTTAATCAATGGTTGTTATTGCAGTTACACGGCCGCCGGTTGTTTTCCCCAAGAACGGTCTTGCGGCAGTGAACTCCAATTAATATATACTTTCCTCTTTTTAGAGGAGCATTCCCCAGCTTTGTATATAGCAAAACTGCAATGCAACGAGGAAAAACCTCTCAATGACATACCAAAGGAAAGGGTGCGGCATTTTCGAAATGCAGCACCCTTTCTGTATAGATGTCTATTCATGTATGAATTTTTTTTCCCAGCCCATACACCATTTGGTGAGGGGACCGAGAACGAGCATTCCGCCGATAGTTCCTTCGCGGACTTTGAATGAAAGACCGAATACAAGAGAAAGAGTCAGAGAAGTGATGATGAGAAGCGCGTCGCCAGTGATATGCAGCTTCGCGAAATCAATCCCGAATTTGCTGCTTGCTGTATAATAAGTGCTCTCTACAGGAATCTGAACAGCACCCAGCAGATTGAGTCCGGCGATGAAAACGGCAAGTCCTAAATAGGAGACTGCCCAAAACAGGACTCTGACAGGGTAACTGTCAAGCTCAAATAAAAGCACCCTGTAATATACAAAATTTACGACTACACCAAATATGACTGCGACCGGAATCTGTAAAAGGCGGACAGGATGGAAATTCTTTCTCAACATTAAGATCTGGATCAGTATACAGATAAAATTCCCGATTATGCTGAATGTACCTACCTTTAGTCCGGTGATCTGATAGACGTTGAGGCTGACAGAATCCCAACAGGCGCAAAGACCGATATCTGCTTTCATACAGAGAGTTTGTGATACAGCCATCATGACAACAAAAAATGCAACAAGGACGTATTTTTTAATCAGTTTTCCGGTATTCATCTTCGCATATCCTCATGTTATTTGTTGAACGGCGGAGCTACAGGGCCGTACTTGATCTCGGGGTGATTGTCAAGCATCCATTGTTTGAAACTGTCTGCATCGCCTTCGGTGAAGCAGGCTTTGTCTAACATGACGCCTTCATTATATTCATCTGTTGCCAGTTTAAAAAATGTCTTGGCTTCTTCAAATCTCAGGATATCTTTCCATTCAACTTTATTATTGGCTTTTCCGTTAATATATAAAGAGATGTTCTTATCTCCGACAATTATTTTGCATGTCCAGTTTTTACCGTTAAAGTAATTTACACGTG
The DNA here is from genome assembly GCA_910584615.1 of uncultured Dorea sp. Lineage (GTDB taxonomy): Bacteria > Bacillota > Clostridia > Lachnospirales > Lachnospiraceae > MD308. The sequence continues at coordinate 84,004 of CAJUAM010000008.1, forward strand.
TCAGGCGGAATGTCTTATCAGCGTGCATCCATCTGAAAAATACACCTCTGTAAACGGCGACAAAAGTTAAGAAAGCTCCAATTGTCTGCCACCTTACGGGAGCATTTACCTTTTTGAAATAAATCCAGCCAAAAACTCCGGCAACAAAAATGAAACACCATACATAAAAAATAGGTAACTTCCAAAATTTGGGAGTTGCCCATTTATCATAACGTCTCCGGTCCATTATATATTCGTTTATAAACATAATATTTTCTCCGTTTTGAGTAATGATTTTGCGAAAATACGCAAACTGGAATATTGAAACTGTATAGATGGCCACCCGTAAGGACAGCCATCTATATGGTTAAAATATATGTAATTATGCTATTCCAGCTTTTTTGTCTTTCTGAGCAGCGCTTAACAATGTGTATGATGTCCATAACAGAACTACACAAATAAGGTTGATGAGCCAGAACATCGGCAGGTTTGTAATAAGCTTCCATGCGATAAATACACCGATACATCCGCCAAGAGCGTTACCGATCGTGTGCGGTACATCATATCTGTGCTTCTTGATGAACTCGATAGAACAAGCCGGCATCAGACATGCACAAGATCCCATGAATACTGGGAAACAAGCTGTACCATCAACACCAAGCAGAAGACAGGTAGCCATACAAGGTGCATAAAGACCAAAACCGATATCCATCAAGGCACCCCACAAAATGTTAAGACCAGCAGCTACGATCAGCTTCCATCCATGTAAACCGGTAAGAGTACCTACCGTTCCGAAAGGACCAACGCCGGTGTTCTTGCAAAGCATAATAGCTGCAAGAGGGATCATGATAAATCCAAGAGCGTATCTGATCTTGTTCCGAGGCCACTTTGTTACGACAGTTGCAAATCCGAAAGAACCTACAGCGGCGCAAATGTACATGATCCACAGGAACATAGGCTCACAGTCTACAGAAGCGGTAAAGATAAATGCCTCAAAAATAACTGGGAAAGTATCTCCTACATTCAATGTACCCGGAATGTCGATGTCGTCAATCTGATTGAAAAGTTTGTACATGAAAGTAGATGGTGCAAAAGATCCGCAGCCAAGAGTGTCAAGGAAGTTTGCGATAATACCTACCGTAAAACCTGAAGCCCACTGCTTACCTGTCGCGTTCCTGATACCATCCATACGATTTTTGGCTACATCAATGATGAGACCAAGACCGGTTCCTGCTGCCAGGACACCAAATAAAACCTGAAGTGCTAATAACATACTCTTCTCCTCCAATCTCTAGATATGTATTACTATAACTTATTCAGAGATGATACCCCGATTTATCATCTCTATATAAATAAATTTATCACTATAGACATGAAAAGTCAATGCTTTATTAAACTAAAATAGATGAATTGATTAAAAAAAGTACACTATTTTTTGAAATATAGTGCACTTTCAATAAAAATCAACAAACTGCAATATTCTTAAGAAATTCCTGTTATTTTATAAATCCGAATACATTCAGGATGACGATCACCATGAACACAGGAACTACAACGAGCGTGAGAACTTTGTCGTATGTTGTGAGCCTGCCGTTTTGTCCGTTATTGGTAAGTTCTTTTTCGTATTCTTTAAATCCCCACACCTTTGCGACAAACAGGCATACAAGCCAGCATCCTAACGGAAGCAGTACATATCCGGTAAAGCAGTCTAACCAGTCATAGAATCCGTAGTAATTTACACCGGTAATATCAAACCATGGGATCTGTACGCCGCTTAATACGCCGAACCCAAGTGATACGATGATATTGCCGGCTCCGATGATAGCAGAAGTTAAAATGGTAGCTTTTATGCGCCCCAGTCTGCATTTTTCTTCAAAGGTACGGACTGAAATCTCGAAAAAAGTAAAGAGAGAAGAAATAACCGCGAACGCGACTGCTAAAAAGAAGCAGATCCCAATGATCCTTCCTCCCGGGAGCTTACCAAAGATATCAGTCATTACAAGGAATACAAGGCTTGGGCCTTTCTGGACATCCACACCACCGGCAAAAGCGGAAGGAATAATAACAAAACCGGCTAAAACCGCAGCAGCAGTATCCATGATTGACACCAGAACAGCATCAGATCTCAGGTTGTTGCTCTTAGGAATGTTAGCCCCAAGAGTAGTAAAGATTCCCCAGCCGATACCGACAGAAAACAATACTTGTGTTGCTGCCTGGGCAAATACTGAAAAATTAAATTTACTGAAGTCCGGAAGAAGATAATATTTTAGACCTTCCATAGCCCCATCTGTAACAGTCAGAGCCCAGATACCGCAGATGATCAAAAATATAAATAACGCAGGCATCAGAACTTTTGTAACTCTTTCTACTATATTAGTGATTCCGAAAAGAAGCAGAAAAGATACTAAAGACAGAAGTATCAATGCCCATACAATAGGTTCTGCCGTTGAAGAAGTAAAACCGGTGAAATATGCTTCTTTGTCAGATCCAAAATCACCATTTACGATATATTGGAAAGCATACTTGAGTACCCAGCCGCCGACAACGACATAATACATATTGATCATCAGTGTGCAGACGTTGGCGATCCATCCTACAAACCCCCATTTTTTACTGATATTTTCGAAACATGTAACTGTGTCAGAAGCGCTGTGGCGGCCGATAGCAGTCTCCATCTCCACCATGGGATGAGCCATCAGAGCTATAATGATAATATATATGATGAGGAAAATACCGCCGCCGCCCTGATAGGCAAGATATGGGAATTTCCATATATTACCGAGTCCGATAGCGGCCCCGGCCGCAACCATGATATAACCGAATCTGGAATTCCATTGCCGTGGTGCCTGATTTGAATCATTACTCATATAATCCACTCCATTCTTAGTTTTGAAACTGACCTGAAAATAAAAAATGCTCCCGGATGACCGAGAGCATTTATAGAGAGAACCTTAAACCTCTTCTTCATTATAAATAATATCTATATTAATGTCAAGCAGAAATAAGAAAATGTAATGCCGGCATTAAGAAAAATAATGTTTTTATTGACACACGTTTAACAAGGTGTTAAAATATATCAAGAACCGGTAAGTGAGCCGTTAAAAATGGTATGTCAAAGTTGTAGAATGGCTTATCTTATCTTTACGTTTTCCAAATAAAAAAAGAGAGGGAGAACGAGAATTCCTGTTACGGGAAAGAAATGAGGTGTATTTTATGAGTGGTATTAGTATTATTATCCTGTGTACGATCGTCGCGTACATGTGTCTGCTGATCGGTGTTGGTTTTTACAATTCAAAAAAGAACAGCACCAGTGAGGATTTCTATCTTGGCGGTAGAAGAATGGGGGCGCTTGTTGTTGCTATGAGTGCTGAGGCGAGTGATATGTCAAGCTGGCTCCTGATGGGTCTTCCGGGAGTTGCGTACCTGACAGGTATCGCAGATGCGTTTTGGACAGCAGCAGGTCTTGCGATTGGTACATATCTGAACTGGCTCTTCACTTCCAGAAGGCTGAGACGTTATTCAGAGAAGATTGACGCGATCACAGTTCCGAACTTTTTCGCAAAAAGATTCCACGACGAAAAGAACATTATCACAGCGATTTCCGCAGTTATCATCGTTGTATTCTTTATCCCGTATGTAGCGTCCGGATTTGCGGCATGCGGAAAGCTTTTTAACTCCCTGTTCGGGCTGGATTATATGACAGGTGTAATCGTATTTTCAATCATTATTGTTATTTATACGATCATGGGAGGCTTTACAAGTGTTGCTACCAATGACTTGATCCAGAGTATCGTAATGTCGATCGCTTTGATTTCTATTGTTACATTTGGTGTGAGCAGCGCGGGCGGATTCGGAGCAGTTATGGATAACGCGAAATCATTGCCGGGTTATTTTTCACTTTCCGCGATCCATGATGCGGTTGCAGGTTCGGCAGTTCCTTATTCTGCGTTATCGGCAGTATCCCTTCTTGCATGGGGTATCGGATATTTTGGTATGCCGCATATCCTGGTAAGATTTATGGCTATCGAAGATGAGAACAAACTGGTATTATCCAGACGTGTTGCATCTATATGGGTAACGATCGCTATGGGCGTTGCGATCTTTATCGGTGTTGTAGGTCTTGGTGTTGTTAATGCGGGCAATATGGAAGCGTTAGAAGACAGCGAGCGTGTTATCATCGCTCTTACGAATATACTGAGCCAGAATGGATTCCTTGCAGCGGTTCTTGGCGGTGTTATTCTTGCAGGTATCCTTGCGGCAACGATGTCCACTGCGGACAGTCAGATGCTTGTTGCAGCCTCTGGTGTATCTGAGAATATTGTGCAGGATTTCTTCGGTAAAAAGCTTACTGAAAAACAGAGTCTTATGGTAGCTCGTGCTACAATCCTTGTGATTGCCGCTATCGGATTATTCTTGGCAAGAGACCCGAACTCTAGCGTATTTGGTATCGTTTCCTTTGCATGGGCTGGTATGGGTGCCGCCTTTGCGGGTGTTATGATCTGTGCTTTGTTCTGGAAGCGCACGACATTGCAGGGGGCGCTTGCAGGTATGGTTTCCGGCGGCGCGATGGTATTTATCTGGAAATATGCGGTTCGTCCGATGGGCGGAATCCTTGATATCTATGAACTGCTTCCGGCATTCTTGGTATCACTTGCTATGATCATTGTTGTGAGTCTGGCTACAAAAGCTCCAAGTCAGGACATTATTGATGAGTTTGAAAGTGTTAATTTAACAAAATAAGTGATTATATATAATAAGGAAAGAAAAGCTCTGGTCCATACCGGGGCTTTTCTTATTTTAGAAGAAAAATGTATTTGAAAAAATACAATAATTAAATAAAAGGACTTGAAATAGTTGTTTCTATCGTATATACTAAAAAAGCTGTGACATGATAGCGATGAAGCGTGAGGTTGCTGCCGGAAACTTCTTGGGAATGAGTAGTTTGAGAAGAGGTATGGCAGGTTTTCCGTGGAGTGAATGTCAAGTTAGGAAACTGGCGACAAGTCACTGTATCACATATGGTCCGTGTAAGGTTCTCACGACACACACGGCAGAGTGTACAGTCACCGCTTGTCGTACTGGAGTTAATAGTACGAAAAGGAGGCGACTTTTTTTATGGCAAGTCAAGTAATGAGAATCACATTGAAAGCGTATGATCATCAGTTAGTTGATGCATCCGCTAAAAAAATCATCGAAACTGTAAAGAAGAATGGAGCGAAAGTGAGCGGTCCGGTACCTCTTCCGACAAAGAAGGAAGTTGTAACGATCTTAAGAGCTGTTCACAAGTATAAAGACTCCAGAGAGCAGTTCGAGCAGAGAACTCATAAGAGGCTGATCGATATCATTACACCTACGCAGAAGACAGTTGATGCGTTATCAAGGTTAGAGATGCCTGCAGGTGTTTATATTGATATCAAAATGAAGAGCAAAAAAGTAAGCGCTTAGTAGTTTTAAAGGCTTAGCGCGAACGTGGTTCAATGAACGAAGTGGATTGAACATCGACAACACACAGTATTCCTAATATTTAGGATGAGCGCCATGTGCGTTCCGCTGTAAATCACAGGAGGTAATTATAATGAAGAAAGCTATTTTGGCTACAAAGGTTGGGATGACCCAGATCTTTAGCGAAGACGGCATGCTGACACCGGTAACAGTTCTTCAGGCTGGTCCTTGTGTAGTAACACAAGTGAAAACGGTAGAAAATGACGGCTATGAAGCTGTTCAGGTCGGATTCGTTGACAAGAAAGACAAGATTGTAAACAAAGACAAGAGCGGTAAGAAGGAAATTGTGCACCGTCATGGTGTGACAAAGGCTGAGCAGGGACATTTCGCGAAAGCTGGCGTTACCGGCAAGAGATTTGTAAGAGAGTTTAAATTAGAAAATGCAAGTGAATATGAGCTTGCGCAGGAGATCAAAGTTGATATTTTCGAGGCGGGAGATAAGATCGATGCTACTGCGATTTCCAAAGGTAAAGGTTTTCAGGGTGCGATCAAGAGACACAACCAGCACAGAGGGCCTATGACACATGGTTCCAAGTATCATCGTCACGCTGGTTCTAATGGAGCTGCTTCCGATCCGAGCAAGGTGTTTAAAGGAAAGAAAATGCCCGGACAGATGGGACACGTTAAGGTTACTGTTCAGAATCTTGAAGTAGTGCGCGTAGATGCAGACAATAATCTGCTTCTTGTAAAAGGTTCTGTGCCGGGACCGAAGAAATCTTTAGTAACTATTAAAGAAGCAGTGAAATCAAATTAGGATTTGACGGGAAGGAGGAAGACTTAAGATGGCAAACGTATCTGTTTATAATATCGAAGGTAAGGAAGTTGGCACGATCGATCTAAGCGATGCGGTATTTGGTGTTGAGGTTAACGAGCATCTTTTACACATGGCAGTTGTGAACCAGCTTGCAAATAACCGTCAGGGAACGCAGAAGGCTAAGACTCGTTCTGAAGTATCTGGCGGCGGAAGAAAACCGTGGAGACAGAAAGGAACAGGCCACGCTAGGCAAGGTTCTACAAGAGCTCCCCAGTGGACGGGCGGCGGAGTTGTATTTGCTCCGGTACCGAGAGATTATTCCTTTAAGATGAATAAGAAAGAGAAGAGAGCGGCATTAAAATCTGCGCTTACTTCCAGGGTAGAGGAAAAGAAGTTTATTGTTGTTGATGAGATGGCGTTTGGCGAGATCAAGACAAAGAACTTCGCTAATATGTTGAAGAATCTTGATGTTGCTAAAGCACTTGTAGTGTTAGAGGACGGCAATGTGAATGCTGAATTATCCGCAAGAAATATTGCTGATATCAAGACAGCTAAGGCTGGTACGCTCAACGTATTTGACGTTATGAAATACAGCACAGTGATCGCTACAAAGGCTGCTGTTCAGAATATTGAGGAGGTGTACGCATAATGGCTGATATTAAATATTATGATGTAATCCTTAAACCGGTTGTTACTGAGAAAAGCATGGAGCTTATGGGCGAGAAGAAATATACATTTTTAGTTCACCCGCAGGCTACTAAGTCTCAGGTAAAGGAAGCTGTCGAGAAGATGTTTGACGGAACAAAAGTAGCAGGTGTTAACACAATGAACTGCGAAGGCAAGAAAAAAAGAGTCCGCGGAACAATGAAGTTCGGAAAGACAGCAAAGACGAAAAAAGCAATTGTCCAGTTAACAGAGGACAGCGCGGATATCGAGATTTTTGAGGGCCTATAAGACTTGTTGAAACCGAGCCATAAGGCGAAGGTTGAAACTTAGTCGGGGCCCGTTCGGAGAGCTTAGCGAGGTTTTTTCGAGCTTAGCGAACCGAACCTGTAAAACATGATAATGTGTAGTGAAAAACGAGCATATCAAAATCATACGGACAGAAACCGTGATAATAAACAGTATTGAAAGGAGAAGCAATCATGGGAATTAAAACATATAACCCATATACGCCTTCCAGAAGACAGATGACAGGTTCTGATTTTGCGGAGATTACAAAGTCAACGCCGGAGAAGTCACTGTTAGCTTCTAAGAGCAGACAGGCAGGACGTAACAATCAGGGAAAGATCACAGTTAGACACCGCGGAGGCGGAGCTAAGAAGAAATACAGAATCATTGATTTTAAAAGATATAAAGACGGTGTTGCTGGTAAAGTAGTTGGTATCGAGTATGATCCGAACAGAACGGCAAATATCGCTTTGATCTGTTATGAAGACGGTGCGAAAGCATACATCCTTGCTCCGGAGGGGCTTAAGGTAGGGATGAAGATCATGAATGGGCCAGAGGCAGAGGTAAGAATCGGTAACTGCCTTCCGCTTTCAGAGATCCCGGTAGGTACACAGATCCATAATATCGAACTGTATCCGGGCAGAGGGGGACAGTTAGTCCGTTCTGCGGGAAACAGCGCACAGTTGATGGCAAAAGAAGGAAAATACGCGACTTTAAGACTTCCGTCAGGAGAGATGAGAATGGTTCCGATCATCTGCAGAGCTTCTGTAGGAGTTGTAGGAAACGGCGATCACAGCCTGATCAATATTGGTAAGGCGGGACGTAAGCGCCATATGGGTATCAGACCGACAGTTCGTGGTTCTGTTATGAACCCGAATGACCATCCGCATGGTGGTGGTGAAGGTAAGACCGGAATCGGACGCCCGGGTCCGTGTACACCTTGGGGCAAACCGGCACTTGGTCTTAAGACGAGAAAGAAAAACAAAGCTTCTAACAAACTGATCGTAAGAAGAAGAGATGGAAGAGCAATCAAATAATTTTCATAAGGAGGTTAGAACCTATGGCACGTTCAATTAAAAAAGGACCATTTGCAGACGCAAGCCTGCTTAAGAAGGTTGATGCTATGAACGAATCGGGAAGCAAGTCTGTGATCAAGACATGGTCCCGCCGTTCCACAATCTTTCCGAGCATGATTGGGCATACAATTGCTGTTCATGACGGGAGAAAGCATGTTCCGGTATATGTTACAGAAGATATGGTTGGGCACAAGCTCGGTGAGTTCGTTGCAACCAGAACATACAGAGGACATGGAAAAGACGAGAAGAAATCAAAGGTAAGATAATTAATGGTGAAAGGAGGGTTCATCCATGGCAAAAGGACATAGATCCCAAATTAAAAGAGAAAGAAATGCTAATAAAGATACAAGACCTTCTGCTAAGCTGTCTTATGCAAGAGTTTCTGTTCAGAAAGCATGTTTCGTATTAGATGCCATCAGAGGTAAGGATGTGAATGCAGCACTTGGTATTTTAACATACAGTCCAAGATATGCATCAAGCTTGATAAAGAAGTTACTGGAGTCTGCGGTTGCTAACGCTGAGAATAATAATGGTATGAATGCTGAAAACCTTTATATTGCGGAGGCATATGCAAACAAAGGACCAACAATGAAGAGAATCAGACCGAGGGCACAGGGCAGAGCTTATAGAATAGAAAAGAGAATGAGCCATATTACACTTGTGCTTGATGAAAGATAAGGAGGGCAGACATGGGACAGAAAGTTAATCCACATGGTTTAAGAGTCGGCATAATCAAAGACTGGGATTCCAAATGGTATGCAGAGAAAGATTTCGCTGACAATTTAGTGGAAGACCATGAAATCAGAACGTATCTTAAGAAAAGATTATACAGCGCCGGTATTTCCAGAATTGAGATTGAGAGAGCATCTGACCGCGCTAAGATCATTATCTATACAGCAAAGCCTGGTGTCGTGATTGGTAAGGGCGGAGCTGAAATTGAAAAAGTAAAAGGTGAACTTGCAAAGTTTACTGATAAGAAGTTAATTGTTGATATCAAGGGAATCAAGAGACCGGATAAAGATGCTCAGTTAGTGGCAGAGAATATCGCTCTGCAGCTTGAGAACCGTATCTCCTTCAGAAGGGCTATGAAGTCCTGTATGTCCAGAACTATGAAGGCAGGAGCACTCGGAGTTAAGACTTCTGTATCAGGACGTCTTGGCGGAGCAGATATGGCTCGTACAGAATTCTACAGCGAGGGAACAATCCCGCTTCAGACACTGAGAGCAGACATTGACTACGGATTCGCTGAGGCCAATACAACTTACGGAAAAGTCGGCGTTAAGGTGTGGGTTTACAAGGGCGAAATTCTTCCGGAAAAAGCAGCTAAGGAAGGGAGAGATTAATCATGTTAATGCCAAAGAGAGTAAAACGTCGTAAACAGTTCCGCGGTTCCATGAAGGGAAAAGCACTTCGCGGAAATCAGATTACAAACGGTGAATATGGTATCATTGCAATGGAGCCATGCTGGATCCGCTCCAATCAGATTGAGGCTGCCCGTATCGCTATGACACGTTATATCAAGCGTGGCGGTAAAGTCTGGATTAAAATATTCCCGGATAAACCTGTAACTACAAAACCAGCAGAGACACGTATGGGTTCCGGAAAAGGAACTTTGGAATATTGGGTAGCAGTTGTAAAGCCAGGCCGCGTTATGTTTGAGATTGCCGGCGTACCGGAAGAAGTGGCAAGAGAAGCTCTTCGTCTTGCAACACACAAGCTGCCTTGTAAATGTAAAGTAGTTTCTCGCGCAGACTTAGAAGGCGGTGATAACAGTGAAAATTAATGCATTTGTAGAAGATTTAAA
>CAJUAM010000009.1 GCA_910584615.1 uncultured Dorea sp.
TTTACCTCAGGTATTATGGAAAAGAGACAATACCAAATAAGATTGTTCTGTTTGCCGTATAAAAGCTGATCCACAAACTTAATGACAATTTAAAATCGAGAGAACGGTCAGAAATCACCGTTCTCTCAATCGTCAATTTTATATTGTATTTTCTTCTTTCTTGTGCTATCATTAGCAACATCTAAAATTCTCATATCAATTCTTATATTCTCAGAAAGGAGCACAGGTAATTTCCTGCCAGATGTCTATGTCAAACACCTCTAATGATTCCTCTAAAACTACTTATTATACTCCTGCCGGGAACATCAGCCACATCTACGACAAGATTTTCAAAAAAATCCTCACACTTTCCAACCGCGCAATCATCTGTCTCATTAACGGACTTTTTCATACAACCTATCCGCCAGACAGCAACATCTCCTACAATTGGACAGAACATTTGGATGACGATTTAAACCGAACGATCGCTGATACGATCCTCACTGTCAATCACACACATGCATACCACTTAGAAGCACAGATGTATGAAGATGAAGAAATCGAATTACGTGTATTTGACTATGGATACAGGCATGCGCTGAAATCCGGACGCAGTTCAAATATACTATATTTCCCGGAACCTCAAATCATTTATCTGTGCAATCCGAAACATATTTCTGATAAGACAACTCTGACACTTCATTTTGGTTCACAAGGCTCTTTTCAGTATGAAATCCCTGTATATGATCTTTTAAAACATACTCCCGAAGAACTGAGCCAGCGTAAGATGATCATTTTCATCCCCTTTATGATTCTAAAGCTAAAAGACAGCATTAAAAAGAAGCGGACTCCCGAAAATATGGAAGCCTTGCGAACCCTGATCCTTGATGATATAATTAATCTGATCCAAGTCAATCAGGATGCAGGAAATATTACTCTGTCTGATGCAAACAGACTCCGCAGCCTGATCCGCAAATTATATAATCATCTCTATTCTCATTATGAAGAGTTTATTAAAGGAGGTTTCAACGATATGATGGAAGACGGTCTTGTATTAGATGTAGATATTATCGAAGCAGAGCTGACAAAAAAAGTAACTGAACGTGTAACTAAAGAAGTAACTGATCAAGTAACCCAGCAAGTGACTCAGCAAGTAACCCAAGAAGTAACCCAGCAGGTGACTCAGCAGGTGACCCAGCAGGTGACCCAGCAGAACCAAATAGATATCATACAAAAATTATATGAAAAACTTGGTGACATATTTAAGGTCGCTGAACTTCTGGATATCTCTACTGATACCGTAAAAGAAACTGTTTCATAACCAGAACAGACACAAAGCATCCTAAATTTTGGAGGAAAACCATGTTAGACATATCATCTATTCTCAACAACGATGCATTCACCCCTGATGAACAGATGGAAATCATCAGATACATCGATGCCCAGCTAGAGCAGATGGAGCTTTTACTCTATCGTCTGGATCGCATCGCCAGACAGGCTGGCAATGCTGATACTCTGGATTCAGAACGCCAACGCCTTCAGGCAAAGGCCGATCAGATCAAAAAGGAGATTGACCGCATTTCACAACGTCTCCCCAAGACTTTTATCACAGCAGGTTAATCCAATCTTATGAAGGAGTTCACACATGAAATCATTAATACTTGCCGAAAAACCCTCTGTAGCAAGAGATATTGCCCGTGTTCTCAACTGCCGCAAGAATATCTGCGGCGCCATCGAAGGGGATCGTCATATCATAACCTGGGCGCTTGGACATCTCGTTACTCTCGCTGACCCAGAAGAATATGATAAAAAATATAAGGAATGGAATCTGTCCTATCTTCCTATGATTCCGAAAAAATGGGATCTTGTGGTAATCAAGCAGTCTGCAAGACAGTACCATAACATAAAGTCCCTGCTTTTCCGCAAGGATGTGGATCAAATCATCATCGCCACAGATGCGGGACGGGAGGGAGAACTGGTCGCGCGATGGATACTCGAAAAATCCGGCTGCCATAAGCCGATCAAAAGACTCTGGATCTCCTCTGTCACTGATAAGGCAATCCGCGAAGGTTTCGCCAATCTAAAGGACGGCCGGATGTACAACAATCTATATCACGCTGCAAAAAGCAGAGCTGAGGCTGACTGGCTGGTAGGGATCAACGCCACGCGTGCCCTGACCTGCAAATATAACGCACAGCTTTCCTGCGGCCGTGTGCAGACCCCGACTCTCGCAATCATAGCAAAACGGGAGGAGGAGATCCGTTCCTTTAAACCGGAAGACTATTATGGACTTACCTGTAATGCCGGCGGTGTGACATGGACCTGGCAGCACAAAAACACCAAAAGTTTCCGCTCTTTTAAAAAGGATTACATTGAAGAGATCCGTGATTCGCTGAAAAGTAAATCCCTGACTGTAACAGAAGTCAAAAAAACGTTAAAGAAGACATTTTCACCAGGTCTTTATGACCTTACAGAACTTCAGCGGGATGCCAATCAGCGTTTTGGATTCTCCGCAAAGAATACGCTTAATATCATGCAGCGGCTTTATGAAAATCATAAAGTTCTCACTTATCCCCGGACAGACTCGCGCTATATCGGCACAGACATCGTCCCAACGATCAAGGAACGTCTGAGAGCCTGCAATATCGGACCATATAAAAATTTTATCCCCGGCCTTTTAAAGACCCCGATAAAAACAAGCAAGTCTTTCGTTGATGATAATAAAGTAAGCGACCACCACGCTATCATCCCGACAGAAGAATCCGTACAGCTAGAGCACATGACAAATGATGAACGAAAGATCTATGACCTCGTCGTAAGACGGTTCATCAGCGTCCTTTACCCTGCGTTTGAATACGAACAGACAACCTTTAAGGCCGCTGCCGCTGATGAGATATTTACCGCAAAAGGAAAAGTGATCAAAGCTGCCGGCTGGAAAGCTATCATTAACTTTGAGGATGAATATGCTAATAATGACAATCCGGAAGAATATACCGATACCTTTCTTCAGACAGACCAGACTCTTCCCCCTATAAAACAAGGAGACAAATTTTCCATCAGTCAGATTTCCCTGACTTCAGGAAAGACAAAGCCTCCTAAAAGATTCACCGAAGCAACTCTTCTGTCAGCCATGGAAAATCCGGTGAAATATATGGAATCTAAGGATACAAAAGCCAGAAAGACTTTAGGAGAGACCGGCGGCCTTGGCACAGTTGCCACAAGAGCCGACATCATCGAAAAACTTTTCAATTCCTTTCTCATTGAGAAGAGCGGAAGCGATATCCTGATCACTTCTAAGGGCAGGCAGCTTCTTGAACTTGTTCCGGAGGATTTGAAAAAGCCTGAGCTGACCGCGCAGTGGGAAATGAAGCTTTCCGATATTGCCAAAGGATCTCACAAAGATTCTGCATTTATGAAAGATATCCAAAGCTACACCCGGGCTCTGATCGATGAAATAAAATGCGCGGAAAGGTCTTTTCATCACGATAATCTCACAAACACAAAATGTCCTCGCTGCGGCAGGCGGATGCTCTCCGTTAAAGGCAAAAATGCCCGCCTTCTTGTCTGTCAGGACAGAGAATGCGGATACCGTGAGACAATCGCACGTATGAGCAACGCACGCTGTCCAAACTGCCACAAGAAGATGGAACTTATCAAAAAGGCAAACGAAGAGACTTTTGTGTGTGCCTGCGGATATAAAGAGAAGCTGTCTTCTTTCAAAACCAGACGTGAAAAAGAAGGTGCAGGAGTCACTAAAAAAGATGTACAAAGATATTTAAAAACGCAAAAAGAAGAACCTGTCAACATTGCATTTGCGGCTGCCTTATCCGGAATAAAGCTTGACATTAAATAATAATCATGCGCCTTTAATTTATAAGCAACGATCAGATCCACCATCCTGTTGTAACTTTCTACTCCCTCAGATTGGTCATTTGCTTTAAGATATGTATCGTTTACTCTATTCGCCGTTTCAGCAATCTTGCCTTCATACTTATCCCAGAAATCACGGTTTGCACTAAGATCCGGCTCAACAGTCTCTGCCAGCTGTTCTCTGACCTCCTCCCATGCGTTATAATCAATCCTATACAGCACATTCATACAATATTTCCATCCCATTAAATACCCGCTGTACTGAAACTCTATATTTTCCGAGCCAGTACTTGCCAGAAACGCAATAAAGTTCGCCTCTTCTTCCTGCATAAACCCTCTCAGATGGGAAAGTTCATGACACGCAGTAAAAGGGATGTTATAATCTACAATATCACTGTTGTAATTCGCTTCCACCGTAAACGGTGAATATATACCTGTGAGCTGCTGCACTGACAAAATCCACGGAAACAAAAGTCCTTTTGGTTTCGGATAATGGCCCGTAAGCACAGGACACTGTTCCCCCAGCTGCTCCATTGCCTCTACAGCCTCTTCATTCAGCTTATCCAACGATATTATCCTGTCAAATGCCTTCTCTATACTCCCCTCCCAGCTCTGCAGTTCCATCACCCCGTACACATTCCGAGGCAGCTTACTGCTCCGGTTATTCACTTCTTCTGTCAGCCACAGGCAGACCGTCCTTAGTTCTTCCGTTGAATATTTTTCCATCCGTATACCTGAACCTTCTGAAAATGATTCTCTGTGGTAGTTGATCCCACAGTTTAATACATACAGAAAAAACAGCACTCCCGCGAGTGTGTACAGATTGCAGCTCCATATAAGGAACTGCCTCTTCACGGCACGTTTCCTTAAAACTCTTATTACAAATCTCAAAAATGTCAGAATTGCTACGGCCATTCCCGCATACAGCATTATTTCCGACACAGAAAAAGGGAAGATTCCCATGATTCTCCCTGTTACATTTACCCATACGGGATAAATATGCGTACTGTACCAATGAGCAAATGCACGAGAAATCCTGGAAATATACATAAGTATAAAGCTGGCAAAAATCAGGATACTGCCAGTAAGACATTTTCTTTTATTTGATATTGCCGGCAAGTTTTTCTTCCTATTTATATACATCACATCACTACATCCTATCACTGACGCTTATATAACTGCCCCGTTTATCCTGGTCCATAAAAAACTTCCTATATCATGACCTCTCATTAAAGCCTCGTTCATTTTATGAACACTTTATTTGCAGTCTGCATAATTTTATGATAACATTTTATAAAATCGGGGTCAAAAGGTAATTTCCCCCATTATCTTTGCAGATAACTTTATACTTTACATTTATGGTAATATAACTAGATTTCAATAACCGGAGGCTGATAGAATTGAACAATTTACGGAAAACTATAGAATCATTAATTTTAGAAGAGGATAACTATGCCATACAGATGGAGAAATATGTTCTCCCCTTACTGAACCGTCAAAAAGAAACACTCTGGCTTTGCAGAAAAGATCACCCAAAGCAGAAGCTTTACTGTGCCAAATATACTGCTCCCTGCGAAAAAGAAAAATGCCGCGGTATAATAGTCATTTCCCATGGATACACGGAAAATTCCGAAAAATACAGGGAGGTTATCTACTACTTTTTAAAAATGGGCTATCATGTCTATGTCCCTGATCACTGCGGCCACGGCCGCAGCTACCGGCTCGCTGATGAGCTGTTCTTAGTCCATATTGACACGTATGAAAGATATGTTGACGACCTCTTAAGTGTCGCACATCATGCAAGATCCGGTCATGATAAACTACCGGTTTATTTATACGGTCATTCTATGGGCGGCGGTATTGCTGCCGCCGCTGTTGCTAATGAACCAGATTTATTCAAAAAAGTGATCCTCACCTCTCCAATGATCCAGCCAGATACCCGTCCTCTGCCGTGGAAACTCGCGGCATTTCTCACTAAAATCGCCTGTCTATTGGGCAAATCCGGCTGCCATCTTCCGGGAGGCCGTCCTTTTGATGGCACGGAAAGCTTTGAACAAAGCAGCGCCATGTCACAAGCGCGTTTTGACTATCAGCAGGAAATAAGGAAAAACGGACCACTATTCCAGAATACCTGCGGCACCTACCGCTGGACTTTGAGCGCCGCAAACCTTCATCGTTTTCTCATTCATACCGCGTGGAAACAGATTCATATTCCTCTGCTTGTGTTTCAGGCAGAAGATGATCATATAGTATCCGGGAAAGCACAGTATCAGTTCCTTGGGAAAATCAACCGCAGGCACGCCGCCCCTACATGGTTGATCAAGGTTCCCGGCACAAAACACGAAATCTATAACGCCGAATATGAAACCTTGATAAAATACTGGACGAAAATTTTCAGGTTTCTTAGCTGAAAATCTATTGACAAACCCACCCATTAGCAGTAATATATTTTTAGTTTTTCGCACTTTAAACAGCTAAAATTTTACAGTGCGACCATGGAGGACTTATACTATGATTATCGTACTGAAACCACGTACTGAACAACGGGAAATCCACCGTGTTGTTAATCTGATCAAAAGCAAGGGCTTAGATACCCATATTGTAGAAGGTTCTGAGATGACAGTTATCGGCTGCATCGGCGATACCACCCGGATTGATTCCAAAATATTTGAAGTCAATCCTTCCGTAGATAAAGTTATGCATGTACAAGAGCCGTATAAGCTTGCAAACCGTGCGTTCCATCCAGAAGAGTCTGTCATCGACGTATCCGGTGTCAAAATAGGCGGCGGCAATCTTGCGATGATTGCCGGTCCTTGTTCTGTAGAGTCTACAGAGCAGGTTCTTGAGATCGCGCTGGCTGCCAAAGCTTCTGGAGCCAATCTGCTGCGGGGCGGAGCTTTCAAACCAAGAACCAGTCCGTATTCTTTTCAGGGGCTTGGTTTAGAAGGCCTTGATATCCTATGTGAAGTCAAAAAAGAGACAGGACTTCCGATTGTGACAGAACTGATGTCACCGGAATATCTGGATCTTTTTAATCAAAAAGTCGATTTGATCCAGATCGGTGCACGCAATATGCAGAATTTTGATCTTTTAAAACAATTAGGCGATCTTGATCGTCCAATCCTTTTAAAACGCGGTCTTAACGCAACTTATGAAGAGTGGATCATGTCCGCAGAATACATCATGGCTTCCGGCAATGAAAATGTCATACTCTGCGAGCGGGGTATCCGTACATTTGAAAGCTACACGAGAAATACACTGGACCTTCAGAGTATTCCGGTCCTCAGAAAGCTGACTCACCTGCCGGTCATTGTTGATCCAAGCCACGCGGGCGGCAAGTGGTGGCTGGTTGATTCTATGTCAAGAGCTGCTGTTGCCGCAGGCGCGGATGGTCTGATGATAGAAGTGCACAATAATCCCGAATGTGCATTGTGCGACGGCGCCCAATCTTTAAAACCCGCGAAATACGATGAACTGATTCAGGACGTTGCGCAGATTGCCAGAGTTTTAGGCAAAACTCTTTCATAAAAATAATCTCAGTGCCGCGCATAGCCGCACTGTTATGGAGAAGAAGATGAAATTAACTGTAAATTTAGGAAAAAACAGCTATCCGGTCTATATTGAAAATTACATACTTAGAAAAGCCGGCGAAGTTATCTCAGAAAATTTCTCGGGAAAGCGGATCATGATCGTATCCGACGATAATGTCTATCCGCTTTACGGAGATATTTTAGAAAAAAATCTCAGCAGCTCTTATGAATGCCATCATCTCGTACTGCCTCACGGCGAAACCACAAAAAGTTTCCGATTCCTTCCGGAAATCTACAGCGCCATGCTGAAAGCGAAGATTTCCCGCAGCGACGCTGTTATCGCGCTGGGCGGCGGCGTCATCGGAGATCTGGCCGGGTTTGCTGCCGCAAGTTTTCTCCGGGGTGTGAAGCTGATCCAGATCCCAACCTCTCTTCTGGCACAGGTAGATTCCTCCGTAGGCGGCAAGGTAGCTGTAGACCTTCCAGAAGGCAAGAATCTTGTAGGTGCTTTTTACCAGCCGTCTGCTGTCCTGATCGATCCTTTTGTCTTAAACACTCTGAATAAACGGTATATCAATGATGGCATGGGTGAAGTTATCAAATACGGCTGTATCAAAGACAAGAAACTGTTTCAGATACTGGAAAAGCACAGTTCTTTCGAGTCTTTAAGAAACCAGCTTGAAAATATCATAGAGCGCTGCGTAGACACTAAAAGAACAGTTGTCGAACAGGATGAATTTGATACAGGAGAACGAATGCTTTTAAATTTCGGACATACGCTGGGGCACACTATAGAACAGTACTACCAGTACAGCCGCGAAAGTCACGGTGAAGCCGTAGCTATCGGCATGTATCAGATCACTTTGCTCGCGCAGATGAGAGGGCTTACACAAAAGGGAATTGCCGCGCGCATTTTAGATGTAACAGAAACCTATGGCCTTCCTTGTGAATGCAATCTTCCCATGAAGGTACTGACCGAATCCATTAGTCTGGACAAAAAAAATCTAGACGATCATCTTAACATCGTACTCCTTCATGAAATCGGAGACAGCTATGTGTATCCTACCTCTATAGAATTTTTCGAGAAATATAATGACCTGATCATATAAAAACGAAACCACCTATTTATAACCGGAGGAACAGACGCATGAAACTTAAAGGAAAAATCGCAATCGTTACCGGAGCCGGAAAAGGAATCGGAAGAGACACCTCTCTGGCAATTGCCGCGGAAGGAGCAACGATCGTAGCCGTAGCAAGAACCCAGTCAGATTTGGACGAAACAGTGGCCATGATCGAAGCAAAGGGCCAAAAGGCAATCTCTCTTTCCCTTGATCTGACAGACAGCAAACAGGTACAGTCTATGGTTGACACAGTAGTAGAGCGCTTTGGACGTATCGACATCCTTGTAAACAATGCCGGCGGTTATCCGTCCGAAATCTATGACAGTGTCGGACAGCAGGCTATCAAAATATGGGAATGGACGGAGACACAATGGGATCAGATTCTTAAGACAAACTTGAAAATCCCCTTCTTATGCATTAACAAAGTCGTTCCGGTCATGATAAAGCAAAGAAGCGGCGATATCGTAAGCGTATCTTCCCGCATGGGACGGATTGCTTCCCAGATGGGCGGATACTCTGTAGCAAAAGCAGGTATCGTAACCCTCACAAAGACTACCGCCATCCAGACGAAAGAATACGGGATCAGGGCAAATGCCGTAGCGCCCGGAATCGTAGACACTCCAGGTCAGCGTGTCTACAATCATAATGTAGGACAGGATGATGCCGTTATGGGCAGCTCTACGGCTGTCGCAAAAGGAATCGTTTATCTCCTCGCTGATTCTCCGGCAGAAATGACCGGACAGGTTATCGACATGTATACAACCGTATAACATATAAGATGTGGGTGTCTTATGCACCCACATCTAAAAATCACTCTTCTTTGCGAAACTTGAACAATAACTGTTCTTTATCATATCCGCTTCGGATTCACATGCACCATGCAGTGCTTCACATCGTCCGCACTTTTCTCTATAGCATGATGGACCTGCTCCGCTATATCATGGGCTTCTCTTAAGGGAATATCCCCGTCCGCCTCTATCTCCACATCTACATAAATCTTTGAGCCGAAAATCCGTGTTGTCAACTTGCTGATCCCAAGTACTCCGGACTGACGAAGGATTATTTTCTGAAGCTTCTTCACCGTATCCTTATCACACGCCTTGTCTAACATCTTATCAACCGCATCTTTAAAAATATCATATGCCGCCTTGATTACAAACGCACAGATCACTACACTGGCAGCGCAGTCGAGAAACGGGTATCCCATGCGCGCCCCTGCGATACCAAACAACGCTCCTACAGAAGACAGCGCATCTGAACGGTGATGCCACGCATCTGCCTTAAGCGCCCCAGAATTAATCTTCTTTGCCGCAATGACTGTATACCAGTACATCCATTCTTTCACTGCGATCGATATGATCGCTGCCGCAAGCGCAAGGATTCCCGGAACCTTGATCTCCTTATAACCATCTCCTAAAAGCTGATCCAGCCCATTATATCCAATCGCTAAACCTGTCGCGAACAAAACTGCTGCCAGCACGATCGCCGCCACACATTCCATCCGTTCATGCCCGTACGGGTGCTCTTCATCCGCCTCTTTACTCGCCATATGCACCCCTATCATAACTACAAATGTACTGAACACATCCGATGCTGAATGTACCGCGTCCGATACCATAGCCCCTGAATGCGCAATGAATCCTGCCGCAAGCTTTAATAAAGACAGCAGCACATTAACTGCTATACTGACTACTGACACCCGAATTGCAATCTGCTTTTCATTATTTGCCATATTTCCCATTCTGCCTCCTGACATAACTTCTAGTAAAAATTACGCAAAAACATTATCTTAATTTTACTGCCGTATAGCTTCCAAAAACTTTGCCGCGTACTTTTTCACCTTATACTCTCCGACTCCGCTGATTTTCAGCATGTCAGCCTCATTTTTTGGTCTATCCAGACACATGAGGACCAGAGTTTTATCGGAAAATATAATATACGGCGGCACCTTTTCTTCTGCCGCGATTTTCTTGCGCACCATACGCAATTCTTCAAAAAGTTCCATATCCCGTTCTCTGAGAGCAGCAGCCGCTCCTGCCTTTTTCTTCCTTCCTTTTCCGGTACTCCTTGCGCCGCCTTCTTTTTTCTCTTGCTTCGGAAGCTTAAGTATCATCAACGAAGCCGCAGAATCAGACAAGCGTTCCCCTCCTTGCGTCAGCTTAAGCACTGGATACATTTCCCCCGTAAGTTCCAGATATCCCTGATACAGCATCTCTTGTATGATCTGTCTCAGCCTTGTTACGGACTGCATACTTAACATCCCATATTGTGGATTTTTATTCAGATTTCTGCCAAAAATCCTCTGGCTCTCTGCTCCTCTTAATATATCTATAACCGTTGTGATTCCATAGGCCGTCCGATTTTCCTTAATACACCGGATGATCGCTGTCACTTCCTCAGAGATATCCACCTCTTCAAACTGTGTCAGGCAATTCAGACAATTCCCGCAGTATCCGGCCGTCTCTTCACCAAAATAATTTAAAATATACTGCCTTAAACATCCTGATGTAAAGCAGTAAAATGTCATCTTCTGAAGCCTCCAGTGATCCCTCTGTATGATCAGCGCCTTCTCTGTCTCGTTAAGCATCTCATTATCTTCATTATTTCCGATGAGCATCTGGTTCATCCGTACATCTGACGGCTCATAATAAAGGATGCACTCTGCCGGTCCGCCGTCCCTTCCGGCACGTCCGGCTTCCTGGTAGTAGCTCTCCATATTTTTCGGCATATTATAATGAATGACAAACCGGACATCCGATTTGTCAATCCCCATCCCAAAAGCATTTGTCGCCACCATGATATGCCGCCTGTCAAAGATAAAATCATCCTGATTCCTACGTCTTTCTTCATCCGTAAGCCCGGCATGATACCGGGTAACGGAAAACCCGTCCCGCCGCAGATTATAACAGACATCCTCCACGCTCTTCCTCGTAAGACAGTATATGATCCCGCTGCAGCCAGAAAGCTCTTTTTCTCTTTCCCGCAGATACACAACCAGTTCCTTATACTTATCTACCGGCTTTTTCACAGCAAAATAAAGGTTATCCCTGTCAAATCCCGTAACTGTGACCGCAGGATCGCGAAGTTCTAAAAGCTCTATGATATCCCCCCGCACTTCTTCTGTCGCAGTAGCAGTATATGCGCCGACAACCGGCCTGTGCGGTAATTTTTTTATAAATCCGGCGATTTTAAGATATCCCGGCCGAAAGTCCTGCCCCCACTGGGACACACAGTGAGCCTCATCAACCGCAATAAAAGATATCTTAACCCCGCTCCTCACAAAATCAAGAAATCCCTCTGTCGTAAGCCGCTCCGGCGCTACATAGATAATCTTATATCTGCTTTCCTTCGCAAGCTTAAGCGCCTTTTTATATTGTCCCTGTGTCAGGGAGCTGTTAAGATAAGCCGCGTGTATGCCTGCCTGATTGAGTGCGCTCACCTGATCCTTCATAAGAGAAATGAGCGGTGATATGACAAGGGTAATCCCCTCCGCCGCAAGCGCAGGAACCTGAAAACAGATGGATTTTCCCGCACCTGTAGGCATGATCCCCAGAACATCTCTGCCCTTAAGTACTGCAGCGATAAGTTTTTCCTGTCCTTCCCTGAAATCCTCATAACCAAAATACTGCTTTAAAGCCTGCTTTGCTCTTTTTATCTTTGTCTACTTCCTTTCCTCCATATATTTATCATAGACAGATCCGCCCGTTTTACTTGTCTACGCCAACCCTTTTACATATATCCGCAAGACAGCACTTATCGCAATAAGGCTTTGTCCTTGCCGTACAGACATCTCTCCCGTGATACACCAGTCTGTGACAAAAATCGCTTCCCTCCTTTGGCGGTATGATCTTCCAAAGCGCCATCTCAACCTTTTTCGGTTCTTTTATGCCATCTACCAGTCCCATACGGTTCACAAGGCGGATACAATGGGTATCCGTCACGATCGCCGGCTCCCCAAATACATCTCCCATAATCAAGTTCGCGCTTTTCCTCCCCACACCGGGCAGCTTTAAAAGCGCCTCAAAGTCCCTGGGCACCTTTCCGCCATATTCATCCTTCAGCATCTTCATACATGCACTGATATCTCTTGCTTTGCTTTTCCCAAGCCCGCAAGGTCTTACGATCGCTTCGATATCGTCTACATCCGCCGCCGCAAGGGATTCAATATCCGGATATTTTTCATAAAGCCCTTCAACTACCACATTGACTCTGGCATCCGTACACTGCGCCGCAAGTCTTACACTCACTAAGAGCTTCCACGCTTCATTGTAATCCAGTGTACATCCCGCATCCGGATATTCATTTTTCAGACGCTCAATGATCTTGAGCGCCCGCTCCTTCTTTCGCATAATTTACAACTCCTTCTATAAATATAATATCTTATAAATACGCCAAACATTTGTTTACAACATTACCACACTTTTGACCGGAGTGCAACTTTTATATCTGTCTTTTAAGTTAATGATATTTCTATGAATCGTTTTATTTTCTCATGTTATTATGCACTATACTTCCTGCTTTTTTTCTAACATTCTGAATAAATGAAATTTATACCAAGTATGATATAATTTCCCTATTAGTATATTAAGGAGGCATATACCCATGGGAATCGTTTACAACAAAGCAAACAACACCATTTCTTTACATACGAAACATTCTTCTTACCAGATGAAGATTGGTAATCTCGATTACCTGCTCCATCTTTATTACGGTCCCACACTTCATGATGCAGATCTCAGTTACCAGATCATGCAGTATGACCGCGGATTTTCCGGCAATCCTTACGAATCCCGCAATGAGCGTACTTTTTCTCTGGATGCGCAGCCACAGGAATTTTCTACCCAGCAGCAGGGAGATTTCCGCACAACCAGCATCGAGGTAGTAAACAGCGACGGAAGTTACTCTTTCAGCGGTAAGGCAGCCCAGTATTCCATTACAGAAGGTAAATACCGACTGGAAACCCTTCCCACTGTTTTCGCAAAGAAAGATGACACTGTTCATTCTCTAAGCATTACACTTTCTGACGCCATCAGCGGTGTCGATATCATTCTTCTTTACAGCGTGTTTGAAGAGGCTGATATCATCACAAGAGCTGTTAAAGTAAAAAATAACGGAAAAGAGTCGATCCACTTAAAAAAGATCATGTCCGTGTGTCTGGACTTTTTAAATGGTTCTGATATGGATATGATCAGCCTTCCCGGACGATACGGCCAGGAGCGGCAGGTTGAGCGCCAGCCCATGACTCACCATATCCACACTATCAGCAGCGTGCGCGGCTCTTCCAGTCACCAGCAGAATCCATTCGTGATCCTCTGCGATAAAAACACTACGGAAGATTACGGAAAATGCTATGGCTTCTCTTTAATGTACAGCGGCAATTTCCTTGCTGAAGCAGAACTTGACCAGTACGACCAGCTGCGGCTTGTGATGGGCATCCATCCAAAACAGTTTGTATATGAAGTAAAGGCAGGAGAAGTCTTTGAATGTCCGGAGGTTGTGATGGCCTTTACCGAACAGGGTCTTACCGGTCTGTCCCATCTGTATCATGATTTTTACCGCACAAATCTGTGTGAAAGTAAATTTGTAACAGAGATAGAACGCCCTGTTCTTATAAATAGCTGGGAAGCTGCCTTTATGGATTTTGACGATAAAAAACTGGTGAATATAGCAAAAGCAGCCAAAAATATGGGTGTAGAGCTTCTTGTCATGGATGACGGATGGTTTGGAAAGCGTGACGATGATAACAGTGGTCTGGGTGACTGGGTTGTCAATGAGAACAAGATCAAATGCGGTCTTCACGCACTTGTGGAACAGATCAATGATTTAGGAATGAAGTTCGGCATCTGGTTTGAACCAGAGATGGTATCCGAAGACAGCGATCTATACAGAAAGCATCCGGAATGGGCTATGCAGATTCCGGGACGTAAAGCAGTAAGAAGCCGTAACCAGATGGCTCTTGATATGGGACGTAAAGACGTACAGGATTATCTGATCGAAAAAGTCAATGCCATCTTAGATGATGCCAATATCTACTATGTAAAATGGGATATCAACCGCTCCATTACAGATATATGGTCAAATGTACTGCCCGGCGAACGTCAGGGCGAGGTATACCACCGCTATATTTTAGGCCTCTACCGCACAATGGACGCCATTATAAAGACCCATCCCGATATACTTTTTGAAGGATGCAGCGGCGGCGGCGGACGTTTTGACGCGGCTATGCTCCACTATTATCCGCAATACTGGGTCAGCGATAACAATCACCCCATCGACCGCCTGAAGCTGCATTATGGGACATCTTTTGTCTATCCGCCTTCCTGTATGGGCGCGCATATTTCAGACAGCGGAAAATTCGTCCCATTAAAAACGAAAGCAGTTGTAGCTATGGGTGGTACTTTCGGATATGAACTGGATGCGACACATTTGTCAAAAGAGGAACAGGAAATCTGCCGCAAGCAAAGCAGCCTTTTCCGAAAATATTACCATATTATCTTCAAAGGAGATTACTACCGCTTAAGCAATCCCTTTGAAACAGGCAATATGACTGCATGGCAGCATGTGACAAAAGCCAAAGATGAATCTCTTTTGAGTGTAGTTGTTACAAACCTGACCTGCAACGGTCCTCAGGAATACATCCATGCAAAAGGGCTGAAAGCTGATACTATGTACTCTGTCAACGACGGGCAGTATACGCTTTCTGGCTCCGCGCTGATGAACGCCGGTCTTCCGATACCAAGGGAAGTGCCGGAATACAGTTCCTTCCAGTTTCATATAAAAGCAATTTGATCTGGCAGCGCTTGGGCGCCCATTTCATAATCTGCTAAACAAACAACAGGAGCGGGTATCTTCCTCCTTCACTTAATCAGATAACCCGCTCCTGTATTGTATTTAATTATCTTTTAACTGCCTTTTAACTCACGATTAGTGTATCATATCCTGCACGCCGAAGCCTTTGCTCCATAGCCACAGCCGCATTCAGATTATCATATCCTCCTACAAGAACTCTGTTATATTCTCCCACATTATCGATAAATGCCGGAAAATCCTGCGCCAGCAGTTCCTCTAAAAGCCGGTTTGCATTCATATTATTCCGATACAACCCCACCTGAACTCTGTAATACGCTTCCCTGACTGCTCCGATATTAGACAAGGTATCCAATATTCCCCTGGCTATCGCCTCCGCGATATCCTGAAAATTATCATCAAATAACTGATTGTCCGTATCAGAATTGATAAATCCGGCTTCTACTAACACCGACGGCATATTTGTCCGTTTAAGGACCACAAGATTTGGTCTTGCTTTAACTCCCAAATCCACAAATCCAACGGCTTCGAGCTGTTCATCAATATTCTGCGCCATCTCATATTTGATTCCAGACAGATCGTAAACCAGACTTTCTATCCCCATCACCTGATTATCTGTAGGAAATGAATTACGGTGAATAGAGACAAAGAAATCAACGCCCGCATTATTCGCCTCCATCGCTTTTTCATAAGGGCTTTCATATACATCCGTTGTTCTTGTATACTCTACATCAATTCCGTTATTCTGCAGGATCTCTCCGACCGCAAGCGTCAGCCGGAGCGCATCATCCTTTTCCTGACGGCCGTTATATACCGCTCCCGGATCAGAACCCCCGTGCCCGGCATCCAACATAACTGAATAAGGCATGTCTGTCACACTCTCTTTTTCTTTTACTATCAGTATATGCAGAGTATGACAAACACGCCACCAATTTATTCAAACGACTGCTCTGTACGTTCTATGATCTCGTCTTGAAGCGGCTTATCTAAATTGCGGAAGAAATCACTGTAACCTGCGACACGGACAATAAGATCTTTATAATCTTCCGGGTTCTTCTGCGCCTCGATCAATGTCTGCCTGTCAATGACATTAAACTGGATATGATGTCCATCCATGGAAAAATAAGAACGGATCAGACTTGCCATATTATCCAGTCCCTTTTCGCCTGCAACAACATCCGGTGTGAATTTTTGATTCAAAAGTGTTCCCGCCGTTGCCAGATGATCCATCTTAGAGCAGGACTTGATCACTGCTGTCGGACCGTTCCTGTCTGCAGATTTTTCAGGAGAAATCCCTTCCGATACCGGCTTATGCGCTTTCCGTCCGTTCGGTGTCGCAAGGATCACATCTCCAAAATATACATGACATGTTGTAGGAAGCATATCTACACCGTATTTTCCGCCCTTCATATTCGGACGTCCCGTGATCTCACTCCTGTAAAGTTCAAATACCTCCTGCATGATATCGTCAGCATAATCATCATCATTGCCATACTTTGGAGTTTTATCATGAACCATACGAAAGATTGCCTCATACCCTTCATAATCATGTTCCATCGCTTCAATGAGCTCTTCCATCGTAAAATTCTTGTTATCATATACATTATATTTAACGGCTGCAAGGCAGTCTGTAACGGTACCGATACCTACGCCCTGAATATAGTTTGTATTGTACCTCGCGCCGCCTGCGTTATAATCTTTGGCCTTAGAGATACAGTCATTGGTCACAACAGAAAGACACGGTGCCGGCATCTCCTGCGCATAAAGCTGTTCAATCACATTGTTGCCGCGGATCTTAATGTTTACAATATGCTGGAGCTGCTTTTTGAACGCTTCCCAAAGCTCATCATAAGTCTTAAAATCCTTTGCGTATCCAAGCTCAAGCCCGATCTGTTTTTTGGAGTACTGGTCAAATCCATTGAACAGAGTAAGCTGGAATACCTTCGGGATATTAAGGTATCCTGTAAGAATATACGCCTCGCTGCCCCACGCCCCGGTCTCTACACATCCGGAAGAACCGCCGCGTCTTGCATCCTCAAGATTCTTTCCTGCATTGATAAGCTCCATGATCTGAGCCTCTGTATTATAAAACGCAGGCTGTCCCCATCCCTCCCTGGAAACTTCGCATGCCCTTTTTAAAAACTTCGCCGGTGTTTTCTTGCTTATCGTCACATTGGAATTCGGCTGGACAAGTTTCATCTCGTCCATACAGTCAAGGATCAGATAGCTTACATTGTTGACACCGTTGCGTCCGTCCGGTGTAACTCCGCCTGTATTGATATTCGCGAAGTCTGTATAAGTAGCACTTTCCTTAAGTGTGATACCAACTTTAACCGGCGCCGGCTGATTGTAGAACTTAACCCACAGACACTCTAAAAGTTCCAGCGCTTTCTCGTCGTCAAGGATCCCTGCCTCTACATCTCTCTCGTAATATGGGTTCAGATGCTGATCGAGCCTTCCCGGACTGAACGCATCCCACGGATTCAGCTCTGTTGTAACAGCAAGATGTGTAAACCAGTAAAGCTGGATAGCCTGCCAGTAAGTCTTAGGTCTATGCGCCGGAACCACCTCAAGGTTCTCCGCGATCTGAAGAAGCTCTGCCTTTCTCTTATCATCTGTCTCCTTGTCTGCCATCTCCAGAACAAGCTTATGATAACGTTCTCCGAGAATGATGACCGCATCACATGCGATATCCATTGCCTTAAGCTCTTCACATTTATTTACTGCATCCGGGTCATTTATGTAATCCAGCGCGTCCATCGTCTTTTGGATCTTTTCCTTATAATCCAGATATCCTGTCGTAAATACCTGTTCACCGCCGCATGTATGTCCCGGCCCCCTCTGCTCCATAAACTCTGTAAACATACCTGCGCTGTAGCACTCATGCCATTCGGGTGTCATCCTTGAAAGAATCTTCTCCCTCATGCTTCTTCCTGTCCAGTAGGGAATGATCTCTTCTTCCTGCAGCTTCCTGTCTTCTTCTGTCGTATGGAAAGATACAAGTTCACGTTCACTCATAACTACCATATCCTCTACGCTGTGGCAGCAAAGTTCCGGAAATGTAGGAGAAGCTTGCGGATCTTTTCCTTTTTCACCGATGATCAGTTCACCGTCTCCAAGGTACAGCGTCTTCTTAGAAAAATACTCCTTCAGGACCATCGCCCTCATAACCGGAATAGAGTACTTCCCATCATTTTCCTTGTAAAAATCTGTCTCGATCTTCGCTCTCTCAAGATCGATGTGAACCGGTGTTGTCACACTAAGCTCACGGAGCTTCCTGATTCTTTCATTCATACCACGCATCTTCGCCATGTCTTTACCCTCCTATTTTGGTGTTCTGAAATCCGGCATCTACAAAGAGCTTTCTTAGCTCTTCCATCTTATCCTTATCCGGTGCATGTAAATCTTTTCCCGTATATTCCATATCCAGCTTCGGATACTTACTGCTTCCCGTATCATGATACGCAAGCAGATTGATCTGAGGCGGATGAATATCATGTTCTTTGAGAAACTCAATAGTCTCTTTCATATTTTTCTCATTGCCGTTCACTTCTTTGATCGTCGGAATCCTGATATAGATACGTGCCCCGTCTTCAGACAGACGCACGAGATTTTCTAATATCAGCTTATTATCCACACCTACATACCGCTCATGAAGCTTTGGATCCATCACCTTTACATCGTAGAGAAATGTATCTGCATACGGCAGGATGGCCTGAAATTTTTCATAAGGAGCATATCCGCATGTATCAATGGTAAGATTGATACCCTGACGCTTAAGTTCCTTTGCTACTGCCAGTATGTAATCCATATCCATTGCCATAACTTCTCCGCCGGAAAGCGTCACTCCCCCGCCGGACTCCTCATAAAACATCTGATCTTTAAGAAGCTCCTTCACAAGCTCCTTTACTGTATATTCGCGGCCGATAATCTCCCGCAGTCCCATAGGACAGAAATTCTCACACTTCCCGCACAGTACGCATAACGATTTATCTAAGGACGGCGTTCCCTCTTTCATAACAAGGGCATGGTTCGGACAGGCCTTTATACAACCCCCGCAGCCAACACACTTTCCTGAGTCAAACTGCATTTCTCTCTCGTACTTCTGCGTCTCCGGATTATGGCACCACTTACATTTTAACGGACAGCCCTTAAAGAAAACAGAGGTACGGATACCGTCGCCGTCATGGATTGAAAACTTTTGGATATTTGTTATATGATTCATCCCATCTTCCTCATCATGATAAAGAGTCATTTCTTTTGTTTTCCATTGCAAAATCACGTTTTAGACTATCGTCTAAACTATAGTACAAATATAGCATTCTGCTATAAATTTGTCAATGTTTTCCGCCTATTATATGCTATCATATATTGATATAAACCCTTTTAACTGTTGAAAAACTATGCAATGTCATAGATTGTACTCCCAATGATATCGTAGCTTTCATCAGAACTGACACACCCTGATTTACTTGCGGATATCTGCTCTGTTTTATATGAGAAAACTCCCGGCTGCCTTTAAGGCGCCGGGAGTCTCATGTTATTACTTTCCTGCGTATTTATTCTACATATGGTTTCGCTATCTCAGCAAACCGGTCCGCATGGTCTTCGTACCACTCATCATATTTCATCCCTGATTGCGCGATCTCAGTTCCAAGCTCTTTTAAGAATGCCGGAATCTCGCTCTCTAAGATCGTTCCGATCTGCTCTCCAAAGCGTTCTTTCCCCTGTTCATCCCCACCGTTTACCGTAAGCACAAATGCCGGCTGCATCGCTCCATCCGCTTTTTTAACACCTCCGCGAAAGCCTATCCTTCCGATCTGGTGTGTCCCGCAGGATGACGGGCAGCCTGAGATATGGATCCTTGGAAGCACTCCGTCTTCAAATCCCCACTCCTTAGATGATTCTACAAGAGTCTTGAGAAGGTTCTGGGAATCCCGTACTCCGACCTGACAGATAGAGGCGCCGATACATGCTACTGAAGATTCAAACAATGTATCCGCACTGTCTGCCGTAATCTCTAAAATCCTTTTCGCCTCGCTTCCGGTACAGTTAACGATATAGACCGTCTCATCCGGCGCGATCCGAAGCTCTGTCTGTTCCATATCTGCCATAGCTGCGTAAAGCTCTTTAAACTTTGACGGCTCAGGACACCCTCCGATCGGATGATACTCAATGGCATAGAGACCTTTCTGCTTTTGTAAAATCACTCTCTTATCCTCTACCGTCTCACCATCAGACTGTTTTGTAATTTCCTTTTTCTCTACCTGAATATCAAGCTGTTCCTCTTTCATGACTTCTTCTAGCTTTTCACGAAAAGTTTCCGCATATTTATCCCCAAGAACCTCCTGCATATACCGGGTTCTTGCCTTTGCGCGGTTCTCGTAATTACCATATGCTACAAACATATTTACCATAGCTTTGATATAATAAAGAATCTTACATCCATCGACCGCTTCTGCCACCTTCACACCCATCTTCGGGTTATTTCCAAGCCCCCCTGCACTGTAGACATCAAACTTCCCGTCCTCTCTCGCGGCAAAGCCCAAATCCCTGAAAGTCGCATGCGGTTCGTTTTTCGGTGAGTTTGAAAAGCCTACCTTGAGCTTTCTCGGAAGCTTCACTGTCTTGATAAATCCCATCAGATAATCTGCTGCCGCCTCTGCATAAGGTGCCACATCAAAATACTCTCCCTCTTCTACGCCTGACAGCGGGGATACCATAACATTTCTCGGGAAGTCTCCTCCTCCGCCTCTGGTAACAATACCGTAATCCAGCGCCTCTACCGCGAGCTCGCACACTGCATCGACCCCCAGATTATGAAACTGTATTGTCTGGCAAGTGGTAAAATGCACTTTATCTATATTATATTTCTCAATCGCATTAACGATAAATCCAAGTTTTTCTCTGCTTACTCTCCCTCCCGGAAGCCTAAGCCTTAACATACTCAATTTTCCGCCCCGCTGCGCATAGCTTCCGAACCCTCCGGAAAATCCCTTATACTTCTGAGCCGGAATTTCTCCTTCATAAAACTGTCTCGCTATTTTTTCAAATTCCTCATAATCTTTTTTCCATTCAACTGCCTGCATAGCCATACTTCTCCACTTCCTATCACTGTTCCTGTTTTTCTTCTATCGCCATGATCATATCAACCCTGGTCTGATGACGTCCGCCCATAAATTCCGCATTCAGCCACTCATCAATAATCATCTTAGCCATCTCTATGCCGATCACTCTTGCGCCAAATGCCAGCACATTCGTATCGTTATGCTGTCTGGACAGCTTTGCAGAGTATGGCTCTGAGCAGACAACTGCCCTAACGCCTTTGACCTTATTCGCAGCAAGAGAAATACCCACACCTGTCCCGCAGATGAGAACACCTAAATCAACCTCTCCTCCCGCAACGGCTCTGCCTACTTTTTCACCATATTCGGGATAACTGCAGCTATCATGGCTGTCTGTCCCGTAATTCACCACTTCATAACCTTTCTCCTTTAGATAAGCTGCAACGTCATTTTTCATCTCGACTGCTGCATGGTCATTTCCAATTCCAATCTTCACCTTTCCCACCTGTCCTTTCCTGTAATGTACTATTTCCATTATAATTGCCGGATAGCGTATCCGCAACGCAAAACATGGCTTTTCCCTATATTGTGCTTACTTGCGTCCTTTATGTTATGTTCTGCATCTTTTATCATCTATCATCTCAATAAAATATATACAAAAAACAACGCATAAAACAGAAGAAAGACAATCCCCTCTTTTCTCTCGATCTTCCTCTTGCTAAGTGACGCAACGTACACGATCATACTTGCCGCGATCAATATCACCGTATCATAAACCGCTGTTACATCCAGATGGATGGGTGTGATCACTGAAGAAATGCCAAGGATCAAAAGAATATTAAAAATATTGGACCCCACTACATTTCCAACTGCCAGATCATTCTCTCCCTTTCCTGCAGCTACCATAGAAGTTACAAGCTCAGGCAGTGAAGTCCCAAGCGCCACGATCGTAAGCCCGATAAATGTCTGGCTTAAGCCCAGATATACCGCTATATTACAGGCACTGTCTACTACGAGGTCTCCTCCAAGCACAATTCCCGCAAGACCGCTGATTATAAAAATCCCGCTCTTTAGCGGTGACATCACTTCATAATCCTCATCAGATTCCTTTTGCTCCTGTCTGGATATCAATGCTGATTTGACCGTTGCTATAAGAAAAACCGCAAACAATACTAAAAACAGCGCTCCTCCAAGTCTTCCCAGAACAAATGTCTCTTTTCCGTTTAATACTTTCATAATAGAAAAATCTGCATTCAGAAGCAGCAGTATTACACTGATAAAGATAGAAAAAGGAAACTCTTTCCTAAGTAGAGACTCCTCTGTCTCAACAGGATGGATAACCGCGCAGCAGCCAAGCACCACCAGCAGATTAAAAATATTGGACCCAAGCACATTGCTCACCGCAAGATCATTATTCCCTAAAAGCGCTGCCGTTACACTCACAGAAAGTTCCGGCATACTTGTGCCGAAGGCGACCACTGTAAGTCCTATAACAATTGATGGGACCTTTAAAAGCTTTGCCACACTGGAACTGCCGCTCACAAAAAAGTCAGCACCCTTAATCAATAATATAAACCCTGATATCAATAATAGATAATCCATCTGACTTCCTCCTATAGATCAACTTCCATTTGCATCTTTTTTCTCTCTATGTTTAAATGATAAAAGTGAACAATTATAAAGTCAAGGAGATTTCTTATGAGTCTTGAATCTTTCAGAATATTATACGAAGACACGTACATCATTGTATGTGTAAAACCTTCCGGTATCGCAACTCAGAGCAAGAGTATCAAAAGCCCGGACATGGTAAGCATATTAAAAAATCACATTGCAAAAAACGCATCTTCCAAAAACATATCCAAAGAGCCGTACCTTGGGATCATCCACCGGCTGGACCAGCCAGTACAAGGTATTATGGTTTTTGCAAAGACTCCTTTTGCCGCAAAAGAATTAAATAAAGAGCTTCAGTCCGGCGGTTTTGGAAAATATTATCGTGCTCTTATTGCCGGCAGGCCTCCAAAAGACTCTGATACACTGGAAAACTATATGCAAAAAGACGCAAAGAACAATATCTCCTGCATCTGCAAAAAAGGGGAAAACAAAGCGAAGTTCGCAAGACTGAGCTACAAAACCGTTTCCAGAGATCAGCAGTATTTTTCTGTTCTCCAAAGCAACTTGTCAGAATCTGTCTGCACAGAACTTGACATACATCTGCACACCGGACGTCATCATCAGATCCGCCTGCAGCTTACACATATTGGCTGCCCCATTATCGGAGACACGAAATATAATCCCGAAAACGCAAAAAAAACTGGCTGGCATGAATTAAAACTGTGTTCTTACCGACTGGAATTTATGCATCCTAAAACCAGAAAACCCTTAAGCTTTTCACTTATCTGAATCTATCCATCCTTACCTCATACTGCCAAGAATGCCCCGGAACTATACAAGTATAGTTCCGGGGCATTCCCCAACTTTCGATAAATATTACACCGCATCTTCTAACAGCGCTTTCTCATATTCCTCGAGAATAATACTCTGAATGCGCTCTCTGGTGCCTGAATTAATCGGATGTGCAATATCCCGATATTCGCCATCTACTGCTTTCTTACTAGGCATTGCAATGAATAAGCCTTTCTCACCTTCGATAACCTTGATGTCGTGTACTACAAATTCTCCATCCATAGTAACTGATACGACTGCCTTGAGTTTCCCTTCTTTTGCCACTCTGCGTGCACGTACATCTGTAATCTGCATTGTCATGGCTCCTTTCTGTCCAATCGTTGAACTATAGTGCATATCTCTCATTTTTTTCAACGACCACTTTTACACCATTTTCTCCTACGTGACGCGTATTAGCCCGAATTGTGTCCCGACTTTCCACAATACAGTTTTCAACATACGTATTGTCCCCGAGATAGACGTCGTTCAGAATTATTGAATTCTTAATAACACAATTGTTACCGACAAATGTCTTCTTAAAGAGAATCGAATTTTCTACAGTTCCATTGATGATACTCCCACTTGCTATGATGCTGTTTTTAACTACTGCCCCCGGATTGTACTTTGCCGGCGGCAAATCGCTGACTTTGGAATAAATCGCCGGTAGCTCTTTGAAAAAATAATTTCTGACTTCAGGCTTTAGGAAATCCATATTTGTCTGATAGTACGCCTCCACCGTTGAAATGTTGCTCCAGTAATCTTTTATTTTATAACCATATATTTTTTTCAGATTTTTATATCTGATCAAAATATCGGTCACAAAATCGTGTCTGTCCTCCTCTGCGCAATGCTCAATCAAATCAATAAGAAGTCTTCTTCTGATCACATAAATACCCGTTGAGACTACGCTTGAATTCGCCACCATCGGCTTCTCTTCAAACTCTTCAATGCGCATGGATTCGTTCATTTTAATTGTTCCAAACCTACTGGCCTCTTCACAGGATTCCAGTTCTTTATATCCAACCGTAATATCTGCCTTTTTTGCAATATGATACTCCAGCATCTTATTATAGTCCATCTTATAAACAGCATCACCGGATGCAATGATCACATACGGTTCATGACATTTCCGCAGAAAATCCAGATTCTGGTAAATGGCATCTGAGGTTCCTCTGTACCAGTTCCCATTATCTGCTGTAATCGTAGGAGTAAACACATAAAGTCCGCCATGCTTTCTGCCAAAATCCCACCACTTAGAAGAATTCAGATGTTCATTCAGAGACCGCGCATTGTACTGTGTCAGCACCGCCACTTTCTGAATATGGGAATTAGACATGTTGCTGAGCGTAAAATCTATTGCTCTGTAGCTTCCTGCCATGGGCATAGCCGCTACCGCCCTTTTTCTTGTCAGGTCACGCATCTTATGGCTGTTCCCGCCTGCTAATATAAGTCCTACCGCTCTCATATACGCTCACCTGCCTTTATCAAAGTCTCTCCGCTCTCCAATATGCCATTCGGATAATCATACTTCTCAGTAACACCGCTGACAGCGGTATTTTTCCCAATCTGAACACCATCCGGCACTTTGGAATTCTCTCCGATCGTCACAAGCCCAAAAGAATAGACTGACGGCTTTAACTTATTCGGGACTTCATTACCTATTCCCAATGTACAGTTACGTCCTATTTCTGTGTTCTCCGCTATTATAGCCTTATCGATCACACAGCCATCCCCGATCTTAACATCCTGCATAATGATCGAATCGCGGACAACGGCTCCTTGTCCAATCGTTACACCAGCGCCAATCACACAATTGCGCACTTCACCATAAATTTCACAGCCATTGCAGATAATACTTTTCTCAATCATAGAATTCGCAGAAATATACTGCGGCGGCAATATGCCGCTATTCGTATATATCTTCCAAAACTCTTCATACAAATTAAACTCCGGAATGATATCTATCAGCTCCATATTAGCTTCCCAGTAAGAGCCCAGTGTTCCTACATCTTTCCAGTAGCCGTTATACTCATACGCAAACAGCCTGTTCCCCTTGCCATGACAATAAGGAATAATATGCTTTCCAAAATCACAGCCATGCACTTCTTTGAGCGCGATAAGCGCTTCTTTCAATACCGGCCAACTGAATATATAGATTCCCATAGAGGCCAGATTACTTTTTGGCTGCTCCGGCTTTTCCTGAAATTCTAAAATCTTCCCGTCTTCCTCTGTCACAACGATCCCAAACCGGCTCGCTTCCTTCATCGGCACCGGCATAGCAGCAATGGTCACATCTGCCTGGTTCTCCTTATGATAATCAAGCATAACCTCATAATCCATCTTATATATATGATCTCCTGAAAGAATCAGCACATAGTCCGGATTAAAAGTCTCCATATAATCAAGGTTCTGGTAAATCGCATTGGCTGTACCAGTGTACCACTCACTGCTTCCGCTCTTCTCATAAGGCGGAAGGATAGATACTCCGCCAAAATTGCGGTCTAAATCCCACGGTATCCCGATTCCTATATGTGTATTCAAACGTAAGGGCTGATATTGCGTTAATACCCCAACAGTATCAATTCCAGAATTAATACAGTTACTAAGAGGGAAATCAATTATACGGTACTTTCCGCCGAAAGCAACTGACGGTTTGGCAACCTTAGCTGTAAGAACTCCGAGCCTGCTGCCTTGTCCGCCGGCTAACAGCATCGCTATCATCTCTTTTTTTCTCATATCATCACCCCTTCTTAGTTGTTTTAATGCCATTATAGCATACTTTTTTGCCATAGTGAACGTTTTTTACAATATTTTTATCTTTTCCACTATCTTTTTATGGAAATATGCCAAACAACTTAATCTTGGTTTTTCTTTCATATATGTTTATAATAATATATTAAGAGAATATAGTATATGATATATCATATGACATTATTAACATTAAATGTGAATAAATTCTTGGCATACGTGCCATTATATGGAACAGGAAGGTGTTTATGTATAAAATAAATTTCGAAAAACCGGTACACGTACACTTTATAGGAATCGGCGGTATCAGTATGAGCGGTCTGGCAAAGGTCCTTCTTAAAGAAGGTTTTACCATTTCCGGCTCTGACAATAAGCGCTCTGCTCTGACAGAGCAGCTTGAAGGTGCAGGAGCCACAATTTTTTACGGTCAGAAGGCTTCCAATATAATAGAAGGAATTGACGTAGTTGTCTATACTGCGGCAATCCATGCTGATAACGAGGAATATAAAGCCGCTGTAGATAAAGGGCTTTATATGCTGAAGCGTTCGCAGCTTTTAGGGCAGCTTATGAGAAATTATGATATTCCCATCGCTGTCTCCGGAACCCACGGAAAAACTACCACCACCTCTATGCTGACACACATACTTCTTGCTGCCGACACAGACCCAACTATTTCTGTCGGAGGCATTCTGAATGCCATCGGAGGCAACATCCGTGTAGGTAATTCAGAGATATTTGTAACAGAGGCCTGTGAATATACAAATAGCTTTCTTGAATTTTTCCCGAAAATCAGCATTGTCTTAAATATTGACGAGGATCATCTGGATTTCTTTAAAGATCTGGAAGACATCCGCCGTTCTTTCCGCAGATTTGCAGAACTGCTCCCGGCCGATGGCTTCTTAGTCATTAACGGAGACATCGAAAATTTAGACGGCATCATCAACGGACTTTCTTGTAAAGTCATTACCTACGGAACCGATACTGCTTTGGATTACAGCGCAGTCAATATCTCACACAATGAACTTGGCAATGCCTCTTTCGATCTTATCAAAAAAGGAGATTTCATAAAACAGATCACTCTGTCTGTCAACGGCGACCATAATGTGTCCAATGCTCTGGCCGCTCTGGCTGTAGCAGATCTGCTTGA
Source organism: uncultured Dorea sp. (assembly GCA_910584615.1). GTDB lineage: Bacteria > Bacillota > Clostridia > Lachnospirales > Lachnospiraceae > MD308. The sequence continues at coordinate 27,710 of CAJUAM010000009.1, forward strand.
CATCTCTGTAGAAGAATCAGCAGAAGGGCTCAAAAAGTTCCGCGGTACAAAACGCCGCTTTGAATATAAGGGTGAAGTAAATGGTATTACTATCATTGATGACTATGCCCACCATCCCACAGAGATCAGAGCGTCCCTTATGGCAGCAAGACACTACCCACACAGGGAGATATGGTGTATCTTCCAGCCCCACACTTACACACGTACAAAAGCTCTTTTCCATGAATTTGTCGATGCTTTGTCTTATACTGACCATATCATCCTTGCCGATATTTATGCAGCAAGAGAAACAGATACACTTGGGATTTCTTCAGAAGACATCGCTAAGTCACTATGCGAATCAGGCATGGATGCGTATTACCTTCCCTCCTTTGAAAAAATCGAGGCATTTTGTTTAGAAAAATGTAAAAAAGGGGACATGTTGATAACTATGGGAGCGGGAGACGTTGTAAATATTGGAGATGCGCTTTTAAAGCAGTAGTTATCCACACTTTCCACAGAATTTTATCCACAAAAAACCTTGTTTTTGGCTCAAAAACTTCTTTTTTTGTCAGTCCGGTTAATGCTATAATAGGTCTTGCACAACGGGGGAGGACATCCCCTTATAAATATTTATCTGTCTTGGAGGACTGGCAAAACTATGACAAAGTTAACCCTTACAAACCATGTGCAGTCGAACACAACCGTTCTGGAAAACGAGTTCATCGATGAACACATGGCAAATGCTAATGGGGAGTATGTAAAGGTTTACCTTTTTTTGCTGCGCCATCTGAAAGGGCCGGGCGGTATTCCGACAATTTCACAGATTGCGGATGCGCTCGACGATACAGAAAAGGATGTAATCCGCGCACTAAATTATTGGAAAAACCAGGGGTTATTAGACTACGAAATACGTACTGAGGCTCCGGCAGCAGTTCCTTCTGCCGAAGTTCCTGCCTCAGACGTATCCGACATCGAACGGTTCCGGTCACGCAAGGAGTTCAGGGAAATACTTCATGTAACAGAGCAATATCTGCAAAAGACACTGTCTCATACAGAGATGGACGCCATTACATATTTTTATGAGTCTCTCGGAATGTCTGCAGACTTGATTGAATACCTCATCGAATACTGTGTCGAGAATAATCATAAAAGTATCCACTATATTAAAAAAGTGGCGTTATCCTGGCATGAACAGAATATTACCACCGTGGCTCAGGCAAAGTGCAACACGGTTTTTTACAACAAAAATTATTATACTGTTCTGAATGCTTACGGAATTAAGGGGCGCGCCCCTGCTGCGTCAGAGATTTCTTTTATAAAGAGGTGGTATGAGGAATACTGCTTTTCTTCCGCAGTGATCATAGAAGCAGTCAACCGCACAATGGATACAATCCATCAGCCGAGTTTTGATTATACTGAATCAATCTTAAAGCGCTGGTTTGAAAAGGGCGTCCACGGTCCGGAAGACATAGCTGCTGTTGATTCCGAGTATCTGAAAGCAAAGGAACAAAAGATGATGAGACGCGAGAACACAAAGACACAAAAAACTGTTGCCGCAGGAAGAAAAGCGAACAATAAATTCAACAATTTTGACAGCCGTTCTTACGACATGGACGATTTAGAGCGGAGACTCCTGCAGCAGTAAGCAGATGGTAGAAGGAGACTGCTTTTATGGCACTTTCTAATTCGCAGTACGAGCAGTTGATGCGTACTTACGAACTCAGACAACGCAATAATGAATACAGACTTCAAAAGCGGTATGAGTCTGTCTATGCCCGTATTCCAAAGCTGAAAGAGTTAGATGATGCAATTTCTTCTCTGAGTGTTTCTCAAGCGAGACATCTTCTTGAAGGTGATGACTCTGCCCTAAAGCAGTTAAAGGAACAGTTATCCCTTCTGTTTACCAGTAAAAAGGAGCTTCTTAAGTCTGCGGGTCTGCCCGCAGATCATCTAGAGCTTCACTATACCTGTCCCGATTGTCAGGATACAGGCTATATAGGGACTGATAAATGCCACTGTCTTAAAAAGGCAATCGTGGATTTATTATACATGCAGTCTAATCTGCAGGAGATACTTAAACAGGAGAATTTTTCTACCTTCTGTATGGACTATTATTCCAGCAATTATATCGATCCGCTCACCGGCAGGTCTTCACAGGAATCTATGCAGACTGCGCTGAGAGTCTGTCATGAATTTGTTGATACCTTTTCGATGGAATTCTCCAACATCTTATTATATGGTGACACCGGTGTTGGAAAAACTTTTCTTACCCACTGCATCGCAAAGGATTTGATGGATCGGTCTTATTCTGTCATTTATTTTTCCGCGGTACAACTATTTGACCATTTCGCGAAAAACGCCTTTGGAAAAAAAGAGGAGACAGATAACGATGTTTTTGACCATGTCTATGATTGTGACCTTTTAATCATTGATGATTTGGGAACAGAACTTTCCAATTCTTTTACGGTATCACAATTGTTTGTATGTTTAAACGAGAGAATTCTGCGAAGAAAGTCAACTGTTATCTCTACTAATCTTACACTTGACGACATCAACTCTATCTATTCGGAGCGGATTTTTTCCCGTATCAGCAGTAATTATATGATACTGCGCCTTACAGGAGATGATATCCGCATCCAGAAGAAATTATTAAATTTGGGAGGTACAAATGATGTTACGCCGTAATGAACGTGTTCTTGAGAACATCCCCGTAGGCGCCCTTGGAATCATCGCTTTAGATGGCTGCAAGGATATGGGGCAGCATGTTAATGATTACATCGTAAAGTGGCGTCACGAAGACGGACACGCTTTTAAAGACGATGTGGTATTTAACGGTTACGAAAAGGACACCTATCTTATCGACGCAAAAGTTCCCCGCTTTGGCTCAGGGGAAGCCAAAGGTATTATTGCTGAATCCGTCCGGGGACGGGATATCTATCTTATGGTAGATGTCTGCAATTACAGTCTTACTTATTCTTTAACAGGCTGTGTAAACCATATGTCTCCAGACGACCATTTCCAAAATCTTAAAAGAGTCATTGCCGCAATCGGCGGAAAGGCGCGAAGGCTCAATGTTATCATGCCGTTTCTGTATGAAAGCCGCCAGCATAAGAGGAGCAGCCGCGAATCGTTAGACTGCGCGCTGGCACTTCAGGAATTGGTACGTATGGGTGTAGACAACATCATTACCTTTGACGCCCATGATCCGCGGGTGCAGAATGCTATACCGTTAAGCGGGTTTGAAACAGTCCGCCCGGCTTATCAGTTTGTAAAAGGACTGCTCCGTACACACAAAGACCTTAAGATCGACAGCGACCACATGATGGCTATCAGTCCGGATGAAGGCGCAACGGAGCGTGCTGTCTATCTTGCCAATGTTCTGAATCTGGATATGGGTATGTTCTATAAAAGACGCGACTACACAAAGATTGTCGATGGACGTAATCCTATTGTTGCCCATGAATTTCTCGGTTCTTCCGTAGAAGGCAAAGATGTCATTATTCTGGACGATATGATATCTTCCGGAGACAGCATTCTTGATGTGGCGCAGCAGCTAAAGAAACGTAAGGCAAAGCGTATTTTCGCCGCCGCGACTTTCGGACTGTTCACCAACGGTCTTGCTAAGTTCGATAAAGCTTACGAAGAAGGACTGATTGACGGCATTCTGACTTCAAACCTGATCTATCAGACACCGGAACTTTTGAAACGGCCGTATTATATTAATTGTGATATGAGCAAATATATCGCGCTCATGATCGACACATTGAATCATGACGGTTCTATCAGCAGCATATTAAATCCAAGTGAACGGATTGTAGACATTGTTGAAAGATACAACAGAGGAGAAGAAGTTTAAGGCTTCTTCTCCTTTTATTACATTGAGTCAGACATTAACAGGTAAAATCTGTATTTTTTTACTTCCCACTCAAAAAAATCCATGATACAATTAAAAAAACTTGATCATATGGGAGGTTCTTATGAAAAAACATTCTGTCAAAAATACACTTTTGATAATCCTGCTCACTTTATCTCTTTGCGCAGACATCTCTATAACAGCTCTCGCTTCTGAAAACACGTCGAAATCACCGCAATCTGCTGCCAAGAAGGAAACGTCTGCTTCTGGACCAACTACTTCTATCACTATCAGCGCGGCAGGCGACTGCACCCTTGGTATAGATTCCCGGTATAATCACAACTTCAACAATTACTATAAGAAAAAAGGAAGCAACTATTTTTTCCAAAAAGTGCGGCCTGTTTTTTCACGGGATGATATTACGATCGTCAACTTTGAAGGTACACTTACAAATTCCGCGAGACGTGCCAGAAAGACTTTCACCTTCAAAGGCCCTAAAAAATATGCTTCTATTTTAAAAAAGGGTTCTGTAGAAGTTGTGAATCTCGCCAATAATCATTCTAAGGATTTTGGAACGTCATCCCTTACTGACACTCAGAAAACATTGAAAAAGAATAAGATCGGTTATTGTTACAAATCGACGATCAATTACAAAACAGTAAAAGGTGTCAAAACCGCGTTTCTGGGTTTTAACGCACTGGAACAAATCTCAAAAAAACAATTAAAAACTGTAATTAATCAGGCGAAGAAAAATAAAGCTAAGATTATAATCGTCAGCTTCCACTGGGGTGTAGAACGCAAATATTATCCCAACTCAAAACAAAAATCCTTAGGGCGCTATGCCATTGACTGCGGCGCATCCCTGGTACTCGGCCATCGCCCCCATGTGCTTCAGGGCATAGAGCAGTACAAAGGACGTTATATTGTCTACAGCCTCGGAAACTTCTGCTTTGGAGGAAACAGCAATCCAAAAGATAAAGATACTATGATCTTCCAACAGACTTTCTCTGTGAAAAACGGAAAACTCCAGACTAAGAGTGACGCTAAAATAATACCCTGCTCACTTTCTTCTCATAAAAACACTAATGATTTCCAACCGCGGATATTATCTGGAAGCGAGAAAAAAAGACTCATTAAAAAAATGAACAAACTGAGCAAAAAACTCAAAGTATCTATCAGTTCAAACGGAAGCCTGAAACGCTCCAAATGACCATTATAACTTTTTCTTGCTCTTTTATGTAAAATATGATATTCTGAATTCGTAACAGGATAAGTAAAGCTTATCCAAAAAATATTATTAATTAACCTAACCCTTAACATTCACCGCCATTACATCCGTAATGGCGGTAATGTTTTTATTCTCATTTTATCCTCTTAAATATTAATCTTCTGATAACTTATCCCCAATTCCCTCAGCGCCTGTTCTTCCCTGCTCTGACAGGAAAACAAGAGTACTTGTTTTTTATTCTCACTCAGCCATTTAAGAGCATTCTTAAGCCTCCCGTCATCATAATAAGCAAACGTATCGTCAAGCAGGACCGGCAGATCCTCCTCCCAAAAAGCTGATGCCGCCGCCATTCGAAGCGCCAGATACACTTGTTCTAAAGTCCCGCGGCTTAAGCGCTCCACAGGAATCCTTCTCCCATCTTTGAGCATAGTCATTTCAAGACCTTCGCCGATTACAAGATGTGTATACTTTCCTCCGGTAAACTGATCTATAATCCCGGACAAAGAATCATTCATCCTCTGCCTCATCTTTTTTTGGAGTTCAGCGGATAATTCATTGATTTTATCCACCGCAAGATCGACTGCTTCCCGCTGCTTTTCCTGTTCCCGGAATTCTTCGCCCATTTCATCCATCTCTTCTAACTGCTCACGAAGATTATTATATTGTACCTGCTTTTCTCCGAGCTCTTCTTCCTCCCGTTCAAGCTCCCAATAAAGCTTCTCTAGCGGAACCTTCTCCTCCTCCGGCATAATCTCCTCCAGAATTTTTTCGGGCTCTGTCTTTTCCTGCTTCTTACTGATCTTCAATCGGTTCCATGTATAGATCAGACACAGAAGCGTCAATATAATTGCCATAAGGTAATTCCATGGTCTCTTTATAAACACAAATACCAGAACTACGGCTATCACAAATGCCAAAATCTCTAACGGGTGAATCCGCCACTTCTCTGGGCGCAGTTCATCAATCACCCTGTTGTTCTCTGGTTCCTCTTTCTGCCTCTTATGGTCTCTGCGGTAAGTGATTCTTTCCTGCAGATTGTCTTTTTCTGTCTGAAGTCTGTGGATATCCCGCCAAATGTAGGATGCTTCCTGTTCAATCTGGTCCCGTTTTATCTGTTTCTTCTGAAAATCCTCTTTTATCTGCCGGTCAATCTCCCGTTTCCGTTCCTTAAGCTTTAAAAGTGCCGCATGAAGATCCAGCTCCCCGCCGCCCGACGCATAATAATTCATCGCATGATTACGCAATTCTGCTGCCAGCCCCTGCCCCGGCTCTGCGCGAAGCTGTCCGACTGATACTGTATCACTATAAACTGTCTCAGAAAACTGTCCGAGGATCATCTTAAGGTCCCCATTGTCTACAGACAGGACTTCTCCGTCATCTTCACAGAACAGTTCAGCTTTTTTCGAATATTTATCAAAATTTCTGGCAAGCAGAAAAACTTTTCCACCGCTTTCAAATCTTATCGCTCCAGAATAGTAATTCGGATTCTCCCATGGCTCATACAGGCTGTATGTATCTTTCGCCGCCGCTCTTCCTCTTGCTCTCTCAAGTCCAAAGATCATTCCCCTTACAAATGTATGAACCGTAGACTTTCCTGATTCATTCTCACCATATAGCAGATTGATCCCTTCGGACAATTCAATATCCCTGTTTGAAAATTTCCCGAAATTTCTGATTCTCAGCTCCAAAAGTTTCATCTGGTCAGTCCCTTCTTGTCTCCATCAATGCCTGTACCCCTTCGCACATTGCCCGATACTGAGCGGTTCCCTCCCCATAACCTTCTAGCTGCTCAATAAATTTTCCTAATATATTATCCTTATTATGACGTTTGATCTTTTCAAAATCATAGGAAGGCTTCGTATCATCAACAAACTCGATAATATTTCCATATACATCCATCGCCTGCACATCAAAGAGGACATCAGGGCTTCGATAACCTGTTATGACAATCTTGTAGATATTTTCGGTGCCATTCTCCTCAACAGCCTTCTTTATCTTTTGCTTCAGCATGCTGCCGCTCATGTCCGCTGTTACTTGCACCTCCATATGGATATATTCTCTGACAGCCGCTGGTACAAACTTCACTCTGCACCGTTTATCGACAATCTCTCCATAGATATACCCATGACTGCCCGTATCATTTTTATCAATTGGCTCTAATGCCCCGCAGTATGCCATCTTCCCCGGAATGATACTTTGAGGCTTATGAATATGTCCGAGTGCTGTATAATCATATCCAAGCTTTGAGACTTCTTCTTTTTTTACCGGCACATGACTTCCGTCCCCGCCATGTATCATCAAGATCTCTGCCGGGCGCTGTCCCTTAGCAATTTTCCCGGCATAAGGCTTTTCTGTCATTTCCTTTGATCCATAACTGAATCCATAAACCGCGGTTTCTATTTCCGGAAGATCTACCATTTTCAGTTCGGTATCCAGTATCATATGTACATGTTTTTCCCACGCAAATGTAAGGTAATAGGAATTTTTCTTCAGATAATCATGATTTCCCGCGCAAAGCACCACCTGCGTCTTTATAAGCCCCGCAAACAGATCGTTCACCTCTCTGAGTTCCCGCAGTAAAGGCTGCCTGTGGAACAAATCTCCCGCGATCAAAAGAAGATCTATCTCCTTGTCATTACACAGTTCAATTATCTTTTCCAGACTTTCCCATATCTCTCGTCCACGCAACGTGCCGTATGCGGATCCTGCGTCTGGTTTTGCCCCCAAATGCACGTCTGCGATGTGTATGAATCTCATCTGTCTCTCCTTTTGCTTCTTCCTCTGCCTTTGACGGCAGCGTCACGATAAACTGTGTCTTAAGATCGTCACTTTTCGCCATCACACGCCCGCCGTGCAGCTCAACGATTTCTTTGGCAATAGCCAGCCCAAGACCTGCTCCTCCTGTACCGCTTGATCTTGAGCCGTCTACACGGTAAAATTTCTCAAAAATAGTCTGGAGCATTGCTCCTGGTATCTTATCCCCTTTATTGGTAAATGTAATCTCAACATCCCGCCCTTTTTGCTTTGCGCCGATAAGGATCTTTGTATTTCCATAACAGTAAGCAATAGCGTTGCGCAGGATATTGTCAAAAACTCTGGCAAGCTTATCCGGATCTCCGTAAACCTCCAGATTCTCTTCTACCGCCACCTCGCATGATAACTGCTTTTCCAGCAGAACACCGTAAAGTTCGTCCGCAAGCTGTTCTAACATTAATGTCAGGTTGATCTCAACCGGCTCTAACTCTATATCCTGAAGATTATAACGGGTAATATCAAAAAACTCATTGATCAGGTCTCCAAGACGCATAGATTTTTCCAACGCGATATGGATATATTTTTCCCGCTCCTGCGAATTCATATCCGGATGTCCGTCGAGCATCGTAAGATACGCTACCACCGAAGTCAGCGGTGTCTTTAAGTCATGAGCAAGAAACAGTACCAGATCATTCTTTTTTTGTTCACTCTCCACAGATTCCAGTTCTTGCCGGCGCAGTGTTGCCTTTATTTCATTCAGCCGTATCTCTATAGGCTTTAATTCTGTGATCAGATGCACAGGCTCATTAGATTCAGATATGATATTCTCAATGCCATCCCCTACCTGATCCAGATATTTTGTCATTTTCGACAATGCAACATAAAAGAATAACGCAAACAGGATCAGAAAACCGACAATCATATAAAATGTCTTATTATTGCCGATAAGACTCCAGTATAAACTGATTGCCGTCTTTTCTTTTATACGCAAAGCCATCAGAACACTCACAAACGATTTCGCAAAACTGTCATTATAAATACCGTCGATCACATAATTAAGCAGAAATCCACCAACCAAAACAGTGATGGCGGTAACAAGAACCGTCTGCAGAAGTATACTGAACTTCAGTTTCAAATAATTATTCTTCAACTTTGTATCCCACTCCCCAAACGGTCTTGATAAAATCTGATTTTCCCATCGGTCCGCTCATTTTCTCTCTAAGATGCCGGATATGCACCATCACTGTATTATTGCTGTTTTTATAATATTTTTCATGCCAGACCTTCTCAAAAAGTTCTTCAGAACTGATCACTTTCCCCCGGTTTTCGCAAAGAAGCCACAAAACATCAAACTCAATGGGAGTGAGAGTAAGGGGGATCTCATTATAGACACATTCATGTGAAGTACGGTTCAAAAACAACCCTCCGATATCAATGATATCTCCCGTTTCCTTCCCCCCGTCGTTATACTGAGTATACCGCCGAAGCTGCGCTTTTACCCTCGCTACCAGTTCCAGCGGGTTAAACGGCTTGGGAATGTAATCATCTGCTCCCAGTGTAAGTCCCGTAATCTTATCCATATATTCCGTCTTCGCCGTCAGCATAATAACCGGGAATGTATATTTTTCACGGATCTGCTTAAGAATCTGAAATCCGTCCACATCCGGCAGCATAATATCCAAGATTGCAAGATCTATCTTCATGCTGCGTATGCAGGCAAGCGCATCCTCGCCAGTATAGAACTTAAACACACTATACTGATCATTCTGGAGATAAAGTTCAATAACGTCTGCAATTTCCTTCTCATCGTCCACCACTAAAATATTCATTCCAGTTTCCTCCTTTTGATGTTGCACCCTGTCCGGGCACTATCCTCAGGCGTAATGATCATGTGAAGCAAGTTGTTTTACTCAATCATTCTATATTCTATAAATCGCAGTTGTTTACAGTTCTTGGGAACGGAATCACATCGCGGATATTACTCATTCCCGTCAAATACATAACACATCTCTCAAATCCAAGACCAAAACCAGAGTGCCTCGTAGAACCATATTTGCGCAGATCCAGATAAAATCCGTAGTCTTCCTCCTTAAGTCCCATCTCTTTCATACGCGCGAGAAGTTTTTCGTAATCGTCTTCCCTCTGGCTTCCTCCGATGATCTCACCAATCCCCGGAACAAGGCAGTCAACGGCTGCCACTGTCTTGTTATCCTCATTCATCTTCATATAAAATGCTTTGATATCTTTTGGATAATCTGTCACAAATACCGGGCGCTTATACACCTCTTCTGTCAGGTACCGCTCATGCTCTGTCTGTAAGTCTGCTCCCCATGACACCTTATACTCAAACTTATCATTATTCTTTTCTAAAAGTTCTATCGCCTCTGTGTAGGTGACATGCGCAAAATCAGAGGATACTACATTTTTGAGTCTCTCGATGAGCCCTTTATCTACGAAAGAGTTGAAGAACTCCATCTCTTTGGGCGCATGCTCCATCACATAACCGATCACATATTTTAACATGTCTTCTGCCAGAACCATATTGTCAGAAAGATCCGCGAATGCCATCTCCGGCTCGATCATCCAGAACTCTGCCGCATGTCTGGTAGTGTTAGAATTTTCCGCCCGGAACGTCGGGCCAAAGGTATAGATATTGCGGAATGCCTGAGCATAAGTTTCACCGTTAAGCTGCCCGCTCACTGTAAGATTCGTCTCTTTTCCAAAAAAGTCCTGGGAGAAATCAATACTTCCGTCCTCCCTTTTTGGCGGATTAGCCATATCCAGAGTAGTCACCCTGAACATCTCACCCGCGCCCTCACAGTCACTTCCTGTGATCAGCGGTGTATGCACATACACAAAATCCCTTTCCTGAAAAAACTTATGGATCGCATAAGCTGTCAGTGAACGGACCCTGAACACCGCCTGAAATGTATTTGTCCTTGGTCTTAAATGAGAAACAGTTCTTAAGTATTCAAATCCATGCCGTTTTTTCTGCAGCGGATAATCCGGAGCCGACGCTCCCTCTATTGCAACACTGTCTGCCTGAATCTCAAAAGGCTGTTTCGCCTTAGGTGTAGCAACCAGCGTTCCTTTTACGATGATCGCCGCGCCTACATTCAGCTTGGAAACTTCCGCAAAGTTATCAAGCTTATCGCTGTATACCACCTGCAGCGGGCAAAAATACGTCCCGTCATTCACCACAATAAACCCAAAGGTCTTCGAATCTCGGATACTTCTTACCCATCCGCCCACAGCAACTTTCTTATCGATATAATCTTCCTGCTTTTTGTATAATTCCCTGATCGTAACTAAATCCATGTCAATCCACTCCTTCTTCTCTCATCCCAGTTTTATCAGCCAGCCACACAAAGCAATCCTCCTTCACCTGCGCCCGGTCTGTCTCATTGAGTATTTCATGTCTGTCACCGTCATAAAGACGAAGTTCTATACTCATGCCTGCGTCCTTATATTCTTTATAGACCTTGCGGACACCCCTTCCAAATGCTCCCACAGGATCATCCGCTCCTGAAACAAGCAAAAGAGGCAGGTCTTTTCGTATCTTATCTATATTCTTGCGCTTTTCAAGAGACTTCATACCTTCAAACATATGATAGTAGCCATTTACCGTGAAAATAAATCCACAGTAGGGATCGTTAATATACGCATCCCTCTTTTCTCTGTCAGTCGTCAGCCAGTCCTTATCTGTCTCGCATGGGTGAAACCTCCTGTTAAAACCGCCGAACCCTATCATATTCACAAGGCGGCTTCGATATTTCCAGCCCCTGACTGACGCGATCACTTTGCACAAAACCTGCCCTAAAACAAGCTCCGGTCTACTGTGATACCCAGTCCCCATGATGACAGCGCCTGAGAGTCCCTCACTATACTTTATCAGATACTGACGCAGCAAAAATGACCCCATACTATGTCCCAGCATAAAATACGGAAGCTTTTCATACTTTTTCCTTACCCAGTATCTAAGCTTATGAATGTCTCCTATAACATACGCATTACCGTCCGTCTCATGAAAATACCCATAATGCTCCTCTGTCTGCACAGACTTTCCATGTCCCAGATGATCATGCCCCGCAACATAAAATCCTCTTTCTGCCAGATACACGGCAAATTCATCATACCGGTCAATGTGCTCTGTCATGCCGTGGCAGATCTGTAAGACCCCACGGACCTCTCCTTCCGGAATCCATTCTATGGCATGTATCTTAGTAACACCATCACAGGATCTGAAATAAAATTCTCTCTTTTCCATATCGCGCTACCTCTTACTCTTATCTCTCATGGAGCTGCACATATTCCTTATATGGAGCCAGCGGCTTGTATGCCGGACGGATAATCTTATCTACATTCTCCAGCTCTTCTAAACGATGGGCACTCCACCCAACGATACGGGCCGCGGCAAAGATCGGCGTATATAAGGATTTAGGCAGATTCAGCATACTGTATACTAATCCGCTGTAAAAATCTACATTCGCATTTACACCTTTATATATCTTGCGTCTCTCTCCGATGACTTCCGGCGCAAGCTTCTCAACAGAGGCATACAGAGCATATTCCTCTTCCCGGCCCTTTTCTTTCGCAAGCTGCTTTACAAACTTTTTAAAAACATCTGCTCTCGGATCAGACACCGAATAGATAGCATGTCCCATCCCGTAGATCAGCCCCTTCCGGTCAAATGCCTTTTTATCCAGCAGATCATAGAGATATTGGCGCACTTCATCCTTATCTGTCCAGTCTGAAAGCTTTTCCTTCATATCTTCAAACATCTCTGTCACCTTGATGTTCGCACCGCCGTGCTTTGGTCCTTTCAAAGATGCCATAGCCGCCGCAATTGTGGAATATGTATCTGTTCCGGAAGAGGTTACAACATGAGTCGTGAATGTAGAATTGTTTCCTCCGCCGTGATCCATATGAAGAACCAGTGCCATATCAAGGATCTTAGCCTCAAGCTTAGTATATTTGCGGTCCTCTCTTAACATCATCAGGATGTTTTCTGCCGTAGAAAGCTTCGGCGACGGCGCATAGATAAATAAATCCTCTCCTCTGCGGTAATTGTACGCATGGTAACCATACACCATCATCATCGGAAACTGGCTGATCAGATTCAAACATTGCCTTAAAACATTGGGAATCGTAGTATCATCCGCCTTAAGGTCATATGTATAAAGATTTAAGATAGACCGGGACAGGCTGTTCATCATATCACGGCTGGGTGCCTTCATAATAACATCCCGGACAAAATTCGGCGGCAGTGTCCGTCTCTCGATCAATACATCCTGAAACTGCTGAAACTGCTCTTCATCAGGCAGTTCCCCAAATAAAAGAAGGTAGGCGATCTCCTCAAACCCAAAATGCTTTTCCTTCAAAAATCCTTTTACCAGATCTTTGATATTATATCCGCGGTAATAAAGGCTGCCTGCACACGGAACTTCTTTTCCCCCTACCAGTTTCTTCGCGCATACATCCGAAACATTCGTAAGGCCGGCCAAAACACCCTTACCGTTTAGATCACGCAGTCCCCTCTTAACTTCATATTTTGTATACAGTTCCTTGTCGATCGCATTATTCTTTACACATAATCCGGCATAATGCTCAATCTCCGGTGTAATTTCAAATAGCGCTCTTTCTACGTTGTTTGTCATCCTATCATCCTTTCTGTCTGCGTTACAAATGTTTTATTAGTTACCAGTCCGGGACTGATTTCCAAGTATCAGAAAATCAGTCAGTCTCGCAAAGTCTGAAAGAGCAAGGGCTTCCCCCCGCACGCCAGACCCCTTTCCCAGACATTCTATCGCCTTCATAATGGCTTCTTTTGAAAAATCCAGTTTGTCTGAATTGTTCAGTCCATTCGCCAGAGTCTTCCTTCTCTGATTAAAAGATGCTCTGATAATATCAAACATCAGCCTTTCATCACTGACCTTTACCGGCGGCTTTTCGTAACGTGTAAGACGTATAACCGCCGAACCTACCTTCGGGCGGGGCATAAAACAGTTAGGGGGCACATTTGCCACAATATAAGGCTCTGCATAATACTGGACCGCCAAAGATAACGCCCCATAATCTTTACTGCCCGGTCCGGTCTGCATCCGATCCGCCACTTCTTTTTGTACCATGACCGTAATACTCACTACTGGTACATGTTCTTCAAAAAGTCCCATAATAATCGGAGTCGTGATATAATAAGGGAGATTTGCCACAACCTTAATGGGATTGCCTCCATTCTCCTTTTCCACAAGTTCCCGGATATCCACTTTCAGTATGTCCTCATTCAGAATCCGGACATTATCATAGCCTGCAAGCGTATCCTCTAAGATCGGGATCAGATTCTTATCAATCTCCACAGCAATGACTTTACCTGCTGCCGCTGCCAGATACTGTGTCATCGTACCGATGCCGGGTCCGATCTCCAGCACCATATCATCCTTTCCGATATCTGCCGCACAAATGATCTTATCGAGTACATGCGTATCGATCAGGAAATTCTGTCCAAATTTTTTTTGAAAAGAGAAACGGTATTTTTGTAAAATCTCAATTGTATTCTGTGGATTTCCAAGTGTTGGTCTGCCCATATATTTACTCCCGAAAAAATAAGTATTATGTTATTATACAATAAATTGAGGGTTTATGGTATAATAAAAAAATTAAATAATCATTAAGAAGGATACAAAGGATTTTAATATATTTGGAATACGGAGGATAGCTGATATGAAAAAAATACATGTGATAACTGCGATGATCGCGTCTATTGCCTTGATCACAGTTGGTTTTTTAGGGGCCAGACTTTTGGATAGAGAGGATAATATCAAAGTCAGCGCGACTTCTATCGAGGAGCGTTTAAAAAAATGCAGTGATCTTACTACCGCGAGACTCGAGTACAGAGGGATCATCCGGTATGAAGACGGAGATATCCAGTATATCAACAAAAAGAGTTTTTCCATGATCTATGATGCTCATATTAAGGCTGGTATTGACTTGTCGCAGGCGGAGGTAAGCCTGAGCGGAAAAGAAATTACTGTGACTATCCCTGAACCTAAAGTTCAAGATATTGTTATAGATCCGGATTCTCTGGAGTTCTACGACGAAAAGCTGGCTTTATTCAACTGGACAAAAAAAGAAGATACTGCCAAAGCGATGAAATACGCAAAAGAGGATGCTGAGAAAAAGGCGGCTCAGACCGATCTGATCAAGCAGGCTTCCCAGCAGGCAAAGACGGTTGTCACAACGCTGCTTGCTCCTATAACAGAAGACGATGGAGAATATTCTATAAAAATCGCCGAACAATGATTTTTAAAACTCTGCAGATCAAGCAGATACAGGTCAGTTCCGCCTGCCGGCAGAACTGACCTGTATTTACTTCCGCCTTATTCTATTTTAAAAATCCGGCAAATACTGCTGCCCCTGCAACAGTGCACAATCCGCTGACCACAATTGCGAGGCTGCTCATCGCCCCCTCTATCTCTCCCATCTCCATAGCTTTTGCCGTTCCGATCGCATGGGCGGCTGTTCCTATGGCAATGCCCTTCGACACGGCATACTTGATCCGGAATATTCTGCATACCGGTTCCGCGATCATATTTCCAAGCACTCCTGTAATGATGATCACCGCCGTTGTGATCACTGTATACCCCCCTAACTCCTCTGACACACCCATTCCAATAGCTGTTGTGATAGACTTCGGAAGCAATGTCACATACTCTTCATAAGATAAATGAAACAGTATTGCCAATGCCAGTATCAATCCGAGACTTGTCAGCACTCCGGCTAAAATTCCCATACATATAGCCGCTGCATTGCTTTTCAAAAGCTCTATCTGCTGATACAGCGGAATAGCCAGACTGACTGTTGCCGGAGTCAAAAGGTAGCTTAGATACTTCGCGCTGTTATTATATGACTCATAATCAATTTTGAAAATCTGCAAAAATCCAATAACCAGTACAATAGATATCAACAATGGATTAAGCACATTAAGCTTCCACTTTTTCTTCACCTTCATTCCTATGAAGTAGCTGATCAGGCTTATCACTACTCCTATAGTTGCAGATTCAAAAAAAATTTCATTCATGGTTTTTCCTTTCAATCAGACAATCCGTTGTTTTTCCTGCCGCAAGCATAACAAAGCACGTAGTCAGCGGCACGATCACACACAGCGGAATCAGCATACGCTCAATCTGCTTCCACGAAGTCACCAGACCTGCTGCCGCAGGAATAAACATTATTGGCATGATCTCAATGAGAAACATTCCAGTCTCTTTCACCTGCTCAAGTCTTACCATATGGGACTTAAGCAGCAAAAACAGCAGTACCAGCCCATAGATGCTTGCCGGGATCGGCAATGGTATCAGATATTTTAACAGTTCTCCAACACTTGTCACTGCAATTATGATTCCAAATTGCTTTACGTACTTCATGAAAATTTTCTCCTTACACTCTCACTGTTCCTTTCAGTCTATATCCGGTACAGCCTTCTCGCATTCTCCTCTGTCTGACTTACAACTTCTTCATAAGATATACCCTTTAGTCTCGCAATCTCCTCTGCCGCGTATTTTATATAGGAAGAATCATTGCGCCTGCCGCGGTAAGGCTCTGGCGCAAGATATGGACAGTCTGTCTCAAGCACAATGGATGTAAGGGGAAGAGTTTCTACCGTCTCTTTAAGACGTCTTCCATTTTTAAACGTCACGACTCCTCCGACCCCGATACAGTATCCCATCTTCACGTACTCTTCTGCCATCTCCTTTGAGTAGGAATAGCAGTGGATCACACCATCAAGCCCCATTCCATGCTCTTTTATGATCCCCATCGTATCCTTGGCCGCTTCACGGCTGTGAATGTTGACAGGAAGGTCAAGCTCCCTTGCCAGATCAAGCTGCCGTATGAACCATTCTTTTTGAAGTTCATGGGATTCATTGTCCCAGTAATAGTCTAACCCAATCTCTCCAACCGCCACAACCTTATCCTTTTTAAGCAGTTCTTTTATACGGGCAAACCGTTGTTCATCAAGACTTCCAACCTCATCCGGATGGATTCCCACCGCAGCGTACATGAACGGATACTTCTGAGCCATATCCACTACACGTTCACAAGACTCATATGTGGCACTGACGTTCACAACAGTACCCACACCGTTTTCCCTCATAGAACACAGCAGGTCATCCCGGTCATCATCAAATTGTTTATCATCATAATGTGCATGTGAATCAAAAATCATTTTTAATCGTCCCCTCTTACAGCGCTTTCTATAACATCTGTGCCCGGAGTTCTTCCGGTGTCTTCTGGGACAATAATGCCGGCGCGATATCAAATACACTTTTTGCTCCGCTCTCACCTGCCTTAGAAAGCCTGTATGCTGCTCTCGCATAACTTATCAGCACACTTGCCGTAAATTCCGGGTTAGAGTCAAGCTTCAGAGAATATTCGATCACATGCTTATTTCCCTCACACCCTGTTTCACCGCTTCTTATAACAAATCCGCCGTGGGGCATCTTACTGTGATCTGCTTTTAACTCCTCTTCTGTAATAAAGGTTACTGTCGTATCATACTCATCAAAGTAATTCGGCATAGTCTTGACCGCCTGCTCAATCGCCTCGCGGTCAGCTCCGTCCTCAGCCACTACATAACACTCTCTCAAATGTTTATCTCTTGTTGTAAGCTTTGGCTCATTACCGCTCCTTACTTGCTTTATTGCCTCTTCAACCGGAACCGTATACTGGATCGCGTTTTTTACCCCCTTAATACGGCGGATCGCATCAGAATGCCCCTGACTTACACCCTTTCCCCAGAAGGTATAGGTACTGCCCTGTACAAGGATAGATTCCGCATACAGCCGGTTCAAAGAGAACATTCCCGGATCCCATCCTACGGAAATAATGCTCACATTTCCGCCTTCCTTTGCTGACTTATCCACATTCGCGAAATACTCCGGAATCTTTGCGTGTGTGTCAAAACTGTCGATCGTATTGAAATTCGCCGCGACCTCCGGTCCGATCACCGGAAGGTCTGTGGCAGAACCTCCGCAAAGGACCATCACGTCTATCTCACCTTTCATACTCATCATATCATCAAAGTGCTTTACTGCTGCCCCTTGTGTTTTCACCGCAACATCTGCCGGATCTCTCCTTGTAAAAACAGCCTTTAACTCCATATCCTCATTACGGGCAACAGCCTGCTCAACACCACGCCCGATATTACCATAACCTACAATACCAATTCTTATTTTTCCCATGATCACACATCTTCCTTTCCTAAACTAACAAATCTCTGCTCCGGCCGGTACATCCCTTTCCGGTGTCACAAGCGAAAGACCGCCTTTTGTATCCTCCGCGCACAAAATCATACCCTCCGACAGCACTCCGGCTAATTTCGCAGGCTTTAGGTTCACCAGAACCATCACCTTTTTACCTACCATCTCTTCTGCCGTATAGTGTCCCTTGATTCCCGATACGATCTGTTTGATCTGACTGCCGATCTTTACCTTGGAACAAAGTAGTTTCTTTGATTTTTTCACTTCCTCGCAGGCAATGATCTCACCTACCTGAAACTGCATCTTTCCAAACTCCTCGAACGTGATCTCTGGCTTATCCTCAATGTCGATCACTTCCGCCCCATTTTCATCTTCTGCCAGATCTTCCTCTATAGGAGGATGAAGCTCTTCTACCTTTTTCAGCACTTCCTCTATATCCAGTCTTGCAAACAATATCTCTGGTTTTTGAGTCACTTTGCCGTCGCCAAGCTGTGCCAGAATCTTTTCTGACGTTTCCGGCATAAACGGCGATAACTGTCTTGCTCCTGACTTGATACTCTCAAGGAGGTTGTAAAGCACTGTCTCAAGACGTCCCTTTTTCTCTTCCTCTTTGGCAAGTGCCCACGGCATCGTCTCATCAATATACTTGTTGCAGCGTTTAAACAGATTGAAGATCTCCGTAATGGCATCTGCTACACGCAGGTCCTCCATCTTCTTCTCCACAATCCGCAGTGTCCTCTCGACTACATCCTTAAGGTCAGCATCAACATTTCTGTCTTCCTCACTTAATGCTACACCTTTATCTGCCACCACCCCGTCAAAGTACTTATTTGTCATGGAAATAGTCCTGTTCACAAGATTCCCCAGCGTATTGGCAAGCTCGGAATTGATCCTCTCAACTAAAAGTTCCCATGAGATGACCCCGTCATTGTCAAACGGCATTTCATGGAGAACAAAGAAACGCACCGCATCAACGCCGAAGAAATCTACCAGCTCGTCAGCGTAAAGCACATTTCCTTTAGATTTGCTCATCTTTCCATCTCCCTGAAGAAGCCACGGATGACCGAAAATCTGTTTCGGCAGCGGAAGATCTAACGCCATCAGAAAAATCGGCCAGTAAATCGTATGGAAACGGATAATATCCTTTCCTATCAGGTGAAGATCTGCCGGCCAGTTTTTATTAAACTGCTCCGTACTCTCACCCTGCGCATCATAACCGATACCAGTAATATAATTCGTCAGCGCATCCAGCCACACATATACTACATGTCTGTCGTCAAAATCTACAGGAATCCCCCACTTAAAGGATGTTCTGGACACGCACAGATCCTGAAGTCCCGGAAGCAGGAAATTATTCATCATCTCATTTTTACGGGATACCGGCTGAATAAACTCCGGATGTGTGTTGATATGCTCGATCAGACGGTCAGCGTATTTGCTCATCTTAAAAAAATACGCTTCTTCCTTTGCCGGTTTCACCTCACGTTTGCAGTCCGGACATTTCCCGTCTACAAGCTGGGATTCTGTCCAGAAAGACTCACAAGGCGTACAGTAAAGTCCCTCATAAGATCCTTTATAGATATCTCCCTGCTCATACAATTTTTTAAAAATCTTTTGTACCTGTCTCTCATGATCTTCGTCTGTAGTCCGAATAAATTTATCATGTGAAGAATTCATCATAGCCCAGATATCTTCTACCTGACCCGCTACATTATCCACATATTCCTTTGGTGTGATACCTGCCTCCTGCGCCTTCAGCTCAATCTTCTGTCCGTGCTCATCCGTCCCTGTCTGAAAGAACACATCATACCCCTGGCTTCTTTTGTATCTGGCAATCGCATCTGCCAGAACAATCTCATAAGTATTGCCGATATGCGGCTTGCCTGATGTATAGGCAATCGCAGTTGTCATATAAAACTTTTGTTTTTCCATGCTGTTTATCTCTCCTTTTCCTTTTTAAGTAATATTAAAAAAATCTTCCCCGACTTTCTTACGAAAATCAGGGAAGACGAGCAAACCCGTGTTACCACTTCCATTTATCCACTGCCTCACAGCAGGAACCTCATAAGATGCCGTCAGACATCTTGCCGCTGTAAAGGGCGGACCCATTACGGCTTACAGCCACAGGATACATATGCCTGCCTATTCCTGATCTCTGCTCACCGCACCGCTCAGAAGCCATCTTCTGCAGCTTTCCTTCTTGTCCCTCTCAGCATCCTCTCTGATCACCTTTCTGTAATTGCCCTCAAAGAATCAGGACTTCTCTGTAAAGTCTTCAAACTGCATACTCTCTTCATCACTGCATTTACGCTATTTTAGATACTGTGAATGGTAGCATACAGACCAGCAGGCTGTCAAGGGCAATTCAAAAATCAGATCAACTAATATCATCAACATCCCATGAACCGCATATAAATATTAAAAAATATTTCGAGGCTTTTGTATGTCTTTTTCTACTTCTAACAAACGATCCGCGATCATTGCCGGCTTATTTTTTGCAGTACTGTCCACTACAATTCTCGGGGTGCATCATTTTTATAAAAATGAGAACCAGCAGTTCGAGGAATACACCTACAACCTTTTCTGCCAGGAGGTTTCCGGCAACACGATCTCCCTTCATTACACACTGAAAAATCCTTCTGCCTACGGCATTACCGATGCTCCTTTATCCATCGGTTCCTGCACTACTGATACAAGCTCGGTCTGCGCTGCTATCGAAAACGCGCTTGCCCTTTTAAAGTCTCATGACCGACGCCGTCTTTCAGCAAAAAACAAGCTGACCTATGATGTTCTTGAAGACTACTATACAACAGCCTTTGCGCTTGCGCCTTATTCTTTATATGAAGAACCGCTTTCGCCCCTTACCGGAACTCAGTCACAGCTTCCCGTCATTTTATCAGAGTATCAGTTTTACTCTGCCTCTGATATTGATACATATCTGAAACTTTTAAAAAAGGTTCCTGATTATTTCGACTCTATACTTGAATTTGAACAGGCAAGGGCAGAAAAAGGACTATTTATGTCTGAAAGCGCGCTGAACGATCTCATTGAAGAATGCAGCGCTTTCATAAAATTAAGTAAAGATAATTATCTTTATTCCTCTTTCGAGGAACGGCTCAATGGTCTGGAAGAAGCTCTGTCTGAAAATGAAAAGAAGACATATGACCGCAAAAAATATACCAAAACTAATGACAAGTATATAAAAAAATATATTTTTCCCGCCTATAAAAAACTGACAAAAGGGCTTAATACGCTTCGCGATGAATGCGCATCTGACAGTGTTTCCGGCGGTCTGTCCAAGCTGCCGGGAGGACGGCAGTATTATGAACTGCTGTCTGCCAGCGAAACAGGTTCCAACCGCAGCATCCCAAAACTCCAGGAGCTGGCAAGAAGACAGATCATGGAAGACTTAGGAGCTATGCAGACCTCTCTGGCACAGCTTGGAGCTTCCAACCTTTCCTCCGAAGACGCTGATTCACATACCTCGGACCTGTTTTCCTCTCAGGGCGCAATACTTGAAGATTCCAATCCAATCTCTATCTTGAATACTCTGGAGGGCAAGATGAAAGATGATTTCCCGAAGCTTCCTGCAGTGGATGTCCAGATAAAATATGTACAAAAGTCTCTGGAAGAATATTTAAGTCCTGCGTTTTATATGATCCCTGCACTTGATAATACACAATCCAATGTCATTTACATCAACGCAGGACATATACCTGATGATCTGTCCCTATTCACTACCCTTGCCCACGAAGGATATCCCGGACACCTGTATCAGAATGTATATTATATGAACCAGAATCCGGATCCTATCCGCTGTCTCCTTGGATATGGCGGCTATACGGAAGGGTGGGCAACCTACTGTGAGATGTTGAGCTACTATTATGCCCCCATTCCCAAAGCTGAAGCAACCATCATGCAGAAAAACACTTCTATCATGCTTGGATTATATGCTCTGGCCGATATGGGTATCCATTATGACGGATGGTCGCTGTCAGACACAGTATCCTTCTTTCGGGATTATGGAATCACAGACACGCAGGTGATCAGCGATATCTACAGCCTGATCATTTCTGATCCGGCCAATTATTTAAAATACTATATTGGTTATCTTGAATTTCTTGAGTTAAAAAAATATGCTATAGAAGAATGGGGTAACAAATTCACCCAGCAGCGTTTTCACAGAAACGTGCTGCAGACGGGTCCTGCTCCCTTTAAAATACTTAAAAAACAGCTTGACTAAGCAACTCTGTCCTAAACATCTTCCGCAAAAAGTGTTCTCCAAAAAAGGCTGTGGGAATTTTACACCAACAGCCTTTTACATTATGGGATATCCTTTTTAATACGCGCTGCCCAGCCTACATTGCCCCTGCAAGCACCGCGCTCGCTGCCAGCCCCGCGAATGTAGCAAACAGCGCTCCTGTAAGCGTATATCTGGTCTTTGTCACTTTTGCTGTCATAAAATATACACTCATTGTATAAAAAATCGTTTCTGTACATGACATACTGATTGACGCCACCAGTCCTATGTAAGAATCCGTCCCGTACTCCTTATAAGCATCCAGAAGCAGTCCCGTTGCAGCAGAGGACGAGAACATCTTGACTACAGTAAGGGGGACTAATTCACCTGGAAAGCCGATATACTCAGTAAATCCGCTGATAAATTCCGACAGGAAATCCAAAAATCCCGAAGCCCTCAAAATCCCCACTGCAACCATAAGTCCGATCAATGTGGGCATGATCTTGATCACCGTAAAAAATCCGCTTTTCGCCCCTTTTATAAATGTATCATATACATCTACTTTCATCAGTACTCCGCAACTTACAACCAGAAAAATCACAAGTGGTACGATAAGGTCTGCAATATATAGCAGTATTTTCACAGAACCGCCCCTTTTTGCATAAAATCTACTTTCCATTATACGTTCCGGCACTTTTGTTTATTCCCGGTAATTTCCCATTTCCATCTGAGTGCCGATACCTTGAAAATAATCCGCGAAACACCTATACTATATATGATCCGCCAGCCTGCGTACCTTTGTCAGACTGAATTTTAGATGAGAAGGTGACCTTTTATGAAACATTTTGCACAACAGGAAAAAGACTTCGGGCAGGGAAGTGTCTGCGCTAACATCCTCCGGCTTGCAGTTCCCATGACTCTGGCACAGCTTATCAACGTACTATACAATGTCGTAGACCGCATCTACATCGGTCATATCCCCAATACATCCACCGATGCTCTGACCGGCATCGGACTGACACTGCCAGTCATTACTATCATAACTGCATTTGCCAATCTGTTCGGCATGGGCGGCGCTCCGCTTTTTTCGATTGCCAGGGGCGCAAAAGAACCAGAAAAAGCCGGGCTGATCATGGGAAATTCTTTCTCCATGCTCCTATTATCCGGAAGTATCCTTTCTGTCAGCTGCTACATATTCAAAAAACCGCTGTTATTCTTGTTCGGCGCAAGTGATGTGACATACCCTTACGCATCTGCCTATACATCTTTGTACCTTCTGGGCACTTTATTTGTAATGATCAGTCTTGGTATGAACAATTTTATCAATGCACAGGGCTTTGGTATAACCGGAATGCTCACGGTCTCAATAGGAGCAGTATTAAACCTGATTCTTGATCCTGTCTTTATCTTTGCATTCGGTATGGGAATCAGGGGAGCTGCTGTAGCAACCATCATCTCTCAGGGCTTTTCTGCTCTGTGGGTACTTCGCTTTCTGACAAAATCAAAGACACCCGTCAGACTGTCAGTACAGACGATGGCTCTTAAACCGGATCTGATAAAAGAAATAACAGCACTTGGTCTCTCCGGATTTGTTATGTCCATTACCAACAGCGCGGTACAGATCATATGCAACGCTACCTTGCAGCGCTATGGCGGCGACCTTTATATAGGGATCATGACTGTCATAAATTCTGTCAGGGAGATTACTACCATTCCCGTAACGGGTCTCGCAAACGGTTCACAGCCCGTGATCAGTTTTAACTACGGCGCAAGAAAATACGACCGGGTAAAGTCTGCCATAAAACTTACTGCAGCATTTTCCATCGTATTTACATTCATAACATGGGCATTGATTTTCTTCTTCCCGCATTTTATCATCCGTCTGTTCAGCAGCGAATCATCCTTATTAAAGGAAGGAATCCCTGCTCTCCACCTGTACTTTTTTGGAATCTTCATGATGGCTTTACAGTTTTCCGGGCAATCAGCTTTTGTTGCCCTCGGCAGATCAAAACACGCGATTTTTTTCTCTCTGCTGCGCAAAGCAATCATCGTGATACCACTTACATTGTGCCTTCCTGCCATTGCCGGGCTTGGTACTACAGGAGTGTTTTTAGCAGAACCAATCTCGAATTGTATCGGCGGAACCGCTTGCTTTACCACTATGATCATAACCGTATGGCACCAGCTTAATAAGGAAGAGGAAAACGAAAAGAACGCTGATAACTCTTAAAAATTTCCGCCGCACGCTGAATACACTCCGAGCCACCCGCATATCTTTATTCGAGAAGACACACAGGAGAACTACTCATGCTAAATTATCTATGGGCAGGAATGATACTTGTTGGAATCATATTTGCCTCTTTTACAGGAAAAATGCCCGACATTACAAACGCTGCGCTAGACTCTTCCAAGGAAGCCGTTACCTTGTGCATTACTATGATGGGGGTCATGTCCTTCTGGGTCGGTCTTATGGAAATCGCGGCAAAAGCCGGAATCATCGAAAGTGCTTCCAGAAAAATCCGCCCGCTCATCCGATTCCTTTTTCCAAACCTTCCCGCAGGCCACTCTGCCGAAGAACATATCACCACTAATATCATCGCCAATGTGTTAGGGCTTGGGTGGGCGGCGACGCCGGCCGGATTAAGGGCCATGGAAGAATTAGGCCGGCTTGAGGAGGACAGAAGGCAGAAAAGACTTCCTGGGCCGGTGAGAAAGCGGGGAATCGCCAGCAATGAGATGTGTACGTTTCTGATACTGAATATATCATCACTGCAGCTGATCCCGGTGAATGTGATCGCGTACCGGAGCCAGTACGGGAGCGTGAATCCGGCGGCAATCGTAGGGCCGGGGATTGCCGCCACAGCAGTAAGTACGATCGTAGCAGTGATATATTGTAAGATGATGGACGGAAAGCGGAGAGCATAAGGCTCTCCGTTTTTTCATGTAAAAATTCTGTGATACGGTAAAACAGTCAGTTTCATTCTGCAACTAATAAATATCGCTTTAATATAATATAAAAATATGTAGCCTAGCAAAGCAAATTTTGATACAATATATTAAGAATGTAAAAATAAAGAAAGGCGAAATCTTCAGCCAAGACATCGAGATCGGAGTTCACAATGAAAAGAAAGCCAAAAAGAAACGGAAAAGGCTCTTTGCTTATTTCTATTATATTAGTTTTTTGTATTTTAGGAACAGTTGTATTCTCTGTCGCAAGGAAGACATCAGCGGAGATGTCGTCCTCAGCTATCAACAATCTAAGTGACAGCCTCACCCTGGTTAAGGGAACGATAGAGGCTATTTTAATTAAAGAAACAGAATTCCAAGAGTTCATCGCACAGGAAATTGCCATTTCCGACGACCCTTATGAATTCATCCGCTCATATAAAAAAAATCAGACGATAGCTAAGGTATCTCTGATACTAGAGGGTGAAACAGAAGGTATTTCCAGCACAGGAGAAGTTTTTTCAGAAAATGCCCTTGATTTTTCTTCTGGAAAAAAGGTAGGCTCTTTATCGCTTACCCAATCCTATCTGAACGATATGGGAACGTGGGCATACACTATGAAGTGCCCTGTTATAAAACAAGACAAAGAGATAGCAACTCTATATATTGAGTATACTTTTGACTCTTTTGAAATGACATTACCAAATAACCTTTATGACGGAAGTGCCATGCTGTATATTATGGACAGCAAAAGCGAGAGGCTTGTATTAAAGCCTACGGGAATGGGTGAGCGTGATGCCGGTCATCTGAATCTGGCGGATTTTTACCGCGCCAACAACATTATGGAGGAGACTCTTCAATCAAAGGTTGCTAAAACAATCCGGGCCGGAGATAATATCATGTTCTATCATGATATCAGAAATAAAAACTCTCTGATCTATATGTGGGCGGTTAATGACGGGGCATTCTACCTGATCGGATATGTACCGATCGAAGCAATCCAGCAGGAAGGCCGCACTGTAAACCAGAGTATTCTCATCGTTGTACTTGTTATGCTTATCGCTTTCTTTTTATGTTTTATTTTGTATTATCTCAGCCGAAAGCATGAGGAAGCAATACGAAAAGAGCAGGAAGCAGAAAGAGAGGTCTATAACAAGCAATTAGCGGAAGCATTACAGGCAGCACAGATAGCAAGCAGTTCCAAGACAACATTCCTCTCGAACATGTCTCACGACATCCGTACACCTATGAATGCTATTCTTGGATTTACTACTTTACTTTCCAAGGACGCGGATAAGCCGTCCAAGGTAAGAGAATACACAAAAAAGATTACTTCGTCTGGTCAGCATCTGCTCAGCCTGATCAACGATGTTTTGGATGTATCTAAAATCGAGAGCGGAAAGATGGTGCTTACCATTGATGAATTCACCCTGAATGATCTGGTATCCTCAGTAGATGCCATTATCCGCCCGATGGCTAGAGAAAAAGCACAAAACTTTTATGTCACAGTGACAGATATCCGTCACGAATATCTGATAGGAGACGAGACCAGGATCAACCAGATTTTGATCAACCTTCTTTCAAACTCAGTAAAATATACACCTGCGAACGGTAATATCTGGTTCCGTATCATCGGGCAGGAACAGCATTCTGCCCAATATGAGCATATCCGGATCGAAGTCGAGGACGACGGATACGGTATGACGCCGGAATTTTTAGAGACTATCTTTGACGCATTTACTAGAGCAGAAAACAGTACCACAAACAAGGTTCAGGGAGCCGGACTTGGTATGGCGATCACAAAAAATATTGTAGAACTAATGGGTGGTACGATCGACGTTTTCAGCGAAGTTAATAAAGGCAGTCTTTTCAGGGTCGATCTGGAGCTTCGCATACCCAGCGAACTGTCAGACAGACAGTTTTGGAAAAACAGCGGTATCACCCGGATTCTGGCTGTGGATGATAGTGCCGAAATATGCAAGAGCATAAAGACACTGATGAAGGACACTGGCATATCTGTAGATACTGCACCCAGCGCTCAGGAAGCAATACGCATGGCACAGCACGCCTGTGACAGCGGGACTTTCTATCAGGCAGTCCTGCTTGACTTCACTATTGAGGGTATGGACGGGATTGAGACAGCCGCAAAACTCCGTAAGATCATTCCGGATACTACTCCAATCCTGTTCCTTACGGCCTATGATGATGCTGACACGCAAGCAGAAGTTTCTTCTATGGAAAATGTAGGATTTCTGACCAAACCATTCTTTGTGTCTGCATTCAAGGAAGCTCTTGTCACTATGAATCTTGCGCAGGATAACGGCAAATCAAGTTCTGAAACCGAAGAAGAAACTGTCCTTTTCGGGCTGCATTTTCTTATTGCGGAAGACAACGATATCAATGCAGAAATTTTATCAGAACTTTTAGATATCGAAGGCGCAACCTGTGAAATAGTTCAAAATGGCCAATTAGTTTTAGAGCGGTTT
Organism: uncultured Dorea sp.; assembly: GCA_910584615.1. Lineage (GTDB taxonomy): Bacteria > Bacillota > Clostridia > Lachnospirales > Lachnospiraceae > MD308. Next base: position 55,455 of record CAJUAM010000009.1, read on the forward strand.
GAACATGCTGCCCCGGGCGAATTTGATGCCATTTTAATGGATGTTCAAATGCCAGTCATGAACGGCTATGAAGCATCTGAAAAAATTCGTTTGTTAAACCGCGATGACGCAAAAGATATACCAATTATTGCCATGACTGCGAACGCTTTTGCCGAAGATGTAAAGGATGCGTTAAATGCCGGAATGAACGCGCATGTCGCAAAGCCTATTAATATGGATCTATTAAAGAAGACCATTCACCATTGTATATCTTAGACCCCCTTTAATAACACGGAAGGAGATTGACATGAAAAGAAATATAAAGGGAACCTTAAGCAAATCAGCAGCAGCCTGCATGACCGGGATCATGACTCTGTTACTGGCTGCCTGCAGCAATAATACAAACACTACCGAAAATCTTGTTTCCAATGATAACGACGACAAAAAGATCATCAACCTGTTCGGTCCTATGGAAAAATCAAAGCCAAATGTGCATAACACTGCAAGAACCGCCTTCGACTTAACCATTCAAATGGCAGAAGAAGATCATGACCTGACTGTCCGTTACAGAACCTACACTGCCGAAAATTATCAGGAAAAAACTTATGATGATGTAACACTTGACCGTGTGCGCAATAATATGGATGATCTTTATCTGCTAAATCCTGATACCATCCAGATATTAGCTTCGGAAGACAGACTTTTAGACCTGTCTGTGCTTAACAGCGCTAAGAATCTGCGGGATGTTGTAAAAATCGCAAATACAGTCAACGGCAAGCTGTCAGCAATCCCACAGGAAGTAGTTGTACACGGTTTGTTTGTAAACAAGGATATGTTCGATAAATATAAGCTGAAACTTCCGAATACACCTGAAGAATTTATGGAGTGCTGCAGAGTGTTCAAGGAAAATGGCATCGAAACTCCGATCGGCGCAAACCGCTGGTGGCTGGAGAACTTTGTATTTGCCCAGGCTTACGCAGATCTGTACAATGGAGACCAGACAGAGGAACTTATAGCTGCTCTCAATAAAGGCGAAGCCAAATACAGTGATTACATGCGTCCCGGTTTTGAATATCTGAAGGAACTGATCGACAAAGGGTATATAGATGCTAAAACTGCTTATACCTATGAAGCAATAGAAGGAGAAGGGCCTGATTTTCTGTCCCAGAAGACTCCTATCGTCATGGCTTACTGGGGCGCCGCGAACACAAAAACAGCTTACGGAGAGCCTGATTTTAATCTTCAGGTCATCGGATTTCCCAGCAAGCTTGGGCAAATGCCTGTTGTATCCATAACTGGGTACGCAATCTGTGCCGGAGCAAAACATTTAGACGATACAGTGGCTGTTATGGATACGATCCTCTCCGACGAGGCACTCCAAATATATGCTGAGACCAATAAAGTCATCTCTCCATCAAAAAACGTAGAAATAGAGTGCATTGATGCATTGAAACCTCTGAACGACAAGATCAATGATGATGTGTATGTACTCGGTTCTAATGCCGGCATGAATGTAGAACAGTGGGGAAATACCTGTATGATCGTGCGCGACCTCTTAAATGGCGCTACGGTAGACGAATGTATGGAATCCTTTGATAAGCTTCAGGAAAAAGCTTTAAAAAATAACAAATGATCAAATATTTTCTTAAAGTCATTATAAAGCGGTATCTGCCAGTCAATCAGATACCGCTTTTTCTTTTAGAGCAATCCAAACTTAATGCTTGCTTTTTTCTATTTTCGGGTTATAATATAGATATATGCTTAATATAGTTTTAAAAACTACATGTTAAAATCATGATATATCAAGGAGGCGTTTCGTATGTCAAATACTATCAATCATTATGTTAAAGACCCCGGAAGTGCAATCACCCATTTTATAGGCATGTTGATGGCTATATTTGCGGCTGTGCCGCTGATCATCAAGGCAGCTAACGAACCAGCCCGCATTTATCTCATTTCTATCATCATATATGCGGCAAGCCTGATCCTGTTATATGCGGCAAGTACTACTTACCATACCTTCAACCGCTCAGAAAAAGTTAACACCATCCTCAAAAAAATAGACCATATGATGATCAGTGTACTCATTGCAGGAAGCTACACGCCAATCTGCCTCCTCGTATTAGGCGGCAGACGGGGATTTATCCTTCTAACGATCGTATGGAGTTTTGCCATTGTCGGTATACTGATCAAAGCATTTTGGGTATACTGTCCCCGCTGGGTATCTTCCGTATTATATATCGGCATGGGCTGGACTTGTGTTCTGGCATTTACACAGATTTTAAATTCTATGTCAACAGCAGCTTTCATATGGCTTCTTGCCGGTGGTGTCATCTATACTGCCGGTGGTGTCATCTATGCGCTCAAACTCCCGATTTTCAATCTGAAGCACAAGAATTTCGGCAGCCACGAAATCTTCCACCTCTTCGTTATGGGCGGCAGCGCTTGTCATTTTATTGTGATGTATGTATTTGTTCTTTAAACTTTTGTCCGATTAACATTATCTTCTTTGAACGGGACATATGCTTTATGGCATATTCCCGTTTCATAGCTTCTTCCTTTGTCTCAAATTCCTCAAAATATACAAGCCTGACCGGACGCCGGTTCTTAGTATATTTTGCTCCTTTTCCCGCATTATGGGCACTTATCCTCTTTTCCAGATCCGTCGTCCATCCTGTATAGAGACTGCCGTCCCTGCATTCTGCTATATATGTATAATTCATATCTCCACCTGATACCTGTTTTTTATCCACATTCCTCTGTTCAGACAATATTATAATGCACCTGGCATAAAAATAACAGCCTGACATATTGCCAGACTGCTATTTTTTATTCTACCAGATAATCCATCGGATTAACTGGCTGTCCATCTTTTCTCATTTCAAAATATACGTTGCAGCCTTCTACACTGTAATAGATTGTTGGATCTCCTACATAACCCAGTACTGTCTTACTGTCAACATAATCGCCGGTTTTTACCTTCACGTCATTTAACTGTCCGTAAAACAGTTCAAATCCGCCTCCAATGTCAACATTAACTGTCGTCCCTGTCTCTGCCGTTTTATCAATAGACTTTACAATCCCCGGCGCGGATGAGATGATCTGATCGCCTTTCTCTCCCGATATCACCAGTGCCGGATTGTATTTGAACTGATCTAATGTAGAGAAATAAACAGTTTTATCCATGCTGTAGTTCATGAGCAGTGTTCCTTCCACCGGCCATAAGAGCTTACTTTCATTAGTAAAGTTCACTGCATTGCTCTCACCTGCCGTCTGCTCTGTACTTTCTTCCTGACTGCTCTGCGTCTGTGTTTCCTCTTCCTCTTCTTCCATCTCTTTTGTATCAGCAGCTTCCAATGTCTGATCCAGAACATCTTCTTCCTTTTCATTGATGATCAGATTTGTATTGGTTGGTTCTGACTTTTCTGTCTGTTCTTTCTGCTCCAGCTTCTTTGCCTGCGACAGTTCCATCTGTTCTATTTCCCGCTGTGAATCTCTGTAGTCTTTAAATGTATATGTTCCCACAATCGCGATTGCTGCTACAAAACACAACACTGCCGCAACGGCTGCTCCTCTGTTTTTTCGTTTCGGCCTAAATTTTGGAGTTTGCCTTTCATTCATTATAATCACCACCTCTGACTCTATTTTTGCCAGATAGCGGCTTACTTATTCTTATAAATATAATTAAATCAAATTTTACTCATGACTAATTTGACAGTACAATATCTGTCGCCTCTTTTATATCTGTTTCTTCAAAAAACTGCTCCAGGATCTCCTCATACCCACGTCCTTTTTTTGCCATCTCGTTTGCTGTATTCTGGCTCATCCCCAGTCCATGTCCGACACCCCTCGTCGTAATCCGAAGTTTTCCGTTATATTTCTGCAAAGTAAAACAGCTTGATGCCAAATGATAATTTGACCGGAATTCCTCACCGCTTACTTCCTCTTTTCCAACTCTCACACTAAGCACATACCCAGCCGTATCACACTTTACAACCTCGGCATCCATATCTTCAAGAGTCACTGTCTGAATCTGTTCCTCCGCTTCAATATCCAGCGGACATTCCAATATTTTCAAATAAGGATATGATTCTCCAAGAACTTCTTTCCCGTCTCTGGTACTCCCATTACTCAATCGGAAAAACGGCGTGTTCGCAAGGTTTCCGTCATACATGAGCACCTGCCCTTCTGTATCGCGCCACGCACTTCTCAGCTTGTTATAATAGCGCGAATATTTAGTTACTCCCCATGCCTTTTCCATCTGTTTCCTCGTCCAGAAAGAACCATTAAGTACTGTATCGCTTCCCTCCTGCCCAATCTTTCGGTAAACATCCGTCCGTACCAGCACAGCCTGGGCTTTCAGCATCTCTTTCTCATAATCCGGCAGTACTTCCTTCGCCATGATCCCTATACAGTAATCTTCGATCGGAAGTTCGATAATTTCATCTTTACCGGATGAAACAGCACTGCCGTCATTTTCTGTATCATCCACATCTTCAGACTGATTTTCATCCAGCTTTACTTTCACATATGTCCCATCCACGTGGGATGAAGTCGTAATGCTTGGACCATTTATAAATACTGTTATCACATAAGGCAATAATATTATGATGACCAGATAGTATCCGAATTGTTTGAATGTCTGCCGCATAAAAAAGCCCTCCCATACACTGTATGGGAGAACTTCATTATTTATGCATAATTATCCTTATAATTACACTTCCACTTTAACCTTATCAAGTTTCCAGATATCTTCTACATATTCTTCAATCGTTCTGTCAGATGAGAATTTACCGCAGCAGGCCGTATTAAGAAGCGACATTTTTGCCCACTTATCCTTATCTTTATATGCTTCTTCTACTCTCTCCTGCGCCTCTGTGTAAGAGCGGAAATCTTTCAGAATAAAGTACATATCTGCCCGGTCGCTCCCTTTCTTTGTAAGCAGAGAGTTATAAAGGTCACGATACCTCTCCGTATCACCGTCTGCATAAGTTCCATCTACAAGCTGGTTGATCACGCGCCGGATCTCTTCGTCATTATTGTAAATGTCATATGGATTGTATCCGCCGTTTCTCTCATATCCCATAACTTCATCTGAACTCATACCAAAGATAAATACGTTCTCTTCCCCAACTTCTTCTACAATCTCCACATTCGCTCCATCCATCGTACCAATGGTCAGAGCGCCATTCAGCATGAACTTCATATTTCCTGTACCAGAAGCTTCCTTCGATGCAGTAGAAATCTGCTCGCTCACATCTGCTGCCGCAAAGATCCACTCTGCGTTGGATACACGGTAATCTTCAATAAATACAACCTTTAACTTGCCGTTGATACTGCGGTCATTGTTTACTACATCTGCTACTGAGTTGATCAGCTTGATGATCTCCTTGGCACGGATATATCCTGCAGAAGCTTTCGCTCCAAAGATAAATGTCCTCGGATAGAAACTCATCTCCGGATGGCTCTTGATCTTATTATACAGATACATTACATGCATGATATTAAGAAGCTGTCTCTTATATTCATGAAGTCTTTTAACCTGCACATCAAAGATAGAATCCGGATCAACCTCAATTTCATTGTGCTCCATGATATATGCGGCAAGACGCTGTTTATTTTTGCGCTTGATCTCCATAAATTCCTTCGCGGCAGCTGTATCATCCGCGTATTTCTTAAGACCGCTCATAAGAGAAAGATCTGTCGCCCAATCCTGTGTCCCAAGCTTTTTTGTCACCCATTCAGCAAGGAGCGGATTACCATGCATAAGAAAACGTCTCTGGGTGATACCATTCGTCTTATTGTTGAACTTCTGCGGCATCATCTCATAGAAATCCTTAAGCTCACGCTTTTTAAGAATCTCTGTATGAAGCCTTGCAACACCATTTACAGAATAACCTGCGACAATTGCAAGATGCGCCATCTTGACCTGACCATCACGCAGGATTCCCATCTTTCTGACTTTTTCCTCATCACCAGGATACATTTCGCGCACCTGGATAATAAAACGACGGTCTATTTCCTGAATGATCTGGTATACTCTTGGAAGAAGTCTGGAAAACAGATCGATCGGCCACTTCTCTAGAGCCTCTGCCATAATAGTATGATTTGTGTACGCACAGGCTTTTGTCGTAACATCCCATGCATCATTCCATTCAAGATGGTAGTCATCCAAAAGGATCCTCATAAGCTCCGCTACTGCTACAGTCGGATGGGTATCATTCATCTGGAAGGTCGCCTTTTCATAAAGCTTACGCACATCATCATGGCTTCTCATATATTTTGCAACTGCTGCCTGAAGACTTGCAGATACGAAGAAATACTGCTGTTTCAGACGCAGCTCCTTACCTGCATAGTGATTATCATTCGGATAAAGCACCTCTACGATATTCTTCGCAAGATTCTGCTGCTCTACCGCTTTATGGTAATCTCCCCTGTCAAAAGATTCAAGCTGGAAATCTACGATCGGTTCTGCATCCCAGATACGAAGCGTATTTACATGCTTATTGTTGTATCCGACAATAGGATAATCATACGGAACAGCGCGCACTGATTCGTAATTTTCCTGCTTGAACAACGTCTTTCCTGTCCCGTCTTCATATTCTACACGGATATTTCCGCCGAAACGGATCTCTTTGGCATACTCCGGCCGTCTAAGTTCAAACGGATTGCCGTCCTTCAGCCAGTTATCCGGCGCCTCTACCTGATATCCGTCGTTGATCTTCTGTTTAAACATTCCATAACGATAACGGATGCCGCAGCCATATGCCGCATATCCGAGTGATGACAGTGAGTCAAGGAAACAAGCCGCCAAACGGCCTAACCCGCCGTTTCCAAGCGCCGGATCCGGTTCCTGATCCTCTATGGCATTTAAGTCAATACCAAGTTCATCAAGAGCTTCCTTCACTTCCTTATATGCCGTCATATTGATCAGGTTATTCCCAAGAGCACGGCCCATTAAAAATTCCATGGACATATAGTAGACGATCTTCGGATCATCCTTATCAAACTGTCTCTGCGTCGCGATCCAGTCATCAATGATCGCTTCCTTTACCGCATAAGATACCGCCTGAAACTTTTCCTGCGGATTTGCCTCATCCAGCTCCTTGCGGAATAATCTTTTAACATTCTCCTGTACATCTCTCTTAAATGTTGCCTTATAAAATCTTGAATTCATATACCTAAATCCTTTCCACACCCAGTGTAACTTTTTCTCCGTTTATCTTCCATTCTTTCACGTAGCCTGCCGGAGTTTTTTCCTCAACGGAAACTGCAAGTGTCTCATCACCGATCACTGCCGCATTGCCGGTAAATACTATTCCCGCCTTCTTAGTTCCTTCATAAGTAACAGTAATCTTATCCATAACCTCAAAACCGGCTTCTTTACGCATAGTCTGGATCTTACTGATGATCTCACGCACAAACCCTTCTTCTAAAAGTTCCTCTGAAAGATTCGTATCCAGTACAACTGTGATCCCGTTGTCATTTTCAGAAACATAGCCTTCCGTCTGCGCGGATTCGATCAGGAGATCTTCTTTAAACAGCGTGATCTCCTGTCCGTTTACATCAAGTTTTAAAGCACCTGTCTCATTCAGCTCATCCATAGCTGCGTTACCGTCGATACTGCCAAGCGTTTCCTTAATTCCGCCTAACATTTTACCATATTTCGGTCCGACTGTCTTTAGCTGAGGTTTAAAAGAATATGAGGTGAAATCACGGACTTCTTGTGTAAATGTTACAGTTTTCACATTTAATTCGTCTGCAACAATCTCCTCATAAAACTTCGGAAGATCAAAATCTGCTTTTACATACATCTGACCGATCGGCTGACGGTTTTTGATGTTCGCCGTATTTCTGCAGGCACGCCCCATAACAACCAGCTTCAGCACATTATCCATGTTATTCTCAAGTTCCTTGTCAATAAAGGCATCCTCTGCTTCCGGAAAAGCGCACAGATGAATACTTTCCGGTGCCGTCTCGTCAATGCTTCTTACAAGATTCTGGTAAATATCCTCCGTCATAAATGGGATCAGCGGCGCTGCTGTCTTGCTGCACTCTACAAGAGCGGTATAAAGCGTCATATAAGCATTGATCTTATCCTGCTCCATACCCTTTGCCCAAAAACGCTCACGGCTTCTTCTTACATACCAGTTGCTCATATCATCCACGAACTCCTGGAGCGCTCTTGCCGCTTCCGGAATCCGGTAATTCAAAAGATGGGCATCTACCTCTTTAATGAGTGTATTCAGTTTGGAAAGAAGCCATTTATCCATTACGGATAGTTTATCATATTCTAACGCGTATTTCGTCGCGTCAAAATTATCAATATTCGCGTACAGGACAAAGAATGCATAAGTGTTCCACAATGTTCCCATAAATTTGCGCTGTCCTTCCACCACCGCTTTTCCATGAAAACGGTTCGGAAGCCATGGCGCGCTGTTCACATAAAAATACCAGCGGATCGCGTCTGCCCCGTATTTTTCCAAAGCGTCAAACGGATCTACCGCATTGCCCTTGGACTTGCTCATCTTCTGTCCCTTCTCATCCTGCACATGTCCCAGGACAATTACATTCTTATAAGGCGCTTTATTAAAAATAAGTGTCGAGATAGCCAGCAGAGAATAGAACCATCCTCTTGTCTGGTCTACTGCCTCAGAAATAAAGTCAGCCGGGAACTGCTGCTCAAACACATCCTGATTCTCAAATGGATAGTGGTGCTGCGCAAAAGGCATTGCTCCGGAATCAAACCAGCAGTCAATCACTTCCGGCACGCGATGCATCTCCTTATCACACTTTGGACAGCGAACCGTTACTTCATCAATATACGGCCGATGCAGTTCGATATCCTCTGGACAATTATCAGACATAGACTTAAGCTCTTCGATACTTCCCACGGAATGCTGGTGCCCGCACTCACACTCCCAGATATTAAGCGGAGTTCCCCAGTAACGGTTACGGCTGATCCCCCAGTCCTGGACATTTTCCAGCCAGTCGCCGAAACGGCCCTTACCGATACTCTCCGGAATCCAGTTGATCGTATTATTATTGGCGATCAGATCCTCCTTTACTGCTGTCATATTGATAAACCATGACTCACGCGCATAGTAGATCAAAGGTGTGTCACACCTCCAGCAGTGAGGATAGCTGTGTTCAAAATTCGGCGCGTCAAATAAAAGTCCGCGTTTTTCTAAATCCTTTAAAACCTCCGGATCTGCTTTCTTTACAAACAGCCCGGCAAAAGGAGTCGACTCAGCCATATTTCCCTTTTCATCAACAAGCTGGACAAACGGCATATCGTATTTACGGCACACCTTCGCGTCATCTTCACCGAATGCCGGCGCGATATGAACAACTCCGGTTCCATCCGTAAGCGTTACATAATCATCACAGGTTACATAGAACGCTTTCTTATTCTGCTTTGCGATCCCGTCTGCCGCGCACTGATAAAGTGGCTCATATTCTTTATACTCCAGATCTTTACCTGTATAAGTCTCAAGCACTTCATAGGCAGCTTCCCCATCCTTAGCCAAAGATGAAAGTACCGTATCCAGAAGCGCTTCAGCCATATAATAAGTATATCCATCAATACACTTTACCTTTGCATATGTCTCTTTCGGATTGACACAAAGTCCCAAGTTAGAAGGCAGGGTCCATGGTGTCGTTGTCCATGCGAGAAGATACGCCTCCTCCCCCGCAGCCTTAAAGCGCACGATCGCAGAACGCTCTTTCACATCCTTATACCCCTGCGCAACTTCCTGCGCAGACAGCGGTGTACCGCAGCGCGGACAATACGGTACGATCTTAAATCCTTTGTAAAGAAGTCCCTTATCCCAGATCTTCTTAAGCGCCCACCACTCAGACTCAATATAGTCATTGTGATAAGTTACATATGGATCATCCATGTCTGCCCAAAAGCCGACTGTGCCGGAAAAATCTTCCCACATACTTTTGTACTTCCAGACACTTTCTTTACATTTGTCAATAAATGGCTCAAGACCGTATTCCTCTATCTGCTCCTTGCCATCAAGCCCCAACGCCTTTTCAACCTCAAGCTCTACCGGAAGGCCATGGGTATCCCATCCCGCTTTCCTCGGCACCTGATAACCTTTCATAGTGCGGTATCTTGGAATCATATCTTTGATAACACGTGTCAGCACATGACCGATGTGAGGCTTACCGTTCGCCGTCGGCGGCCCGTCATAAAACATATAGATATCATTGCCATCCTTCTCTTCCATACTCTTCTTAAAGATATTATTATCCTCCCAGAATTTCAGAACACTCTTTTCTCTGTCTACAAAATTCAAGTCTGTCGAAACTTTCTTGTACATTGTAATCCTCCTTTACGATTTTGTCAGTAATGCAAAAAAAGCTTTCGCCCTGTGTAGGACAAAAGCTTTGCTTTCGTTTATAAACCACCTAAACATACTGTCATATGTCTCCCATATAACGGCGGGATCCCGTCGGTTCCTACTAAAATACACGGATCTGTTCAGAAACCGCAACTTAGAAGTGATATTCGGATATATCCTACTTGCGCCGGACTCACACCATCCCCGGCTCGCTGTGCCGTTTGAATATAACCTACTGTCTTCGTCATCGTTTTTTCTTGTGCCATATCATTATAGGAAAAAACTTCTGACACGTCAAGGTTTTTATCAATCTTTTCATACTATACTTTTGAATAAATTTTGAAAAAAATAATTCCAACGCAAAAATATATGTTATACTATATCCAATTGTGGATATCATCATTCGGATCATACAAATAATACGCGCTTGTATTAACTGTTTATTAACTTTATAATGAAAGGAGGCTGTAGAATGCATAAAAAGCTACTTTGCGCCTATATATTTTTTGCACTCTCATTTTCAGCCGCTTTTTTATCCGGTTGTGCTGTTTCCGCCGGTATTCCAAGTAATTCAGACGCTGCCGACTCCTCTGATCCTGCATCAAAGAGTCCTTCAGACAACGATCAGTCAGGCGGGAAACGCGCTACCCTGAAAGAACCCCTCATTCCTGAAGCTTCCGGAACTGTTACATATGGAACTGATAATATCTCTATTGACGCATCTAATACTTCAGAAGGGTATGTCATGGTTAAGTATGAAGGAGATTCCGACAAAGTGAAGTTACAGCTCCAGGCTCCGGACGGGGAAACTTACACCTATAATCTGGCTGTCGGTTCTTATGAAGCATTTCCTCTGTCAGCAGGAAACGGAGACTATCACCTTGACGTACTGGAACATGCCTATGACGATATGTATGCCACCGCATATTCCGAAGACATAAAGGTTACTCTGAATGACGAATTCAGACCCTTTCTCTATCCGAATCAGTATGTGTGGTTTACGCCTGAATATAAGGCAGTATCATACGCCGCAAAGCTTTCAGACAAATCATCGGATGATCTTGATTATATCAGCCGCGTCTATCATTATGTGATAAAGAACATTGAATATGATCAGGACCTAGCTCAAAACGTCCAGTCAGGCTACCTCCCGGATATAGACAACACGATGAATACGAAAAAAGGCATCTGCTTTGACTATGCCTCGTTGATGGCAGCCATGCTCCGCTCCCAGGGAGTTCCCACAAAGCTGGTCGTCGGCTACTCCGGCACAGCCTATCATGCATGGATAAGCGTCTACCTGAAGGAATCCGGATGGATCGATAAGATCATAGAATTTGACGGAGAGAACTGGTCTTTGATGGATCCTACGCTTGCCGCTAATAACAGCGCTTCATCCGTAAAAAAATATATTGGTGAAGGAAACAATTATACAGTAAAATATTCTTATTAGATATCTTAAATCACAACAGTTTATGGAGGATAATCATGAAGCAGACAAATGTATTCGGAAAAGCATTTTCCAGTATTGAACTTGCTTCCTTCTGCGGACAGATCGCGCTGATCCTTAAATCGGGCATCTCGGCTATGGAAGGGCTCAACATTATGCTGGAGGATACATTTTCCCCCGAAGAAGAACCTATCCTGCAGGCTCTGATCGAAAATATGCAGGAGACAGGAAGCCTGTACGCGGCGCTTGAAGAGACAAAGCTGTTTCCTTCCTACATGATCCACATGGTCCAGATCGGTGAGGAGACAGGTACTCTTGACGAAGTTATGGCAGCGCTTGAAACACATTATGAACGGGAAGATGCTATCAGCAAGAGCATACGCAGTGCTGTGACATACCCAATGCTGATGACAGGTATGATGGTGGCTGTTATCATTGTTCTTCTGGTAAAAGTCATGCCTATCTTTAATCAGGTGTTTGTACAGCTCGGCACAGAGATGACCGGATTCTCCCGCGTACTTATGAATATGGGAACGATCATCAATCGTTATTCCATCGTATTCACTGCAATCCTCGTTGTCGCGGCAGCGTTTATTTTTTACGGAACACGCACCCAGTCCGGACGGAATATGTGCAGAAGTCTTGGTTATAAACTTTCGTTTTCAAAAGCGATCTATGAAGAGCTTGCCTCCTGCCGTTTCGCAAGCGGTATGGCGCTTACTTTAAGCAGCGGACTGAATCCGGAACGGAGTATGGAACTTGTGGAAGCTCTCAATGACGATCCGTTTTTCCAGAAGAAACTTAACAACTGCCAGCAGTATATCAATGACGGCAAAGATCTTACAGATGCGCTCTTTACCTCCGGTATCTTTACAGGCATGTACGCGCGCATGGCATCGATCGGCGCTAAGACAGGATCTATAGATCAGGTGATGGATACTATCGCTTCCCTTTATCAGGATAATATCGACAACCGCATGAACAATATCCTTGCTACCCTGGAGCCTACTCTGGTAATACTTTTATCACTGATCGTAGGTGTGATCCTTTTGTCAGTCATGCTGCCGCTTATGGGAATAATGTCCAGTTTGTAAGGAGAAAGATATGAGCCGTTTTCAATATAAGAAACCATCACACAAGCCATCGGGATTTTTCCTCTCACTGTGTATCTTTTTGGCAATCTTTATCATCTTCATACAAGGCTTGTCCTCTTTGTCAGAAAGTACAATGAGACGCCAGAAAGAAAGCCTTGAAAATGCCATTACCCGCAGTGTCACCTACTGCTATACTGTAGAAGGGACTTATCCTAAAAGTCTTGATCACCTCAAGGATAATTACGGGCTGACTTATGACGAAGAGACTTTTTTTGTCGATTACCGCGTGATCGGCTCTAACGTTCTGCCAGATATCACGATTATTGAGAAAGGGGACTAAATTATGCGTTTTCGGGTAAAGCAGCGGCATATGATAGATTTTTTATTTCCTGTCGCGTTATTCTTTGTGTTTGCGCTGTCAGCTCTTACTGTGATCTTGCTGGCAACAAAGATCTACCAGTCCACTACTGAAAATTCTTCGCTGAACTATACTTCCAGAACTTCTCTGTCCTATATTTCTGAGAAGATCCATCAGCAAGATTCCGGCAAGATATCTTTAGGAACTTTCAGCGGATGCGATGCCCTCGTGTTGGATCAGGATATGAACGGCACTGCTTATCATACATATATATATGCTTATCAGAATGAATTAAAAGAAATATTTCTAAAAGACGGAGCCAGGGCAAATGCGTCTGCGGGTCAGACAATCCTTAAAGTCCAGAACTTTTCCATGGAACAGGTGTCCGACAGCCTGTTTTCATTCCAGTGCACAGACGAAACCGGTCAGACAGCCAGATCCCTTATCAGTGTCCGGAGCACTGTATTCTGATAGAATGTAAAAAATAGTAGAAAGGAAACCGTTTCTTATGATCCGTAAAAGCAGAGCACAATCTTCCAGCCTGTTCCTGATGGAACTGATACTTGCAATCTTATTTTTCTCGATTACAAGTGCTGTCTGTGTACAGTTTTTTGTAAAATCCCATCTTCTGAGTCAGGAATCAAAAGTCTTGTCACAGGCCGTAAATGAATGCTCTAATATCGCAGAATTATACGACAGTTCAGATAGTATTGAAGAAGCGTTTTCACTGCTTGAAGCAAATTATCCCGGCATGATCACGGAAAATGGTACAGACAGTTTTGCAATCATGTATTATGACAATACTTTTTTACCTTGCTCTAAAGAGGATGCCAGGTATTTTCTTAAGGCTTCCTTCACAGAAGAGAATTGTATGCTGAAAGCAATAATCAAAGTAACCGATCCCGCTGATTCTGTCATCTATGAACTAAACACCGACCATCATACAGCAAGGAGGACCGACTATGAAGAAAAATAAAAGCCAATCTTTTTTTACAGCCATCGGCTCGTCCTCGCTTCTGGTTGTATTTCTCGTATTGTGTCTGACTACCTTTGCCATACTTTCTCTTTCGAGCGCTAAAAGCGACTACTCCTTTACAAAACGGCTGGCAGAGCACAAAAGCGCTTATTATAAGGCCTCTTCACAGGCAGAACATACAGCTTCGGATATCGATAGTCTTTTAGAAAATACTTACAGATCAAAGCCAATGACACAGGAAGAATATCTCGCTGCTTTGAATCCGGTACTTTCAAGCTATGGTACTGTTACTTTATCCTACCATACACAGGATCATACACCTGTTATCTCCTATCAGATCCCTGTGGATGGCAAGCAGCTGCTGTCTGTAGAGCTAAGGGTAACGGATCCTGTTAAAAGCCCGAATTATTATGAAGTGCAGACATGGCAGATTTGTTCTTCGGAAGAATGGAAGAGTGATGATACTTTAAACCTTATACCCATACAATGATCAGGAAAGCAAAAAGGAGATTTTTATTATGAATTTACGAACAATCCTAGAACAGGCAATTAAAGAAAAAGCTTCTGATGTATTTATTGTCTCCGGTCTTCCCGTCTCCTTCCGAAAAGACGGCGTGATAAAACGTGTGAATGAAGAAAGACTTCTTCCGCCGGACACAGAATCTTTACTCACAGAGATCTACCAGCATGCAGGAGACAGAGATTTGCGGATCCTGGAGGATGATGGGGATGATGACTTTTCATTCGCGATCCAGGGACTGTCCCGTTTCCGTGTCAGCGCCTACAAGCAAAGAGGCGCATTGTCTGCTGTAATCCGGATCATTACTTTTGATCTTCCAGATTTTAAAACATTGGGAATTCCGGAATACATCATACATCTTGGAGATTCCGGAAAAGGCATGGTGCTTGTTACCGGTCCCGCAGGCAGCGGAAAATCAACTACCCTCGCCTGTATCATAGACCAGATCAATAAAAACCAGAAAAAACATATCATCACACTGGAAGATCCTCTTGAGTATCTTCACCGGCACAGCAGCAGTATTGTAAGCCAGCGTGAGATCAACGTAGATACAGAAAGCTATGTCACGGCTCTTCGGGCGGCTCTTCGCCAAAGTCCCGATGTAATACTTCTTGGAGAGATGCGTGATTATGAGACCATCAACGTTGCCATGACTGCTGCCGAGACCGGACATCTTCTTTTGTCTACCCTGCATACGATCGGCGCGGCCAACACGATTGATCGTATCATTGATGTGTTCCCTGCAAGCCAGCAGAGACAGATTGCTATCCAGCTTTCCATGACTTTAAGCGCAGTTGTATCACAGCAGCTCGTACCTACTGTAGACGGCGGCGTTGTTCCCGCGCTGGAAATCATGACTGTAACCCCTGCTATCCGCAACATGATCCGCGACAATAAAGTCCATCAGATCGACGGAATCATCTATTCTTCCTCAAAAGAAGATATGATATCTATGGACGGTTCTTTACTGAATCTGTGTAAAGCAGGAACCATCAGCCGTGATACAGCATTAAAATATGCCTCTAACCCAGATATGCTGGGGAGAAAGTTATAGAAAAAGCAGCCAGCCCAAAAAATAATGGACTGGCTGTTATCATTTTATTCTTCTTCTCCCTTAAACATCCTAAGTATCATATCTACAGATCCATTTATCCCGTAGCTTCCGCTGTTTACACACAAATCATAGTTCATCGCTTTCCCCCACTCAAGCCCTGTGTAGAACTTAAAATATCTGACATGCTTTTTATCAAGCCGCTTTAACATATCCCTTGCCTTTTTTTCGCTGAGGCTTGGATTGACTGCCATTACTCTTCTAAGCCTCTGTTCAAACGGAGCTGTAATATAAATACTGACATGAGGAATATTATTATTGGCAAGGATCACATCTGCGCATCTCCCCATAACAACAAAATCTTCTTTTTTTGCCATATCGCAGATCAGCTGGCTCTGGTTGAAAAACACCGCATCCTTTTTGGGCAGTCCGTGATAACGGCTGAATTCCCTGAATTTCTGACTAAGCGTCACCTTCTGTTCTGTCGCAAACGCCGGACGTGTATCTACATACCGGTCCTTATTCTCCTGATCCAGAATATACGGGAAGCCGCCTTTATCGCGCACATTATCCTTCTCCGCTTCCAGACGCCTTAATACCTCGCTGAATATTTCCGCGTCATAATAATTGATCTTAAGCTTATCTGCAAGGGTAAATCCAATCTCACTGCCGCCGCTGCCAAATGTCCGCCCAATGCAGATGATCGTATGGTCCTTTTCTGAAAACCGGGTATGGAGGCTGGTTTTATTAAGCTTCGATCTCTGCTCGTTGAGCACATCCCCCTCTGCAAAGCTAGTCGGAAGACTTGTAACATCCGAAAGGATCTTATCATACTCAATCATAAGCTGCTTTTTCACCTGACGGTCACGGATAGTACGTGCCATATTACTGATAAGCGCAAGATCGCTCCGTACAATATGTCCCTGATTACGGGCAAGCATTTCCCACACAAGTTCATCTACACACCGCTCTCTATCTTTTGTAAACACACGCCCAAGAGAAGAGCCAAGATGTTCGTATACCTTTGTATCAAGATCGTAGATCCGCTCTGCCAATAAACGTAAGTCTTCTTCTTTATATTCTGATGGCTGACGTTTTTCCGGAATATAGTTCATCACTCACACCTCCCTATATGAAAAATACAAACGTATCCAGCAAAAATACCGGAACTAAAATACAAAACGACCACACAATATATCCAAAAAAGGACGGCATATGGATACCGTTTTCATCGGAAATAGACTTCACCATAAAATTCGGCGCATTTCCGATATAGGTATTCGCTCCCATAAATACAGCACCGCAGGAAATTGCCGTCAGCATCCCTATCGGAATCTTTCCAAGAGTTGTTGTAATCCCGCTGGCAAATCCCATGGCTCCAGAAGTCGTCAGAAATACAAGATAAGTAGGTGTATTGTCAAGGAAGCTTGAAAGAGCGCCTGTCACCCAGAACATCTGCACAGGCTCTGTAAGTCCAAGACTGCCCCCAACACTCTTAAGCAGGATCAGAGCCGGCTGCATAGTAATAAATATACCTGCGAATAGTACCGCAACCTCCTTGATCGCTCCCCATGTAAAATGGTTCTTTTTACGTATCTCTTCGCTTGTTGTTTTGAAAGATAAAAATGCTGCCAAAAGTATGAGTGCCATCTCTATCATTGCCGGGAAAGTCAACGTAACCTCTCCGAAAATATGAATTCCCTTAACCGTTCCTTCCGCTGTCTTAAATGCCTCAAGATCCGGCAAAATCCCGCTTAAGATAACCGCGGCCACGATCATCGCCACAAAGATTAAATTGTGAAGTCCTTTAATTGAAATCTTCGTTCCGGGTCTGCTGATATCCGGCTTACGCCCTCTGGCAATCTCACGGCAGTATTGTTTCCGGTCTATCCAGTAAAAGATGAACAAAAGAACTGCCAGGTTAAATAGAAATACCGGCATCAGATGCAGACTCCAGAAAAAAGGTACTCCTCTGGAAAATCCCATCAAAAGCGGCGGATCACCGATCGGCGTAAGACAGCCCCCGATATTTGACACAAGAAAGATAAAAAACACCATAATATGTTTCCTGTGACGTCTCCACGAATTCATCTTAATGACCGGGCGGACCATCAGCATACTGGCTCCTGTCGTTCCGATCAGACTAGAAAGCAGCGTCCCGATAGTAAGTAAAATGATATTAACTCTCGGAGAGCCTGCAAGATCTCCTTCCATCGTAATATTCCCCGACACGCAAAAAAGTCCGAACAGCAGGACAATAAAAGAAAGATAATCTCCAATGATACATTCGAGCACAATCTCTGCCGCTTCTCCCGCGCCAAAAGCAATTCCAAAAGGAATGATAAGCAGCAGCGACCAAAACGCTGATACAAGCGGCTGATGGCTCTCCCACCACTCACCTTTAACCAACGGCATCACTGCAATACAAAGCAGTATTCCAATAAATGGTATACAAAATGCTACATTCATATAAAAAGCCCCCTTCAAAAAATCCAGCACTTATTTTAATCAGAAGAGGGCATAAAATCAATATGAAAAACTATCAGAAAATTTGTTGAATATTATCAAAAATATTATAAAATGCACAAAACATTTTATTCCTCTTTTCTCATCCTTTCTACAACGCTGATCCTACTGATTCCCCTGTAGCAGACTGACGGAACCAAAAGCACCACGATTACAATTGCCGGCGCGCAGAGTAATACCGGAGTGACCGTAAACCTCCATGTAAAGAAAAAGAAACCTTCTCCAATCTTCTTTATTACCGTCATATTCAGGATAATACTCAGAACAAGAGCACAGGCTATCGAATACAGCGCATAACAGCCTCCCTCAAAACAAAGCATATCCTTAAGCTGCCTGCCAGTCATTCCAACCGCTTCCATCATAGAAAACTCCTGTTTTCTTGACAGTACGGACGTTACCATAGTGTTGATAAAATTAAGGATACCTATCACTCCCAGAATAAATGCCAGAAGTGCTCCAATCAATGCATACATATTTTTATGGGAATCGAACTGCGCTACTATGCCTGCTTTGGACGTAAAAGTAAGATCTTCATTTACATTTTCACAGTAATCTGCCATCCAGGCCTCCATCTTCTCTTCTTGATCTTTTTCCACATTGAAAATCGTACGCATAGGCTGCTGATCTCCAAACAGATCGAGATATTCCTCATCCGGAAGGATATAATTACAGTCAAATAATCCAAAATGATGGCTTCCACACGCATAAGGCATATCTGCCACCGCAAGCACTTCGTATTCTCTTACCCTGCCTGTCTCATCGCCCACCGTCACTTTTTCACCTGGTTCAAAATAATTGACTGCCTTCTCATCGCCAACTCTGTACCTGGTTGCGATCACATATTTCCCGGTGGAGAATTTCTTCCAGTCAAGCTCTCCATCCGGATTTTCTAAGCAATCCATGACCATCTTCCCCACACCGTATACTTTACCGTCGATCAGACGATCTTTGCGGTAATCATCAAAACTTGGAACATCATCCGCCGTTCCCATTAACCTTTCAAACTCTTTTTTTATCTCATGGTTATCAAAAATCCTCTTCTTTACCAATGCATATGCTTCATCTGTAAACGTAGGATTGATTTCTTTTATATAGATATTTCCGATATCCTCAACGCCTTTTTGTTTCCCAAGTGCCCCTAAAAATTCCTTTGTCACGCCATCCGTCACGATCGAACTATAATCGACCGATAAATTATCAAGAGTTGCATCCGCAATAGAAAAATCGCTGACTGTCATGGACGCGACAAATTTATCC
Source organism: uncultured Dorea sp. (assembly GCA_910584615.1). Lineage (GTDB taxonomy): Bacteria > Bacillota > Clostridia > Lachnospirales > Lachnospiraceae > MD308. Next base: position 75,018 of record CAJUAM010000009.1, read on the forward strand.
ATATCAAAGCCCTGTATTATGCTGTAGATACTGTTTAACAACACCAGCGCCATAGACAAAGACGCTACGACGATCACGACCTTTTTCCGGTTTCTTTTGATATTCTGAAAAGCCATCGCCCCCGGGCTTACCCGTCTTGTCCTTTTTGATTTCTTTTTTACTGAAACCGCATTCTGTCCTTCTGTATATCTTACTGCCTCAATCGGCGATACCTTAGACGCGATCCTGCACGGCTTAATACAGCTTATGAACACCGTGATAAAGGAAAATACCGCCGCTCCGGCAAATATCCACACATTCAATACAATCTTTGTATCCGTAATCCGCGCAAACACAAGATTGCCCATCACTAACGGAAGCAGAAACTTACCTACTGCTGTTCCGATCAAAAGTCCTGCCGGGATCCCATAAAGAGACAGCATATATGCCTGCCGGCGCACCAGCCGTCGAAGCTGTCTCCCAGTTGTCCCAATGGTTTTCAAAAGCCCGTAATACTGGATGTCATGATATACATTAATATAAAAAATGTTATAGATGATCAGATATCCGGACAACAGGATCACCATAAGGAGGACCGCAATCAGTATCTTTGTCCCTGTATCTACTTTTTCTCCTACATATGCCCAGTTAACTCCCGTATCAATATCCTCCGGAAATCCACAGCGCTTCGCGAGTTCTGCTGCCTGTTTTTCCAGGTTAAAACTGCTTTTAAAGTTAAAATCCGCCATGATCCTTCCTGCATAATCAGAAGAATCCACTGCCATCTCCATAGCGGAAGTAACCGGAGTGGGTGCCGTCTTACGCGCAAACTCCTCTGATACAAGAGCAGCCTGGCTCTGCGCAATGGTATCGCCTCTAAAATATCCGCTCAAAGTAAATATCTTTTTAACAGTTTTGTTTTTATTGATTTTTAACTCCAGAGGAACTTTCTGCCCCACCTTGCAGGGTATGCCAAGCTTTTTAAGTACAAGGTCGCTGGTTACAACCTCGTCTTCCTTCTCTGGCATATGCCCCACCTCCGGATAGCAAAAGCAAAACTTTGCATCCAGATCTTCATAAAAACTTACCTCTGTGTGCAGCTTCATCAAATCCTTATTCACTGCATCTGCCACTATGATCCGATAGGATACTTCTTTAAGCTTTTCATCTTTTTTTACAATATCGTATTCTTCCTGCGTCAGATATTTAAATCCCGCATGAGCGCTTCCGCCTACCTGACGCATCGTAGACTCCTGATGCTTTTTTACAAGGCTCCCTCCTATGGTAAACAACGTCGTAAAAAGGACGGTTGTCAGAGCAATAGCAAGAACCGCAATTGTATTTCTGCCTTTTCCCGCTCTCCTTGTCCGATCGGCAATCCGGTTGATGACTCTTTGATTTTTAATCTTATTCATCCCCTTCACCGCCCTCTTTTTTCTCATCTCCTTTTGAAATCCTTCCATCCTCAATCCGGATGATCCGGTCGGCTAACTGTGCAATCTCCTCATTATGGGTGATCATGATGATCGTCTGGGAGAATTTTTCCCCCGTTACCTTTAAAAGCCCTAAAACATCCTGACTCGTTCTGGAATCCAGGTTCCCGGTAGGTTCATCTGCAAGAAGGATAGCCGGTTTAGCCGCAAGAGCTCTGGCGATAGCAACTCTCTGCTGCTGCCCCCCTGATAACTGGCTCGGCAGGCTCTGTAAGCGTTCCTTTAGTCCCAGGACCCCGATCACTCTGTCCACATATTCCCTATCCACCGTATTTCCGTCAAGCTCAATGGGAAGTACTATATTTTCATAAACATTTAACACAGGCACCAGATTAAAGCTCTGGAAAACAAAGCCGATCTTTCTCCTGCGGAATACACACAGAGCATCATCTTTAAGACTCCGGATATTTTTGTCATCTACATACACCTCTCCCGACGTCGGCTTGTCTAAACCTCCCAGCATGTGAAGAAGTGTTGATTTCCCGCTTCCGCTTGTTCCCACGATAGCGACAAATTCCCCGCGGTCAACCTCAAGATCCACACCATCCAGCGCCTTTACCTGGTTCGCGCCGCTGCCGTAATATTTTTTTAAGTTTATGGTTTTTAATACTGTCATAGAAACTCCCTTCCTCTGTCCGCTAAACATGATCTTGCTTTACCTGACATACCGCAATCAAAAAGGACAGCTATTTGATCACTGTCCTTATTGTATCACCTTGTTCTTACCGTAATCTTTCGAAAAACTAACAGATATGAAAGAATTTATAAAATCCCTACAATTGCCTCCTCTGCAGATACAGTATGAATTCCGAGCCTTTCCCCACTTTTGATCTTACTTTGATATAACCATTTTCTCTTCTGATGATCTCTCTTGCGAGGTACAGTCCAATCCCTACACCATCTTTTTCATGCACATTCTCTGCTCTGTAAAATCTCTGGAATATCCTGGCAGTATCCGTCTCACGGATTCCCATACCGAAATCCCTGACCGAAACAGCCGCATACATATCATATTCTGTCACTGACAGAATAACTCTGCTGCCGGAAAGAGAATATTTCACTGCGTTATCCACAATATTCCCCAATGCTTCTTTTGTCCACTTCATATCATAATACGCTGTACCAGAACCTGTGTAAGTATTTACGATTTCTACATCCTTTTTTCCTGCTTTTGGCAGAATATCCCCAATCACTGTATCCAGTAATTCAGAAATACGCTGCTGCTTCGGCTTTACTTCCACAATGTTACTTTCCAGCCTTGATATCTTTGTCAATGACTGGATCAGGAAACCAAGCTTTTCTACTTGTCTGTCAATCTCTTCAAGCAGTTTAAGGCTATCCTGCCTGTCAGTTTCTTTTAAAAGTTCCGTATAAAGACGGATATTAGCCATAGGCGTCTTTGTCTGGTGGGAGATATCGGATACCAGCTCTTTCACCCTGTTCTTCTCTTTTTCCACATTCTCTCTGGATAATACGGAAGCCCCTAAAAACTGTTTCCACTTGCTTTCCACCTTCGACAGCTTAGATTCGTCATAGTCAGATTCTTTAAATGTTCCCGCAATTGCTTCATCCAGCATCCGGTCAAGACGGTCTAGGGTTCTTTGTCCGAACATGACTTATCCTCCTTCTTCCACATATAACCCTGTCCATATATAGTCCTTATATAAGACACACTGCTTTTTTTATCCTCAAGCTTATTTCTCAAGCGGTTTACTGTAACCGAAAGAGCATTCTCATCCACATATTCTCCGCCGTCACTCCACAATCTGTCAATCAGAGTATTCCTCGTCAGCACTCTTCCTCTGTTTTCTACAAAAAGCCTTAACAGCCTCTGCTCATTGATACTTAAAGAGACTGCCTGTCCATTCCATGTAAATATAAGGCTCACAAAATCAAAGAGAAATCCATCCTCTTCATATACATAAGTATTCTGATTCCTTACACGGCGCAAAAGTGCCTGGATCCTTGCACGCAGCACAGCCAGGCTGAAGGGTTTTGCCATGTAGTCATCTGCCCCCAGTGTAAGTCCCATAACTTCATCCATCTCCATATCATTTGCCGTAAGCACAAGTACCGGAATCTGTGAAGACATTCTCACCCATTTAAGATAATCATAACCGCTCCCATCCGGAAGATTCACATCCAAGATGATCAGTTTCGGACACTTTTTTTGAAATGATTCCTTTGCGGATCTCACGGTCATATTTTGTAAAAATTCCAGATCAGGCTCCTTAAGCGCCAGTACGATCCCGTCACTCAATGCTCTGTCATCCTCTACAATCTGAATTATCATTTTAAACTCTTCCTATAAGCCTTCCTTTTTCATGCCACAAGTATAACACTTTTCAGACCCAATTCACAACTTCCTTCTTCCAATAAAGTTATCATTGTAGTATACTAGGGTAAAAAGTCAAATGATCGGGGTTAGAAATGAATCGAAATAAAAATACCTTTATCAATGGAATAAAAGATGGGATCCCTATAGCCCTCGGCTACTTTGCCGTGGCGTTTTCATTGGGAATCGTCGCGAAAAGAGCTGGCTTAGACCCTTTTCAGGGTTTTCTCTCCAGCTTCTTAAACCACGCTTCCGCAGGAGAATATGCAGAGTTTACCGTAATCATGGCCAATGCGCCTTATGTGGAGATGGCATTTGTCATCCTGGTCACTAACATACGGTACATGCTCATGAGCTGCGCGTTAAGTCAGAAATTCCATGCGGATACTTCCTATATACACCGCCTTTTCGTTGGTTTCGGGATTACGGATGAGATTTTTGGAATCAGCATTGGAAGAGCCGGAACTTTAAACCCATACTATCCTTACGGAGCGATGGCGATCGCCCTTCCAAGCTGGTCACTGGGCACTGCAATAGGGATCATAGCCGGCAATATCCTTCCCCCCTCCATTGTCAGTGCTTTAAGCGTTGCTCTGTATGGTATGTTTATCGCGATCATCATCCCCGCCGCAAAAATAAACCGGATCGTAGGCGGCGTAATTATCGCAAGCTTTTTAACCAGCTTTGCCGTATCAAAGATCCCCCTGTTTGACCATATGTCTGACAGTATGAAAATAAGTCTTTTGACTGTGATCATCGCCGGACTTGCCGCCGCTTTATTTCCAGTAAATGACGATGAAAGTGATCCGGCCGGTAATCCGGATAAAGAGGTGCCTGAATATGACTCATAATATTTATCTCTACATACTTGTAGCCACTTTTGTATCCTTCCTGATCAGGATCCTTCCATTAACTTTGATCCGAGGAAAGATTAAGAATCCTTTTATACGGTCATTTCTCTATTATGTACCGTATGTAACGCTTGCAGTCATGACTTTTCCTGCAATTATCACTGCTCCGCAGGTTCCTATTGCAGGAATTCTTGCATTGATCGCCGGCGCTGCCGCCGCGTGGAAAGGTTTGAATATGATGGGGATCGCCGCACTGTGCTGTATCGTTGTGTTCGTGTGCGAGACTGTCGCGCAGATGTAAATACGGGCTGATCAAATCAGCCCGTACTTTTTTTCAATGATTACCTGATATCATACACACTCTTTAAGTGTATCCCTTTTGCTTCCCCAGAGATGATCTTCACTCGTTTTTCATCCCCGTTCAGATCAAAATAATTATCTGACAGAATAAAATCTTCTTTTTCATTCTGGATTTCCACACTTTTCGCGTATGCTTCTGCTGACACGATGATCTCGTCTCCTTCTACACGGTAAGAAAGCCTGGGATCTTCATACCTGAAATACTTAGGATAGGAAAAGATGACCGTTCCTTCTGATATCGTCTCCCCATCCTGGCACAGCTCATAGCTGACATATTCTGAAAATACATCTAAGTCCGGCAGCAGTTCTTTGTCAAGCCATACGCTTGAAAGCGCCGGAACATCTATCTCCTTACTGCCGCCGTCACGCAAAACTTCTGCTTTCGCGTTCCTCACTGCCCATGACACTAAGACTTTCTGTCCGCTTCTTGTCTCATTTGCCACATTAAGCTGCATGGACTTTTCAAACACAAAATGCTCGCGGTTCATATCCGCTTCCTGTGTCATCATTCCTTCTTCCTGGCATGAAATCATAAGCGGAGCAAAGAAACGCTTCTCTGCATAGTGCAGCGCCTTCCATCTTCCGCAGTAATCAATAGAAGACCAGGAGATGACCGGCCAGCAGTCATTAAGCTGCCATACGATCGCACCCATGCAGCGCCCCCTGTTTCTACGGAAATGCTCCACCCCGTACCGGATCGCGTCTGCCTGCAAAAGCTGGGATGCATAGATCAAAGTCTTAAAATCTGTAGGATAAAGATAGATCTGCTGCAGATAATTCATGATCTTTCCATTAGCCCCGTACTGTCTCTGATGCTTTTCCATCACGTAGGAAAAAATATTCATATCCTTCGGATCATCCGTAAAAGTCTCAATGGTCTTCTCACTTGGAAAAGACTGAAAACCAAATTCAGACGCATAGCGGAAATAGTATTTCCGGTATTCGGAAAACGGACGGTTTCCATGCCACACCTGCCAGTAGTGAACATCCCCTCTGTCTGGACTGTTCGGTTCATCAAAAGCCCCTCCGGAAGACGGACTCGCCGGCCAGTAGAATGTCTGCGGGTCATATTCCGCCAAAACTTCCGGGATCAGCTGCTCGTACATGATAACATAGTCACGTACTTCCGTTTTCTTTGTTACCCAGTGATGTCCCTCTTCCACAAACATCTCCATCTCATTATTGCCGCACCACAAGCCCAGACAAGCATGATGGCGAATACGCTTTATATTGTCAATAAACTCCTGGCGGATATTTGCCTTAAACTCTGGTGTAAGCTCATAAACAGCACAGGCAAACATAAAATCCTGCCACACCACAAGTCCCAGCTCGTCGCAAATATCATAAAACCAGTCATCCGGATAATAACCGCCGCCCCATACTCTGACAGTATTATAATTCGCCGCTGTACATTGCTCAAGAAGCTTTCTTGTAGTTTCTTTTGTGACCCTCCCAATGAGATGATCTTCCGGAATATAATCCGCCCCCATAGCAAAAATAGCAACGCCGTTTACCTCATGGGCAAAGCTCTCTCCCCATTGATCTTTTTCAATCTTCATTGTCATTGTCCGAAGACCGATCCTTCTTTCCCAGACATCAGCTTTCTCTCCGTCAGCATAGAGAGTCACTTTTACCGTATAAAGAGGCTGATCTCCATAGCCGTTGGGCCACCAGAGCATAGGCCGCTCAATGCTGATCTTTTTCGGAGAATCCCCATAATGACTGGTCATTCCGTCCGGATCAGTAATCTCTACTTCATAAAGGGCCTCTCCTGGCACCTCAAGATGCAGGTCAACCCAGTCTTTTGTATGCTCCTGCCTGATATATACACTGTCAAGCCTTGCACCCTTTATCCCAACCAGGGACACCTTCCGGAAAATCCCTGCGTCCGGCAGATGTGCTCCCCAATCCCATCCGAACATGCAGTGAGCCTTCCTCATATGGACAAACCCGTCCATAGCGTCCTCCGACCCCAAAGTCCTGCATTTTTCAAATTCCTCTCTTATATGCTTCAGCGGAGAATGCAGTATGATCCGGAGCACATTCTCTTTTTCCTTTATATCCCCGGTCACATCATACTCCCAGACCCTGTGCATATTAAACGCTTTTCCAATATATCTCTGATTAAGATAAATATCCGCGATCGTGTCCAGACCATCAAAACGCAGCAGTATCCTGTCCTGTCCGGCAAATCCCCCATCCAGTTCAAAGCGCGTCTCATATTCATAATCATCCTCCATCAAAGGAAGAGCGCGGATCTCATTATCCTTCCAAAATGGATCCTCCATATCCCCATTTTGCAGCAAATCAGTGTAGACCGTCCCCGGAACAACTGCCGGGCGCATTTTATGGTCTCCTCCCATCCGCCTCATCTGCCAGTTCTTATTCAGTACTTGCTGTATCATCTTTATTCTCCTCCTTAGATTTTCCGATATCTTATGATGCTTTTTTTCTCCCTATAACACCCCGCTTATTTTGTCTTCGGATATTCGTTGCATAACAGGCGGTACGGCTCTTCATCCTCCTCTATCTTCGGGAAACGGCCGATCGGCTCATAAAACCGGTTGTCATTTTCATCATCATTGCACATAGACACCTCTCCCAGAAGCACATCGCCGCTGCCCTCTTCCACATGAAAATCATGATACATATAGGGATAGATGGTAATGCTTTCCCCCGGCGTCAGTCTTACCTTCGTACCCGCGGGAACTACAAACTCACGTCCGTCACAATTTACCGTAACATCCGTATCAGCAAACTCTCCGTCTTCTGTAGAATTATAAACCGTGATCAATACATTTCCGCCGCCCCGGTTGATAATATCCTCCATTTTATTCCAATGGAAATGCATAGGCGCCATCTGACCTTCCTTTACAAGAAGAAGTTTCTCCGCGTATGTTTTCGTATACTTGTCTATCTTAAGATTGCCGTTCCGGATCGTAATAAGAGAGAACCCTACTTCGTCAAATTTTCCAAGACCGTAATCTGTGATATCCCATCCCAGCATGTTATCCCGGATCTCGTTATATTCTGCCCCTTTAGTCTCCCACTCCTTCGCGCTCCACTTGCAAAAGGGCGGTATTTCAAAACCATGTGCTTTTATCATTTCCTCCATATGTCTGATTTCAGCATTTATCTTTGATCGTTTCATCTTAATTAACTCCTTCCATTTAGTAAATCCTCTGCCTCTTGTTCCACTTCATCAATCTGCCGGCCTGTAAGAAAAGCCAGTACGATTCGCTTCTTTTCCTCACTAAGCGGTTCTATCCGGTGAAGATCTTTATTCTTTTCATGATACGGCCTTCCGTATACACTGGAATTAGCTGGTTCCAGTCCAATCACATAATCTCCCGGCGCGATAGATTTCCACTGCATAAAATAAGGCAGCTCGTTCACATTATATTCTATTTTGATCCCAATTTCCAGCTCTCTGTTAATAATTGCAGCAAATGTATTGCCTTCTTTATCTGCGGCCATCTCATGAAGAAACACATATTCCGGTTCATGATCCTTTGGCGCTTCCATCCTGTTCCACTCTTTGACATGAGGTGCTGCTGCCTCGTCTCTTGGAACTACTCTTTTCGTCGGAAGAATGATCTGCGCTGCTTCATCTAAAAGCGGATAACCTATATTCATATGATACAAAAGCATCATCGGCTCTGCCCTAAACCCTTCGTTTATAACCTTGTCTTCAATGCAGATCCTATTATCCCCATACCGGGTCATGATCTTTCTTCGCACTACAAGATTCTCCCCAAAGAGCTCTGCCTCCCGCATCTCCCCCGATACACTCACAACATAGTCCTCTCCCTGCCAGCATGCATCCGCGCTTACATGCTCCGCCGGAGTCGTACGTATCCTTCCATGCATGGGATAATCCCTGCCGCCTATTCGGCATGGCGCACATATATTTTCGAGTCCGCAGGTGAACAGCATACCGCCCATAATACTGCGCAGCGCCTCATCCCCATTCGTATCATAATGGCCTCGCCCCATAAGACCCGGCTTTGATAAAAAACTTATATTGTGTCCCCGGAAAGAAACATCTGCGATATCAAGACATTTATCCGCCATTACCGCAAACCTCAGAGGTCCGTTTTTTATATCGTATACCCTCATTCCCCTGGCTCTTCCCTCATCATGTGTCATTGGGCGCACATGCATGAGCTGCTGCATATTTCCTGTCAGGCCAAGAAGCCTTTTCTTTCTGTCCATTTTAATGCTCCTTTCCGCGCATCATCTCTATTTAAGAAAGGCAGCCCTTTCCCGACCGGTCTTAAGAGCTGCTTTTCTTTTATTTGCTTTTACTTTGAAGCTTTCCATTCATCAATCTGTTTCTGCATTTCTTCTATAACTTTATCAATACCTGTCGCCTCTAATTTTTCCTGAAGCTTTGGCAGATACTCTTTTGGATCGACGCTTCCTGTATACAGCGATTTTCCAAACTCATCCATTACATTTCCGAATCCAGCCACCTCTGTACTGACCGGCTCGATGTCAAAGTCAAATCCAAAAGACGGAGCATCGATGGATGCAGTATTGAATTCTTTAAATACAGCCCATTTATCCACCGGCTCATTTTCCAATACATAAGTATTGAATAACCCACCTTGCACCCAATAAGAAACTGAATAATTCTTCCTTGTCTCTTCGTTCAGTTTGATTTTGTTGTCATACACATAAGGTTTACCTTCTGCCGCTTTCGCCTCGTCAGCCGGAACCTCTGTCTTATCCCAATGCTCGCCTTCGATACCATAGTTCAAAAGATTTCTCAGATACTCATCTGTATTGATAAGGTCCAGAAGCTCCACCGCTTTTTCCGGGTGCTTTGTCTGTGCGTTGATCGCTGTCAGCGCTCCGCGCGCGGAGATATTGGTCACATAAGTATCCATGATCGGAGTAGCCACTACTTCATATCCCAGGTCCTTGCCCCATACAAGCTCAGCGTAGGGCTGGCCGTCTCCTTTTGTCACAAAACGCTTTATAGATTTGTCATCAGTAGCAGTCGCCGCGTCCTTGTTGATATAACCATCCAGATAATATTTTCGCATAGTAGCCAGAGTGGATTTCATCTTTTCCGTCTCAAATACATTCTTAACGGTAAGCGTATCGTCGCCGTATTCAATCCCGACCGGATCCTGGATCAGATCCATGTAAATCGGCGCAGAATAACTGCTGGTCAGATACATCGGCACTACATCCCGCTCTTTTTCCTTGATCAGCTTAAGCCATGGCTCTAAGTCCTCCAGGCTGTGGATCTCATCTACCGGCACTTTATATTTATCAACATATTCCTTTGTAAATACCCACATGGGCATACTTCCGATTTCCTTTTCGCTTGGGATTCCATAAGTCTTTCCCTGTACCTTTGCGGCCTCCCAGAAGCGCTCGTCGATATTTTTATACATCTGTGTATCTTTAATGTAATCGTCTATCTGGAGAAACGCGCCTTTGTTGGCATTCTGGAGATAATTGTTCGCCCATGAGCAGGTAAAGCACATATCCCATTCGTCTCCCGTGTTGATGACAACCTGCATTTTCTGGTCATAATCACCCCATCCAGCCGTGTTGATCTTAAGTTTCACGCCGATCTTCTCTGAAATGTATTCATTCACCTTCTCAAGAACCTTATCCTGATCCTTTTGCGCATCACCGATCTGCCACCATGTAAGCTCCACGATCTCATCCCCGCTTGAATTAGTCTCTGCTTTCTTTCCGCCGCATCCTGTGAGCATCCCTGCTGTCATGGCAATGGCAAGTCCTGCCGCCGCGAATCTTTTTAACATATTAAATTTCATTATCATTTCCTCCTCATTAATACTACTCTTTTACTGCGCCTACCGTCAATCCATTTACAAAATATCTCTGGAAGAACGGATAAGCAAATATAACCGGCAATGTAGAAATTACTACGATTGCCATCTTGATCGTCTCTTTCGGCATATTGGCTGCCGCCGTGATGCCATCTACGCCCATTGTTGCCTTATTATTGGCAAGCCAGTCTATGGAACTTTCAATCTGTATCAAAAGATACTGGAGCGGGATCAGCTCTTTGTTATCCATATACATCATTGCGTTAAACCAGTCATTCCAATATCCAAGAGTTAAAAACAACCCGATAGTCGCAAGCCCCGGAAGCGCCATTGGGATAACGATCTGAAAGAACAGTCTCCACTCTGACGCGCCGTCAATTTTTGCTGACTCTACCACTGCATCCGGGATGCTGGTCTTAAAAAACGTCCGCAGCACGATGATGTTAAAGGAGTTTAAACAAAGCGGCAAGATCAGCGCCCAAAGTGAATCCTTAAGCATAAGTACTTTTGTTACGATCAGGTAATTAGCGATCATACCGCCGCTGAAAAGCATTGGGATGGTGATCACGGTTGTAAAGAATTTCCGGTACGCATAAGTTTTTCTGGACAGCGCGTAGGCATAAGTTCCTGTCAAAAGCAGTCCGATGATCGTTCCCACGATGGTGATGAAAATCGTCACCCCGTAACTTCTCAGTATGTTCTCGCCTGCGCTGATGATATACTCATAGGCATATGTACTGAACTTCTCCGGTATAAAACGGTAGCCATTCATTGCCAGCGATTCCTCATCCGTAAATGAGATGATCATAACAAATATGAACGGAATCACGCAGACCAGTGATAGAACTGCCAGAATAATATTAAACAGAACATTTGTCGAACTTTTAATCTGATTATACTGGCTCTCTCCCGCCTCGATCTTCCTTATCCTTTTTTCCATTTTCCTTCTGGACATTATTTTATCAGCCACAATTCTTTCCTCCTTCTAAAATAATGCGTTCTCGTTGTCAATCTTTGACACGATCTTATTGGCGATCATGATCAGGACAAACCCAACAGTTGACTGGAACAGCGCCGCCGCAGAACTCATCCCGATCTCACCGCTGGTCTTAAGCGCCCGGAAAATGTAAGTATCAAGTACATTCGTCACCGGATACAGCGGGCCGGAATTTTTCGGCAATTGATAGAACAGTCCGAAGTCTGCTTTAAAGATCCCTCCCACAGACATGATCAGCAGGATTGTGATCACCGGTTTTAAAAGCGGCAGTGTGATGTATTTGATCTGCTGCCATTTTGTCGCCCCGTCCAGAACAGCTGCTTCATAGTATGTTTTGTCAATTCCGCAGATCGATGCGAGATAAACTACGGTATTATAACCCATCCCTTTCCACTGGCTCATAAAGATGATGATAAAGGGCCAGAACTTTTTCTCCGTATACCACGATACCGGTTCTCCTCCAAACTGCTGGATGATCGCGTTAAAGCAGCCTTTTTCCGGATTAAGGAATGCGAATACGCAATAGCTTACAACTACCCATGACAAAAAATAGGGCAGGAACATAGAACTTTGGTATATCTTCATCATTCCCTTATTCTTAAGCTCATTCAGAAGCAGTGCGAGCACCACCGGAACTGCCACGCCAAGGATAATAAATGTAAAATTATAAAGCACTGTGTTTCTCACAATAATCCATGCATCGCCGCTGCTGAACAAGAACTTAAAATTGTCAAACCATACTGTCTCACTGGTAAACAGATTGTAGAAAAATCCGTCCCCTGAGAGTCTGAATTTCTTAAACGCTACCAGTATACCAAATAACGGCAAATACGCAAAAAACAAAAACCAGATTGCTCCTGGCATGCTTAAAATCAGCAGCTCCTTATTCGCCTTCAGCCGTTTCAGGAAATTCCCCTTCGGCTTTGGCGCTTTTTTTGTGTTAGCTTTCACCTCAAAACCTCCTCCTTTTTATAACTGTCTATCAACTTACCGGTTCGTTAATCTGCAGTGTGTCTTTGTGTATATTAACTATATCATTGTGCACTTTTTATGAAAAGTTGAAAACTTTTAGGTTCATTGTACATATTCTAGGGACATGACCGGGATTTTTCCACACAAAAAAATCGTGAAATAATTTGTCCACCATTTCACGATTTTGTCCACTTTAATATTTTTTCATCTCACGCAGAGAGGCGGGCGAAACGCCGTAGCACTGTTTAAATTTCCGGTAAAAATAACTGGTATCCGGATATCCTACCTCTCTCGCGATATCATTTATCTTCATATTCGTATTCAATATAAGATCTTTGGCAATACTGTTTTTCGTATTGCTCAGATACTGCGCGAATGAACATCCCACCTCCCGCTGGAAGATCTGGCCAAGATAAGAGGCGTTCATATGATATTTATACGCCAGGGTTTTAAGATTCATATCCTCTTTATAATTATGCTGTACCTCTGCAATGATCTGGCGCACCACCGGAGTATACTGGGAATCCTCCTCATGCATGCACTCAATAATCTCTGTGATCTCCGAGACAAATGCCGTCTTTATCCCTAGAATATCATCCGCGCTAAAGATTGTCTCTATCAGCTCTGACAGATCACAAAAGCCTCCTGATTCCAGCTTATACTCTTTCTTTATCTCCTGTATCAGCATCGCCATATGTACTGCGGTCTGATACAGGGAGCTCACAGACGCATCCTTTTGTATATTGCCGATAAATACATCTTCCATATAATCGACTGCCGAATCCTTTTCTTTTTTCAGTATATATTTGCGCAGCCTTGACTCATCCATGCTGACAGCCTCGTTCTTTCTGTCTCTTATCTGGCTCTGGCCTATGCAGCTGCCGTATCCTTCAATGATCAGGTATTTCTGAAGTTTCTTCGCTTTTTTATAGGCTCCTGGCAGCTCCTCAAAATTATGAAAGGACGGCCCTACTCCTACAAAAGTCATCACATTAAATTTACTGTCGATCTGGTTTTGAAGTTCCGCGAAATACTCCTGAATCTGAGTTTCATCCATATCCCTGTCCGATAGCACCATGAGAAGGCTGTCCGGAGGAAGATGGACAATACTCAATCCGTCCTTCTTTTTTAGCTCCACGATCACATCTGTAATCTTTTTTTCTTTCAGACCGTCCACCTTCCATTTCATGACGGCCGCATGATAAGTCCCGCAGTCCTTTGAAAGCCCCAGCATCTTCATATATTTTCCGTATTCTTCTTTTTGCACCCCGCCGCCTAAGAAATGGATCCACTGTGTCTTCTCATCTATATACTGGATTTTTTTCTTGTCCATCTCCTCAAGTTTTTGTACCGTTTCCATAAGCTGACGTTCTAATTCTTCCTCATCGATCGGTTTTAAAATATAGTTCTCCACCTCCAGCCGTATCGCTTCTCTGGCATAGTCAAACTCATCATATCCCGTGAGGATGATAAAACGCACCTGCTCTTCTTTTTCCCTGATCTTCTTAAGAAGAGCCAGGCCGTCCATCTCCGGCATACTAATATCTGTAACAACAATATGCACCGGCTCCTTCTCCCACATCTTCAGGGCTTCCAGCCCATCATGCGCCATATGTACTACTTTCAGTCCAAGAGCTTCCCAATCCAGTATGTTCCTAAGTCCCTGCAGGATCAACTCCTCATCTTCTACTAACATTACTTTCTTCATCCATTTGCTCCTTCCTGTCTTTCTTCCTGGCTCTCATCCGGCTTAAAAGTTAAGATCACCCTGAGTCCGCCTCCCTCTGCCGCCTCCATAAAAACTCCGTGCTCATCTCCATAAACTGCTTTCAGCCTGCGGTTTACATTGGCTACACCGATGGAAGACTGTTTTTCCATGATGCCGCATTTTAATTTCCTGTTCTGATTTGCTATCTCTTCCTCTGTCATACCTTTTCCGTTGTCTTCAACGATGATCCTGTAAAACCCATCCTTCTCTACAGAAATTTTTATACGGTTGTCTTTCTCGCGCATACGCATACCATGAATAAAATAATTTTCAATAATGGGCTGTAATACAAACTTTATCACCGGCACCACAAGATATTCCTCCGGACATTCAACGACAGCCTGAAACTGGTTCTGATACCGGAACTCAAAAAGTTCCATATATTTCTTGCTGTAATGCAGCTCCTGTGCCAGTGTAATGACATCTGCCTCTTTGATCTGTGCCCGGAATGTCACTGCCAGACTGTAAAGCATCTTTCCCACCTCTCTGTCGCCGTTGCAGATCGCTTTCATCCGGATCGCCTCCAGCGTATTGTACAGAAAATGCGGGTTGATCTGGCTCTGGAGCGCGGACATCTCGGCATTCTGCTGCTCAATCTCCGCCAGATACCGTTTCTTTATATGTTCGTCCAGATTCACGCACATCTCATTAAAATATCTGGATATCACATCCAGCTCATCCCCATTCTTGTCCGCAGGAAGACGCACGTCTAAATTTCCCTCCATTACTTTTGTCATACCGTCAAGTATCCGGTTAAGCCGCCCTGAAAGCCGCTGCAGATAATATCTGACAAATATCTCTCCCACAGCTATGACCGCCATCCCCACCCCAATGATCATGAATATCACCGGAACAGGTATTGCTGCTGCCCGATTCTTTTTCAGATAACTGACTACATGATACTGTCCGCTCTGGGCCTGTTCTGTATAGATCCCCTCCAGCGCGGCCTTAAGCGTTTCTTTTCCATCCCCTTCCATAAGTCTCGGGATCCCGTATTCTTCCGACGATTCAAATACAGCCGATCCGGCATCATTATATACTACCAGCTCTGCCTGGGAATAATACTGCCAGATACTCTCAAATCTGCTGCTTTTAAAGCCAAGAAGCATGCAACCCTTTACCTGCATCGTTGCCGGATCACGTATTTCTTTCAGATAAAAAAAGCTGTCATTTCTTACCAGATCCATCTTTTTGAGCTGATCCTTAAGTTTTTCATTCCCCTGTCTTCTATAGCTCTTCCCATCTCTCGTATACTCTGTCTTCTCGTCTCTTTCATAGCTGTAAAGCACGATATGGTCCAGACTGCCGTATGCCTGGAATGCATCCAGGAAAAACTCTTCGATCCCCTTATATTCATTTATTTTATTTTCGATATATACATCCAGCCTGTGTTTCTGATAATCCGCCGGCTCTTCTGTCATATACCGCAGCGCGTCCTTAAGCTCCATATCGGACTTATAAAGATCCTCATGGATATACTCGGCAATATCTGAAGACTCCTCCAGATAACTGGCTGCCGATTCATTCATCATCTCTGTATAGTTGAGCCTTTGCTCCAGAAAACGGTTTTTCGTACTGCTGAAAAAATATATCATCAGCGCCGACACAACGCACACCAGGATGACCGTATAAATGAAAAGGAGCTTGTTATATAACTGTTTTGATCCTCTAATCTCCATCTCATATTCCTCTTTTTCTTAATCTGATGAATATTTTATCAAAAGAAACACAAAAAGGGGCAATCGGGAAATAGATAGTTCTAAATAGGGGCAGGTGTGACTCGTG
>CAJUAM010000010.1 GCA_910584615.1 uncultured Dorea sp.
CCAAAGTAACAGATTTTTATATTTTATCTGTCTACTTTAGAGGTATCATATCAAATAGTGACGGCTTAATGAAAAATTAAGTCTTTAATACTAAGGGTAAGCCGCTTCTGGTTTCCCTTTCTGTGTCTTTAATATAGCATATCTGAGAGCCGGACGCAAGCGGAACAATCTTTATAAATTTTCGTGAAAGAATGTATGTTCGGACTTGCAAAGCGGACGAAAACATAGGCTTATGAGTCTTTCGCGCAGAGCATTTTGCCGATAGTGGCATAATGGTTATAAAAATCGCTTAATCTAATGGACAAATTCTATAATCCAGTCAGGAGCACCGTTACACCCCTTATCTGTAAGCTTATTTTTGTCGCATATTACAGAAATATCCGGTTCAACATAGTTTTTATCGTCTTCGTTTAAAAATACGGCAAACGGGGCAATATTCAGCTCACAGGAACCGCCATTCTTTTTAATATGGTTGTTGATAATGGTTGAAAGCTCCAAAGTGATTCGCTGGTGCGCTCGGCTCGAAGGAGCCATAGAATAAATGCGTCCGCGTACCTCTTTCTTAATATGTGAAGCCCGCCTTTACGCATCTAATTTTAAGAATCGCGTTTCATGGTTTCGTCAATAGCCCGAATAACAAATTGATTCATAGATTCCCCTTGCTGTTCTGCATGAGCTTTAATGATTGCTTTTTGTCCTTTGGGTACACGGATACGGACATCTTCAATCTCCTAAATTTATGATTAAGACATAAGCGGCATGATGGATTAAAGGGAATAAAAATAATTCTAATTATCCTTTATTATATCCATATTATACTACATGCCAATACATGCGTCCATAATCTGCCCGAATCTGCCGGGCGCAAGACAAAATAAGAGGAAGAGAAAAGCCCTGGAAATGCTTGATTTCCAGGGTTTTTGTAGGCATGTAACGATCGATAGTATAACACAAAGCAGGTATGAAAACAATCAAAGTACAAAAAATAGAAAAGATATAAATTAGGCTTTAAAAAGCGGATAACAGAAATGCAGCTGTGATATTGTTCTGGAGTCGGTTTCATGCTAAACTAATATACTGATATAGATAAAGATTTTATTGATTATAAAAGATTATGGAGGTTTTCTTTTATGCCAGTGTTTGATTTTAAAAATTCGCCGGGAATTGACAAAGCAACTGAGTGTACATATACGGTATTTCGCACGAATGAATCTGTTGCATCTGTAACGCATCCAATTTTTGTTTTGGATAACAGGCGGGCAGGATTGAAACATCATTCCTGCGGTGTATTTACCAACCCTGCCCAAAGGACGGCTTTTGAATTTAAGAGTGAGGAAGGAGTTGTGAGCGCGGATATCTTACAGATCGACGCTCGTTTTGTGAGCCTTTTGAAATGGCTGGGAGAGAACCGTATTAATGTACGCCTTTCCGGCGCGGTCAGAGAGGATAAATATATCGTATATAAGATACGGGAGGTTGCTTTTGGCGGGGCAGCTAAACTTTCCGCGGAAGATGGATTTTTACAGTTTATGATCGAGCGTCTTCTTTCGAGTAATGCGCCGGAAGAAGAAATCCTGGATGAAGATAAAGAAGAGACTGGCGACAGGATGAAGCTTACCAGCATTCAGAGCATTACAGATTTTGTAAATTGTGCCGGGAGGACTCTTCCTGATAATATCTGTCTGTGGGCGAGAAGAAATCTGGCGGTGGCACGTTCCCATGAGGTGTCGCAGGAAGAGCGCCGTCATGCGCAGCGGGCTCTTTCCATCATGCTGAATGTGCGGTGGAAGAACAATTATTTCGAGACGATAGATGTTGGAGAGGCACGCCGTATTCTGGATGAAGAGCTTTATGGTATGGAGCGTGTAAAACAGAGGATCATCGAGACGATCATCCAGATTAACAGAACACATACTTTGCCGGCATACGGGCTTCTCCTGATCGGTCCGGCAGGAACCGGGAAATCTCAGATCGCCTATGCGGTGGCACGTATCTTAAGGCTTCCGTGGACAACCCTGGATATGAGTTCCATCAATGACCCGGAGCAGCTTACCGGAAGTTCCAGAATTTATGCCAACGCAAAACCGGGAATCATCATGGAAGCATTTTCTATGGCAGGGGAATCTAATCTGGTCTTTATCATCAATGAGCTTGATAAGGCGGCATCCGGAAAAGGAAATGGCAATCCCGCGGACGTTCTTCTGACACTGCTTGATAATCTTGGATTTACGGACAATTATATCGAATGCATGATCCCGACGGTCGGTGTATATCCGATCGCGACAGCCAATGACAGGTCACAGATCAGCGCGCCTTTGATGTCCCGCTTTGCTGTTATTGAGATACCTGATTATACGATAGAGGAAAAGAAAGTGATCTTTTCAAGTTATGCACTTCCAAAAGTTATGAAGCGGATCGGTATGCGTGATTATGAATGTATTTTGACTGCTGATGGACTTGAAACAGTGATTGATATCTATAAAGATACCAGCGGGATCCGCGACCTTGAGCAGGCGGCCGAACATATTGCTGCCAATGCGCTGTATCAGATAGAAGTGGACCATAAAGAATCTGTAACTTTTGATGCGGAAATGGTAAGAGAGCTTCTGCCGTAAGTTATAGCCTGCAGCTATTCTGCAGATATTTGGCAGCAGTAAAAAAACTGTCACTATTTAACGATAGTGACGGTTTTTTGTTGTTAAATTATCTGCGGAGCCGGTTTATGATCTGTAATCAGATATTTTTAAAAAATTTGTAACGGAATATCATGTTGTTCGTCTAATATGTAAACAAGCACAGCAGAGTGTTTTTAAGGATCAAAGTTGGAGAGGAAGGGGATGATTTTGCTGGATAAAATGGAGAAAGTATATCATAATGAAATTTATGATAATAGAAGTTTTCAAAGAAACCGGTTTGTTAGCAGTTAAAAGTGAATGGCTGTAGGATTAGGAAAAGAGGTGATGGAGTGAAGATAGATTTTGAGGATATCTATGACAGGTTTTTTAAGGACGTATATCTTTTTGTGCTTGCCATGAGCGGGAACCAGGCTTTGGCAGAAGACATCACTCAGGAAACTTTTTTTAAGGCATTAAAAGAAATTGATAATTTCAAAGGGAATTGTTCAGTTAAGTCATGGCTGTGCCAGATTGCCAAAAATCTCTATATTGACGGCGTACGCCGCGGGAAACGTTTTGAGTCTGTGAAGGAAAATCTGGCAGGAGTTCCTTTGGCGGAGAAAGACATTGAGTCAGCAGTTATCAAGAGGGAAGAGGTGATTTCTATCTATAAAGTACTTCATTGTCTGGAGGAACCGTACAAAGAAGTGTTTGGACTAAGGACACTGGGAGAGTTGTCCTACAGGGAAATCGGGGACATATTTGAAAAAAGCGAAAGCTGGGCAAGAGTCACATATCACAGGGCTAGGATTAAGATCAGGGAACAGATGATGTAAAGGAGGGATCTTATGAGTAAAATATCGTGTAACGTAAATAAAGACTTGCTTCCGCTGTATGTAGATGACGTATGCAGTGAGGAAAGTAAAAGTATGGTGGAGGAGCATCTCGCTGAGTGCGAACAATGTCAGGAATATTATGAGGCATTGAGAGAGGGTATTCCTACAGAAAAGATTGAAGAGGAAAAAGAAGGACTCTTATCTGAGGAAAACATGAGACAGGCGGCAGTATCGGTCATAAAAGAGACAAAAAAGGAGATTTCAAAAAGCCAGGTGCGGAAAGTAGCAGTAGTGATGGCCGCTTTTATTTGCGTTCTTTTTGTGCTGGAAGGGCTGAGCGGTTCTTTTATGGGAGGATGGTTAGGGAAGATTCCGATATTTGATCTGCGGCTTAAGGTTGGAGACGTACATGTTACGGAAATGTACCAGTTAGAAAACGGATACTTGTATATTACAGTGGAATCGGATAAAGAAAGCAGAATGTGCTATGCAGGAAATCAACAGGAGATTTTAGATAAAAAAGAAGGATTTACCGGAGAATATGAAGGGGTTTTCGGATTACAGAATGTACCTTTGGACATCAATGCCATTGGTATGAAGAGCTGTACTTTTATCTTTCCCCTGTCCAGGGAGGTGCGGGAATCAAACGGAGAGATCAGGAAGCGGGAAGATTCAGCTATATACCTGGAAGGAAAGGGTGATAAGCGGATCAAAGTCTGGGAAAAAGGACAAAAAGTAGAGAAAGCGCCTTTGGAGATTGAAGCAAAGGCAAAAAGGGAGATAGAAGAAAGAGATACGGATTGGGAAGGAAAGATCCGGAAGGGAGAGATAACAGTTGAGGAGGCTGCTGAGAATGCGGCCGGAGATGTATATATCATAATGGAACTTAATGAAAATCCAAGAAAGAAAAGTGATTGATGCGATTGTGACGGATAATCTATATATCATAATGGGAGCAAAGGATTAGTTTTTCTGTAAACCAGACGATATATTATATAGAAAGAATCGTGGCGTTTTATATAATATAGGAGGGGTTTGATGAGCAGGATAAACAGTGCGTTGCCGCAGGTCGCGGGAAAGAATATCCAGACGGTGTCCCCGAAGGCAGAAGTTCAGGCAGAACCTTCCGGCAGCGGCAAGGAGATTACAAAGGATGAGTTTATGCTTTCGGAAGGCTGGCCGAAACAGACAGTGCTTAAGAAAGCGGTGATTGAAGAGCTGGCTACTTTGCAGAAGGATTTTTCGAAGGTCCATATTGTGATCGGAGAAGGAATAGGTCAGGATGATCTGGCGGAAGCGGCGGCTGGGCTTGGGGGCGGAAAGCACCTTATCATATCGAAGGAATGGCTTGAGATGATGGGAGCAGATGCAGAATCATTTGAAAAAGGAAAGACGATCCTCAGGCAGGTGCTCACACAGCTTTCTAAGGATAGTGAGGGAGTTCTTGCACAGGGAGCTTATATCGGGGAAAATGAAGTGCGCGTGTGGGCAGTGATGGAACCGGTAGCGGAACAGGAAGAAAAGGATGATCCGTATGCAGAGGAAAAGCGTGTGATAGAGCAGATGAAAAAGATGACGGAAGAGATGAAGAACGCAAAGAATAAGAGCCATATCAAGGTGTCGGCGTCAGCGTTTTCCGTATCAGGGATTTACTCACGTCTTGCAGGAGCTAAAAGCAAAGGACAAGTGCAGGCGGCTATGGGAGAGGCCAGAAGAAGTATGGCATCCTTGAGGACAGTGGTAAGCCTTGGCAGTCAAAAAGAAGCTGCTAAAGCGAGGGCAGCGATCAATTCTGTGCAGAAGGTTTTAGTCAGAGGCAGCCGTAAGATCCGCCGCCTGAATGAAGAAGAACTGACGAGGATAAAGAAGAAA
This sequence comes from uncultured Dorea sp., assembly GCA_910584615.1. GTDB lineage: Bacteria > Bacillota > Clostridia > Lachnospirales > Lachnospiraceae > MD308. The sequence goes on from CAJUAM010000010.1 coordinate 5,324, forward strand.
AGAGCGACAGAGAAGAAAAAGAGAGAAAAGCTTAGAGCGGAGCTTTTAAAAAAGCGTAATTCCAGAAGGATCGCGGACCGGGGGATTGCTATGGAAGGACATCTTGCAGATGCGAACCATGCAATGCAGTTCAGGAACCGGGATGAAGAAGAGCGTTATATGGATTATTCTCCGTTCGCAGCCGCAGCCTCAGTACCGGAGATGCCCGTAGATACCATAGCTGCAGGAACCAATATGTCCAGCGGGATCCAAGTTTCTGATGTCAGTGTTTCGGCAGGCATATCATTTGATCAGATACTTGCGTGATATTAGGGCTTGAAGTGAGGAAATAGTCTATAGTATTATGAGGTCAAGGGTCTGGACCTTGGTATCACAGTGTGTAAGGAGAAATAAGATGAGTTTATTATTTATAGGATATCCAAAGTGCAGTACATGTAAAAAAGCGGAAAAATGGCTGAGAGAGCAGGATATTGACTTTGAATCACGTCATATTGTTGAAGAAAACCCTACTGCCAAGGAGCTTTTTAGGTGGCATACAAAAAGCGGTCTTGGAATCAAGCGTTTTATCAATACAAGCGGTATGAAATATAGGGAGTTGGGGTTAAAAGATAAGCTTCCGGAAATGTCTGATGAAGAAGTGTATGCGCTTCTTGCAACAGACGGTATGCTGGTAAAGCGGCCGATCATTGTAGGCGGGGACTTTGTGCTTCCAGGTTTTAAAGAAGCAGAATGGAAAGAGAAATTAAAATCATAATCAGTTTTAAGTTCTGGCGGATCGTGTGAGGAAACAGTGGATTGTCCCTGCATACGGTCCGCAGTTATTTTAAATATGGCCGCTCCTATTATGAAAGAGCAACATCTAAAACCATCATAAGAACAAATCCAAGAGCAACTCCGACGGTTCCTATATTTGAATGTTCTCCGCTTTGAGATTCCGGTATCAGTTCCTCCACTACCACATAGATCATCGCGCCAGCCGCAAATGACAGCATGTAAGGAAGGACGTAAGTTACGCTCTCTGCGAGGAAAATAGTCAATGCGCCGCCGACAGGCTCTACAATGCCGGACAATACTCCTGCGGCAAATGCTTTTTTCCGGGACATTCCTTCGCTCCTTAAGGGCATGGAGATGATAGCGCCTTCCGGGAAATTCTGGATGGCAATTCCGACAGACAGTACAAATGCTCCTGCCATCGTGATTCCTGTATTTTGAAGCAGTGCGCCAGCTAAAGTTACGCCTACTGCCATACCTTCCGGAAAATTATGGAGAGTTACCGCGAAAAGCAGCATAGTAGTGCGGGAAAGTGCTGTGTGTATTCCCTCTGGTTTGCTGCTGTCTTTATGCAGATGGGGAATCAGGCTGTCTAGTAGAAGCAGGAACGCTATGCCAAAAAGGAAACCTGCCGCCGCCGGAATCCATCCGGGTATATTGTGTGCTTCGGTAAGTTCGATCGCCGGAATCAGCAACGACCAGACAGAGGCCGCGATCATTACGCCTGAGGCAAACCCCAGAAGAAATTTTTCGACCTTTAAGTTCATCGCTCCCCGCATAAAAAATACCATCGCTGAACCAAGCGAGGTACCAAGAAACGGAATCATCAAAATAGCAAACGCCTGCAAATAAATCACCCTCTAACTATAATTACCCACGAGTCTCAATATTATTATATTCCCTTGTAAGTAAAATGTCATTCATAAAAAGTCTGTTTGTATGTTTTTTTACCTGGCGGTAAAAATAAATCATATAGTTTCACAGAGATGTGAATGGGAAACACCCAATAGCAACTTTTCTCTCGGATTAAAGTGTGCTATGATATTTTAAAAGATATTTTAATTAAGGAGGATGAGATATGTATTCTTTTGATGACATTAAAAATGCAGATCCTGAGATTGCGCAGGCGATCACAGATGAGATGGAACGCCAGAATTCACATATAGAGTTGATCGCCTCGGAGAACTGGGTGAGTAAGGCGGTAATGGCGGCGATGGGAAGCCCTCTGACGAACAAATATGCGGAAGGATACCCAGGCAAGCGGTATTATGGAGGATGCCAGTGTGTGGATAAAGTAGAAGATCTGGCGCGGGACAGGGCAAAGAAGCTTTTTGGATGTGATTACGCAAATGTGCAGCCTCATTCTGGAGCTCAGGCAAACATGGCTGTCTTTTTCGCGATGCTCAAGCCAGGAGATAAGATTCTTGGAATGAATCTTGATCATGGCGGACATCTGACACATGGATCTCCGGTTAATATGTCCGGCTCCTATTTTGAGACATCCTTTTATGGGGTGGATGATAACGGGGTAATAGATTATGAAGCCGTAAGGAAGACGGCAGTCAAGGAAAGACCAAAGCTTATCATTGCCGGAGCGAGCGCATACGCAAGAACGATTGATTTTAAAAAATTCCGTGAGATCGCAGATGAAGCAGGGGCATATCTTATGGTGGATATGGCACACATCGCAGGTCTTGTGGCAGCAGGTCTCCATCCGAGTCCGATCCCGTACGCGGATGTTGTGACAACAACGACTCATAAGACATTGCGGGGGCCAAGAGGCGGCATGATCTTATGCAATAAAGAAGCGGAAGAGAAATTTAATTTTAACAAGGCAGTATTTCCGGGAACTCAGGGAGGACCGCTGGAACATGTGATCGCCGGAAAAGCAGTCTGCTTTAAGGAAGCTCTCAAACCGCAGTTTAGGGAGTACCAGGAGCAGATCGTGAAAAACGCGCAGGCTTTATGCAAAGGTTTGACAGAGCGTGGTGTGAAGATAGTATCTGGTGGGACCGACAACCATCTGATGCTTTTGGACTTAAGCAGTGAAGAGGTTACCGGCAAGGAACTGGAGAAGCGTCTGGATGAGGCGCACATCACTTGTAATAAAAACACCATTCCAAATGATCCGCGGTCTCCGTTTGTTACAAGCGGTGTACGTCTTGGCACACCGGCTGTTACTACACGAGGCATGAAAGAAGAGGATATGGATACGATCGCGGAGGCGATCACAATGGTAATAAAGAGCAAGGATAATGTGGAAAAAGCAAGGCAGCTGGTAAAGAGTCTGACAGACAAATACCCGTTAACCTTGTAAATTAGGAGGTATCTCAGGAAACAAAAAAATAATATAAAAATTTGAAATTACCTCTTTTCAAAAAGGATAATATGCGGTATTATAGAAAGGCAGCACACAATATATAGTGTGAATACAAAAAAATGAACAATATTTTGTATATTTTATTTCGGGGGTTACAAAGTGCGTATGGAAGTAAAGACGAATGTAATTAAGCGTAACGGAGAAGAGGTAAGCTTTGATCTTGATAAGATTGTTAATGCAATAAAGGCGGCGAACCGTGAAGTAGATAAGCTCCATCAAATGAATGAATATCAGGTGATGGCAATCGCGGACATGATTGCCGGCAAAGTGCAGGAGATGCGCCATGCAGTGCATGTGGAAGACATCCAGGATATGGTAGAGACCGGGATCATGGAAATGCGGGGCTATGAGGTGGCGCAAAAGTATGTCCGCTACCGCTATAAACGTGAACTCACACGTAAGTCTAATACAACAGACAACGGGATACTTGCGCTTATAGAACATCTGAATGAAGAGGTGAATCAGGAGAACTCCAACAAAAATCCGGTGATCAATTCTACGCAGCGTGATTATATGGCTGGAGAGGTAAGCAAAGATCTGTCAAAGCGCGTACTTCTTCCGGAAGAAGTAGTTCAGGCACACGAGGAAGGGATCATTCATTTTCATGATTCGGATTATTTCGCCCAGAAGGAGCATAACTGTGACTTGATCAATCTGGAGGATATGCTTCAGAATGGTACGGTTATCAGCGAGACGATGATTGAGAAGCCGCATAGTTTCTTTACTGCCTGTAATGTGACGACACAGATCGTCGCGCAGGTAGCGAGCAATCAGTATGGAGGCCAGTCCTTTTCACTGGCGCATTTGGCGCCGTTTGTGGATATCAGCAGAAAGAAGATCCGCAATGCGGTAATTGAAGAGCGAAAGGACTGCCGCGAGAGTCTGGATGATATGATCATTGACCGGGTAACGGAGAGAAGACTGCGTGAGGAGATCAAGAGTGGGATCCAGACTATCCAGTATCAGCTGATCACTCTTATGACTTGTAATGGACAGGCTCCGTTTGTAACAATATTTATGTATCTGGATGAGGCAGAACAAGGGCAGGAAAGAGAAGATCTTGCTATGATCATAGAGGAAGTGCTGATTCAGAGGATGCAGGGAGTGAAGAATGAGGCAGGTGTATGGATCACGCCGGCATTCCCGAAGCTGATCTATGTTCTGGATGAAGATAACGTGGCATCAGATTCTAAATACTGGTATTTGACAGAACTTGCGGCGAGATGTACGGCAAAACGGATGGTGCCGGACTATATCTCAGCCAAGATCATGAAAGAGCTGAAACAGGGAGAGGTATACACCTGCATGGGCTGCCGTTCTTTTCTTACTGTTGAGGATTCTCAGAAGAATCCGGATGGAAGCCATAAGTTTTACGGAAGATTCAATCAGGGAGTTGTTACGATTAATCTTGTTGATGTGGCGTGTTCTTCCCAAGGCAATATGGAAAAGTTCTGGGAGATCTTAGATGAGCGTCTGGAACTGTGTCACAGGGCACTGCGCTGCCGTCACGAGAGACTTCTTGGGACCATATCTGATGTGGCGCCTATCTTGTGGCAGAACGGAGCGCTGGCAAGACTGAAAAAGGGAGAACCTATAGATAAGCTTTTGTATAACGGTTATTCTACGATTTCACTAGGGTATGCGGGACTTTATGAGATGTGTGTGCGTATGGTTGGAAAATCCCACACTGATCCTGAGGCAAGGCCATTTGCGCTGTCAGTTATGCAGAGACTTAATGACAAGTGCAAAGAATGGAAAACAGCAGAAAAGATAAGTTATTCTGTGTACGGAACTCCGATGGAATCCACCACATATAAATTTGCAAAGTGCCTTCAGAAGCGGTTTGGGATCATTCCGGGAGTTACGGATAAGAACTATATTACCAACAGCTATCATGTACATGTGTCAGAAGAAATAGATGCTTTCAGCAAGCTGAAGTTTGAGGCGGATTTTCAGAAGCTGTCGCCGGGCGGTGCTATCAGTTATGTGGAAGTTCCGAATATGCAGAATAATATTCCGGCAGTAGTCACAGTGATGAGATTCATCTATGATAATATTATGTACGCTGAGCTGAACACTAAGAGCGATTTCTGTGAATCCTGCGGATATAACGGAGAGATCCTGATCAAGGAGGATGAGGCCGGGAAGCTTGTATGGGAGTGCCCGAACTGCGGGAACCGGGATCAGAATCATATGTTTGTAGCGAGAAGGACCTGCGGATATATAGGAACACAGTTCTGGAATCAGGGAAGGACACAGGAAATAAAAGACAGAGTACTGCATTTGTAGAATTATTTGATAAAGAAAATGCTGTGGTTTTAGCGGGAGTTATGAGTATAGTACATGGTTACTTATAACTCTTGCTTTTATTTTCAAACTATTGACAAGAATGTAAAATCAGAATATGGTTAAGGAGAAAAAATGGATATTTGTATAAAGAAACTGACACCTGAAATGGAAACTGACTTTTTATATTATTTTGATAATGATGCATTTTCGGATCATGAAGAGTGGTCTGCCTGTTATTGCCTTCAGAGCCATCTGAGCAAAGAAGAAGATAAGAGGTGTGTCTTAAAAGAAGAACGCCGTCAGAAAGCAGGAGAACTTGTGCGGCAGGGAGTTATGACCGGCTATCTTATATATGACGGTGATAAGATTGCAGGATGGTGCAATGCTGGTGATAAGTCCGATTACGGTCCGGTCTGTGCGGATGAGGAGTTTTTAACTGATAAGATTGAAAAAGGAAGGATAAAGGTTTTGTACTGTATGGATATCGCACCCGGTTACCGGGGAAAAGGAGTCGCGAAAGCTGTCATGGAAAGGTTTTTGGCAGATGCGAAAGAAGAAGGGTACTTATATGTTGAAGGATATCCATTTTCAGATACAAAGCGCGATTATCAATATAGAGGGCCGATCAGGCTTTATGAAAAATATGGATTTGAGCTTTATAGAAAGCAAGAATGGTTTTTTATCATGAGAAAAGAAATACTTTAAAACTTAAGATAAAGAGGAAAACGAAAAGGAGATCTATGGAGACATTAACAGAAAAAGATTTTGAATTAATTGCACAGGCACAAAGCACGATCCGGCGCAACTATGACGGAATCAACTATGATCATACTGTAGGGGCAGCGATCCGATGCAGGGATGGGAAGATCTACGCAGGTGTGAATGTCTATTCCCTGCACGGAGCCTGTGCTGAACAGATTGCTATAGGAACTGCCATTACTCAGGGGGAGCGGGACTTTGAGGCGGTTGTAGCAGTCCGGGGAAAGGACGGGGAGGAGATAGTGCCTCCTTGCGGAAACTGCCGCCAGATATTGTATGATTACATGCCGGAGTGTGAAGTGATACTCATGATTGACGGTGAAAAGAAAAAGGTTAAGGCGAAAGAGCTTTTGCCGTTTGCGTATAAAGTAGAAGTTTGATAGAAGAAAGCGGTGTCGGGATGAATTCATTGGCCATATGCGAAGACGACGGCTATGTATCAGAAAAATTAGAGGAAATGGCAAAATGTTATATAAAGAGTAAAGGACTGCATACCTGTATACAGACATTTGCCACAGGAAAGGTGTTGATGAGGGAGGCAAAGACTTTTGATGTACTGCTTTTGGACTTAAAGCTCCCTGATATAAATGGCGTTGAGGTGGCGAAGAAATTCAGTGGGAGAACCCAGATAATTTTTGTTACAGCTTACAAAGATTATGCGCTTGAGGCTTTTGAGGTGGGGGCTGTTCACTACCTTTTAAAGCCTGTTGCAAAGGAGCAGCTTTTCCTTGCTCTTGACAGGGCCAGAGAGCAGCTTGCGCAGACAGGCCATAAGAAAACATTGGTGATAATGAAGAATGGAGTATTGGAAAGGATCTTGATAAATGACATCACCTATTGTGAAGTGTATGGACACAGGCTCTGTATCCATACGGTAGATGGCTGTTATGAGTATTTAGGTACGTTGGATGTGCTTGACGGACAGCTTGACGGGCAGTTTTTTCGCTGTCACAGAAGTTTTCTTGTAAATATGGCCCATACCCTCACGGTGGACAAGGGAACGGCAATTCTTGACAACGGGGAGAAGGTGCTTGTATCAAGAAGAAGGCAGCAGGAATTCATGCAGGCACTTTTGCGTTTTCTAAAAGATGAGGTGACAAAGTGGGAGAGATAGGATTTTATCCTGCAGGGTTTTATGTCTGGTGGATTCTTATAAATAGTATTCTGTGTTTTTTTGAGATTTTATTTTTGCAGAATCTTGCGGGAGTCAGAAAAAGGTCGCATGCTCTTGTCTGTCTTTTTGTTAACTGTGTGTTTACCTTTCTGGTCATGTATCTGCAAAGCTCCGGGATGTGCCGATTGATTCTGCATACATGTGTGCTTTTTTGTTTTTCAGTTTTTTCCATGAAACTAAAGATGTTTGAGGCGCTTGCCCCTGTTGCGGTAATCCTTACTTTGTATACGTTTATGGAAGGATTTCAGTTCGTATTTATGAGCCGGCTTGTGCACAAAAGTATGGGCGCTCAAATGGGAGTGGCGGTGCAGTTATTGGTATCAGGCGCTTTGGCGGCTCTGATGTCAGGGAGTCTTTGCGTGATCTCAAGAAGATCTGCAGATATGGCGAGGGAAAAGGAATCTTCATATATATATGTCCTTGGCAATCTCAAGGAAGCTATGAGAAGAAATGAGCAGTATCGTGCTTTCCAGCATGATATCGACAACCATCTTATGGTTCTGTCAGGGCTGGTACGTGAAAAGAGATATGCAGAAGCAGAGAATTATTCTAAAAACTTAAGCAGTCTGTCGGACAATCTGGTTGTTGGGATTGATACGGGAAATCTGGCAGCGGATGTTCTTCTGAAGGAGAAGGTGGGACTGGCAGAGGCGAATGGAATACAGATAAGCTGTGACGTTCATTTTTCAAAAAGATTTTATATTGAGGAAGCGGATCTGTGTATACTTTTGGCAAATGCCCTGGATAATGCTGTTCGGGCATGTATGAAGGTGAAAAGCAGACCTGAAATCAGGGTGCAGGCAGGGATGAAGCATCATTTTCTGCTTATCAATGTGGCAAATACAGATCATCAGTCGGTCGGACTGGCAGCAGACGTTTATGACGGGGACAGACAGCATATGTTTCAGGAGAAAGATTACGGAACCGGCCTGAAAAATATAAAGCGTACAGTTAAGAAATACAAGGGGACTATGGAGATTATGAGAAATCACGGATGGTTCAGCTTAAGTGTCATGCTGGTCCTTGAACCGTCTGGGAAGAGGGAGTGACCGTCTGGGAAGAACGGCTTGTGCGGTGCGTATATTTTCCGATATATCTGTATACCAGAATAAATATGGTATGTGAAAAAGATGAGAAAAGGAGAAGAAAGAAAATGATGAATGGGATACGGACAGAGTATGTAAATCCAAAAGCCTTGATGCGCCAAAACAGCCAGATGAATTCCGTGAATGGGGACAGGACAGAGGAAAATGAAAAGAAACAGCGGGAATTAGAAGAAGAAAGGAAATCCATACAGAACTCTCTGCTGCTTATAAAGACCACATCCGGAGACAGTGTGGGTTCTAAAGAGAGTATCGAACTGCTTGAGAGGAAACTTGAGGAAATTGAGAGCTGGATTAAAGCAGGAGAGAAAGAAAGGTCAGAGATCCCCACAGAGGGAAGCAGGGCAGTACAGGAAAATCAAGAATTCATGATAAGGAATAATTTTGATGTGTACTGCAAGGGAGAGTAACATACAGCCTTAGGCAGCAAAGGAAGAAGTCAAAGGTCCGTATGATCTGCGGTAAGATTTGCGAACAGGAGAGGAGGGAAAATATGGGTATATTTGACAAGCTGAGAAAAAGCAGAGACAAAGCGGAGGCAGCAGAGGAAATCAAGACTAAAAGATATGTCCGGAAATATCCGAAAGAGTGCAGTTACATTTGGAAAAACTATGTGCCTGAAAGAGGACAGGCAGATAATCTGCAGGGAGAACTGTTAAGAGAGATAGAAAAGCTCCGCTGGGAGGCACAGTCAAACGGCAATATCAATTGGGATGAGGATTTTGCGTATTTCTGCGATTTCATAAGTAATACATTGTCGGAGCAGTCCATATTTTCCGAAGCTGAAAAAGAAGAAGCCGCTTCTATCATGAACAGATTAAAATCGTATGGCATATACGCAAAACAAGCCAATGACGGAGAAATCCCCTATGACGATATTGACATGTACAAGATCGCTTATATTGAAGATGATCTTTACGATATAATATGCGACAAAATTGCCCGTCTGCATATGGAGAACCGTAAGCCATTACCTTATGAAAAAAATGAGTCCATATATAGGTGAGGGAGGCAGCCAATCTGATGGATGTTCGAAATAACATAACTGTCATTGCGGTATCCGTTTGGAAGAGGACATTGAAAAAAGTATTGCGAGAATTTCTCTTTAATATTGCAATAGCTGTGCAGGATATGAATATGCGCACAAAATAGCAGGAGCAACTGGCAGAAAAATATGGGGTGATTACACTAATGAAAGAATATATAATAAACCGGGTACATGAATTGTATTGGGAGAAAGATATAAATTGCGCGGGGACGGCAATCATTTGTTTAAGTGAATTATTTGAAACTATCATTGAGCCGCAAACAATGTGGTCTGCGGTTGGATTGCATGGTGCAGGCGGATACCGGGCGCAATGCGGTCTGGTCGAAGGTTCACTTATGTTTATCGGAATTTATTTTCATATGCAGGGAAAATCAGAAGATGAAATCGTATCTGCATGTTATGAATTTGCGTCTGCTTTTGAAAAAACATTCAGTTCCCTGAGATGTTTTGAACTTCGCCCTACAGGTTTTTCTGAAAATGATCCGCCGCATATGTGTGAAAATCTGACCTGCAGCGCAATCGAATTTGCATATCAGTATATTTCAGAAAAAGTGAGGCGGTGAAAGACGGAACTATTGGCATTATCAGTGCCGCATTGAGTTTCATTAATTTAAAAAAATGTATCATATTGTATTTGGAATGGGAAGGAGAGCTCTGACATGATTTGTATCAGAAATGAGGAAGAAAGAGATTATCATATTGTTGAAGAAGTTACGAGAAAAGCATTTTATAATATGTACATGCCGGGGTGCGTAGAGCATTATCTGGTACACATTATGCGGGGGCATGAAGACTTTATCCCGGAGTTGGATTTTGTGGCGGAACTTGACGGCAGGATTATAGGAAATATTATGTATACAAAGTCAAAACTGGTGGATGAAAAGGGTGAGGTAAAAAGTATCCTGACATTCGGGCCAGTGAGTATCCTTCCAGAGTACCAAAGACAGGGATATGGGAAAATGCTTATGGAGCATTCTTTTAATCGGGCGAGGGAGCTTGGCTATGAGGTCATCATAATTTTTGGAAGTCCTGCCAATTATGTGGGAAGAGGATTCAAAAGCTGTCGGAAATACAATGTCTGTGTGGAAACAGGGAAGTATCCTGCGGCGATGATGGTAAAAGAACTTGTTACAAAGGCGCTGGATATAAGAAAATGGACATATTATGACAGTCCTGTGATGGCTGTCAGCGAGGAAGAGGCAAAGCAGTACGATGACAGATTGGAAAAGATGGAGAAAAGACAGCAGCCAAGTCAGGAAGAATTTTATATTTTGAGTCATTCATTTATTGAATAAAAAGGAGTGGGTATTGCCTGCGGGCAGCAATGTGTTAAGAAAACGTGCGCAATTGTAAATTGCGGTTGGTGGCTTTTCATTTTGTCTGCCGGTATACTTGTCTTATCAAAACGAAAGAGGTGAAGATGATGAGATTAGGAAACAGTTTATTTCATGCAAGAAAAAAGTGCGGGCTTTCGCAAGAGGAGGTTGCGGAAAAACTGGGAGTGAGCAGGCAGACCATTTCCAAATGGGAGACAGATGAGACGCTTCCGGATATCCGGCAGTCCAAGAGAATGGCGGTTTTATATCATATGTCGCTGGATGATCTGATCGACTTTGACATTGATATGAATGAAATCTCGCATGCTATTGAGAAATCCAGTATAGAGAAAGATGAACAGGTGGACTGGACGAAAGCATGGGGAAAGAAATATCCGATTTTGCTTACATATCAGAGCGAGGTCAATATTTCCAATTACGGAGTGAGGCTCACAAAGATGCTTAATGAGCTGAAAACCGAGTACGGATATGGGGAATTAGATGCATTTCTGGTATTAAAAGACATATTGGCACAGGAGTGGAAAAATAGAAAAGAGAAGAGATAGGCATTAAAAAAATCTTAATATATATTAAGAAAATACCGCGTTGAGTACCTTTTTAGATAAAGCTATAATATTTCCAGAGTCTTTAATTTAAGAAGGAGCTGGTTTTGATGAAAGAAAAGAGAAAAACAGGAGAAAGAAATGTGACAATAGGGCTTTTGATTGTCTATCTGGCGGTGCTGACGTGGATCATATTATTTAAAATGGAGACTGATATAAGACTTTTAAGTCAAATGAACCTCCGTAGCATAAACCTTATCCCATTTGCGGGGTCCGCCATCGTAAATGGGAAGGTGGAGGTGTCCGAGATTATTCTGAATATTGCAGTTTTTGTTCCATTCGGAATATATCTTTCAATGATCTTCCCCGATATTAGTTTTATTATGAAAGTTCTTCCCATATTTGCAGTGAGTCTGATGTATGAAATACTGCAGTATTGTTTTGCTGTTGGCGCAAGTGATATTACGGATCTGTTGGGCAATACTCTGGGCGGGATCATCGGCATCGGATTCTTTTTGATCTGTTCAAAAGTATTGGGTGGAAAGACAGTCAGGATTCTGAATATTCTTGCTTTATTGGGAACAGCGGCTGTCGTGGCCTTTCTTGCGTTGCTTATTGCTGCAAATATGTAGTTTTAAGCGGAGCAGAGAAAGGGTGGGCGGGCATATAAGCTGATCAAATTGAAAAGATGGAGGAAAGCACATATCATGAGTCAGAAAGTTTATGAATTTCATGCAGTGATTGAGCCGGTCCCGGATAAAGGAGGCGCATATATCCGATTTCCTTATGATATCCGTAAGGAATTTGGCAGAGGAAGAATCAAGGTCAGGGCAACGTTTGACGGTGAGCCGTACTGCGGGAGTATCGTCAATATGGGGGTGAAAAATGCAGACGGTTCGGTCTGTTATATTATCGGAGTACGAAAAGATATCCGCGGCAAGATAGGAAAGCAGCCGGGAGATGAAGTGTTTGTTACTGTGGAGGCGGCAGAGTGAACAAAGTTCCTGGAATGGATATGGTACAGGCGGATTATGGGGAATGCAAAGGATGATTATTATGCGTTATATAAAAATGAATAGTACTGTGAAAAATTATACTGCGTTGTTTTTGGGGGTGGCGGCACTGTCAACGTCGGCTATTTTCGTAAAACTGTCAACGGCACCTTCGCCGGTTACTGCATTTTACCGGTTGCTTTTCACGGCATTGGCACTGCTGCCCTTTCTTTTATGCAGCGAAAAAAACAGAAGAGAGTTCGCGGCGGTTGATCGCAGGCAGGTATTAAGTATTGTCTTGTCTGGATTTTTGCTGGCAGTTCATTATACCATGTGGTTTGAATCGCTGCGTTTTACGTCGGTGTCAAGTTCTACGGTGCTTGTGTCCATGCAGCCGTTGTTTTCCCTGTTCTGGGGATTTTTGTTTTTAAAAGAGAGGGTAAGACCGAGTGCTCTGGTCGGATGTCTGATTGCCATTGCCGGGAGTGCGGTGATTGGATGGGGAGATTTTGCCATCAGCAGCAAGGCATTGCTGGGCGATCTGCTGGCGCTTTCCTCTGCCGGAGTGATCAGCCTGTATTTTCTGATAGGGCAGGTGACAAGGAAAAATACCGGGGTGATCGTATATTCGGTGCTCAGCTATTTCAGCAGTGCAGCGTTTTTGCTTGTATACGTATTAGTGAGCCGAAACCCTTTTTTCGATTATCCTGCCTTAACTTGGTGCTCTTTTTTGGGACTGGCGTTCATATCCACCATTGGCGGACAGTTTGTGTTTAACCTGCTTTTGAAAGATATATCAGCTACTATGGTTTCTATGGGGATCCTGGGAGAGCCAGTGGGGACATGTATTCTGGCGTTCCTTATTTTGCAAGAGACTATTGCGCCCAGGCAGTTTGGGGGAATTGTTGTTATTATGTCTGGGCTTTCCTTGTATTTTTTCTATCCGCTGGTGAAAGAGCATGGCTGCAAAGATTTACGGAGGGAAGATTATGGATAATATTGAAATTCGAACAGCAACTACAGACGACACAGAGGCAATCTTAAAAATCTATCAGTTTTATGTGGAAAATACAGCGATTTCGTTTGAGTATGAGACGCCTCCTGCTGATGAATTTAAAAGCAGGATAGAAAATACGCTGAAAAAATATCCTTATCTTGTGGCGGTACATAACGGGATGATCGCAGGTTATGCATATGCAGGAGCATTTATCTGGCGTCCGGCATATGACTGGTCGGCAGAAGCAACCATTTATGTAGCGCGCAATATACGGAAATGCGGTATCGGAAAGAAACTATACAAGGCTCTGGAAGAGGAGCTTAAGCAGATGGGAATCCTTAATCTGTACGCCTGTATCGGATATCCGGAAGTGGATGATGAGTATCTTACGAAAAACAGCGCTCAGTTCCATGAGCATTTAGGATTCAGTCAGGTTGGGAGATTTCATCAATGCGGCAGAAAGTTTGACCGCTGGTATGATATGATCTGGATGGAGAAAATAATCGGAGAACACAGATGACAGAACAAATTAAGAATTTTGTACAGATATATTTTGAAAATATTCCGTATTCAGAGGAGACTGCGCTGGCGAAGGATAAAATAGAGACAGTGATGAACTGTGAGTTTGAGCGGATGGTAGCTGAAAGGTCAGATGGGACACACAGTGAAGGATTAAGAGAAGAGGTTTTAGAAAAACTTTTCGGAAAGTACAGCAGACTGACCGATATGGCTGTTCTGGCAGGGTATCAGGCGAAAGATGTCGCCAGATGGCGGTCGGATGGAGGGGTTAAAGATATAAAAACGTTGAAAAAGGAATTTATAAAGCAGCGGTGGAGAATTTACGTGATTTCGCTGCTTGGCGTCATGATCTTTACCGAACTTTGCTGGCTTGTTTATGATATTTCCGCGGCGGTGCAGTATGTGATTCCTGTTCTCATTTATCTTTTAGTGCTCGGGGGCATTGCAGCCTTGTTTGTATGCGGATTTAGGCATGATGAGAAGAAAAGTGAGAGTGAAAGATATGCTGTGAAAGCGTTCCTATACCTTAGAGAACAGTCTGATAGATATGCAAAGCGTAGACTTAACGGTATTGCGCTTTTTTTTACGGTACTGGCTGTCTTTGTTCTGCTGGAATCAAGGTTTTATTTCAGAGGTGGCTCAAAGCCTGAAGAGGTGGCGGAAAATGTTTTTTCTAATATGATATTTCTTAAGATTCCATTATACTGCTGTATTAAAAATCGGCTAATTGCAGAGTTAATACAACGCAGGGTCCATCTTCTGGAAAAAGCTGTATATAAGAGACATCTGGCAGGAATAGCTGTTTTTTCGGCGGTATACTGGATGACTGTAGCTGCTATATTTGTCTGGAGAAATATGGATTATCCGGTTAACTTCCTGATAGGAGCAGCCATCGTATTTCAGACAATGATTTGGGGATATGATCTGGTATTTAGGAAAAAGATTGTTTATAGGAATATTGCGGTAAATAGGCAGCGGATTATGCTGATTACGGCAGTGGCTGTCTTAGTCTCCGGTTACATGGCGTTGCGGCGGGATACATGGTATACACAAGAGTATATCAATTCCGTCCCTGTCGTGGAGCATATCCGCCACGATATTGATTATGATGAGAAGACGGGAGTGTATACAATAACATCTTCTGCGAAGGATTTTAAAATCTTGCATCTTACGGATATCCATCTTGGCGGGAGTCTTTATTCTTACTGGAAAGACATGAGAGCACTCAAGGCGTGTTTTGCGGAAATAGAACATACTAAGCCTGATTTTGTGGTAGTGACAGGTGATCTGTGTTTTCCCATGGGGATTATATCGCTGTCTCTCAATAATTCTGCCCCAGTGCACCAGTTTGCGGCATTTATGCGGAATGTAGGGATTCCGTGGGCATTTACTTACGGAAATCATGATACAGAGAGTCTGGCGGTGACTTCTGGGCAGGAGCTTGATGAGGTCTATAAGTCTTTGTCTTACAAATCGTCAGGGAATCTTTTGTATCCATATGTCCAGCCGGATATAACGGGCAGGAACAATCAACTGATTGAGATTCGAAACACTGATGGGAGGTTGAACACTGCGTTATTTCTCATTGACAGTAATAGTTATATAGGAAAAGGAATCAATGCGTATGACTATATCCACGATGATCAGGTAGAATGGTACGCAGATCAAGTAGAACGTCTGAATGCTGAGGCGGGGTATACGGTTCCTTCTATGGCATTTTTTCATATCCCATTACAGCAGTATCGTACAGCATATGAGCTGTATGAGAAAGGGAGCAGTGAGGTGACTTATTTTTTCGGTGAAAATAATGAGAAAATGCTTGATAAAATCTGCTGCTCTGAGCATCCTAGTAAGCTGTTTGAAAGAATGAAGGAACTTGGCAGTACGAATGCTGTCTTTTGTGGACATGACCATTATAATAATATGTCATTAGAATATGAAGGTATCCGCCTGACCTATGGTATGAGCATTGATTATCTGGCTATGCCGGGGATTGAGGATGACACAGATCAAAGAGGCGCGGAACTTATCACGTTGCATGAGGATGGGACGTGGGAGCTTGAACAGTTTCCGCTTGTATCCATTGAAAATTAGTAGAGGAGGATATTTGCCAGAGTGAAGTCTTAAGTGTCTGAATTATTAAAATTAAGCAAGGTGTGGACTGTTTTTGTTGAATGGGGATAGCAGTTATGATAAAATTTTAGTATCAAGAAAATCTGGAGGTGTAAAGGAATGAAAGCGGCAGGGGTTATGAAAAGGATATTAGTTTTAGCTTTTCTGACAGCGGTATTATTTATTGCTGTTCCAGTTTCAGCAGAAGCTAAAGCGGCCAACAATAAGCTGACAATGAACCAGACATATACAAAATATGATATCACCGGCGATAAAAAGGCAGACACTTTGCGTGTCTCTGGAAGCTGGGATAAAAGATATGATGTGATATCCGGTTACGAAGTATATGTTAACGGGAAAAGAGTATTAAAAAAGGCAGGCAAGGATGGTCCTATCTACAGTCTGGACATCAGGCGCTTAGAGCTGAAGAATGGAAAGACATTTCTCTCTATAGTTCCAGAGTCAAATAATGGAGATGTTCCGGGGGCAGCCATATACCAGTACAAAGGCGGTAAATTAAAAAAAGTCATTGATTTAAATGACATGTCCAAAATTGGCTATCACAACAATATCATGAATATAAAAGTGTCGGGCAATAAGATATCTGTAAAGTATGGGATAATGTCATATTCAATTGGCGGAATCAGTTTTTATCTTGATTATCAGTATAAAGGCGGGAAGATGGTCCAGAAGACTACCAATGTTAAGCTTACAGATACATTCATAAAATACCAGAAAAAAACTTACTGGACAGCGAACCAGTCTATGAAGGTCTTAAAAAGTCCGGGGGGAAAGAAGACTGCAACGCTTGTGAAGGGAAAAAAGGTAAAGATTGACCGGATCTATATTAACACGAAGCATAATAAAGTCTATCTCCATGTGAAGATAAAAGGCGGGAAGTCCGGATGGGTAAAGGGACTTACAAAGTATCCTTTTTCTAAAACGATGTTTAAAGAGGTTATGTATGCGGGTTAATCTAATAAGCTTATGAAATTGTGAAAGGTGAGAAGTCAGCGTGAATTACGGTAATATAAAAGAATGTGATATTGCAGATGGTCCGGGTGTGAGGGTCAGTTTGTTCGTATCGGGCTGCCGGCATCACTGCAAAGGCTGCTTTAATGCTGATACATGGGATTTTAACTATGGGCAGCCCTATACAAAAGAAACTGAAGATGATATTATCAGGCTGCTTTCGCCAGATTATATCCAGGGACTTACACTGCTTGGAGGCGAGCCTTTTGAACCGGAAAACCAACAGGAGCTGGTGAAGCTGCTGCGAAGAGTGAAAAGCGAATATCCTAAGAAGGATATCTGGAGTTATTCTGGTTATATTTTGGATACAGATCTAAAAAAAGGCGGCCGGGTTTACACAGATGTGACAGAGGAGATACTGTCATATCTGGATGTGCTGGTGGACGGTCCATTTATTGAATCACAAAGAGACATCACTTTAAAGTTCAGGGGCAGCAAAAACCAACGGATAATAAAGCTTGAAAATGGAAAAGACGCAGGAAGGCTGTATGGATCCTGAAAATAAGACTGTAATTGATTATTTAAAGAACCTTGTTATATAAGATATGTAAGATGGGGAATCTGACATATCTTATATGATGAGGTTTTTTATATGGCATGATACAGGTGTCAGGAACATTGCGGTATAAAGTCCGCGGTTTGAAAACATCGAAAAATATTTAACGCTTTACACAAAAAAACAAATTTTATTCGGGGCAAAACAAAGTATTATATATAGTATCAGGGATATGGGGCTTAGGTATATATAGAAAGTATTGACTCAGAACCTGAAGATATCATGGAAGATGTTACAATAAGGAAAAAGACAGGCGGGTGCATGGCATGGAAAAGATTAAGATATTTTTGGTGGAGGACGAGATTGTTATAAGAAACGGTATTAAAAACAGCATAGAATGGGAGAGAGAGGGGTATACGTTTGTAGGTGAAGCAAGTGACGGAGAACTTGCGTATCCTATGATCCTAAAAGAAAAGCCGGATATTCTGATCACAGATATCCGTATGCCTTTTATGGATGGGCTGGAACTAAGCCGTCTTGCAAAGCAGGAGCTCCCGGATATCCGTATACTGATCTTAAGCGGATATGATGAGTTTGACTATGCGAAAGAAGCGATCCGTCTGGGTGTGACGGAATATCTTTTAAAGCCGATAAGTGCTTCAAAGCTTTTGGAATCGTTAAAGGGCGTAAGCCAGCTTATCCGGCAGGAGAAAGAAGAAAGGGCACTTCTTAAACGGTATGCGGAAGACATGAAGGAGAATACGGAGCGGGAGAAACTAAAGCTTTTCGGACAGCTCATATCCGGGGGGCTTTCGACTGCTGAAGCGATCGATCTTGGCAGGCAGTATGATATGAATCTGAGCGCCCATGTATATGAAATCATATTATTTAAGTTTTTCAGTATTATTGGAGTGGGCGGACAGTCTAACTTTCTTGTAGAAGCATGTGAGCGGCTGGAGGATATGATAAGGAAGATTCCATACATATACATTTTTCAGAGAGGGATTGACGGCTGGGCGTTCCTTTTGACAGCAGAGGATGAAGAGCAGATGGAGCAGAAGACGGATCGTCTTGGGAAACGTATAGAATCCATGATGGAAGACTATCAGGGAATAGAATATTTTGGGGGAATCGGAAAGCCGGTAATGAGACTTCGGGAGCTTCCGCAGTCGTTTTGTGAAGCGGATTACGCATTTTCAGGAAGATTCCTAAGCAGGCTTAACCGCATCGTGAGGGTAGGGGAGCTTAAGGATATGCAGGGACCTGGGAACTTTGAGGTCAGTGGATTTGGGGAGATTGAGCGGACGAGGGAATCCGTAGAGAAATTTTTGAACAATGGGACACAGGATGAGATAGAAGGATTTGTGAAGGTGTATATGAAAGAAATGCCGGAGGATAATTTCAAATCTGTGCTGATGCGTCAGTATATTGTTATGGATGTGTATATTGTTATTATGTCATTTTGTGAAAAGATCGGTGTTTCTGACGACGCTTTTCAGGACGAGGCAGAAAGATTTAAAGATGCCATACAGAAAGTCCATACTGCGGAGGAAATGCTTGAATATATGAGAAAGTTTTTGTCCCGGGCGATCGAGCTTCGCGATATGGTGAGCGGGCGCAGGTATTCAGATATTATTGAGGCGGCGAAAGAAAAGATAGAAAGCGCGTATATGCTGGAGGAGATATCTCTTAATACGGTTGCCGCCGGAGTGGGAATGAGTCCAAGCTATTTCAGCTCTGTATTCAGCAGGGAGATGGGAAAGACTTTCGTAGAGTATCTGACGGGAATCCGGATGGACAAGGCTAAGGAGCTTTTAATGTGTTCTTCTATGAAAACTTCAGAGATCGGATATGAGGTAGGGTACAAAGATCCGCATTATTTCAGTTATCTGTTCAAGAAAACCCAGGGGTGTTCGCCGAAGGAGTACCGTGCCAGAAGAAAAGATTAGGATGAGAGGAGCATGATATGAAAAAATATATAAAAACATCCTTAAACAGCAGGCTTTTGATGATTTCGCTGACTGTGTTCATGCCTATGGTTTTTGTGATGATATATCTTCTTGTATCGCTGTCTAACGCGACGGATGCTTATCGTGATATTACTCATAATATTGTGTATGCCAATCAGTACACTCAGGATTTTAAAGGGCGTATCGATTACAGTATGTATCTGGCGGTTATAAACCAGAAAAGTGTGGAAGAACTTGAGGACGGCGAGCGGCTGGTGAATGGTTATATTACGGTAAATCCTTATAAATATATTGATGAGATGGAACAGGCATGTGACAGAATGTCCGACTGGGCAACAGTAACAAGCGGCAGGAATAGGATCAAGCGTGTGAAAAATACTCTCCGGTCCCTTGAAAAATGTGTGAAGACACTTGAAAAAGGAAAGGATGGAAACTGGAAATATCAAGAACAAATGGACTATTTTGACAGGAATATCAAAAATCTGACAACCTTGATCCAGGAAGGAATTCAGGATTATGTCTATATTGAGACAACAAATTACGAAAATGTCCGTGAGGCATTGGATATAAAGACACAGCAGAGTTTTATGCTGTGCGGTGTTGTGACGATATTCGCGGTTTTTATCGCAGGTTATATGACGATCCAGGCAACGAGGAGTATTACCACGCCGATTCGTGAGTTATGTGATATGACGGAGAAAGTTGCGGAGGGAGACTTTTCTGTGCGGACGGAAAAGGCAGATATGGATGAAATCGGCGTGCTGTCACAGAGCTTTAATGATATGACAGAGGAGATTGGCATGCTGGTAGAGAATATAAAGACACAGCAGGAAAATCTGCATCTTACAGAGACAAAACTTTTACAGGCACAGATCAATCCGCATTTTCTATATAACACACTGGATACCATAGTCTGGCTTGCGGAGGAACACAAGACGGATGAGGTTGTCAATATGGTCACGGCGCTGTCAGGTTTTTTCAGGACAACCCTCAGCAAGGGAAGGGATTTTATTACTGTTGAGGAGGAAGAATCACATATCAGAAGTTATCTGGCGATCCAGCAATTCCGTTATCAGGACATCTTAGATTACAGCATAGAGATTGACGGAGAGCTGCGGGGATTTGTGCTGCCGAAGCTGACGCTGCAGCCGCTGGTGGAAAATGCCCTTTATCATGGCATTAAAAATAAAAGGGGCAAAGGCATGATAAGGATCACCGGAAAAAGAGACGGAGAAAATATGATTTTTAAGGTGAATGACAACGGAAAAGGAATGACGGCAGAAAAACTTTCTGAGATCCGCCGAAATATACAAAAGGAGAAGCCGGATAATAATGTCAACAGTTTTGGAGTGATCAATGTGAATCAAAGGCTCCAGCATTATTATGGAAAAAAATACGGATTGTCTTATGTGAGCAGACCGGATGAGGGAACAGAGGTGACTGTTATTATAAGAGCGGAAAATATTCAACCTTTCCATTAAAAAATCAAACATTTTACAAAAAATCATAAAAAAATGTAAAAACTGGAAATGAAATTCGGTTTTCAATTTGTTCACAATATCTTAACATATTATCAAGATGATTAACAAAGAGTTAGTCAGACAGAAAAAGGAGGATAAAATATGAAAAGAAAATTAATCGCAGCTTTGATGGCTACAGCAATGGTTGCTGCAATGGCAGCAGGGTGCGCAGGCGGCGCAGGCGGCGGAAGTGACAAGGGCACCAGCGAAGGCGGATCAGAAGGCGGATCAGAGGGCGGCAGCGATGTGATCACAGTTGGTTTCGCGCAGGTTGGAGCTGAGTCTGACTGGCGTACAGCTAACTCAGAATCCATGAAGGAGACATTCAGTGAGGCGAACGGATACGAACTTATCTTTGATGATGCCCAGCAGAAACAAGAAAATCAGATCACAGCGATCCGTAACTTCATTCAGCAGGAAGTTGATTACATAGTATTAGCGCCTGTTACAGAGACTGGATGGGATACAGTTCTTCAGGAAGCGAAGGATGCAGATATTCCGGTTATTACTGTTGACCGTATGGTAGATGTATCTGACGACAGCTTGTTTGTTTCTTACGTGGGCGGCAACTTCCAGCTTGAAGGCGCCAAAGCATGTGAGTGGTTAAAAGCGTATGCTGACGCTAAAGGAATTAAGGAGCTGAATATCGCTCATATTCAGGGAACGATTGGCGCGTCAGCCCAGATCGGACGTACAGAGGGTCTTGAGAATGCGGCGAAAGAGTATGGCTGGAACATCGTGGCTCAGCAGACAGGTGAGTTTACACAGGCTAAAGGACAGGAAGTTATGGAGTCTATGTTAAAACAGCATGATAATATCAACGTTGTATACTGCGAGAATGACAATGAAGCATTCGGCGCTATCGACGCGATCAAAGCGGCCGGCAAGACGGTTGGTCCTGACGGAGATATCCTTGTACTTTCTTTTGATACAGTAAAAGCTGGTATCGAGGCTACAATGACAGGTGAGATCATCTGTAATACTGAATGCAATCCACTCCACGGTCCGCGTGTAGCAGAGCTTATTGAGAAGCTGGAAGCCGGCGAAGAAGTTGACAAGATCGCATATGTTGATGAGGGAATCTTCGCGCACGGTACAGATGTCGCAAAAGTTACAGTTGACGGAACAGATTATGAAGTGACAGAAGTAACACAGGAAGTTATCGACGGACGCGCGTACTAAAAAGTCCTCCTTTTGGGAGATTTATAGGGAATTGTGATTTCCTGTTTGAGTTGTCATGTATCCGGAGGGAACTGCCGGTGGCAGGTTCTGCAGGTAAAGAGGCGCAGCAGGATGAGGGATGAAAAGCCCGGTCTGCTGCGCTCCCTTTATGTCCGGAAACAGGAGATTTGTAATAGAAAATAGTAATGGAATAAGTAAGAAAGCAGGTGAGACTTATATGGAACAGAAGGTTGTATTGACCATGCGGGATATCTCTAAAACATTTCCTGGTGTAAAAGCTCTGCAGCATGTTGATTTTACTCTCAGGGAAGGCGAGATCCATGCGCTGATGGGGGAAAACGGAGCAGGAAAGTCGACGCTTATCAAGGTTCTCACAGGTGTTCATGATTTTGAGGCTGGAGAGATCAAGATGGCGGGAAATGATATGCCGATCGTCAACAGATCACCTCAGGATGCGCAGAATAATGGAATCAGTACTGTGTATCAGGAGGTAAATTTATGTCCGAACCTTACGGTTGCGGAGAATCTTTTTATCGGACGCGAGCCAAGAAAAGCAGGATTTATTGACTGGAAAACAATGAATAAAAAATCTTCGGAGCTTCTTTCGAGTCTTGATATAGATGCTAATGCGGCAGATAAGCTGGAGGAGTGTTCTCTGGCAAAGCAGCAGATGATCGCTATCGCGCGCGCGGTAGATATGAAATGCAAGGTGCTTATCCTTGATGAGCCTACATCTTCCCTTGATGACGACGAGGTTGAAAAACTGTTTGTACTGATGAGAAGACTTCGGGGCGAAGGAGTCGGCATTATATTTGTTACCCATTTTCTTGAGCAGGTATATGCGGTCTGTGACCGTATCACTGTTTTGCGGAATGGCGAACTGGTGGGAGAATATGAGACAAAGGATCTTCCGAGAGTTATGCTGGTAGCGAAGATGATGGGTAAAGATTTTGACGATCTTGCGGATATTAAGAGCGCTCACGGTAAGCTTAAGGAATTTGTCCCTGTGATCGAAGCGGAGGGGATTGGAAGAAAAGGAAGTATCAGGCCGTTTGATTTTACAGTCCATAAGGGAGAGGTTGTAGGGCTTACCGGACTCTTAGGATCCGGACGTTCAGAACTGGTACGCGCAATCTACGGCGCGGATAAGCCGGACAGCGGAAAGATTAAAGTAAACGGAAAAGAAGTTAAGATAGGTACACCGCTTGATGCTATGAAACTTGGTATGGCATATCTGCCGGAAGACCGTAAGAAAGACGGTATCATCGCCGATCTGTCTGTAAGAGAGAATATCATCATAGCGCTTCAGGCAAAAAAGGGTATGTTTAAGCTGATGAGCCGTAAGGAGATGGAAGAGGCGGCTGATAAATATATTGAGATGCTTCAGGTGAAGACGGCAAGCCGTGAGACACCGATCAAGAGCCTCTCGGGAGGAAACCAGCAGAAGGTCATTATCGGAAGGTGGCTTCTTACCAATCCGGAATATTTGATCTTAGATGAACCAACCCGCGGTATAGATATAGGAACCAAGACAGAGATACAGAAACTGGTTCTTGATCTTGCGGATAAGGGGATGGCGGTAACATTTATCTCATCAGAGGTGGAAGAGATGCTCCGTACCTGTTCACGTATGGGCGTACTCAGGGACGGTAAAAAGGTAGGAGAACTTGCCGGTGATGAGCTTACGCAGGAAGGTATCATGAAAGCAATCGCAGGAGGTGACGGTGATGAATAAGAATGGATTTGACATGAAGAGACTTACATCTATGCGGCTGTTTCTGCCGGTCGTATGTCTGGCTGCCATGCTTATCGTGGCGGCAGTCACGATACCCGGTTTCTTTAAAATATCCATCACGAACGGGGTGCTCTATGGATATCCGATAGATGTGATAAACCGCGCGTCAGAACTGGCCATACTTGCGGTAGGCATGACGCTTGTCACGGCAGCTTCCGGCGGACAGGATATCAGTGTCGGAGCAGTGATGGCGGTAGCGGGCGCGGTGTGCTGTCAGATTCTTTCTGGCGGAGAGGTATCTGTGACAGAGCTGGCGGCTCCTCTTTTACTGGCGATGCTTGTCGGTATTCTGGTGGCAGGTGTATGCGGACTTTTTAACGGGGTTCTTGTATCTTACCTTGATATACAGCCTATGGTCGCGACATTGATTTTATTTACGGCAGGGCGCGGAATTGCCCAGCTTGTCACAAAGGGACAGATTACTTATGTGCGCGTGGATTCTTATATGGTAGCAGGCGGCTATGTGGGGGCGATTCCGACACCGATCATTATCGCGGCAGTTGTTGTTGCGATCGCGTATCTTGTGCTTAAAAAGACAGCGCTTGGACTCTATATAGAGAGTGTTGGTATCAATGGAAACGCATCCCGTCTGGTTGGTCTTAACTCCAGAAGGATCAAACTCCTTACTTATGTACTTTGCGGCATTTTAGCAGGTGTTGCGGGAATTGTGGCGTCTAGCCGTATCTATTCAGCAGATGCCAATAACCTTGGACTAAACCTTGAGATGGATGCCATCTTAGCGGTAGCTCTTGGCGGAAATATATTAAGCGGCGGTAAGTTCAGCCTGATGGGTTCTGTGATCGGCGCGGCTACGATCCAGACATTGTCAACGGCCCTGTACGCAATGGGTGTATCCGGAGACCAGCTTCCGGTATATAAAGCAATCGTTGTTATCATCATCGTTGTACTGCAGAGTCCGGTGTTCAAAAAATACACGGCAGGCCTCAAAGCGAATAAAGCAATACCGCAGGCAGCGAAAGGAGGTAATCAGTAATGGGTAAGAATAAAAAGAAAATAAGCTCTACCGGGTTTCTGCTCCTGATTACAGTAGTACTGTTTGCTGTTATGTATGCTGCAGGTATGGCGGTATTTGCAGATAAAGGTTTCGCAAAGCC
Organism: uncultured Dorea sp.; assembly: GCA_910584615.1. Lineage (GTDB taxonomy): Bacteria > Bacillota > Clostridia > Lachnospirales > Lachnospiraceae > MD308. Next base: position 30,457 of record CAJUAM010000010.1, read on the forward strand.
GCAGATGTTCTTTAACCTGTTTATTACAAATGCCGGACTTTTAGTCATCAGTATGGGGCTGACTGTCGTAATGATATCCGGAGGAATTGATATTTCTGTTGGCTCGGTAACGGCTCTTGTATGTATGGCGGCAGCGTATTCCATGGAAAATATGGGGATGAGCGCTTATACGGCAGTCGCTATTGCCCTTGGGATCGGTGTTGCTTATGGACTGGTACAGGGCATTCTGGTGGCGTACTTAGAGATCCAGCCCTTTATCGTCACACTTGCGGGTCTGTTTTTCGGACGCGGCATGACGGCGGTTATCAGTAAAGAAATGATTTCTATTAAAAATGAAACGTTTCTTGCCTGGGCTAACTATAAAATATATCTTCCGGTTGGTTCTTACAGCCGGAGAGGAAAATTTTTGCCGGCATATATCTATCCGACAGTAGTGATCGCGTTGCTTATCGTATTGATCATTATCCTGGTGATGAAGTTTACAAAGTTCGGACGCAGTGTATACGCAGTGGGAGGAAATGCGCAGAGTGCCATGATGATGGGGCTTGACGTAAAAAAGACCAAATTAAAAGCATATGTTTTAGATGGCGTTCTGGCCGGCTGCGGCGGATTCCTGTTTTGTTTAAACAGCTGCGCGGGATTCGTAGAGCAGGCAAAAGGACTTGAGATGGATGCGATATCCTCGGCGGTTATCGGCGGTACGCTTCTAAGCGGCGGTGTCGGTACGCCTTTTGGAACAATCTTCGGTGTGCTGATCAAGGGAACGATTTCTAGTTTGATCACGACTCAGGGAACATTGTCAAGCTGGTGGGTACGCATTGTACTGTCCGCGCTTTTGTGCTTCTTTATCGTGCTGCAGTCAGTACTTGGAAATTTAAAGAAAAAAAGATAGGATTTTATATTGAGTTATTGTCAGGGAAGCCTTCGGCTTCCCTGGTCTTATTAATGGGACTGTCATGTAATATCTGATTTCGCGAAAGATTTCTATATTATCTTATTTATTTCATCTTTTTATAAAAACTGGATATACCAGATTGTGAAGCTGTCAATAAGGGTAAAACCGCAAACGTTAAATTTGCGATATACATATTAAATTTCTGATATAAATTAAAAATATAAAATGATATGCTGAACAATCAAATGAAGAGGTGATTTTTGAATGAGGAGATCAGAGCTGGAACTACATTATTTATGCAACCATATTTTACGGACGACGCATGCGCAGATCCGGGAATATAAGATTGTCGGAGAGGATGGGATTGAACTGGTTCATTACTATGGGGACGATATCCGGGAGGATGCGGTCAGTGCAGATGAAGGATTTGCTCAGGAAATATTCCATGTAGGAGTGGAAGAATATCCGGTCATATATATTGAAGAGTATCCGGTGTATTATGCGGTGATATACTGCTCTCCGGCTTGTTATATCATAGGTCCGGTAAACGTCGAACAGCAGCAGATATACCGGGAAGGGATGAGTGTACAGAACTACCTCGCGCGGCAGCATAAGGTGAAGTGCCTCAAAATCCCTTACTGTGAATACGAAGCATTTTGCCAGGAAGTATTGCTTTTGTTTTATATGCTGACTGGCAGAGAGATGTCATATAAAGAACTTAATGATAAAAATTTTATAACGGAGGATCTGCTTGCTTCGATGAAGAAGAAAAAAAGTACGCTTTTTTTTAATTATCATGAGTGTTCCCGCGTGCATAATCCATACAGCCTGGAAGCAAGGACAATGGAGGGGATCCGTAAGGGTGATGTGGAAAGGGTGAAGAAAAGTCTTGACGAAACTTTTGTGGGAGAGTATGGAGTCTTGTCAAAAAATGCGCTGCAAAGTGTGAAAAATCTAGGTATTGTGGGACTGGCACTGGCCTCAAGAGCTGCTATTGAAGGAGGGATGCCGTATGAGGAGGCGTTCTCCCTTAACGATAGTCAGATACTTAAGCTTGAGGAGATGAATAATATTGGCGAAGTGGAAGTGATGATACGCCGGGGTAAGATCCAATATGCAGAGATAGTGCGCGATTTAATGAATGACAGCAATAAAAAGAAAAATCCCCTTATAGAAGAGTGTAAAAATCTGATATTCAGAAAAATGCATTCGAAGATAATTGTCCGTGAACTTGCGGATGAATTAGAGGTCTCTATAGAATATCTGTCTGCGCTGTTTCGGAAGATAGAAGGCGTATGTATCAAAGATTATATTATGAAACAAAAAATGCAGCTCGCGGAAAATCTGCTGATCTATTCGGAGTATTCGATTGAGCAGATCGGTCTGTATCTGGGATTTAGTTCTCAAAGTCACTTTGGCGCGATCTTTAAGAAGTATGAGGAGATGACACCAAAGCAATATAGAAATGTATATGTCAAAAAAGAATTTCAGGAAACAAATAAAAATCTGACAAAAACAATAAAAAGCTGATATAAAAATATGCCAAAAGCGATTATTATAGTAAATATGGCAGACAATTTGGCGGCAAGAAGCAAAATTGTCGAAAATACACAAAATAATAAAAGGAGGACACGTATGAAAAAGAGAATTATAAGCAGTATTTTGTGTGTGATGCTGGCAGCATCAATGTTAGTTGGATGCGGCGGCGGCAATGACAGCTCTTCTGATGGCGGCAGCGGAGACGATGCAAAAACAGAAGAGAGCAGCGGCGGCGGTGAAGAGGGTATGACAGAGGGTAAAAATACCTTTGTAGACGGAGGTACAGACCTTTCACTCTGGACATTCCAGGAACTTCATGTAGGTTTTTATACTACAATGGCAGATCTGTGGAATAAGGAGAATCCGGACAACCCGATCAACCTTACTGTAACGACTGGCGAGTCACATTCTTTACAGAGCAAGCTTCTTGTAGCATGTCAGGCAGGAGAGGGTACGCCGGATATTGCTGATATTGAAGTTGGTTACTACGGATCATTTTTGAAGGACGGCTATCTGCTTCCTTTGAATGACGTTGTTGAGCCTTATCAGGATGAGATCGTTATGTCACGTGTTAAAATGTACGGCGATGAAAAGGATTGGTACGGTGTTGACTTCCACCTTGGAGCATCTGTATGCTATTACAATATGGACATCATGAACGAAGCTGGTGTTGATCCGGCTACGATCGTTACATGGGATGATTATATGGAAGCGGGCAAGAAAGTTCTTGAAAAGACAGGAAAGCCGATGTGCGCAGTTGAGACTTCAGACCTTTTCCTTCCTCAGTTGATGATGCTTGAGAAGGGTAAGCAGTATGTGGATAAGTCTGGAAAACCGGATATCAATACAAAGGAACATGCAGAAGTTATTGAGTTCATCAGAGAGATGATCAAAGAAGGCGTATGCGAGATTGCTCCTGGCGGTGGATTCCATACAGAAGAATGGTATGGTCATTTAAATGGTGGCGGAGTTGCATCTCTCGCAATGCCTCTGTGGTATATGGGACGTTTCACAGACTATTGTCCGGATCTGGACGGCAAGATGGCTATCTATGAGATTCCTGTATGGAATGAGGGAGATACCCGTGAAGTTCTTCAGGGCGGTACCGGAACTTCTGTACTTAAGTTCACAGAGAAAGAAAAGCTTGCGAAAGACTTCCTGGCGTTTGCTAAATTGTCAGAAGAAGGAAACAAATATGAGTGGAACGAACTTGGATTTGACCCGATCAGAACATCTCTGTGGGATGATCCGGAGATTACTGAGAATAAGGATAACAAGTTCCTTAAGTATTTTACAACTAACCCGTTTGATATTATTAAAAAGAATGGTACAGATTTAACTGCTCCGAATATTGCAGGCGGATATTCTGCTACATACAGTGTTCTGGTATCAACAACATACGCAAATGCGTTTGAGGGAGACACTGAGACTCCGGCAAGTGATATGCTTGAAACAGAACAGGCAACGATCATATATGATGAATAAGCTGAATAGCTGAATATAGAGTGGATGGTATTATAGGGTAGAGATGGAAGGCGTATTTTTTAATACGCCTTCTGTATTTGGAAGTTAGTTATCTTAAAAGAAGAAATGGAGATAAAACTATGGAAAAAAAGAGTGTTTTTAGGCGTTTTCTGTACTCTCAGAAGGCGGCGCCATATGTATTTATCCTCCCGTTTGTACTTACTTTTTTAGTTTTCTTTGCTTATCCCATCGTGAGTACTATCGTGATGAGTTTTCAAAGAGTTGCGGGAGAAAATACTACTTTTGTCGGACTGAAAAATTATAAAACATTGATGAATCCTGTGTTTTACAAGAGTTTAAAGAACAGTATTTTTTATATGATCGTAAGCTGCGCGCTGATGATCCCCATTCCTATGATCCTTGCTACAATGCTGAACAGTAAGCATATGCGCGCAAAGGGTTTTTTCAGAAGTATGATGTTTGTTCCGGCGCTTACATCGGTTGTAGTGGCGGGTGTTATGTTCCGGTTAATGTTTGGTGAATTGCAGGGATCTTTCATGAATCAGGTGCTTGGGTACTTTGGCAGTGATCCGGTAGTATGGCTGAGAAAGCCGCTGACAGTCTGGATCGCGCTGTTTGTGCTCTGCATGTGGCGCTGGACCGGAGTTAATATGATGTATTACCTGTCTGGACTGCAGCAGATATCAGGAGATCTGTATGAATCAGCAAGCATCGACGGTGCCAGTTCTATTCAGCAGTTTCGTTTTATCACGCTCCCTCTGCTGAAGCCGACGACAATCTACGTGCTTACGATTTCCATATTCGCGGGTCTGGCAATGTTTACAGAATCGTATCTGTTGTTCAATGGTAATAAATCGCCGAATAATGTGGGTACGACGATTGTAGGCTATCTGTACCGTATGGGTATGGAACAGAATAATATCGGAATAGGTTCCGCGATCGGTGTATTGCTTCTTGTTATTGTTATGGTTATCAATGTTATTCAGCTTGCGCTTAACGGCACATTTAAGAAAGGAGAATAGGCATGCAGAGTAAAAATAAAGTATTATCGGTTCTCCTGTTTATATTTTTTTGTATTGTTATAGCGATCACGATGCTGCCGCTGATCCTTCTTCTGGTGTCGTCATTCCGGCCGGGATCTGACCTTATGCGTTATGGTCTTAACTTTGACATTGACTGGGCAACGGCAAATATTAACAATTATAAGCTCTTGTTCAGCGGACAGAACAATTACTTTAACTGGTATAAGAACAGTCTGCTTATTACAGTCATTCAGGTGGTACTTGCGTTATTTTTAAGCGCCTGTGTAGGATACGGCTTCGCGATGTATGACTTTAAGCTTAAGAACGTAGCATTTGCCTGTGTACTTCTTGTTATGATGATCCCTACGGAAGTTATCATCCTTCCGTTATACCGTCTGATCATTGGTATGGGGATCATGGATAGTATGTGGGGGATTATGCTGCCTTACATAGTGGCGCCCATGCTGATATTTTTCTTCCGGCAGTATCTGTCGGGTATATCAAAGGAGTTTCTGGATGCGGCGCGTGTGGACGGCTGTACAGAATACGGGATTTTCTTCCGTATCATGATGCCTTTGATGAAGCCTTCTTTTGCGGCTATGGGTATCTATCAGGGTATGTCAAGCTGGAATAACTTTCTGTGGCCGATGATCGTTATGCGTTCTCAGTCTAAGATTACCCTTCCGGTAGGTCTGCAGAGTTTGATGTCGCCTTATGGCAACAATTACGATATATTGATTGCGGGTTCCTGCTTTGCAATCATACCTATTTTGATTTTATTTGTATGCTTCCAGTCTTACTTTATTGAAGGTATGACAGCGGGCGGCGTAAAAGGTTAGGATTTTAGTATGAACAATAATCAGGAATTAAAATTTAACAGCATATGGATACCGCAGAGAGCGGATCCATATGTATACAGGCATATTGACGGAACATACTATTTTACTGCGTCTGTTCCGGAATATGACCGTATTGTCCTGCGGCGGGCAGTAAGCCTTGCGGCTTTGCCTGCTGCCAGAGAACATACGATATGGGTCAAGCATGAAAAAGGACCTATGAGTGAACATATCTGGGCGCCGGAGCTTCATTATCTTGACGGCAGATGGTATATCTACTATGCCGGGGGAGACAAGGATGATGTGTGGAAGATACGTCCGTATGTGCTTGAATGTACTGATGAGGATCCGGTTACGGGAAAATGGATTGAAAAAGGAAAGATGCAAAGAGCGGATGAAGATCCTTTTTCTTTTGAGGATTTCTCTCTGGACGGTACAGTTTTTGAAAATAGGGGAAAGCATTATTATGTGTGGTCGGAAAAGGTAAGCGTTGGAAGAAAGATCGCGAACCTGTATATTGCTGAGATGGAATCTCCATGTAAGCTTAAGACGGCTCAGGTGCTTCTTACTACTCCGGATTATGATTGGGAGAGGGAAGGATTTTGGGTAAATGAAGGGCCGTTTGTTATCAAAAATGATGAGGGTCAATTATTCCTTACTTATTCTGCCAGTGAGACAGGAATTTTTTATTGCGTAGGAATGCTGACGGCAGAGGCTGACAGTGATCTTACGGATCCTCTTTCGTGGAAGAAATCAAGATATCCTGTCCTTTGTACAGATGAGGCGAAGGGGATCTATGGACCGGGGCATAATTGTTTTACGAAGCTTCCTGACGGAACTGATATTATGGTCTATCACGCGCGGCTTGAGAAAGAGATCGTCGGGGATCCGCTGTATAATCCCAACAGACACGCAATGTTGATGAAGGTTGGCTGGGAGAGAAAAGACGGATTGAAAACGCCGGTGTTTAAATACGAATGAGAAAGGGTGTTGATGTGAAATTATATATCAATGGACAGCGTAAGATCGGGACGAGAGATATTATGATTTACGGGCACTTTATCGAACATTTTCACCGTCAGATCTATGGAGGGGTGTATGACCCGGGAAATCCCCTGTCAGATGAAGACGGACTGCGTATGGATGTGCTGGATGCCATGCGAAAGATAAAGGTTCCGATACTGAGATGGCCTGGGGGGTGTTTTGTATCCTCTTATCACTGGAAAGAAGCGGTAGGCGATAACAGGACTCCTTTTTTTGATAAAGCATGGAGAGTAGAAGATCCCAATTCTTTCGGAACGGACGAGTACATCCGCCTGTGCAGAAAGATTGGCTGCGAACCTTATATTTGTACGAATGCAGGTACAGGTACGGCGGAAGAGATGAGTGACTGGGTGGAATATTGCAATCTGGAGCAGGAAGGAAAATATGCAAAGTGGAGGATACGAAACGGTTATTCCAAGCCGTATGATGTGAAATACTGGAGCGTTGGAAATGAGAATTACGGCTTTTGGGAAATCGGCGCTAAATCAGCGGAAGAATGGAGCAGGCTTGTGGCGGAATCTGCAAAGATGATCAAACATGTAGATCCTAAGACGGAACTTACCGCGGCAGCGCTCACGGATCTTGACTGGAATATAAAGCTTTTAAATGGCAGCGCGCAGTTTCTGGACTGGATTTCTATCCATGAATATTGGGACGGAATACACCAGACAAATGATTATGCTGATCATGAGGCGGTTATGGCTTATACGAACCAGACGGAGCATTCTATAGCCGAGGTGCGGGGACTTTTGACTGCCATGAAGCTTGATAAAAAGATAAAAATTGCCTTTGATGAATGGAATCTGAGAGGATGGTACCATCCGAATGTCCATACAGTTGAGCAGGGACAAACGAAAGAAGAGTATCTGTATCCGCGTGATAAAAATGACGACAACAGCAAGTATACAATGTCAGACGCCATATTTACCGCCTGCTTTTTAAATGCGCTGAACCGTAACTGTGATATTGTGGGCATGGCGAATTTCGCGCCGATCGTTAATACAAGAGGCTGTATATTTACTTACGAAAAAGGAATCGTGCTTAGGAGCACTTACCATGTATTTGATCTGTATGTCAACTATATGGGAGATGTAGTCCTTGATTCATGGTGCGAAGATATGGAAAAAATAAGCGTACGTAATAAAGCCGGAGAGTCTGAAGAGACAGATATCTTAGATATAGCGGCGACAGCGTTTAAAGACAGGGCAGGTTACGCGATCGCGGTAGTGAATAAAAGCGCTGTAGAAAGCAGGAAGATAGCTCTTGATCTTGAGGCCTTTGGAGATGTGCGTATGTACTATATTTCCGGGGACAGCACAGAAAGCTATAATGATATAGACCGTGAAGATATTAAGATAGAATGCGAAGAATTAGGAGCCTTTACCTCTGGGATGGAGATAGTTCTTAAAGCCCATACGGTAGGCATAATCCAGATCGGTGTATAAAAGCATAAGATGGGGAGGAAACCAGATGAATACGGACGGCAGAGTTATGAACTTCTTAAGCAGGCTGGGGGATATGTTTATATTGAATGTGTTATATCTTATCAGTTGTATTCCTGTAGTGACAATAGGTGCTGCTACGACAGCGCTTTATTACAACACGCTTAAAATGGCGGAAAACAGAGAGTCTTATGTGTGGAGGGAATACTGGAAAGCTTTCCGGCAGAACTTTAAGCAGGCGACGATCGTGTGGATGATTCTTTTAGCGTGTATTTTCATACTGGGATCAGATGTGCTTTTGCTTGGCGGGATGAGCAAAGCGCTTGGGTCAGTGGTCGCCCTTATCGTAATCGTTCTCGGAATCTTTTTGATCATGATGGGAGTCTATGTGTTTCCCGTCCTGGCAAGGTTTGACAATACAGTAAAGAATACGTTTAAGAATGCGCTGATCATGGCAGTAAGACATCTGCCTTCCACGATAGTGATCGTGATCCTGCATGGCCTGCCGCTTTTGCCTGCGATGGTTTCCATTCAGGTATTTTTAAAGGGAGCGTTGGTTGTATTGCTTTTTACAGTATCAATACTGGCCTATTTCCAATCAAAGCTTTTTACACGGATATTCAGTAATTATTATCCAAAAGACAAAGAATATGATTTTGCGCGTTATTCAAAAGGAGGAGTAATATCATGCTTAAACAAGCGAAAATGATCATTGATAAAGATTTTAAGGTTGCAGAGGTGGATAAAAGAATTTATGGTTCTTTTATCGAACACCTTGGAAGAGCGGTATATGACGGACTTTACCAGCCGGGAAATCCGCAGTCTGATGAAGAAGGCTTCCGAAAGGACGTTATAGAGATGGTAAAGGAACTGGGAGTGCCGATCGTGCGTTACCCGGGCGGAAATTTTGTGTCCAGTTTTGTGTGGGAGGACAGTGTGGGTCCGGTGGAATTAAGACCGAAACGTCTGGAACTTGCATGGCAGAGCCTTGAGACGAATCAGGTGGGAGTGAATGAATTTGCGAAGTGGGCAAAAAAGACAGGGTCTGATCTGATGATGGCGGTGAACCTTGGGACAAGAGGAATCGCGGACGCTTGTAACCTGTTAGAATACTGTAATCATCCAAGCGGGACAAAATACAGTGATATGCGTATCAGTCATGGAGTAAAAGAGCCGCATAACATTAAAGTATGGTGTCTGGGAAATGAGATGGACGGTCCATGGCAGCAGGGACATAAGACGATGCATGAGTATGGAAGGCTCGCGGAGGAGACGGGAAAAGTTATGAAGATCATTGATCCGACGATCGAACTGGTTTCCTGCGGCAGTTCTTACCGTGAGATGCCTACATTCCCGAAGTGGGAAGCTACGACACTGGAATATACATATGATGTGGCGGATTATGTGTCTCTTCACCAGTATTACGGCAATGAAGCGGATGATACAGCAGATTTCCTCGCTAAATCAGATGATATGGATGAGTTCATAAAGACCGTTATCGCGACTTGTGATTATGTTAAGGCAAAAAAACGGGGAAAGAAGAACATTAATCTGAGTTTTGATGAGTGGAATGTCTGGTTCCATTCCAAAGAAAAAGAGATGGATATCCGGGAGAACAACCCGTGGCAGATCGCGCCGCCCATGTTAGAAGACATCTATACTTTTGAGGATGCTCTTTTAGTGGGACTTATGCTGATCACACTTCTTAAGCATGCTGACCGTGTGAAGATGGCATGTCTGGCACAGTTAGTTAATGTCATCGCCCCGATCATGACAGAACAAGACGGGGGAGCGGCATGGAAGCAGACGATCTTCTACCCGTTTATGCATGCGTCAAAGTACGGACGCGGAACTGTATTAAGACCAGTCATCAATACTCCTGTCCATGATACCGCGCAGCATGAGAATGTTACAGATATTGAAAGCGTTGCTGTATACAATGAAGAAAAGGATGAACTGACCATATTCGCGGTAAATCGTAATATTAACGAAGATATTCAGGTGACGACTGATGTGCGGGGACTGAAAGGGTATCAGATCAAAGAACATATTGTTCTGGAAAATAATGATATGAAGATATGCAACGGCGCGGGACGAGAGCTGGTATTCCCAAAGACTGTAGATCAGTCGTCCCTTGAAGAAGGAATTATGACCAGTATGCTTAAAAAGGCATCTTGGAACGTGATCCGGCTTGGAAAATAATAGATCAAGAGAAAGAAACTGTACAGGCAGGAGGTTGGAAAATGAAAGAAACAATGAAAGCATTAAGGATGTACGCGCCCGGCGATTTCCGGTATGAGGACGTACCGGTGCCGGAGATTGATGATGATGAAATTCTTGTAAAGATTGAAGGCTGCGGAATCTGTGCCGGGGATGTAAAGACATTGCACGGCGGTGTGCGCATATGGGGGACAACGCCAAAGAAGCGCTACATAGAAGCGCCGGTTATCGGCGGACATGAGTTTGTGGGACGTGTTGTCAGATATGGAAAAAATGTAACAGGCGTCAAGGAAGGAGACCGTATGGTATCCGAGCAGATCGTACCGTGCGGCGAGTGCCGTTTTTGCAAAGCAGGTTATTATTCTATGTGCCAGAGGCATTATATTTACGGATTCAAAGAGGATACGCAAGGAGGCTTTGCGGAATATATGAAATTCAATAAGCAGGGTATCCATCATCATGTGCCGGAGGAATTGTCTCTAGAACAGGCAGTTTTGATCGAGCCGCTGGCATGTGCTATGCATGCGGTAGAGCGCGCGAAGATACAGCACAATGATGTGGTGGTTATCAGCGGGCTTGGAGCGATAGGACTTGGAATGGTCAGTGTAGCAAGAAAACTGCAGCCTAAACTGATCATTGGCCTGGACCTTAGAAAGAAACGCATGGATATGGCGATGAAGTGCGGAGCCGATATGGTGCTTAATCCTATGGAGGTAAATGTAGGGGATAAGATCCGTGAACTGACGGATGGATATGGATGTGATGTATACATTGAAGCTTCCGGCAGTGAAAAGAGTGTGATCCAAGGTATGGATGCAATCCGTTTCTGCGGAAGATATGTACAGTTTGGTGTATTCCCGAAAGAAATTACCGTAGACTGGAACGATATCGGAGATGGAAAAGAGATAGAAATCTATGGTGCACATCTGGCGCCGTATTGTTATGGCCCGGTAATGAAAGGGATCGTTGACGGTTCTATTTATACTGACGGACTGATTTCTCATTCTTTTAAGATGGAAGACTGGGAAAAGGCTTTTGAGGTTGCAGAGAAAGATCCGGACGCATTTAAAGTCATGCTGGTTCCATAGACTGTATTTAATAAAGAGATAGAATAGATAGTCACAGTAAACCGGCAGAAGGCTAAGTCTTCTGCCGGTATTTTGAAGGAGTTGTACCATACTTTTGCTGAAAGATCTTATAGAAGTACCCTTTATTGTGATAACCTACAATCTCAGTAATCTCTTCTACTGTTTTATCAGAGGTGAGCAGAAGGCGTTCGGCATGTTCTAATCTGATCTGCTGGACATAGGCAGAGTAGGTAAGGCCGGTTTTGCTTTTAATAAGCCGGTTGAAATAATCCTCCTGAAAATGAAAAGTGTCAGTCAGAGACTGGATCGTCACATCTGCGTAGTGCCTTGTGATATATGCGGACACTTCTTCAAAGATGAGCCAGTTCATAGTCTTTTTCTGTTCTTTAGACAGTGAAAAGTCGTATTGTGTGCTGATGATTCCGAAGATGCGAAGGAGCAGTCCTTTACAGATATGGCGGGAGCCGGTCTTAATGTTGTATAATTCGTTCAAGAGCCAGAAAAGACAGTCTTCTAATTCTTGGGAAGCGTGTCCGTTTGGCTTAAAATGCAGATATTGCTGCAGATTTTTTTGTCTGAGAAGAGCAGACTGTAAAAAAGACGTGATTTTCTGTGTTGTGACATTTTCGTCCATGATCTCATAAAACATATCATTAGAAATCCCCAGAAAGAGAATGCAGGCAGGCTGGGAGAACAGGTAATCCTGATGGAAGCAGTTTTTATCGATCAGGCATAATTCACCTTTGGAAAAGGTGATGTCGCTGCCGAGGATACGCTGCCGGAATTTTCCGTCTATGATATAGGCAAGTTCAATATAGTCATGAGTATGAAGCTGCGTTTTATCACCGTTTTCAAAATGGCAGCGGCAGCAAAAAGGCTCTGGGGACGGGCACATAGAAGCATAAAGTTCCTGGGGGTTGTAAAGGCTCCAGCAAAGGGCAAAGATGCGTTCCTCCTGTAAAAGAGGGTAAGTCTTTACTTCCTGAACAGATTTTGAGTATTCCGGACAGATAAGTCTTTGATTCAGTCTGTGATCCGGCGGCAGGAGCAGCTTATGGTTGTCTGTGATCTGGCGGCATAGTTCCAGAAGTGTCATGGCAGTTCCTTTCTTTATAATGATACTGGAAACAAAAGAACATATTTATGATTTCTTTTATTTATGATTGTAACGCTTTGGGAGAAGGAATACAATGATTAGTTGTGTATGTTTCCATAAAAGAAGTCGGATTAGGTAACTTTTTTTAAATGCGGGCGAGTTAGGAGATTGAAAAAGAACAGAGTTTTTTTATAATAAAATTTAGAAGCAAAAAACGGATAAAAGTAGCTTGTATGGAAAAGGAGAACAAAAATTATGATGAAAATGAAGAAATATCAGTTTTGGTTTTGCACCGGATCACAGGATTTATATGGAGATGTATGTCTTGCTCATGTGGCAGAGCATTCAAAGATCATAGTCGATGCGCTTAATAAATCAGGGAATCTTCCTTTTGAAGTGATCTGGAAACCAACGCTGATCACCAATGAATTGATCAGAAAGACATTTAATGAGGCAAACACAGATGAAAATTGCGCAGGTGTCATCACATGGATGCATACATTTTCACCTGCTAAGTCCTGGATTTTAGGACTTCAGGAGTTTAGAAAACCTCTTTTGCATCTGCATACCCAGTTTAACAGAGAGATTCCTTATGACACTATCGACATGGATTTCATGAACGAGAATCAGGCGGCGCATGGTGACAGGGAGTATGGTCATATTTTCAGCCGTCTTGGCATGGAACGCAAGGTGATCATGGGTTACTGGGAGGATGAGGATGTTCAAAGGAGAATCGGCTCATGGATGCGTACCGCGATCGGTGTTATTGAGAGCAGCCACCTTCGGGTTATGAGGATTGCTGATAATATGAGAAATGTCGCGGTTACTGAGGGTGACAAAGTAGAGGCGCAGATCAAGTTCGGCTGGGAAATCGATGCTTATCCGGTAAATGAGATCGCCCAGGCAGTAGGAGAAGTGTCTCAGGGGGATATCAATACACTGGTCGAAGAGTATTATGATAAATATGAGATCCTTCTGGAAGGCAGGGACGAAAAGGAATTTCGTGAGCATGTAGCTGTGCAGGCGGGAATTGAGATTGGTTTTGAGAGATTCCTTGAGGAAAAGAACTGTCATGCAATTGTTACCCATTTCGGTGATCTTGGGGCGCTAAAGCAGCTTCCGGGACTTGCGATCCAAAGACTGATGGAAAAAGGTTATGGATTCGGCGGCGAGGGCGACTGGAAAACAGCAGCTATGGTCCGTGTTATGAAGATCATGACCCAGGGGATGAAGGAGGCAAAGGGAACTTCCTTTATGGAGGATTACACTTATAATCTTGTGCCGGGCAAGGAAGGTATCCTGCAGGCACATATGCTTGAGGTGTGTCCGTCGATCGCGGATGGAAAGATCAGTATTAAAGAACAGCCGCTTACCATGGGCGACAGGGAAGACCCTGCAAGACTTGTATTTACTTCAAAGACAGGTCCGGCAGTCGCGACGTCCCTTATTGACCTTGGCGACAGATTCCGTCTGATCATCAATGACGTTGAATGTAAGAAAAATGAAAAGCCGATGCCAAAACTTCCTGTTGCGACGGCATTCTGGACTCCTATGCCAAATCTCAAAACAGGCGCGGAAGCATGGATATTAGCAGGCGGCGCGCATCATACGGCGTTTTCATATGACCTTACTTCGGAGCAGATGGGAGACTGGGCTTGCGCAATGGGCATTGAGGCTGTTTATATTGATAAAGATACGACGATCCGTCAGTTTAAAAATGAACTGTTTTGGAATAGTGTAGCATTCCGTAAATAAGAAGAGTAAAATGACTATTTGGATTTGGAAGGGGACTTGCTGTGTATAAGGTAAGTTGATCATAATAGGAGGTAGTTGCATGGGGAACACAGATGATATTAGATTGATGATAGAGAGCGGGAAAACGGCTCTGGGACTGGAGTTTGGATCTACACGGATCAAAGCTGTGCTTGTGGATGAGGAGCACAATCCGATCGCGTCCGGGGATTATGAGTGGGAAAACCGGCTGGAAAATGGATTCTGGACATATTCTCTTGATGATATATGGACGGGGCTTAGGGACAGCTACAGGAAACTGGTTTGTGATGTTAAGGACAGATACGGCGCTGATCTGACGAAAATCGGAGCCATCGGATTCAGCGCTATGATGCATGGATATATGGCATTTGATAAGGATGGAAAACTTCTTGTTCCGTTCCGCACATGGAGAAATTCTACGACAGGACAGGCGGCAGAGGCTTTGACAGAGCTTTTCCAGTATAATATTCCGCAGAGATGGAGCATATCCCATTTGTATCAGGCGATTTTGAACGGTGAAGAACATGTAAAGGACGTGGCGTTTTTTACGACTCTGGCAGGTTATATCCACTGGCAGCTTACAGGAGAGAAAGTCCTTGGGGTAGGCGATGCTTCCGGGATGTTCCCGATTGATCCGGACACAAAGGATTTTGACGCGAAGATGGTTGAACAGTTTGATGAACTTGTTGCAGATAAAAATTATCCGTGGAAGCTTAAGGAAATTTTCCCGAAGGTATTGGTGGCAGGAGAAGATGCAGGGACATTGACAGAGGAAGGAGCAAAGCTCCTTGATGAGAGCGGCGCGTTAAAAGCGGGAATACCGCTTTGCGCGCCGGAGGGTGATGCGGGAACAGGTATGGCAGCGACCAACAGTGTTGCGAAGCGTACCGGTAATGTATCTGCCGGAACTTCAGTATTTGCGATGGTGGTACTGGAAAAGGAACTTAAAAAGGTGTATCCGGAAATCGATCTTGTGACAACACCAGACGGAAGTCTTGTAGCTATGGTCCACGCAAATAACTGTACTTCCGATCTGAACGCGTGGGTAGGACTTTTCCGGGAATTTGCGGAGAATTTCGGCATCGATGTGGATATGGGCCAGCTGTTTGGAACATTATATAATAAAGCTCTTGAGGGGGATTCAGATTGCGGCGGACTTTTGTCATACGGATACCTTTCAGGTGAAAATATTACGAATGTGACAGAAGGACGTCCGATGTTTGTAAGATCACCTAAGAGTAACTTTAATCTTGCCAATTTTATGAGAGTCCACTTGTTTACAGCGCTTGGCGCGCTTAAGGTAGGCATGGACATTCTTCTTAAGGAAGAGAATGTAGAGATTGATTCTATTCTGGGACACGGCGGATTGTTTAAGACAAAAGGCGTAGGGCAGAGTATCCTGGCGGCGGCTATTAACGCGCCTGTATCAGTTATGAAGACGGCAGGCGAAGGCGGTCCGTGGGGAATGGCGCTTCTGGCTTCTTATATGATACGGAGAAAAGAGGGGGAAACTCTTCAGGAATATCTGGCAGATAAAGTATTTACAGGCAATGCAGGAACCAGCATGGATCCAAGACCGGAAGATGTGGAAGGGTTTGAAGTCTTTATCGAAAGATATAAAAAAGGCGTGGAGATTGAACAGGCGGCAGCGAAATATTTAATCTGATCATTGGAAAACATCAGGTTAAGCAGGAGTTAAAAAGCAGAAATTAAGGAGATGTTTGAAATGCTTGAAAAATTGAAAAAAGAAGTGTATGAAGCCAATATGCTGCTTCCAAAGTATGAGCTTGTAACTTTCACATGGGGAAATGTAAGCGGTATTGACCGTGGAGCAGGATTGTTTGTGATCAAACCCAGCGGTGTTGAGTATGATAAGCTGAAACCGGAGGATATGGTTGTTGTAGATTTAAAGGGCAATAAGGTAGAAGGTGATTACAATCCGTCTTCTGATACTGCGACTCATGCAGTATTATACAATCGATTCCCTGGTATCGGCGGCGTGGTACATACTCATTCTCCGTGGGCAACGAGCTGGGCGCAGGCAGGCAGGGGGATTCCGTGTTATGGAACGACCCATGCGGATTATCTTTACGGTGAGGTTCCCTGTGTGCGTAATCTTACAAAGGAAGAGATTGATGAAGCCTATGAGAAAAATACAGGTGTATTGATCGCGGACGATTTTGCCGCGAACAATATTGATTATGAGGCGATGCCGGCGGTTCTGTGTAAAAACCATGGTCCGTTCACATGGGGAAAGAATGCAGGTGACGCTGTCCACAATGCAGTAGTGCTTGAGGAGGTGGCCAAGATGGCAGCAAGGTGTGAGATGATCAATCCGCAGAATAAACCGGCGCCGCAGGAGCTGCAAGATAAGCATTATTACAGAAAGCATGGAGCTAACGCTTATTACGGACAGCCAGGATAAGTGTAAATTGAATTGACAAATATATATCATAGAGTTATAATTTTCTTAAATAGAGACCACGGTCTCTGGGTTTAAGAAGTCGGGCGAAAGGCAAAACGGTCATTTATCTGGCTGTTTTGCCTTTTCCTATTGAAAAGGAGGGATTTTATGCAACAATTAATTGCGAAACCGAGTCTGTTAATCTTTGTTATCATCTATGTTATTATGTTGGTAGTGGTTGGAGCTTATTATTCACGAAAAGCTAAGACAAGTGATGAGTTTGTAAGGGCAGGAGGAGGTCTTGGCTCGATTGTGCTGATGGGGACATTTCTGGCTACATTCACCGGAAATGGGACGATCTCAGGAGGAGGAAATTCCCTGGCGTTTACTTATGGTCTGTGGCCCGGAATTTTTTTCGCGGTTCCGTCGCTGGCAGGTGTTGTCGTGCTGTTTCTTCTGGCAGGCAAGATCCGTCAGTCAGAGTCTTTTACAGTGGCGGGTCTTTTAGAGAATAAGTATGGCCATGCGGCAAGAACAGTGTCGGGTGTCATCATTGCGCTGTCTATGATCTCCATCTGTGCGTATCAGTACCGGGGGCTGGCATATGTGCTTAATGTGACGACTGGAATGGATGTCAATATCGCGACAGCGCTTTCAGCAGTCCTTATTATTTTCCTTGCGATGTCTGGCGGACTGAAATCAGTAGCAGTAACAGATGCGCTCAGTGCGTTTATTATGCTGATAGGGATTATCGTAGCAACTCCGCTGGTCATTAAGAGCGCCGGAGGATGGGACAATGTGATCTCAACGGCAGCGGCGACAAATCCAGACAGCCTTACATTCAGCGGCGGACAGACCGTGGCAGGATTTTTATCAGGGTACCTCCCTTTGTTCTTCTTATCTATCGGTGATCAGAATCTCTATCAGAGAATTGCGGCAGGTGATGGAGATAAAACTGTTAAAAAAGGGTTTATCGGATGGTTTGTTGGACTGGTAGTGGTAGTACCGCTGGTAGCAGTCATTGCATTTTCCGCTAAGACTATTTTTGGAGATAATATCGATGCGGCTATGGCATTCATGTCCACGACGACAGTAATACCAACTTTTGCAGGAGGTCTTTTACTTGCGGCAGCGACGGCATTTATTATAACTACGGGAGAT
Organism: uncultured Dorea sp.; assembly: GCA_910584615.1. GTDB lineage: Bacteria > Bacillota > Clostridia > Lachnospirales > Lachnospiraceae > MD308. The sequence continues at coordinate 48,462 of CAJUAM010000010.1, forward strand.
TCCTATCTGCTGTCGGGCGCTACGAATATTACATATGATATTTACGCAGACAGGATCAATCCAAATGCAAGTGATCATCAGAAATTTGTGTTTACAAGAGGCACGATTCTTGTGACAGGCGTCCTTGCGTATATTCTTCTCCAGTTCTTCCCGACAGTGCTGGCAATCCAATATTGGTCGTACACGATATACGGCGCGGGTATTTCCCCGGCCTTGATCGGTGCTCTATGCTGGAAGAAGGTTACGAAGATGGGCGGTATCGCTTCTATGGTAGTCGGAACTGTGGTGACCATTGCATATGAAGCCATGGGGCAGCCATTAGGCATCGCTACAGTGTTGATCGCAGTTCCGGTTGCGACGGTCGTATTGATCGTAGTGTCTCTTGCTACACAGGGACGAAAATAAGAATTAGAAAGAAATGGGGAACGATAAAATGAAGAATGATCAGTTGACCTTTATTATTTGTGGAAAGTTTTATGACGGAATTGACCCGGAATTTAAAGAGAACTATAAGATCCTGGTAAAAAATGATAAGATAGAAGCCGTTGGCACTGACATTGAGCAGCCGGAATCGGCGAAAGTCATTGATCTGTCCGACGCGACGGTGACACCGGGTATGATCGATGCGCATATGCATATGGATTATTATGACTGGCACCATATACGGGAGGAAGTCTATACGACATCAGAAGAGGCGAAGACGATCGCTGTCATCCGGACGGCGAAAAAGTCTCTTTCACGTGGATTTACAACGGTCCGCCATACCGGAGGGATCAATTCTAACGGTTTTGGAGTATTGGATGTGAAGCGCGCGATTGAAAAAGGGTATGTTACAGGCAGCAGGATCGTGGCAGCACCCCGTTTCTTGTGCGCGGCAGGCAGTCACGGGGATTTGTCCCAGGGGTATTCAAGGAATCCGGAATTGTCTCAGATTACACAGAATATGCGTCTGACGTTAGGATCCGGCAAAGACTTTTTTGTAAATGCGGTGCGTGAAGAAATCAAGTATGGCGCGGATTTTATAAAAATCATGGCGACAGGTGGATTTTTTACACCGAATGACAATCCTGCGCAGCAGCAACTGAATGATGAAGAGATGGAAGCGATCATGACAACCGCGCATGAGTGGGGGAAAACAGTTACAGCCCATGTATACAGCCCCAATCATATGCAGAAGCTGGTAAAATACGGCATTGACGGCATGGAGCACTGTTCTTTGATGGATGAGGAAACAGCGCAGATGATTGCTGAGCACAATGTTTATGTTGTGCCTACGTTCTGCCCTTATGAAGAGGCAGTTCATTATGATCCGGTGGGAATTAAAGACAAACAGCCGGAATTCCGGGCAAAGCTGGAATATTATAAAGATGCGCTCCAGGCAGGCAGAGAGGTGATAAAGAACTGCAAATGCAAGCTTGGCTATGGAACAGATTTTGTCGCGAATCATCAGAACTACGAGAGCGGTTATGAGTTTAAAGCGTGGATGGAAAGCGGCATGGGAGTATTCAGGACATTGCAGGCCGCGACAAAGACTAATTCGCAGATCCTTCAGCTCGAAGATAAGATCGGGACGATTGAGGCAGGAAAACTGGCTGATATCACTGCGTGGAAGAGAGATCTGATGACGGATCCATATGCGCTTCTTGATTGTGCGTTTGTCATGAAAGAAGGAGTTGTATATCCAACAGAAAAATGTGAAGATCTGCCGGAAGGTGTTTAAAATTAAGAGGAGCTTTTGCTCCTCTTATTGATTTTAGAAATTTAAAAGGACTGCATATGGGAGGTGTGCAGTCCTGAGGAAAAAGTTATGAAAAAGAATTATTTGTGTTCGAATCATCCCTTCGAACAATTATAGTATACGCAAAAACTGTGATAAAAATGTGTTGAAAATAAGAAATAATTGTTAACAAAAAATATACACAGTATTATGATTTACAATTCAAAGATTTCCAGATCATCGGGAACATAAAGGTTTCCGTGAAAATATTGTTTTCCCTCTTTGGTGTAAAGGTGCTTGCGCTCCTTAAGGTGAGTCTCTTCGGTGTGATATAAAAGAAGATTTGGTATATTTAAGTTTTCTGCGAGCTGACATGCCTCTTTTACAGTGCTGTGGTGTTTTTCATAAGGGTTGAATTTGTCAGCTTCTCCAAACAGGCAGAAGGCTTCATGAAGGAGCCAGTCACTGTCCTTTACATATTCATAGTTTACTTCATTATAAGGCTCGTCACCTACGCAGGTAAATTTTTTGCCGTTATCAAGCTGCATGGTAAATCCAAACTGTTTTGCTTTTGTGGAGGCAATGTCAAAAAATGTTACCGGACAGTCTAAGATATGGCGGGAATCACCGCTTTTTACAATATCAAAGCGGATGCGTCCTCCCATATGCTTACAGACTTTCTGCTGTATCGTCATATTCGCGATTGCCCGGATCTTTTCGGAGAGTTCCCTGTGGCAGAAAATCCGAAGCTCGCCGTCATATTTTCCCTGATTCATACGTTGGCCTATAACGCGGATGAGCCAGATGATCCCAAGTACATGGTCTACGTGCTCATGGGTCACGAAGATATCGTGGATATCGCAGATGTCAATGCGAGTATCTTTTAGTACCTTTAAAATCCGGTTTCCGCCTCCGGCATCTATAAGAAAATGCCTGCTGCCGTCAGAGATGGCAAAACAGGTGTTATAGCACTCGGATACAGCGGCGTTTCCGGTTCCTAATATTGTTAATTTCATAAACAGTTCTCCTTTGTTTTATTTAAAGCGCAGAAATGATGTTGGGACATTATGATGTAAGGTGAAAAGGATTTGTTCCGTTAGTATCATAGCATAAATCTATGACAGGGTCAAAAGTAAACAAATCTGCCCTCCGCCGGAAAAAACGGAAGGCAGAAGCTTCTTCTGCTGTTCAGAAGGATCTATGGGAGAAACTAAATAGCCATGGCAATGGCTTTTGTAGCTTTAAGGAACTTATCAATATCATCTGTCCCATGACAGTGGAGGGGAGATACCCGGATAGCTCCTTCAAGACCAAGAGACTCTACGATTCTTTTGGAGTACGGGCTTGTATTCAGCCGTTCAAATACAGTAACACCATGTTCTAAGTATTTTTGCGAAAGATCAGAAAATCCGATGCCTTTGATTCCCATGGCAACGATCAAATCCTTATATGTAAGGTCTTCCATGTCTACATATACTTCTGTTTTGTCAATGTGACGCAGTCCGGGAACCTCATCTGTACCTTCCAGCAGACGGTAAAGTAGAGCGCGTTCCTGAAGGTGGATGCGGTGCATGCCCTCTACATATAGTGTCCGTCTGTCAGTGCTGTCGATGAAATGTGAGCCGATTCCGCATACATAGTCGATAACTGCCATCATAGCCGCGAAATTAGCGGGTGTTGGAGTTCCGAGCGCCCATACATGGTCATCTTTGTGAATAAGCTTATGATGCTGCAGCGCGCACACACGGTCAGACACATAGCAGAAGCCGCATCCGCGTACGCCAAAGAATTTGTAAGGAGCGAAGTTGGATACATCTACGCCCCAGTCTTCCACATCAATCGCTGCGTGAGGCGCATGCTGTACCGCATCGCTGACAACATAGATTTCAGGATTGATTTCTTTTGCGCGGCGTGTGATCTCTTTAATGTCCATAATATTTCCGGAGATATTGGAAGCCGCCATAATACTTAACAATACGGTATTTTTATCTACATATTTCATGATCTCATCTACGTCAAGACCGCCGGTTGTCTTGTTGGCAGGGACAACACGGAATTCACGTTTGGTCCTGTCACAGTAATATTCAACGGCATCATGTGCTGACGGATGTTCCAGAGAAGAGGTAACAGCGTTTGTTCCCCATTTTACATTTGTCATGATTGTTCCTACTGCCTGATACATTGTCTGGGAAGCAGTAAGTTCTGTGATCAGTGAACCGCTTTTCGCGCCGAATACTGTCTCTAAGATATCTTTTGTCCCGTCAGTTACATAGTGGGAAAGTTCGTATCCCCTGCCCCTTACACGCTCCGGACAGTCTGGAAATTCCTCAATCTGGGACTTTACTTCTACGGCTTTCCTAAGTCTGAGAGAACCGCCGGAATTTTCGAAAAAAAGACGTTCTCCATGTTCCGGATCCGCATCGGCGTAACAGAACTGCGCCTTTAAACTCTTTTGGTATTCATCAGAAAATAAGATTCCTCTTTCTTCATTTTTCATCTTCTATTACCTCCTTGTCCGTACAGATTCATTTAACATGGCATCATCATAACACGGAAACTGTAAATTGAAAAATGAATAATTACGTTGTATAATATTAATATAATTTATATTTAATCGCGGGGAGGATTGCGGCAGTACGGGGGGGATCCTTATGATCAAACAGATTATATAACGAAGGGAGCATTTATGAATCTGGTAGATATTGAAACATTTTTGATGATTGTTAAGACGAAAAATATTACGAAAACGGCGGACAACCTCTTTTTATCACAGCCAACTGTAAGCCACCGGCTGAAGCTTTTGGAGGAGGAACTTCAGGTTAAGCTGATCACAAGAAAAAAGGGGTATAAGCAGATAGAGCTGACCTCCCAGGGAGAGGAGTTTATCCCTATAGCAGAGCGGTGGCTCTCCATCTGGAGTGAAATGCAGCTTCTAAAGAACAGTAAAGAGAAACTTTACCTGACAGTCGGGTGTACGGACACGATGAATAGCGCGATATTATTCGACTTGTATAGTGAAATGTTAGGGGCTAAGGAGCAGATTATGAACCTGTACATAAAGACACATTATTCTTATGAACTTTACGGGCTTTTAGAGAATCATGAGATTGACTTAGGGTTTGTGTACCATCATCTGCAGTTTAAAAATATCATCGCTCGGCCGATACTGAGGGAGAAAATGTATATCGTACAGTCGGCAGCTACAGATCTTAAGAAGTCTTTCATCCATACAGATGAACTTGATAAGGAGTGGGAAATCTACCTGAGCTGGGAGGCGAATTACCAGATTTGGCATGACCAATGGGTGAGCAAAGGGGAGAGGCCGCGTGTGTGGGTGGATACTTTTGAACTCTTGCTTCACTTGATGTCTGATGAGAGGATGTGGGTGATCGCGCCGATTTCCGTTGTGGACCGGCTGAGGACACTCCGGCAGGTATATGTAAGTGAGATTGCCAATCCGGTACAGCCTCCGGAGCGGATCACTTATGAGATCAAGCATAAATATCCTAATGAGGCGACTTTAAAAGCGGTTCAGATCTTTGAAGAAAGAATGGTGCCTTATCTTGGCAAAAAGGGGTGGGGGTATGTCGGGGAGATATGATAGTCAGACTTTATCCTCCAATTTTTTCATCTTGGATATTCGTATAAAAAACGAGGGTGTCTCGGCCCTCGTTTTCTAAATACTGTGATTTATTCTGATAGACAATAATGTATATTCTTTTTTTCCCAAACAATATTTTTTAATTATTTGATCAGGTGGTTTTGCGTCAAGATTTTTCTTTGCTGATTTTTATATAATATTATAAAAATTATTAATATATTATAGACAAATAATTCATTTTTTAAAATTTATAAGGTGTGATATAGTCTAATCAATAAATAAAGTGAAAGAAAAAATATAGTAAAAAAGCTGCAAAATAGTCAATATGCACAAATGGGAAGGAGATGCCAGATGGATGCAAAATTCTTGATTTCGGGCGATACAGCGATTTCGGTTCAGATGGGAGATGAGATCAGTCTGGAGGTTAATCAGAAGGTGCGGGGGCTTTTCCTGGATCTGACAAAGAAGCCGATTGATGGGGTCACAGAGATGGTTCCTACTTATGCTTCGCTTATGGTCCATTACAGACCGCAGATAATACAGTATGGCGAGCTTAAAAAAGAGATCGGAAAACGGTTGGGAAACTTGGAAGGAGTAACAGAAATGAAAGGGATCATAAAGGAGATCCCGATCTGTTACGGCGGTGAGCTGGGACCGGATTTAGAGGATTGTGCCAGATTTGAGAATGTTTCGGTTCAGGAGTTCATACGGATGCATTCGGCACACGAATATTATACATATATGCTTGGATTTGCGCCGGGTCATGCATATGCGGCGAGGTTTGAGGAACCATTTCACTTTAAGAGAAGAGAATCGCCGAGGGTGAAGATCGCGGGACAGTCTATTGTGGTACAGCTTAATCTCTCCAACCTGATTCCGTTTCCGCAGCCGTGCGGATGGAATATCGTAGGAGGAACACCGCTGACCATCTGTGACTACACGAAGGAAGACCCATTCTTAGTACATGCGGGCGAGTGGATCAAGTACATTCCGGTTAATCAGAGGGAGTACGGCAAGATTAAAGAAGATGTAAGAAAAGGAACTTATCGCGTGAAGACCTACGAGAAAGGGGTGAAGTAGATGGGAATCGCTATTGAAAATCCCGGCATCCTTACAACGGTTCAGGACGAAGGACGTTTCGGATATCAGCAGTTTGGTGTGTCTCCTGCGGGTCCTATGGACACGAAATCATTTTACATAGCAAATATACTGGCGGGCAACAGCCGTGAGGAAGGCGTCCTTGAGATGACCTTCCAGGGAGCGGCGATCCGGTTTGAGAAGGATAATATCATCGCTATTACAGGAGCAGATATGTCCCCTGAAGTTGACGGTACTCCCGTTCCTATGTACAGGGCAGTTTTGGTCCGCGCAGGTTCTGTTCTTACTCTGGGAATGACCAATGGAAACGGATGCCGTGCTTATATTGCATTTGCCGGAGGTCTTGACATTGCAAAGGTGATGGGAAGTAAAGCTACCCTTATGAGAAACAAGCTTGGCGGAATGAACGGAAGAAAGCTTGAAAAAGGGGATACGATTGGTTTTGCGGCTCCGAAGACAGAACTTCCCAATATGGCGCTAAGGATGCTGAAACCGGAGATATTTCCGAAGAAGGAGCTGACACTGCGCGTGGTAAGAGGACCGCAGGATCATGAGTTTACAGAAGAAGAGTGCAGGAAATTCTTCTGGTACGGAGCAAAGATCACCAATGAATTTGACCGGATGGGCTGCAGGCTGGAGCGTGAAGAGCCCCTTTGCCATATTGGGGACGGCAATATTATCACAGACGGCATCGCTTTTGGTTCTATACAGGTACCGCCTAACGGACAGCCTATCATTATGCTGGCAGACAGGCAGAGCACTGGCGGATATACGAAGATCGGGAGTGTTATATCCGTAGATCTTCCGCTTTTAACACAGAGCATGGCAGGGTACAGGGTACGGTTTGTTGAGGTGAGTATCGAACTGGCGCAAAAACTTTATATCCGCCGGCAAAAGGAGTTAGACAATCTGGAGGCAAAACTGAATCAGTGAGGCAAAAGATTTATGAAAATTCCAACAGGCAAAAAATAAAAGTAAAAATAAATGGAGGTAAAGAAAACATGAAAATCGTAGTATTGGATGGTTACACGTTGAATCCGGGGGACATTAGCTGGGAAGGGATGGAAGAATTTGGAGAGGTTGCTGTTTATGACCGCACAAAAGAAGATGAGATCGTATCACGTATCGATGATGCACAGGTGGTATATACAAATAAGACGCCTCTTACAAAAGAAACATTTGAGGCCTGCCCCAACATCAAGTTTGTAGGAGTACTTGCTACAGGTTACAACATCGTAGATATTAAAGCGGCTGAAGAAAGAAATATACCGGTATCTAATATCCCTACATACGGAACAGCAGCGGTTTCCCAGTATGCGATCGCGCTTCTTCTTGAGTTGTGCCACCATATCGGAGAGCATTCTGAGTGTGTGAAGAAGGGTGACTGGACGAACAACGCGGACTGGTGCTTCTGGAATCATCCATTGGTGGAATTGGCAGGAAAGACAATGGGTATCGTAGGATTCGGGCGGATCGGACAGGACACGGGAAAGATCGCGCAGGCACTTGGAATGAAGGTTCTTGCTTATGACGCATTCAGGCGTCCGGAACTTGAGAGCGAGACCTGCCGCTATGCGGACCTTGACACAGTGCTTTCGGAGTCGGATGTGATCTCGCTGCACTGTCCTTTGTTTCCGGAGACGGAAGGGATCATCAATAAGGATACTATCGCGAAGATGAAGACGGGTGTCATGATCATCAATGATTCCCGCGGACCGTTGATCGTAGAAGAGGATTTAAAAGATGCGCTTAACAGCGGCAAGGTTGCAGGCGCAGCAGTAGACGTAGTTTCTACAGAACCGATACAGATGGATAATCCTCTTCTTCAGGCAAAGAACATGATCATCACGCCTCATATCGCATGGGCGCCGAAGGAGTCACGCCAGAGACTGATGGATATCGCGGTAGAGAACCTTAAATGTTTTGCGGACGGCAGGCCGCAGAATGTCGTAAATAAGTAATTATTCAGCTTATCTAAGCTGTCAGATAAAGCGAAAGGAGAAGAAAGATGTATAGTGTTGACTTAAACAGTGACATGGGTGAGAGCTTTGGCGCGTACAAGCTTGGCAAAGATGCGGACATTATCCAGTATGTGACGACAGCCAATGTTGCCTGCGGATGGCATGCAGGAGATCCAATGGTTATGAACAAGGTTGTGGGTATGGCCAAAGAACGGGGCGTAATGGTCGGCGCACATCCGGGATATCCGGATCTAATGGGATTTGGGCGCAGGAAAATGGTGCTTTCCTATCAGGAGGTCAAGAATTATGTAAAGTATCAGATTGGCGCGCTGGCGGCATTTACCAGGAGTTACGGTATGAAATTACAGCACGTGGCACCTCATGGGGCCATGGGTAATCAGTGTCAGTATGATGAAGAGATTGCTTCGGCGATCGTAGAGGCGATCACGGATTTTGATAAAGACCTGATCGTTTACTACTGTGCCGGAGCGGTTCTGGGACAGATCGCAGAGAGCAGGGGACTTAGGACTGCTTCTGAGATTTTCGCGGACCGCGCGTATATGGATGACCTGTCCTTAGTTCCAAGAAAGATGGAAGGCTCCATGATCACGGATGAGGAAACGGCTATTGCAAGATGTGTACGGATGATCAAGGAGGGAAAGGTAACTTCTATAAACGGAAAAGAGCTTGATATCAAGGGGGATACTCTGTGTGTACATGGGGACGGACCAAAGGCACTGGCATTCGTACAGAGGATCCGGAAAGCATTTGCGGAAGAAGGAATTGAGATCAGACACCTGTAAATCAGTAATACAAAGGAGTGAAGTAAAATGAGTAATGAGACAAATAAAAAAGAACCTATGTCTGTAGTAAAAAAGATGATGATTGCCCTTATAGGCGGTCTCGCCGTAGGATTGCTGTTTTTGTTCTTAAGGGAAAATGTGATCTCTGAGGACGGATGGGTGATCGTCAACAACTTGCTCTTTCAGGATATCACAGTACCGGAAGGGGTTGGAGCAATCGGTATCTTTTACATCGTCGGCCAGATCTTTATGAAAGGCCTTCAGATGGCGATCGTGCCCCTTGTTCTGGTATCTTTAAGCCTTGCAATGTGCAGTATCTCTAATTCAACGAAGCTTGGACGCATTGCGGGACGTACACTTGCAGGTTTCTTCGGATTCTATGTGTGCGGCGCGGCGCTTGGCTGTATCGTGGCATATATCATAAAATCTCTCGGAGCATTCAATGTTATCCTTCCAAGTGACGGAGTTGCAGAGGCGGCAACAATTGAAGCATTTAACCCGCTGGCGGTTGTTGTAAACGCAGTTCCGTCAAATATTACAGACGCCGCGAGCACAAATAACAGTATTCTGGCTATTGTTGTAGTTGCGATCATTCTTGGACTGTGTTTAAACCAGATGGGCGAAAGAGGAGAGTCTCTTAAAAAAGTGCTTGAGAATTTAAGTGAAGTCATTAATATGTGGCTGTCCTTTTTGATCAATAAGATAGGTCCGGTAGCGATCTTCTGCCTGATCTCCAGAACATTCGCGATCTATGGTGTAGAGTATCTGGCGCCGGTAGCGGCTTATGTGGTATCTGCAATGCTTACGCTGTTTGCTTTAGTTGTAACACTCTATCCGCTTGGAATATGGATCACGACAAAAGAAAATCCGGTGAAATTCTTAAAGAAGATTGCGAAGGTCGGGGTGTTCGGATTTTCTACGAATTCATCGGCAGCATGTCTTCCGCTGAATACAAGAACATGTATCGACGAACTTGGCTGCAGCAAAGAGGTTACAAGCTTTGTGCTTCCTACAGGCATGACGATTAACATGAACGGAACAACGGTTATGCATATGTTCGCGGTTACATTTATCGCGACAAGTGCAGGGATTGATGTTACACCTGCTAATATGATCGTTATGGCATTTCTCTCTATCTGCGCGGCAGCAGGAACGCCGGCGATCCCGATCGCGGGAACAACCATGATCTTTACTGTGCTTTCTGGTATGGGCTGGACAACAGAGGCGTGTCTTATTGGTTATGCATTGATCGTAGCGGTAAACCGTCCGGTTGAGATGGCTCTGCTTCCGCTTAATGTTATCGGCGACGCAGCGGTTAATGTGATCGTAAATGCCAAAGAAAAAGAGCTCGACAGACAAAAATATAACAGCTAGTCCTGATTCAGGACACAGAACCTTTTGTTTATCAGGAGCATTGAAGGAATCAGATATAAATTTATTTGTATGCGGACGGGTCAGAAGTTCCCGTCCGCCATTGCTTTGATCGAAGAGGCATACTCGGATGGTGTCATGCCGGTTTCTATTTTAAAACGCCGCGAGAAATAATGGATAGAAGTATATCCAAGCTGTTCGGAAATCTGTGTGAAGTTCATCTGCTTTGTGCGGATCATCTCTTTCGCCGCGTTTATCTTTATGCTTGAAAAGTATTCAATAATACCCATCCCGCATTGTTTTTTGAAAAGCTTCTGAAGCTGTGAGCGGCCGATCAGGTTATCGTGGCAGATCTGCTCAATAGTGAGGTGGCTGCATTTATTGCTTTCCAGATAATCGATGATACGGCTGAATGTTTCGTTGTTGCTTTTTAACGTGCCGACTTTAACCGGAGTGTTAAGGACGGGAGCGGCAGGCGCTGAGTACCGTCTTATTATGTGGATGAGAAAATGCTCCAGATAATTAAGGATCATCTGCTCTGCCCCAAAGATGAGCGGCTCTTTCAGGGGCATGTTCATGAGATAAGGGTCGTCTAACCGGCAGTCAAAACAGTGTTTTGCTTCGATAATGATATTAGCCAGAAGATTCCGTTCCAGATCATCGATCTTTAAAACCTGTTTCCGGAAAAAATTAATGGCGGGATTGTGGCAGTCAAAAGATATTACAACCAGATTGGAGGCAATCCCTCCGGTAGCCTGTACGTTATGGAATTCGTTGGGCTGGTGGAAGGCGATGTCGCCAGCTTTTAAAATCGTAAAAGTCTTATCGGCGGTTATGCCTATTTCACCTTTATCAACGCATATAAATTCCCAAAAGTTATGTATCTCTCCCCCAAAAGAAAAGTCACTCATGTATTCAAAATAGTGGATGCTGTATATTTTGCCGATAGAAATTGAGCTTTTTAAGTTGACGCCATCGTAGCCCATAGATATCCTCCTTGAATGTCTTTGTGTAAATCTGACAATATTATAACGTTCTTTTATCTGTAAATCAATAATATAAAGTCAATTGTACAAATAAATGAAAATATAAGGCAAATATTTTTGTGCAGTTTTGTACTACAATAAATACACAAAACATTCAGACAAATTTGTTATAAGGAGGAAAAAGTATGAAAAAGAAACTTATCAGCGTATTATTATGCGCGGCAATGGTAGGAACTATGTTTGCTGGATGCGGAAACAAGGAAAGCAAAGATGGCGGAAGTGGTGAAGGCGGTTCTTCAGATAAGATCGCGCTTGATATTATCATTTCCCAGTACGGCAACTTCACAAAGGATTGGTGGACAGAATTTGAAAAGACCTTTGAGGAGGCGAACAAAGACATCGACCTCAATATTGAGATCGTTTCATGGAATGATATCTATAGTGTTGTAAACACACGCATCTCCAGTAACGAGCAGCCGGATATCTTGAACATCAGTGGTTTTGCTGATTATGTGGCAGATGATCTGTTAATGCCGGCAGAAGAGTATGTATCTGATGAACTGAAGAATAACTTTGTTCCTAGCTTCTGGGAGTCCAATGAAATGGACGGAACAGTTTGGGCACTTCCGATTCTTGCATCCTGCCGTTCACTTTTCTGCAATGTTGATCTGTTAAAAGAGGCAGGAATCGAGAATCCGCCGACAACATGGGATGAAGTGCTTACAGCCTGCAAAGCAGTAAAGGACAAATTTGGAAAAGATATCGTTCCGTGGGGACTTGACATTTCTACAGATGAAGGTCAGGCAGCATTTTCTTACTATACATGGAACTTTGGAGGCGGATATGTTGATGATAAGGGAGAGTGGGCGCTTAACAGCAAAGAGAATGTAGAGGCTGTTGAGTACATCAAGAGCCTTATTGATGGCGGTTACTGCAACTCCGCGCCGTTTACTGATACCCGTTATCCGCTTCAGGACGCATTCAGCGCAGGAACACTTGCGATGATGATCGGGCCTATGAACATGGTTGCTGCTGACTCTAAGGTTAACTATGTTGCGGCAGATCTTCCGGGCGAGAAGACAGCACTCGGTGTTTGTGACCAGTTGATGGTATTCAAGGATGAGAAGGCTGATGATGCGCGTACAGCAGCTATCACAAAGTTCTTTGACGCATTCTATGAGTGTGAGACATATTCTAACTATATGGTATATGAAGGATTCCTGCCTGCAACTCAGGATGCTTCTGAAAACCTTGCGGCTAATGCAGAGAAGTATACAGTTGGCGGATCTGACGCTACAGGAAGCAGCGAATACTTTAAGACATTCTGTGCAGTACTTCCGAACTGCAAGTTCTATCCTATGCAGAAAGCTGAGTGGATGGATGTAAGAAATGGTGTTATTGATGTTGAACAGAAGGTATGTGAAGGTACGATCGGTGCTCAGGAAGCGCTTGATAAGCTTCAGGAATCTGTTGCAAAATAACAGGATCACATTTGTGTATGATCGAGGGGCCGAATTGCTTCGGCCCTCGATTTATATAAGCTGATGTATAAGAAAGCAGTTTTGCGGGTTATCTAAAAGGAGGCGTGGCAATGAAGAAAAAAACGCTGGCAGCGTTTCAGCCGTATGTCTGGTTACTGCCGAGTGTTATACTTATGGTAGGAATGATCTTGATACCGATTATTTCAGTATTTAAGATATCATTTTCAGACGTTGGACGAAGCGGTATCGTAAGGGAATTAAACGGCATTCAGAATTATCTGGATATTTTCGCGGAGCCGACATTCTGGCATACATTGCAGAATACGGTGATCTGGACGGTAGTAGTAGTCGGAGTGTCTACGGTTTTTGGTTTTATTCTGGCAATGGTTTTGAATCAGGAATTTGCGGGACGGAAGTTTGTACGCGCAGTTGTTATCTTTCCGTGGGCAACAGCTCTCATCATCCAGTCGGTTATCTGGAAATATATTATAAATGCGGATTACGGTTCGCTCAATATCCTTTTAAAAAAGATCGGACTGATTGACAGTTTTGTAAACTGGACAAAGACAGCCGGCTCTATGTTTGGATGGGAATGCTGGGTTGGTATCTTTGTTACATTTCCGTTCGTTACGTTTTGTGTGTTGTCAGGACTGCAGAGTATTGATGGTTCATTATATGAATCTGCGTCAGTTGACGGCGCGAGCTTTTGGCAGAAGCTTTTTAAGATTACCCTGCCGTTAGTGGCGCCAAGCTTAACAGTTTCAACAGTACTTAACATTATTTATGTATTTAACTCTTTCCCAATCGTCTGGACGATTTCTAAAGGAGCTCCGGCTGATCAGACACATACTTTGGTTACATATTTGTATCAGCTGTCATTTACCGACGGTAAAGGCGGTCATGCCGCGGCGGTATCTGTTATCGGCTTCGTTATTTTAGCTGTTTGCGCCAGTATCTATATGATCCTGTCGCTGCGCGGAGAGGAGGAGAGTTAGATGACGTCAAAAAGAAAATCATGGCAGACAATGCTGTTGTATGCATTTATAGTGGTTCTCTGCGTTATTATCTTATATCCTTATTTTGTTATGTTTATCACAGCGCTTAAGGATAAGAAGGAGATGTATGAGATCGGTCATATTCTGCCCGAAATATGGAGATGGTCGAACTTTTCTGATATCTGGACGGCAGCTCCGGTGTTCAAATATCTGACGAATTCCATGATCATAGCGGGAGGAGCTACATTGCTTGCTATTTTGTGCGGAATTCCGGCCGCTTACGCGCTTGCCCGTATGAGATTTAAAGGAAAAGGGATTTTCATGGGCGCGGTGATCATGAGTCAGATGTTTTCGCCGGTAGTCCTTCTGGTAGGTATCTACAGAATGATGGTTAATATCAACCTGAATGATACGATCATGGGACTGATCCTTTTAAATGCGGCGTTTAATCAGGCTTTTGCGATCTGGCTTCTGCGCGGTACGTTTATGGGGATATCTCCGGAGATGGAGCAGGCGGCTAAGATTGATGGGTGCGGAACTGTAAAAGCTCTTGTTAAAGTTCTGCTTCCGATGGCAGCGCCTGGAATTATCACTACGCTCATTTTCGTGTTTATCAATGCGTGGAATGAATATACAATTGCGCTTACATTGATTTCTACAGATGAATTTAAACCAATAACAGTTGGTATCAATGTATTCTATGGATTTAACTTTATCCAGTGGCAGTATCTGTTCGCAACATCGCTGTTTGCGACGATACCTGTTGTTGTACTGTTCCTTGCGATTGAAAAGCATCTGGTTGCAGGACTGACATCCGGCGGTGTGAAGGGTTAGAATTTAAGAAGCTTAAGCTTATCCAAGCCTCTGGAAAAAAGGAGTGGATAAGCTTTCTTTTTCATATGGTTATGTGCTAGAATCAGAAACAATAACGCTTAGTTTTGGAGGTAGAATGATGAAGAAACCAGTATTAGTGATCATGGCGGCAGGAATGGGAAGCCGTTACGGGGGACTTAAGCAGATTGACCCTATAGATAAAGAGGGCCACATCATTATGGATTTTTCCATGTATGATGCGAGGAAGGCTGGATTTGAGAAGGTAGTATTTATAATAAAGAAAGAGAACGAGAAGGATTTCAGGGAGGTTGTAGGGAACCGGGTTTCAGAATATATGGAGGTAGCCTATGTCTTTCAGGAGATTACGAATATACCGGAAGGGTATCAGGTTCCGGAGGGAAGAGTGAAACCGTGGGGAACAGGTCATGCCATACTTAGCTGTATGAAAGAAGTTGACGGACCGTTTGCGGTTATCAATGCAGACGATTATTATGGAGCAGAGGCGTTTAAGCTTATTTATGATTACCTTTCTTCTCACGAAGATGATGAGAAATACCGTTATACGATGGTAGGATACAAGCTTGGCAATACTGTGACAGACAATGGGCATGTGGCCCGCGGGATCTGTGACATGAATGACAAGGGTGAGCTTGTGGCAATTCATGAAAGAACCCGTATCGAGAAGAAAGAAGGCGGCATCGCGTATACAGAGGATGACGGAGACAGCTGGGTATTCGTACCGGAGGATACGATCGTGTCTATGAATATGTGGGGGTTTACGGAGAGCATCCTAAAGGAGCTTGAGCAGAGATTTCCGGCGTTTCTTGATGAGGGACTTGCAAAAAATCCACAGAAATGCGAATATTTCCTTCCGGCAGTAGTAAGCGAACTCCTGGAGGAAGATAAAGCAACAGCGGCAGTATTAAAGTCTGCGGATAAATGGTACGGAGTGACATACAAAGAGGATAAGCCGATAGTAGTCGCTGCGATCCAGAAATTAAAGGATGAGGGATTATATCCTGAAAAGCTTTGGGAGGATAGATAATGGCACAGGTGACAAAGGAACAGAGAGCGGAAGTAATTAAGAGTTTTCAGTATGAAGGGATACTGATAGATGACGTGCCTTATGGGAGCGGACATATCAACGATACTTATCTGCTTACGTTTGAGACTTCGGAAACGAAGCGTATCAAAGTGATTCTGCAGAGGATGAACAGGACTGTTTTCGCAAAGCCTGTGGAGCTTATGGAGAATATTACGGGGGTGACTTCACACCTTAGAAAAAAGATCATAGAGAATGGGGGCAATCCGGAACGGGAGACATTGAACGTAATACCGGCAGTGGATGGAAAGTCGTATTATAAGGATTCTTTTGGGGATTACTGGCGGTCTTACAAGTTCATCACGGCAGCTACCAGCTATGACCAGGTGGAGGATCCAAAGCATTTTTATCAGAGTGCGGTAGCATTCGGCAATTTTCAAAAGCTTCTGGCGGACTATCCGGCGGAGACGCTCCATGAAACGATCGAAGGTTTTCATGATACAAAAGCGCGTTTTCGTGCCTTTAACGAGGCGGTAGAAAGAGATTGCATGAACAGGGCTGCTTCTGTGCAGGCAGAGATACAGTTTGTGCTGGACAGAGAGGATGTAGCCAACTGCTTTGCTGATATGCAGAGCAGGGGAGAAGTCCCGCTGAGAGTTACGCATAATGATACGAAGCTTAATAATATCATGATAGATGACAAGACCGGAAAGGGAATCTGTGTGATTGATCTGGACACGGTAATGCCGGGGCTGGCGGTAAATGATTTCGGCGATTCTATACGCTTTGGCGCAAGTACTGCGGCAGAGGATGAGACGGATCTGAGCAAAGTGTCCTGCAGCATGGAACTTTTCGAGCTGTACGCGAAGGGATTTATCGAAGGGTGCGGCGGTAAACTTACAAAAAAGGAAATCGAACTTATGCCTATGGGGGCAAAGGTGATGACCTTTGAGTGCGGTATGCGTTTTCTTACAGATTATCTGCAGGGAGATACTTATTTTAAGATACATCGCAAAGATCACAATCTGGACCGGGCCCGCACGCAATTTAAACTTGTTGAAGATATGGAACGTAAGTGGTATACTATGAAAGAAATCATCGAAAAATATAATAGCTTGACGTAAGAAGGTTTGGTACCGCCAAGCTTAGGCAGGAGGGATTAAGAATGGCAAAAGTATTAATTACCGGAGGGGCGGGATATATTGGAAGCCATACCGCTCTGGAGCTTCTGAACACAGGGTACGAGGTTGTTGTCTACGACAACTTGTCTAATTCATCGAGAGAATCGTTGAAAAGAGTGGAGGAGCTGACCGGGAAATCTGTGAAATTCTACGAAGGAGATGTGCTGGATGCAGATAAACTTACAGATATGTTTAAGGCAGAAGGCATTGATGCAGTTATCCACTGCGCGGCACTTAAGGCAGTAGGCGAGTCTGTGCGCAAGCCATTGGAATACTACCGCAACAATATTAACGGAACCCTTACACTTATGGATGTGATGAGAAATGTAGGTGTAAAAAACATTGTCTTTAGTTCATCAGCTACTGTGTATGGAAGCCCAGAGATCATGCCGATTACTGAGGACTGTCCGAAGGGGCAGTGTACGAATCCCTACGGATGGACAAAGTCTATGATGGAACAGATCATGTCTGACCTTCAGAAGGCAGATCCGGAGTGGAATGTTATTCTGCTTCGTTATTTTAATCCGGTCGGAGCGCATAAGAGCGGACGGATCGGGGAAGATCCGAAAGGAATCCCGAACAATCTTATGCCGTATATCACACAGGTGGCAGTAGGAAAGCTTGAGAAGCTGGGGGTGTTCGGTGACGACTATGATACACCGGACGGTACTGGTGTCCGTGATTATATCCATGTCGTTGACCTTGCTGTCGGGCATGTAAAAGCTATTGATTATATACTGACTGACCCGGGACTTGATATTATTAATCTTGGTACCGGTGTTGGATATTCTGTTCTTGATATGGTAAAAGCATTCTCCAAAGCATGCGGCAGAGATCTTCCGTATGAGATCAAACCGAGAAGAGAAGGAGATATCGCTATGTGCTACGCGGACCCGGCGAAGGCGTTTAAGGTTCTTGGCTGGAAGGCAGAGAGAGGACTTGACGAAATGTGCGAGGATTCATGGAGATGGCAGTCTCAGAATCCCAATGGATATGAAGGGTAAGATATTTTAGAAAGTCTGACCCCGTTTTGCAGATAGTTGTAAGACGGGGTCAAACTTTCTTAATTTTTTGCTACTAAGGCAGCTTGACTTGCATTAGTGCAGAAAAGTGCTATAATATATAGAAATGTATGCCTTTTTGGGGAAGGGCATAACAAGTTGTAAAGAAAAGGTTGAAGGATTATGAATAAAAAGCGGGAGGGGCAGGTGCGCCTGAAAGGACAGCTTAGATTGTATATGCAGCTTCCGATGGTTATGGCAATCCTGTTGATTGTGGTAAATATCTGGATATTTAGTATTGACAGGCGTGCGGGGATGGTGATGTTTATCTTTGTCATCATCTATATTGGTATGGTCATATTCCTGTATATGTATAGCAGAGCCGGAATTTTAAAGGATCTGGTTGAATTTGCCGCACAGTATGGGATCGTACAAAATACACTTCTTAAGGAGCTGGCACTTCCTTATGCGATTCTTCTGGAAAATGGAAAGATCGTCTGGCTTAATGAGCAGTTTGAAGAAATCCTGGGAAAAAGGATCGGAGATATATATATCAGTAAGCTTGTTCCGGAGCTTAATTCCAGCATTTTCCCAAAGGAAGAGAATGACATAGTCGAGATGGATGTCTATTATGAGGATAAGGAGTATAAGGCTGAACTTAGAAAAGTGTCGGTAGAAGGCTTTAATGAGATGGGACGTCTTATGGAGCTTCCAGGAAGCCGGGAGTATTTTATTGCGGTTTATCTTCAGGATGTAACAAAGCTTAACCAATATATCCGTGCCAGTGAGGAGCAGAGACTTGTCGCAGGACTTATTTATATTGATAATTATGATGAAGTGATAAACAGTGTTGAAGAAGTGCGGCAGTCTCTTTTGATCGCGCTTGTTGACCGTAAGATCAATCAGTACATTTCCAGAGTGAACGGTATTGTCCGTAAGATGGAGAATGATAAGTATTTTATTGCTGTCCAGAAGATTGGATTCAAGGAATTGGAAGATGATAAATTTTCTCTTTTGGAAGATGTAAAATCTATTAACATAGGAAACAGTATTCCGGCAACTTTGAGTATTGGTCTCGGACTCAGCACGGATGCATATTCTCAGTGTTATAATTATGCGCGTGTGGCGATAGACTTAGCGCTTGCAAGGGGCGGCGACCAGGCGGTTATCAAAGCCTGCGACGGTATTACTTATTATGGTGGAAAGAGGGAACAGACTGCCAAGAATACCCGTGTGAAGGCAAGAGTAAAAGCAGAAGCCCTGCGTGAGTTTATGACAGTTAAGGATGAGATCTTTGTCATGGGACATAAGCTTACGGATGTGGATGCTTTAGGCGCGGCTATTGGTGTGTACCGCGCGGCGAGGACTCTGGAGAAAAAGGTGCATATTGTTATCAATGAGGTGTCTGCATCGCTTAGACCGCTGTATAGTTCTTATGAGAATAATCCGGATTATCCGGAAGATTTATTCCTTACGTCTTCAGAGGCATTGGAGATGGCAAGTGAAAGTTCTATGGTGATCGTCGTAGATACCAACCGGCCCATGATGACGGAATGTGAAGGTCTGCTTAAGATCAGCAAGACGGTTGTAGTGCTTGACCATCACAGGCAGAGCGCGGATAATATTGAAAATGCGGTTCTTTCTTATATTGAACCATACGCTTCTTCATCGTGTGAGATGATATCGGAAGTTCTGCAGTATATTGTGGATGATATTAAGATTCCGAAACTGGAAGCAAGCAGTCTTTATGCGGGCATTATGATTGACACGAATAATTTTGCCTACAGGACAGGGGTGCGCACCTTTGAGGCTGCTGCGTTTTTGAGAAGATGCGGCGCGGATATTACGCTTGTAAAGAAGATGTTCCGGGATGATATGGAATCTTATCAGGTGAAGGCAGCGATCATCAGCAGCGCGGAAGTATTTTGCAAAAAATACGCCATTGCGAGAAATCTTTGTTCTAATGTAGAAAGTCCCACTATTCTTGGGGCGCAGGCAGCGAATGAACTGTTGGAGATCAATGAGATAAAAGCATCGTTTGTATTGACGATCTATAATGGAAAGATTTATGTCAGCGCACGTTCGATCGATGAGGCGAATGTGCAGGTGATCATGGAGAAGCTTGGCGGAGGCGGGCATATCAATGCTGCCGGGGCACAGTTTGAACATACAGATATTGAAGAGGCAGTGTCACAGGTCAAGCAGGTGATAAAGGCTATGTTGGAGAAAGGGGATATATAGATGAAAGTGATTTTAAAGGAGGATGTTAAGTCTCTTGGGAAAAAAGGTGAGATTGTGGAGGTAAGTGACGGCTATGCCAGAAATTTCATCTTAAAAAGGAATAAAGGAGTTGAGGCAAACGCAAAGAACCTCAATGATCTGAAACTTAAGAAAGCTAACGATGATAAGGTAGCGAAAGAGCAGTATGATGCGGCGAAAGAGCTTGGTAAGAAGATTGAAGCCGGCAAGGTAGAGATGTCAATCAAAACCGGCGAGGGCGGAAAAGCGTTTGGATCAATATCATCTAAAGAGATTGCGGCAGAAGTAAAGACACAGATGGATCTGGAGATAGATAAGAAAAAGATCGTTCTTAAAGAGTCAATCAAGGCACTTGGGACTTTTAAGGTTCCGGTCAAGCTTCATTCGAAAGTGACGGCAGAACTTACGGTAAATGTAACAGAAGAAGCTTAGGAGGAGACGTTGATGGAAGAGGCGCTCATAAAAAGAGTTATGCCCCACAGTATAGAAGCCGAACAATCCGTTATAGGCGCCATGCTGATGGATAAGGATGCTATCCTTGCGGCCTCTGAGGTCATCAGCGGTCAGGACTTCTATCAGAATGCATATGGTGTTATCTTTGAAACTATTGTAGAGATGTTTAATGAGGGAAAGCCCGTAGACCTTGTGACACTTAAGGAACGGCTGAAAGAGAAGGATGTCCCGCCGGAGATTGCAAGTCTGGAATTCATGCGGGACCTTTTAAATATTATATCAACTTCAGTGAACATCAGATATTATGCGCAGATCGTCTCAGACAAATCTATGATGAGAAAGCTTATCAGACTGAATGAAGAGATAGCGAATACTTGTTACGCAGGAAAAGAACCGCTTGAGGCGGTCTTAGATACAACTGAGAAATCTGTATTCGAACTGCTCCAGAGACGTAACAGCGGGGAGTATGTTCCGATCAAGCAGGTAGTGCTGAATGCTCTTGAACGAATTGAAAAAGCGGCGAAAAGCAAAGGGGTTGTTACTGGGATCCCTACTGGATTTATTGATCTGGATTATAAGCTTTCAGGACTCCAGCCCTCGGATATGATATTGATCGCTGCCAGACCGTCTATGGGAAAAACTGCGTTTGTGCTGAATATCGCCCAGTATGTCGCCTTTAAGAAAGAGAAAGGCGTTGCGATTTTTAGTCTTGAGATGTCGAAGGAGCAGTTGGTGAACCGCTTGTTCGCGTTAGAGTCCCAGGTAGATTCACAGGCTTTGCGTACCGGTAATCTTAAGGATTCTGATTGGGAAAAGCTGATCGAAGGAGCAGGGATCATCGGAAGATCTAATATGATCATTGATGATACGCCGGGGATCTCAGTATCAGAACTGCGCTCTAAGTGTCGGAAATATAAGCTTGAACATGATATACAGCTTATCATTATCGACTATCTTCAGCTGATGTCGGGGAGCGCGGGAGGGCGTTCTGAATCCAGGCAGCAGGAGATTTCGGAGATATCACGGTCATTGAAAGCACTTGCAAGGGAACTTAATGTTCCGGTTGTTGCACTGTCCCAGCTTAGCCGCGCGGTAGAATCACGTCCCGATAAACGGCCTATGCTTTCAGATCTGCGTGAGTCGGGAGCGATCGAGCAGGATGCGGATGTGGTGATGTTTATTTACCGTGATGAATATTATAATAAAGATAGTGAAAAGAAAAGGCAGGCAGAGATCATCATCGCAAAGCAAAGAAACGGCCCCATAGGGACCGTTGATCTTGCATGGCTTGCAGATTATACAAAGTTCGCGAATTTAAGCAGGCAGGAATAATTTTTTAAGTAATGAGGCTGGTCCGTTCTCAGCGGCAGATTTCCGGAAGGATTGCTGTTGTCTGATGAGCTGGTCCAGCTTTTTAAATTCTTCCTCTTCCTGCCGTTCCTTCGCATCCAGAAGGAATGACATTTCTTCGCTTATCATCTGCAGAAGTATCTCATTGTTGCTTTGCAGCATCCGCTTAAAATGAAGCTGATCGCGGGTGCGTTTAAGGTCTGGGATCAGTGCTTTTAATTCGGCAAATGGAATCCCCTGTTCATATAGTTCTTTAATACATTCAAACAGCCGGACATCATCCTTTGTTTCGCGCTTTAATTGTTCTAATGCTTTGTTCATAGTCTGGAAATTCCCCCTTATTGTGATTGCTTGTCCGTTATGGCGAACTTATCATAGCATGTCCTAAATGAAAAACAAGTCAAAACAAGTCGGAGGAAAATAAAAAACACTGTCAAAACCACGTGGAATCTGACAATGCTTTTTATGTTCGTATTTGATTGGATTTCTTACGCTTCTTCAATTGCTCCTGTCGGGCACTGAGCTGCACATGTACCGCAATCAACACACTCATCAGCGTTGATTTCGTATTTGCCGTCTCCTTCTACGATAGCGCCGATTGGACAGGAACCAGCACAAGCACCACAAGCTACACATCCATCGTTGATTTTGAATGCCATAGGTATGTACCTCCTTTATAATGATGTTAGACATAGTTTTTTGCCTGTGTATATCATAATACAAAAATGTGAAATATACAAGAAAAAAATGATTGTGTATAAATCTGTGTGTAAATCTTAAGAAAATTTTCAACATTTTTTCATGAAATTGGTGTATAGTGTTGGATGGCGGATTTAGAATACGGATCAGGTGGGAGAATTATGAAAATGAGAAGAAAGTTTATCGCGCTTATGCTGTGTGTGGCGTCAGTTCTGGGGGCATGTTCTTTGGGAAATACAGAACCGGAAAAAGAGCCAAAGCAGAAAGCAGAAAGTGTAAAGCAGACAGAGGATACAAAGACAAAAACAGAAAAAAAGCAAAAAGAATATCAGGCTAAGCTCGATGCCATAAGTCCGTCAGCTTATAGTAATGCAGACGGGATCGCGCTGGAGGAGGGTGCGTATATATCAGTTATCGGCAAGGCGGATGGCAAGGCATTCTGGAATGAGGCAAAGAAGGGGGCAGAGCAGGCGGCTGACGATATTAATAAAACCTTGGGTTATAAAGGGGCCGACAAAGTCAAGGTAACTTATAATGGGCCGTCAGAAGCAGAAAATGTTGACGAGCAAGTGAATATACTAGACGAAGAACTGGCAAGATACCCTGTGGCCGTTGCGATTGCTATAGCGGATGCAAAAGCGTGTGAGGTGCAGTTTGATCTGGCAGCAGAAAACAGTATTCCGGTAGTAGCATTTGATTCCGGAAGCGATTATAAGGGCTTGATGGCGATGGTGTCAACAGATAATGAAAAGTCAGCAAAAGAAGCGGCGCAGCATCTTTCGGAGTATATGGGGGAAGGCGGCGAGATCGTCCTGCTTTCTCATGACTCAAAATCCAAGACAGCGATGGTCCGGGAACAAGTATTTGCGGAGACGATAAAAAATAAATATCCGGATATGCCGGATGTGAATATTTACCGTCTGGATGAGATGAAGAAAGTTATCTCCGATGAGGTGAATAAGGGAAACTACAGGTTTGACGGTGAAAAACCCTCAGGAACTGAACTTTCTGAAGAGGAAAGAATAAAGGAAGAAGATATTACACAGGAAAATATTATAGATTATATCCTGAAAAAGCATCCGAATGTAAAAGGGTGCTATGCCACGAATGGGGATGCGGTAATCTCTATTGCGGGAGGACTTGAACGGCTTGGCATGGAAGGGGTGCCGGTTGTAGGGTATGATGCGAATGAGGAGGAACTAAAAGCATTAAAGGAGGGGAAGATTGCAGGGCTCATTGTGCAGAATCCCTTTGGAATGGGGTATGCTTCTGTCATCGCGGCAGCAAGGGCGGCGCTTTCGATGGCGAATGAGGCGAATATAGATACAGGATATCTCTGGGTGACGAAAGACAATCTTGAGAGCGAAGAGATTCAGAAGATGTTGTATTAATGCTTGCCTGACGATTTTTTTGGTGCTTTTGGCGCAGGGAGTAAAGAAGATATTGCTGTATGTCTGTACAGTGTATATAATGGTTTAGGAGATACGGGAATAAATCAGGAGGAGACAAGATAATGAACAGAGAACAGGCACATGATATTTTGATGAAATATATGGAAGGCGAGAATTATATTACCCATTCTTACGCGGTGGAAGCGATCATGAGAGGGCTTGCCAAGAGGCTGGCGCCAGAAGAGGTAGAGTACTGGGGGATCGTCGGGCTGCTCCATGATCTTGATGAGGAGCAGTGTGACTGGCAGCATGATATGAGCGTACATGGGCCTACTTCGGCAGAGATACTGAAAAAAGAAGGAATTGAAGATAAGGTGCTGTTTGATGCGATCTGCGCGCATAATCCCAAGAACGGGACGAAGGCAAAGACCACACTGCAGTACGCGATTCTGGCAGCGGACCCGATGAGCGGATTTGTAAAAGCAGTTGCGCAGATTTATCCGGATAAAAAGATTGCCAGTGTAAAGCACAAATCTGTGATGAAGCGGTTCAATGAACTCAGGTTCGCGAAAGGGGCTAACAGAGATTATATGGAAGCGATTGAATTTACGGGACTAAGCCTTGATGATCTGATTGATGTGGCTCTTGAGGAAATGAGCGCGATTGCGGATAAGCTTGGATTATAATAAATGTATAAGGAACTGCAGGTGAATCTGCAAAGATATCTGCGGATAAAATTGTTTGAAGATTTGAGGGAAAATATATGAAGTATGATTATCTGGTAGTTGGGGCCGGCCTTTATGGGGCGGTTTTTGCCCATGAAGCAAAAGAAGCTGGTAAAAAAGTTCTTGTAATTGACCGGAGAGACCATGTCGCGGGAAATATATATACGGAAGAAGTGGCGGGTATCAATGTTCACAGATACGGCGCGCATATCTTCCACACAAATAATAAAAAAGTATGGGATTATGTGAACCGATTTGCGGACTTTAACCGGTTCACCAATTCCCCTGTAGCGAATTACAGGGGAGAGCTTTATTCTCTTCCGTTTAATATGTATACATTTAATAAAATGTGGGGTGTGGTGACACCAGAAGAGGCGGCGGCTAAGATTGAGGCGCAGAGACAGGAGGCAGGGATCATTGAGCCGAAAAATTTAGAGGAGCAGGCCATCAGCCTTGTGGGGACGGATATCTATGAAAAGCTCGTAAAAGGATATACTGAGAAGCAATGGGGACGTCCCTGCAGTGAACTTCCCGCGTTCATCATCAAGAGACTTCCTGTGCGGCTGACATTTGATAATAATTATTTTAATGCGTTATATCAGGGCATCCCGGTGGGCGGGTATACGAAGATGGCAGAGAATATGCTGGATGGTGTAAAAGTGCGGCTTGGCGTGGATTATCTGAAGGAGAAGGCAGAGCTTGATGCGCTGGCTGATAAGGTGGTGTACACCGGAGCTATTGATGCTTATTTTGGGTATAAGCTTGGGGTGCTTGAATATCGTTCGGTGAGATTTGAGACAGAGGTCCTTGACAAGCCTAATTTTCAGGGTAACGCGGCGGTGAATTATACAGATTCTGAGACACCATGGACGCGGATCATTGAGCATAAATGGTTCGAATTCGGTACACAGCCTAATACTGTCATCAGCCGGGAGTACAGCTCGGAATGGAAAGTAGGGGATGAGCCATATTATCCGGTCAATGATGAAAAAAATATGGAACTGTATGAAAAATATAAAAAATTATCAGCTGCAGAAGAAAAAGTGATTTTTGGAGGGCGGCTTGGAGAGTACAGATATTATGACATGGACGCAGTGATCGCGTCAGCACTTGGCAAATGTAAAAATGAGCTGAAAGCAGATAGTAAATAAATGGCAAATTTAGTAATATCTGTTGAATTCCTGTGCGGCATATGGTACGCTATAAGTAATTGCTTAATATTATAATAACAGACATGGTATTAACATCATTTACTTTCACGGCATCAATGTACAGACGTTGTTCTTTGAAATAAAACATGTAAAGGCAAACCTGTTTCGAGATTTAAAGGCAATTTACGGCACGGAAACCAAGGCGGACATGAATTTATAAGAGCGTGTTTTATTCAGGGACTGTTTAAGAGCAGTGATTGAGGAACGGGCTCTTCTTTTGTGCGGGATTTGTCTGGCTTTAAATAGGTGATATATGTCTGGGAACAAAAATAATAGAATATCTGGAGGAATATAAAATGGAAGAGCAATTGACATGGATGGAACGGTTCAATATTGGTGTTGATCATATTGATAAGGAACACCAGAAGCTTTTTGGTATCATGAATAAGATGATATCGTTTGGTGAGCAGCCGGAGAAGCACCAGTGGATCTGCGATGAGGGGATTAAATTTTTTAAAGCCCATGCAGTAAAACATTTTTCTGAGGAAGAAGAATATATGCGGTCCATCGGGTATGAGGAGTATAAGACGCACAAACGCCTGCATGATAATTTTCGGGATGTTACACTGCCGCAGCTTGAGTGGGAATTAGAGCAGACAGGGTATTCTGTGGGGGCTGTCAAGCATTTTCTCGGTGTTTGTACGGGATGGCTGATCGGACATACGCTTACGGAAGATCTTGCGATCGTAGGAGAAGGCGAGAGCAAGTGGGGGGAACTTTTGCCAGAAGAAGAGCAGGCATCGATGGGAGAGGCTATCGTTCATCTGATATATGATATGTTCCGATTAAAGGCACAGATAATCAGCAAGCAGTACGGCGGAGAAAAGTTCGGGAACGGGATTTACTACCGGCTGATGTATGAGGCCAATGAAGGCGGAGAGTGGGAGATCATCCTTGTGTTTGAGGAAAGACTGCTGATTAATACTGTCGGAAAGATGGTAGATTCGAAAACGGACAAAGTAAATTCTATGATCATAAATGCAACGAGATATACGGCAAGACAGTTTGTAGAAAAGCTTAAAAGGTATTTCCCGTCTGCGGACCTGCGCAAGATAAAGGGTGAAAATCTTTTGAATTATGAACAGTTCCAGAAAGTGCTTGAAAAGAAGAAGCTGCAGTTTAGTCTTTTGTTTGATACCGGAGCAGGATATTTCGCGTTTTGCGTGAGTGCGCCTCATCTGCTTGAGAAAGGGATCGGCTCGAACATTAAGGCAGAAAACGCGATGTCTGAAATTGAAAAGTATCTTGCGGAAAGTATGGAGGAGAATGAGGTGTTGCAAAAGAAAAAGAAAGTGCTTGTAGTAGACGACTCTGGTCTTATGCGTCAGGCGATAAAGCAGCTTTTAGAGAAAGATTATGAGATTGGGCTTGCGCAGTCCGGATTGGCTGCAATCAGAAGTATCACTCTTAACAGGCCGGATCTTGTCCTTCTTGATTATGAGATGCCAGTCTGCGATGGAAGACAGGTACTTGATATGATACGCGCAGAGGAAGAAACTGCCGATATACCGGTAATCTTCCTGACAGGAAGAGGGGATAAGGAAAGTATCCAGAAGATTGTTCCGCTCAAGCCGGCGGGGTATCTTCTTAAGACTATGAAGCCTGAGGAAATAAAGAAGAGCGTTGATAAGTTTTTTGAAAAGCAAAATGGTTAAAGAAATTGCTGAGAAAACGGGTGAAAAAACGTAACAAAGTCCTTGACAACGGCGAAAAATCGTAATAAACTAATCTAGCGTGCATGGGGATGCATTGTGTCTTCATGCACTGATTCATACAGATGAATGCAACTTATTATTATCGTAGGAGGTGAAAAGAATGCCAACATTTAACCAGTTAGTAAAAAAAGGACGTCAGACAGCAATTAAGAAGTCTACCGCTCCGGCGCTTCAGAAAGGCTACAACTCTTTGAGAAAGAGAGCAACAGATGAATCTGCTCCGCAGAAGAGGGGTGTGTGTACAGCAGTTAAGACAGCTACACCAAAGAAGCCTAACTCAGCGTTGAGAAAGATTGCCAGAGTACGTCTTTCTAATGGTATTGAAGTAACAAGCTATATTCCTGGTGAAGGTCATAACCTTCAGGAGCATAGTGTTGTTCTGATCCGTGGAGGAAGAGTAAAAGACCTTCCTGGTACACGTTATCATATCGTTAGAGGAACTCTTGACACAGCAGGTGTTGCCAAGAGAAGACAGGCACGTTCAAAATACGGCGCAAAGAGACCAAAAGACGCTAAAAAGTAAGCTCTTAGTGAGCGCAAGCCGCAGGCGCCGCGCGAACTTAGAGATTACTTTGTTCTTCAGAACGCAGTGAAGAAGAACTTCCACAAGAAGTGGAGGGAAGTCAGAGATTACTTTGTTCTTCAGAACGCAGTGAAGAAGAACTTCCCCATGAAAAGTGGAGGGAAACAATATTAAAAAGATGTAATCACAAACAGAACTATGATTAAAGTAAGTTGCAGGGACTATAAACAAGTTGTATGCTCTGTGCACTACACAGTATCATTAGAACGACACATGTGAGTACCGATGAATTAATCAAAATGTTTAAGGAGGGAAGAACCGTGCCACGTAAAGGACATACTCAAAAAAGAGACGTATTAGCAGATCCGTTATACAATAATAAAGTGGTAACAAAGCTCATCAACAACATTATGTTAGATGGCAAGAAGGGCGTTGCCCAGAAGATTGTATACGGTGCGTTTGAGAGAGTTGCAGAAAAGACCGATAAGCCGGCAATTGAAGTATTTGAGGAGGCTATGAACAATATCATGCCGCAGCTCGAGGTAAAGGCAAGGCGTATCGGCGGTGCGACATACCAGGTGCCGATCGAGGTAAGAGCCGACAGAAGACAGGCGCTTGCTCTTCGCTGGCTGACGATGTTTTCACGTAAAAGAGGCGAGAAGACAATGCAGGAAAGACTGGCGAATGAGATCATGGATGCTTCTAACAATACAGGAGCAGCTGTAAAACGTAAAGAAGACATGCATAAGATGGCTGAAGCAAATAAAGCATTTGCTCACTACAGATTCTAGGAGGCAATAATGGCAGGAAGAGAATACCCATTAGAGAGGACGAGAAATATCGGTATTATGGCTCATATTGATGCTGGTAAGACAACAACAACTGAGCGTATCTTATATTATACCGGTGTTAATCACAAAATTGGTGATACTCACGAAGGTACTGCTACCATGGACTGGATGGCTCAGGAACAGGAGAGAGGAATTACGATCACTTCCGCAGCTACAACATGTCACTGGACGCTGCAGGAGAATTGTAAGCCGAAGGAGGGTGCGCTAGAGCACCGTATCAATATCATTGATACTCCGGGACACGTTGACTTTACAGTAGAGGTAGAGCGTTCGCTTCGTGTGCTTGACGGCGCAGTAGGCGTATTTTGCGCAAAAGGCGGAGTTGAGCCGCAGTCAGAAAATGTATGGCGTCAGGCTGACACATACAATGTACCGAGAATGGCATTTATTAATAAGATGGATATCTTAGGAGCCAACTTTTATGGTGCAGTAGAACAGATCAAGACCAGACTTGGCAAGAATGCAATCTGTATCCAGCTTCCAATCGGAAAAGAAGACGGGTTTAAAGGAATCATCGACCTTTTTGAGATGAAAGCTTATATCTATAATGATGATAAGGGCGAGGATATTACAATCGCAGATATTCCGGAAGATATGGCAGATGATGCAGAGCTTTACCGCACGGAGCTGGTAGAGAAGATCTGTGAGTTAGATGATGATTTGATGATGGCATACCTGGAAGGGGAAGAGCCGTCAGTTGATGAATTAAAAACAGCGTTAAGAAAGGCAACTTGTGAATGTACAGCAGTTCCGGTATGCTGCGGAACAGCTTACAGAAACAAAGGTGTCCAGAAACTTCTTGATGCTGTGGTTGAATTTATGCCATCCCCGCTTGATATCCCGCCGATCCAGGGAGTCGATGAGGATGGAAATGAGGTGGTAAGGCATTCTTCCGATGAAGAGCCGTTCTCAGCGCTGGCATTCAAGATCATGACAGACCCGTTTGTAGGTAAACTGGCTTATTTCAGAGTGTATTCCGGTACTATGAATTCCGGTTCTTACGTATTGAATGCATCAA
Source organism: uncultured Dorea sp. (assembly GCA_910584615.1). Lineage (GTDB taxonomy): Bacteria > Bacillota > Clostridia > Lachnospirales > Lachnospiraceae > MD308. The sequence continues at coordinate 78,728 of CAJUAM010000010.1, forward strand.
AAGGCAAAAAAGAACGTGTAGGACGTATTCTTCAGATGCATGCTAATAAGAGACAAGAGCTTGATAAGGTATATTCCGGTGATATTGCGGCAGCGATTGGATTCAAGTTTACAACGACTGGTGATACGCTTTGTGCTGACCAGCATCCGGTGATCTTAGAGTCCATGGAGTTCCCGGAGCCGGTTATTGAGCTTGCGATCGAGCCTAAAACAAAGGCTTCCCAGGGCAAACTCGGTGAATCTCTCGCGAAGCTTGCGGAAGAAGATCCGACATTCCGCGCTCATACAGATCAAGAGACAGGTCAGACGATCATCGCGGGAATGGGCGAGCTTCATCTTGAGATCATTGTAGACAGACTTCTTCGTGAATTTAAAGTTGAGGCGAATGTAGGTGCTCCTCAGGTTGCTTATAAAGAAGCATTTACAAAAGCGGTAGACGTTGACAGCAAATACGCGAAACAGTCCGGCGGACGCGGACAGTATGGACACTGTAAAGTTAAGTTTGAACCAATGGACGCAAACGGCGAAGAGCTGTTCAAGTTCGAATCTACCGTAGTCGGCGGAGCGATTCCGAAGGAGTACATTCCAAAGATCGGAGAAGGTATTGAGGAAGCTATGCAGGCAGGTATCCTTGGAGGATTCCCGGTAGTCGGAATCAAGGCGAATGTCTATGATGGTTCCTACCATGAGGTAGACTCCAGTGAGATGGCGTTCCATATTGCAGGATCCCTTGCATTTAAGGACGCTATGAGAAAGGCAGATCCGATACTTCTTGAGCCTATCATGAAAGTTGAGGTAACGATGCCGGAAGAATATATGGGAGATGTTATTGGTGATATCAACTCCCGGCGCGGACGTATCGAAGGTATGGACGACTTGGGCGGAGGAAAGATCGTACGCGGATATGTACCGCTTTCCGAGATGTTCGGATATTCTACAGACCTTCGTTCCAGGACACAGGGACGCGGCAATTACTCAATGTTCTTTGAAAAATATGAGCCGGTACCGAAATCTGTTCAGGAAAAAGTATTGTCCAATAAAAATGCTTAATAAGTAAGAAAAGGCTTGAAAAACTGTATGATTTGAAATATAATCAAAGTTAGCCGAGTAAACGTAAATTTAAAAAAGTATGCCATAAAGGCACTTAAATTAAGGAGGATATTCATAATGGCAAAAGCTAAATTTGAAAGAACTAAACCAC
>CAJUAM010000011.1 GCA_910584615.1 uncultured Dorea sp.
CACAACCTTTCTTAATAATCATATGAAAGGTTGTTCGCATTTATTACAAATATTTAAAAAGATCAGAAGCCTCTTCTTTTTTCGTAGTATCTTTAATATCAAGAACTTCCACTTTCACTGTCTTTGTCCCAAACTGGATCTCTATGATATCGCCTGGCTTTACTTTAACAGAAGCTTTCGCCGGCTGTCCGTTTACGCTGACTCGTCCGGCATCGCACGCTTCATTTGCCACTGTCCTCCTCTTAATCAGCCGGGATACTTTTAAAAACTTATCTAACCTCATATTTCCTCCTCATCAAACAAAACCTGCCTTCAACAGCTCTTTTTCACATACTGCGGTATACAAAAAGGCAGAGAGCACAAGACTCTCTGCCTGTTTATCCTCAGGAATTACTCATTCACAGCATCCTTTAAAGCTTTTCCAGCTTTAAATTTAGGAGCTTTGCAAGCCTCAATGTTCATAACCTTACCTGTCTGCGGGTTTCTTCCCTCTCTTGCAGCTCTCTTTGTAACTTCGAAAGTACCAAAGCCTACTAACTGAACTTTATGTTCTTTTTTCAGCTCCTCAGTTACAACGTCAACAAAAGCCTTCAAAGCTTTCTCGGAATCCTTCTTAGATAATTCTGCTCTGTCAGCAATTGCTGCTACTAATTCTGTTTTGTTCATGGATAATTTCCTCCTCTTGTTATCATCTAAAACACCATTTTTGTCTTTCCTGTTCGAGCGGTCCTGCATACTTTCATTATACGCTTTTTTCGCTTCATGTTATAGTTATAACTATTTTCCTACGGTTTGTCAAGGATATTTCCCTTTTTAAACCGTTTTTATGCATTTACAACCATTTTACATTTTATAACATGGAATCAATCATAGCTACAACTTTTTCTCCAAGGTTTTTAGACTTTTCATCCGCATCCTCTAAAGAAGTTCCCTTAATGCCATAATAGAATTTTACCTTCGGCTCTGTTCCTGACGGCCTTACGCAAAGCCATGCATCGTCTGTCAGATCATAGTACAGTACATTTGATGCCGGAAGCCCTGTGCTCTTAACCTCGCCAGTCTCAATGTCTTTAATGGTATCCGCCTGATAATCTCTTGCTTTTAATACTTTGTATCCGCCAAATTCTGTCGGAGGATTTTTCCTCAATGTCTCAAGGATCTCCTGTATCTTTTGAAGTCCTTCGATTCCTTTTAATGTAATGGACTGGATATCATCTTTATAATATCCGTATTTTTCATACATATCCACCATCGCATCCCACAAGGTCTTACCTTGTGTCTTATAATAAGCCGCTGCTTCACACAGAGCCATCGTAGCTACGATCGCATCCTTATCTCTTGCATGTGTTCCGATCAGGCATCCATAGCTTTCCTCGAAGCCAAACAGGTAATTGCCTTTTCCAGATGTCTCAAACCCAAGAATCTGCTGTCCGATATACTTAAAGCCTGTCAAAACTTCAATAAGTCCTGCATTGTATTCCTTTGCGATGGCATCTGCCATATTGGAAGTAACAATAGTCTTGATCAGATATCCGTCATCCGGAAGCCCTTTAAGCGCCTTACGCTGTCCAATCTCATAATCCGCAAGAAGACATCCTGACATGTTGCCGGTCAGTGTATGGTATACTCCGTCTTTATCCTTCACACGCACACCAAGCCTGTCCGCATCCGGATCTGTCGCAAGCACAAGATCTGCATCAATCTCCTTCGCGAGCTTAAGTCCCAGTTCAAATGCTTCCTCCGCTTCCGGGTTAGGATAGGATACTGTCGGGAATTCGCCGTCCGGAAGCTCCTGCTCCTTTACTACATGCACATTTTTAAATCCAAGTTCTTTTAAAATACGTCTTGCCGGAACATTGCCCGTTCCATGCAGAGGGCTGTATACGATCTTGATCTCATCGCCGACCGCGTCAATGGAATCCTGATGGAGCACCTGTGTCTTTAACTCTGCAATATATCCGTCATCAATCTCTGCCCCGATCACCTGATAAAGGCCTGCTTCCTTTGCAGCCTCAAGAGTCATTGTCTTCACAGTATTATAATCAGTCACAGCCTTTACCTCATCCATGATCCCCTTGTCATGAGGCGGTGTGATCTGCGCGCCATCCTGCCAATATACTTTATACCCATTATACTCCGGCGGATTGTGGCTTGCCGTAATATTGATCCCGGCAATACAGCCAAGCTTTCTTACCGCATAAGAAAGCTCTGGTGTCGGCCTAAGGGCATCAAATACATATGCCTTAATACCGTTTGCAGCAAGACAGAGCGCTGCCTCATCCGCAAATTCCGGCGACATCCGTCTGGAATCATAGGCGATCGCCACGCCTTTTTCTTCCTCTCCCTTTGCAATGATATAATTTGCCAGCCCCTGAGTTGCCTTTCTGACCGTATAGATATTCAGCCTGTTCGTACCTGCGCCGATAATACCCCTAAGCCCTGCAGTTCCAAATTCGAGATCTTTATAAAACCGTTCTTTTATCTCATTGTCATCATCTGCAATTTTCTTTAGTTCTTCTCTCGTTGCCTCATCAAAATATGGATTGTTGATCCACTCTTCATACCGCTTGCGATATTCCATATCTGTACCTCCTGTCTCGCTATTCATGTAAACCATTATACACCAACAGACTACAAATGAAAAGCAAATATATTCTCCATAAAGCGTTCTTTCTCTTTTGTCTGCCGTATCGCCGTATTAAGCTTCTCTACATTCTTCACGGAAATCCACGCCTTATTGGAATGATAATAAGAATTGGCAATCTTCCAGAACTTCTCCGGATAAGCAAGACGTATTTTCAAATATTCCATCTCTTCATCAGACAGCGGACAGATGGCAGAATACGCATTGAGCATATTATCCCCAAGCCTTTCTTTCCACCCGTGTTTTTCCATTACTTTTCTGAAAAAATAATAAAGATCTTCTACCTGTATATCCTGCTTAAATTTATCAAAATTTGTCGTTGCAAGGATCTGTGCCGGAATACCGTACATTTCCTCACCCTTCATCAGGATATTATGGTAATTGTATTCTCCGTGGGTCAAGCAGTTTTCTGCGATACTCCTCTGGTAAAGCCGTTCATATTCCGATCTTGTAAGTAAATCTCCTGCAATCTGTGCCCATTGATACATCTCATCAAAATATTTCAAAAAAGCAATCTCAAATTCACCTTTCGATGTCATAGAACGGATAAACCTGCGGACTTTCCTAAGTTCCCTGTCATGTCTTTCATATTCCTGCGGAAGCTTTTCTGTTTTTGTACCCTGTGAAAGCTTTACCCGCATGATCATATGGAGTTTTGCCAGGTTGCCCGAGACTTCCAAAAGTTCTGCCGGCTTTTTAAAGTCGCATTCCCGCCCTTTAAACCAGCGCCGCAGCATATATTTCTTTCCATCCTCAAAGGACGTGATATATTCTCCATCCTCATTAGGCTCAATATAGTCCACACCTTCATAGCCGTGCTCCGCCAGATGTGCGTACAACTCACACAGCGAAAGGATGCGCCCTGCCGGTGCCGACACTTCTTTTAAAAGAAACAATCCCTGGCCTGTGTCGCATAAAACAGCACCCCTCACTTTACGGGTGCTGTTTACGTCAATTTTATATTTTTCCAATATATTCCTATCATAATCCTGCATTTTGACATCCCCTGCACTCTACATTACATGTTCTTTTTAAAGTATGATTCTAAAAGCAGAAATATGATTGAAGGCGCAGACTTTTTTGTCCGCGCCCCGATTATATTTTTTTCTCTATTTTTCTTTCCATAGAAACTTTAGCAGTTCCTCTTTTGTATTGAGTTCTGGTTCCTCAATGACCAGACAAAGCAGCTCATTAAGCTTTTCACCGATTTCCTTACCTGGTGCCATCCCCATTTTTATAAGATCCCGGCCTGTTACAGCCAGTTCTTTTAAGGATACACACTGTCCTTTTTCCAGAATTTCTTCAGTCAGCGATTCTATCTCATCCAGATTCTGAACTTTCTCTTCCCTCTTATACAAACTCTGGGCAAGAACATCTGCCCGCCGCACTTCCATATATAATAGGAAAATATCTTTACCTATCTTATTCATGGCCCGCCTGACATCTCTAGCTTCCGCCGGCATCCGGTAATCATGGTAATATACAAGTTTTGTCACCTTGCGGAGTGTATCATTATCAAATTTCAGACGTTTCAGGACACTCCCGGCAATGATCTCGCTTTCAAACGCATGCTTTTTAAAATGCGCCCTTCCGTTCTCATCTATTGTCTTAAATGCCGGCTTTCCCATATCGTGAAGCAGCATTGTAAGCCTGAGGATCTTATCCGCCCGGACATTTTCCATTGCATGTATAGTATGCTCTCCCACATTATACATATGGTGAGGCGTCTCCTGCTCCGTCTCCATAAGCCGGTCAAACTCCGGTAAAAACTGCGCTGTAATCCCAAGTTCATAAGCTTCTCTAAGAAGTCCTGGCCTTTCCGATACCAACATCTTAACAAGCTCCGTCTGTATCCGTTCCGCGCTGATTTTTTTTAAAGTCGGGGCAAGTTCCCTCATCCCCTCCCTCGTCCTATCCTCAATGGAAAATCCTAACTGCGCCGCGAAACGAACTCCTCGCAGTATCCGAAGCGCATCTTCAAGAAAACGTGCCCTTGCATCTCCAACGCATCGAATTCTCTTTTTTTCCAGATCATCCAACCCGCCGAAGACATCTACAAGGCCCTCTTTCTCATTATATGCCATCGCATTGATCGTAAAATCTCTGCGCAGCAGATCCTCCTTAAGATTACGGGTAAATGTCACTTCTTTTGGGTGACGGCTGTCTTCATACTCCCCGTCTATCCGATAAGTTGTTACTTCAAACCCCTCCTTATCAAGAAGTACAGTAACTGTTCCATGCTCAATCCCTGTATCAAACGTTTTATCAAACAGTTCTTTAATTTCCTTTGGCATAGCCGAAGTGGTTATATCCCAATCCTCCGGCTGTCTGCCAAGAATACAGTCCCGCACACATCCGCCCACTGCGTAAGCCTCAAAACCTGCATTCTGCAGAGTAGTAATAATCGTATGGACTTTCCCAGGAAGCTGAATAAAAGAAGCCTTCATCTTAGTACGCTTTGCCCCAATATGCCATGTGTTTCGCCGGTTTGCCGCACCAGATACATTTATCTGAAATCATCTCTTCATCTTCGATAAGACATCTGGTCGCCGCACCGCCAGTCACGTATTTTACTTCACCTTCGCATTCCGGATCACCGCACCAGCATGCCTTTACAAATCCTCTGTTCTGCTGAAACTTTTCTTTCATTTCATCCAGATCTGTAGCTGTATCAATATGAGAATTCAGGAAGTCTTTTGCCCTGTTGTACATATCCTGCTGGATCACCTCTAAAATATCACGAAGCTTTCCGGCGATCTCATCCATCTTTACAACAATCTTCTCACGGGTATCACGGCGTACAACCACTACCTGATTATTTTCAATATCCTTCGGTCCAATCTCAATACGTGTCGGTATACCAAGGATCTCCTGCTCTGCGAATTTCCATCCCGGGCTCTTATCGGATGCATCAATCTTCACCCTGTATCCTGCTCTCTTAAGCTCATCAAACAACTCGTTAGCCCTCTCAAGAACACCTTCCTTATGCTGCGCGATCGGGATCACCCTGCATTCAACCGGAGCCACATGCGGCGGCAGAACAAGTCCGTCATCATCACCATGAACCATGATAAGCGCACCGATACTTCTTGTAGACCATCCCCATGAAGTCTCATATACGCTCTGAGGCTCATTATTCTTATCAATATACTTAATTCCAAATGCATCCGGAAATCCGCTGCCGAAGAAATGACTCGTGGCAGACTGCAGCGCCTTACCATCATGCATCAGCGCCTCTATCGTATAAGTGTCCTGCGCTCCCGCAAACTTCTCATGCTCTGCCTTTCTTCCGGAAACATACGGAATTGCCAGCGTCTCTCTGTAACAATCTTCATATACATGGAACATCTGGATCGTACGCTCTTCTGCCTCTTCATATGTTGCATGAATGGTATGTCCCTCCTGCCATAAAAATTCTCTCGAACGCAGGAAAGGTCTTGTCGTCTTCTCCCAGCGGAGCACGCTGTTCCACTGATTCCATACCTTCGGAAGATCTCTGTAAGACTTCACGGTTCTTGCCCACAGGTCACAGAACAATGTTTCTGAAGTAGGACGGATACATAACCTCTCCTGAAGCCTTTCCATACCACCGTGTGTTACCCACGCAACCTCCGGCGCAAATCCTTCCACATGATCTGCCTCTTTCTCGAGAAGATTCTCCGGAATCAAAAGCGGCAGCGACACATTCTCAACACCTGTCTCTTTAAAACGCCTGTCAAGGTCCGCCTGGATCAGCTCCCAGATTGCGTAACCATTCGGCAGGTAATTAAGACATCCTTTTACACTTGAATAATCACACAGATTTGCTTCACGTACAACATCTGTATACCACTGTGCGAAGTTCTCATCACGCGGTGTAATATTTTTTACTAATTTTTTCTCCTTTGCCATGTTTCCCTCTCCTTTTTACTTATTATTAACAATTTAATTACTTACTCAGGCACAAAAACCGCCGAGCTTTCTGTCCCAAAAGGGACCGAAAATCTCGGCGGTACCACCCTCGTTAACTGCAGATCCTATGCAGTCCTCTCTCTTGCCACCATTAACGCTAGTGCCACGCCGCATTTTCACACGGCAGCTCCAAGGCAGGTTCATCACAGTTCCATACAAGAATCTCTCAGCCGACGGACTCTTTCTCTGTAGAATTTCATCTGCAACTACTATCCCTCTTCATCGCCAAACCTGCTTTTTGCAACCAACATCGCCAGCAGGTATTCAATTAATCGTAATTCTAATTGATAACAATACATTTGTCAAGTGTGAATTAGATTTTTATCAGAACTCGAATATAGCAACTCCGTATGGCGGCAGTTCATATGCAAAGGAGAACGGCCTTCCGTCGCATTCCTGCTTCACAGCCTTGTAAACCAGAGGACGTTCCTTTCCCTTTCCGCCGTATTTCACTTCGTCACTGTTCATAATAAGCTTGTACTGCTTTCTCCTTGGAACGCCTACACGATAATCATCCCGCGCCATCGGCGTAAAGTTAATAACAAAAAGAAGATTTTTTTTCTTATTTTTAGAATGTCTCATAAAGCTAAAAATACTGCGGTAACCGTCGTCCGCGTTAACCCATTCAAAGCCTTCCCATATCTGCTCATCCTGATAAAGAGCCGGATTCTTCTTATAAAGATGCAAAAGATCTCTCATCCAGCTTTGAACTGCCCTGTGTTCTTCCTCTGCCAGCAAAAACCAGTCAAGCTCTCTTTCCTCACTCCACTCTCTAAGCTGCGCGAACTCCTGACCCATAAACAAAAGCTTTTTCCCGGCATGCCCCATCATAAACGCATAGCCAGCCTTCAGATTCGCATACTTGTCAAAACCAAGCCCCGGCATCTTGTTGAGCATAGAACATTTAAGATGGACCACTTCATCATGGGACAGCACAAGTATATATTTTTCACTTCCCGCGTAACTCATGGCAAAAGTCATCATATGATGGTTATCCTTACGGAAATATGGGTCAAGCTTCATATATTCTGTAAAATCATGCATCCAGCCCATATTCCATTTCAAGCTGAAACCAAGTCCATCGTCCTCCACATCTCCTGTCACCTTAGGCCATGCCGTAGATTCCTCAGCGATCATCATAGCACCCGGATTTCTGCCAAGCACAACAGAATTCAAGTGCTTGAAGAAGTCAATAGCCTCCAGATTCTGATTGCCGCCATACTTATTGGCAACCCACTGTCCATCCTGCCTTCCGTAATCCAGATATAATATAGAAGCAACCGCATCAACACGAAGTCCATCTACGTGGAACTGCTCAATCCAAAAAAGCGCATTAGAAATCAAAAAATTTCTTACTTCATTTTTTCCGAAATCAAATACTTTAGTTCCCCAATCCGGATGCTCTCCCTTTCTCGGATCTGCATACTCAAATGTGGGTGTCCCGTCAAAATCCGCCAATCCATGCGCATCTCTCGGAAAATGTGCCGGAACCCAGTCAAGTATAACTCCAATCTTACTGCGATGCAGAAAATTTATCATCCACGCAAAATCCTCCGGCGTTCCGTATCTGGATGTCGGCGCATAATAACCAGTCACCTGATATCCCCACGAACCGTCAAAAGGATGCTCTGCGACACCGATCAACTCAATATGAGTATAACCCATATCTTTTACATACTTCGCAATTTCCTTACCAAACTCACGATAATTATAAAACCCTTCATCTTCCCGCCCCGGATGCTTTTTCCATGAACCAATATGCACTTCATAGACAGATATCGGCTTCTGCATATGTTTCCATTTCTTTCTCTTCTCCATCCACTCAGAGTCTGTCCACTGCAGATTACTGATATCCGCTATCTTAGATGCTGTTCCCGGTCTGAGTTCCGCGTGATTTGCAAACGGGTCTGCTTTAAACACATAATCTCCCGTATGTGTCTGAATACAATACTTGTACATATCGTATTCTTTTACTCCCGGAACAAAGCAAGTAAAAATCCCTACAGATTCCTGACGCTCCATCGGATTCGCCTCTATGTCCCACTCATTAAATTCGCCGATGACTGATACCGATTTTGCATGAGGTGCCCATACAGCAAAATAAACGCCTTCTTTCTTGCCCTTTTTTACTCTGTGCGCGCCCAGTTTCTTATAAATCTCATAATGATTACCCTGTCCGAAAAGATACTGATCAAGTTCGCTGATTTCATATGCTTTCTTTTTCTTTTCCGCCATATTCGTACCCTCTCTTGCTACGTTGTATTTAATAATATTATTATACCCCGCATAGCCGCAAAAAGAAAGAGTTTTGGCAAATATAGTCCGCCAAAACTCTTTTTTTACCTTAAATTTTAAAATCTTCTTCCTTCAAGATGATCCTGTCAGAATCATCCGTTCCTTTTCCAAATACCCTGCGCGCCAGATGCTTTACATTTACACGCTGAGAGTGGGAGATCGCCTCATCCATGATGTCTTTCACTTCTGCGACTGACACCGCATGATCCTCTCTTTGCATCACATCAATACGACTGTACAATGCCAGTATACCCATCTCATCCAGCTTGTATCCATTCTCCTTCGCGTAGGTCTGACCAAACGTTACCAACTCATCATTGATAAAAATAGGCAGTTCCAGCTTGGATGTAAATTTCTTCTTGAAGTCCGGATTCGCTGTCAGAACTTTCTCCAGCGGTTTTCTCTGATCCTCAAGAACAAACAGCATCTCGCCTGTCTTTCTCTCCATCAGGTAATTAAGTTCTTTCACCGTTCTGGAATTAAGCTTCCCAGCCTTTTCTACGATAATAGCGCCGCCCTTAAGCTTCTGGATGATATTAGGAAGTTCCTTCTTATTCAACGACTCACCCGTAACGATCGCAACCTTGCCCTGCTTCAGATTTCTCTGTTTTTGAATCGCCTTTACAATATCTACAGCAAGAACCGTCTTACCGGATCCCTTTCTTCCGATAACAAGAAGATTTCCGGTTTTGGATGTTCCTTCTCTCTGAGCCCTGCGGTCATTGTCAAGAGCCTCCACAATCTGTTCGCTCATGCCGCGGACAGGAACAAAGTAGGAGAATAGCTTTTTCTGCTCCTCTGTAAGACCTGCCTTCAGCCCTATCTCGCTGGTAGCACTCAAGTCATAGCGTCCGGTTACTACAAATCCAGTATCAAAAGGTACTCCTCCCCCTCCTTTAGCTTTTTTAAACCGCTTTTGTATCTCCTCCTCAGAAGGTTCTTCAATTTCAAGAGGAACCTTTTCTTCTAATTCCTCTTCCTCGAACTCTTCTTCATCGAGTTCTTCTTCCTCAAACTCTTCCTCTTCTAATTCTTCCGTCTCAAGTTCATCCTCGTCAAACTCTTCTTCATCTGACTCGAAATCATCTTCATCAAAGTCTTCCTCGTCAAATTCGTCCTCGTCTCCTATAAAATCGTCTTCGTCAAACTCATCTTCGTCAAAGCCTTCATCCTCAATACTGTCTTCATCAAACTCGTCTTCGTCAAAGTCTTCGTCATCAACACTATCTTCGTCAAACTCGTCTTCATCAAAGTCTTCGTCATCGAAGTCTTCCTCCTCCGGCTCTTCCTCTATAAATTCATCTTCACCAAAGTCTTCCTCCGGCTCTTCTTCATCAAACTCGTCTTCATCAAACTCGTCTTCGTCGAACTCATCTTCCTCTGGCTCTTCTTCTATAAATTCGTCCTCCGCCAAGTCGTCTTCCGGCTCTTCTTCTATAAACTCATCCTCCGCTAAGTCTTCCTCCGGCTCTTCTTCTATAAACTCATCTTCCGCTAAGTTGTCTTCCGGCTCTTCTTCTATAAATTCATCCTCGGCTAAGTCATCTTCCGCTTCTTCTATAAATTCATCCTCGGCTAGATCTTCTTCCAAGCTCTCTTGTTCCAGTTCTTCTTCCCCGCCAAGTTCGTCATCAAGAACCTCTTCTATAAGCGGTTCTGTCTCCGCAAAGTCATCCGCAAAACTTTCTATTAATTCATCTGAATCAAAATCATCATCTTTTGCCTCTTCCTCTTTCTGGGATACAGGGGTTCCGGAAACTCTGCTTTCAAGCTGTTCCACAAGTTCCAAAATATCATCCGGAAGTCTCTGAGTTTTCTCTTCCAATATATTTTTCTTGGCTTTTTTCGCCTTAGGAGCATTTCCCGCAGGAACTTTAGACAATTTCTTTTCCGCGGCTTCTTGCTCTGCTTTCCTTGCTTCCTCAGCGATCCTTGCAGCCTCTTCTTTCGCTTTTTTCGCTTCTTCTGCCATTCTTGCGGCTTCTTCTGCTTTTCTTGCCTCTTCCTCTGCTGCTCTCTTCTTTGCCTCTTCCTCTGCTTTTCTTGCTTCTTCCTCTGCCGCTTTCTTTCTTGCAGCCTCTTCTGCTTTTCTCGCGGCTTCTTCTGCCGCTTTCCTTGCCGCTTCTTTTCTCTTTTCTGCCTCCTGGCGCTCTTTTTTCAGCCGCTCTTTATCCTCTGCTTTCTGCTTTTTAATCGCATCAGCATTCATTTTCTGCTTCTCTTCCCACTCTTGAAGGATATCCTCTATCTTCATCTGGCCATTGGCTTTAAGCTCTTCGTCCCTGTCAGCCATTGCTTTTTCTTCCTGATTCAATCCTGCCGCCATTGCGACACCGCTTGCCAGCGCCTCTTCAAGAGTTGCCCCTGTCACAATTCTGGTAATAGGCGCACGAGGTTTTTTCTTTACTTCTTCAGGCTCTTCTTCCGTTTTTTCTTCCACCGTCTCTTCTGATAAATCTTCTGCGCTTTTCTCTATAGAAGGGGCAGTCTGTTCCTTATCCTCTTCCTTTTCTTCCGGCTCTGTCTTTTCCTTCAAAGCTTCTGATTCGCGTGTCTCCTCCTTTGATTGCTCCACGCCGCTCTCATCGTTTGTATCATCCTCATCATCATCCTGTCCGGGAATCACGATATCCTTTGTCTTCTTACCCGTATGTCTGTCATACTTCTCCTGCTGCAGCGGCGTAAGAGGCTTATATTTCATCTTAAGTTCCATTGCAAGGTAGACATATTTGCCCTCACTGAACCACAGGATCAAATCATCACATTCCTCCAGGCATTCCCTTACCATACCCGCTTCATGATACATCTTCGCCAGCTCATACGCCCACTTTTCAATATACTCTGCCTTTTTAAATTCCTCAAGAGTCGCGATCTGCTCCTCAAGCGGCGCCCTCTGAGCTTTCAGAATCCTATATTTTAAAATATACTGATTCGGATCCTTCGGTGCCAGCTTAACAAACTCTTCATAACAGTCTGATGCTTCATCCGGGTCATTAACTTTAAGTGCTAATGTTGCCAGCCGATAGACTATCTTCCTGCTTCCCGGCGAACGGTCAAATGCCATAAATAAAATATCACGGCTCTTTTGAAATTCCCCGCAATTTTCATAAACTTCACTAACAGTATTTAACATCGACGCATTCTTTACCCTGCGCCAATCAATTGTATCCGCTATCTCCATCGCTTTCCGATACTGCTTTTTTTCCGTGTATTCAAGAAGCTGTTCTGTTTTTACCCTATATTCATATTTATCCAAATTACTCACCTCAAAATGTATCTTTCATCTGCTCTTACTGTTAAAATTCTTGCTATTAGTGTATCATAAGGCACCCTCAATGTCAAAATATACACTTGATAAATGTAAAATTCCTGACAACAAAACAGCCACCAGAATCCTTTGCTCCAATGGCTGTTATATTTTTATATTCAGTTTAATTTGCTTCTATCTTATAATTCGGAGGAATTATCTGGATCAACCGTTCCCAAACCTTCAATTATTTTTATGTGGTATCTTATTTCAATATGTTCACAGACTACAAATCCTTACTTTCTAACCGGCTTTTACTTCTCCGAATTCTTACCTTTCATACTATTCTCCGGCTTATCTTAAAATACTAGGGTTAAGGCTTATTCTTTGGGAACTCCCATCTGCCGTACCACTAACATATTGAACTATTGTTTCTTTTACTGTGTCCATTGGAGTAAGCCTCCTTCCTTTTATATTTAAAAGATTGCTTTCTTCTTTTTGATGTTATTATAATATCACTGCCCCTTGTATTTGTCAATGCTTTTTTTGTTTTTTAAATATATTTTTATTCTTTACTTTTTCTTGTGCTAAATTATCTGAATTTTATATGTTTTTCTCGCAATTCGCACAATACTACAGAATCAAATCTTCTGTCTTTTTATAATCCTTAAGAGAATACGCCTCAATCACATTACCGCTCACAACATACAGTGTATCTTCTATATATAATCCTCTGGCTGCTCTTCCGGAACGTCCGTTGATCTCTTCAGACATGTTGCATTTAAAGCCGGTCTTCTCATCATAACTGAATAAATAATACCGCTCTCCGCCTTCAGTATTTCCGGCTAATCCAATGAGATTCCTGTCTGCGTTAATAAGGGCTGCTTTATAATCATAGGACACTTCCGTACTGTATACGTTTTTCAGTACAAGTTTATGCTCCTCTTTTACATCTGTATTATCAGAAATATCAAACATGCTAAGCTTCACACCATCGGTAATCTGCGCATTTTCATCTACATTCATCCCAATCCCCAAAAGCTTATCCTTTCCGTAAAAATGCAGATAATCCGAAAAGCCTGGTATCTTAAGCTTTCCTAAGATCTTTGGCTTATAAGGATCAGAAAGATCTACGCTGAATAAGGGGTCAGTCTCCCGGAATGTCACAAAATACCCTGTATCTCCAAAAAATCTTGCCGAATAAACTCTCTCATCCTTCGCAAGCTTCTTGATAGAGCCGATTGTTTTAAGCTTTTCATTGAGCACATAGACAGAATTAGTGTCTCCGACCGTTGCCACAATGCGCAGATTCCCTTTGTATTCATCAATAGAAAAAGAATCGTTTATATAACCTTTTATGCTTCCTTGTACCGCGGATGTCAGTTTCCCATCCTTATAACCGATCCTGCGGATAACCGTCTTTTCCGCTTCGCCCTTATCATTCCATTTTGTCTCGTAATAATAGATATTATCATTACTCACATACAGTTCACCGCCATCAGTAAAAATCGCTTTGCTGTCCGCTGTTTCGGACGGTTTTTGAATACTGACTGCCGTAACCACCTCATACATGCTTCCACATTTAAAAGGCGGAAGACTGATATCTTTCTCTCTTATCAGACTGTCATTTACCATCGGAATGAATGTCCGCGGCTGATGTCCGTCAATCTGATTCCCTACATTATAATTGCTGAACAAATACAGGTATCCTCCCGCCATCCTCGAAGAACTGTAACTGCCGCTTTGAGTAACGTTTCCCAGTTTTTCCGGCTTTTTTGGATCTTTGATATCGCAGGTCACCGCCTCGGTCTTTTCTTTCATTCCTTCTTCATTGCCCAGGAAAATATAATCTTCGTCATAGATTTCTTTTGTCGTCTCTTCCTGAACAGGCGTCTTGGTTTCGTAAATACCGGCAATATACACCAGCTTATTCTCTTCCGAAGAAAGATAGAATTCCTGTATCCTTCTGTCTTTCTCTGCTTTAATCTCTCCCACCTTTTTCAAAGAACCTTTTGTGTCCACGATGGATATCTGTTTTCCGTTTTCTTTCAGTACATAGAGATATCTTCCGTCTGTCTTTACGATATCGCCCTCATCTACCCCCTCCTGACGGACATTGGTTTCAGAATAACTGCTGTCAGCGCTTTTCATATCCTCAGCAGATGATACGGCAGTATCCTTGACACCGCTTTCTCTTTCCGCTCCCCCCGAAGACAAAGCTTCCGCAGTTTCTGTCCCCATATCAAAATATTTCGCCTCTTCGTTTTTCTGCATATCAATCTTAGCTTCTATATAGGAATATATTTTTTTATAATCATCTTCTCCATCGTCGTTTGTTTTCTGGCTTTCTGACTTATCTAAAGTCTGCTCTTCTTTTACGCCGGTACCGCCTGCGTCAGCTGCCTCTTGCGCAATCTCTTCCGTCCCCTTTTCTGAACTTCCAAAATTGATTCCTTTATCTCCCGCGATTTTAATCCCCACCGCCAGCACAAGACATGCTGCCAGCAATCCTCCGGCACGGTATATCCTTTTGTTTTTCATCCCGCTTTTCTTTCCTTTTTCCTCTAATGAGCTTTCAATCTGCTCTGGCATAAGGCTTTTTGGTACTTTGACCTCTTTCGTCTTCTCTTCTATCGTCTTCAGAATATCCTGTTCTCTTTTTTCCATAAAGATACCCCTTTCCTACTCCAATATAGATTCCATCTTTTCCAATGCACGGCTTCTCTTTGAACGCACTGTATTCGGATTCAGATTCAGTGTACTTCCGATTTCTCTGCTGTTATAACCGCCAAAGACTGAGAGAGCCACAATTTCCTGCTCCTCAGAAGACAAAACGAAGAATGCTTTCCTCACATCTAAAGCAATCCCATAGTCCGGCATCTGTACAGAGACTCCAGAAATCTTTTCCACTTCTCTTTCCTCCTGCTTCTGTCTGTTTCCCGATTCTTTCAGCTTTTTTTTACATGTATTGGCCAGAATCGTAAACATCCAGCTTTTAAACGCAGTTTCTTTTTGCAGCTTACGGATATTTTCATACGCCGCAAGCACGGATTCACTTACCGCATCCTCTGCATCCTGCACATTTTTCATCCGGCACAGCGCAAAGCGGTAGAGATCTTTATAAATCTCTTCGTACATCCGCGCAAATTTTTTTGCATCACATCTCATATCCTTTCCTCCCACTGATATATTCTGGCATCGGCTTGTGCAGATATTGAAATAAAGTTTAACATGAAACTAACTATCATGTAAAATATTGTATATTTATAAGAGTAAAAAAAATGGGAAACTGTTGCATTAGAAATGAAGAAATTTATTTTCGCAGAAAATCGGCCCGGAAGAATCCGGGCCTGTACTTTTTTACTTTGGCAAAACCAGGTATTATTCTGACAGCAGTTCGATCATCCCGTCTGCCATCGTCTGCAAAATAATACAGCAAGATGCAGCTCCGGCATCCAGCACACCCCTTGAACGTTCTCCTAGCCTGCTGGAACGTCCGAATTTTGCCACAATATCTTTTGTAGAATCTCTTCCCTTTTCAGCCGCTGCCTTCATCTCTTCAAGAGCTGCCTGAAAATCCTTGCCGGATTCCGCTGCTTCCTTTAAGACATCCACTGCAGGTGATAATGTATCTACCAATGTTTTATCCCCGACTTTCGCCTCTATGATATCGCACAATCCCGCGAAGCCTGCTGTCATCATGTCAGAAAGAACCTCTAAAGTAATTTCCTCCGCCTCTTCTCCCGCTTCCGCCATATCCATGAAAATCGTACCATATATAGGTCCCATAGAGCCGCCGATTTCATTCAGCAGGATTGTTCCCAGTTCATCTAAACCTTCTGTAAAACTAATATCTGCATCTTTGAATCTGTCCTTGAACACGGAAAACCCTTTATTCATGTTCATTCCATGGTCTCCGTCCCCGATCAGCCCATCTATATCTCCAAGATAATCTTTATTACTCTGTATTCCTTCTACCATTTTTAATAATACAGATTTACCATTCCTGTTTCTGAATCCACTCATAAAAAACCTCCTAAAGCTGTTTAAGCCCCATACTGTACGCCGGCATATCAATCAGTTCCTTTAACTCTTCGTCAAGCTTCATAACAGTCAGTGTTGCTCCCATCATTTCCAGAGATGTAAAATAATTTCCCACATATGCTTTATATGTTTTGATCCCCTTTTCTTTTAAAAGCTTATCAATCTCATCATATAACACATACAGTTCCATAACCGGCGTAGCGCCAAGTCCGGACACAAGTACCGCGACTTCATCACCCTTTTCAAACGGATAATCCGGCAGCACAACATCAACCATCCTCTTTGCCATGTCTTTCGCGCTCTCTAACTGGCACACCTCAATCCCCGGCTCACCGTGATGCCCGATTCCCACTTCCATAGTTCCTTCTTTGATCTCAAAATTCGGATGCCCTACTGCCGGAAGGGTACACGGCGAAAGTCCGATCCCTACGCTTCTCGTATGATCGATAGCCTTCTGGGCCGCATTGATCACCTCGTCTAAGTCCCCACCTTTTGCCGCCTTTGCGCCTCCGACTTTCCACATCAATACTTCTCCGGCTACACCTCTTCTTTTCTCTCTCTGATCCCCCGGGGCCGATGCGACATCATCATTAGCAACTACAGTCTTTACAGTTATTCCGGCTTTTTTTGCCATCTTGACTGCCATTTTTACATTCATGTTGTCTCCGGAATAATTCCCGTACAGACAGGCAACACCTTTTCCCTGATCCGCCGCCTTAAACGCATCTAAAAATGCTGCTGCCGTTGGAGATGAGCAGATTTCTCCTACTGCCGCCGCATCACAGAGATTTTTTCCGACATATCCGATGAATGCGGGTTTATGCCCGGAGCCTCCTCCTGTTACCACCCCGACTTTCCCTTCTGGTATATCCTTTGCTTTAACTACTCTTTTATTTTCCGTTGCTTCCACAATTTCTGCATGTGCCTTTAAAAATCCCTGCAGCATTTCATCTACAATATCGTCTGGATTATTTAATATTCTCTGCATTTTATTCTCCTTTACTTTAAATGGCGCATAATCAAACAGATCATGCGCCGTTGTTATTAGACAGTTTTCGGTACTTCAACATTGTTATTTGCAAAATTCTGAAGAATAACTAATGGCTGATATGTACTTGTATTTTTAATTTTAACACCGTTCTTCGCCGCCGTTTCAGATACAAAGAACTCATCGCCCGTGATATCTCCGTAACGCACAAGTTCCGGCGCCTCACATTCAAACGCTCCGAATGCGCCGTGTCCCTGAACAACCAGCGCGCAGTAACATGCCTGATCTGTAAGTACATATTCCTTCCCGGGCAGCACGGTAACTTCTTTTGCCGCAACCCAGTCATTCGCATACGCAACCCACTTTTCAACTGCTTCTTCGGATTCATTCTTAAGCTTTGGCACTCTGAAATACGTCTCCTTGTAATCCGGCCTTGTGCTTTCTTCCCAGTCAATCTGGTTAAAGATTGCTTCCAGATCATTCTTTTCTTCTTCCGGCGCGCAGTCTGTGAGAAGATTATGAGGATTCACTTCTCCCATTGTCACATTTTCCATAATAGTATTGACATCACTGTTCCACTGCGGTTCAAATGTCACAAGAGAAGCTGGTGCATGGATGACACCTGCCGGTGTATACCAGCCGGTACCCAGCTGGATACGGTATGCTCTGGATAATTCTGTAATACGTGTATCTTTCTTATCATAATCCTCCAGACATTTCATAACCTGTTCTTTTGTCGTAGACGGATCAAATCCAAAATATGTAAGCGGCATTCTTCCAAGATAGCTGCAATTATACTGAGGCGGAAAATAATATGCTTCCGGCTTGCCATGCATCCCTATTTTATTCGCTTTTTCTTCCGTAAGATGCAGATGATGGAAAAGCGGCTTATCATAATCATACAATTTCGCGAATGTAGGCCATGTTCCATAACGCTCCATCAAGGACGCACCGATCAGCTCCGCGCCCAGTTCATCAACATAATCCTTAAACAGACGCAGCGTTTTCGTCTCCTCATCTTCTAAAACATAGCTCATCCCTTCGTTTTCTCCGGTTTTCGGTCCATTTAACGCCTTTGCGAGGGAGCCAAGCCACCGTTCACAGATGCCCCCTCTGTCCATTCCCAGCGCATAATAGTCATCCGGATGAAGCCTGAGTCTCTTTCCCGGCTCATTGAATCCTCTTGGAACCCATGTCGGCGCCAGATGCAAAATACCATTTCCCTGTTCAAATACTTCTTTTATTGCCGGCATCAATCTAATCCTCCCTGTATGGTGGTGTCAGGAATTCTTTTCCTACTTGAACCGGAACATGTTTCGCAACGATATCTTCCATTTCCTGACACTGTTCTTTGGTCAGACTCCATCCCATAACACCTGGTATATTATCAAGCTGCTCCGGAGTTCTTGCTCCCCAGAGGGCACAGGAAACACCTTTATCCAAAACCCATCTTACTGCGAGTTCAGAAACGGATTTTCCAAACTGCTCTGCATATTCTTTCAATGCGTCAACAGCGGCAATATGGTTTTTGAAATTCTCACCCTGGAATTTCGGATCGTCTTCATTTCTCATATCGCCTTCACGGAACTTCATGCCCACATAATATTTTCCTGAAAGCAGCCCTCTGCATAAAGAACTATAAGCTATGACGTTGATGTCATTTTCTAAGCAATAAGGGATCTGATCCTCGAACAGCTTATTTTCCAAAATATTATATGATGGCTGCAGCGTATGGATCGGCGCCGTCTTCCTCCATTCATCCATCTGCGCATTAGACATATTGGACACTCCAATCGCGCGGATTTTTCCTTCATTCACTAATTCCTGCATTGTACCTGCAGTCTCAGCAAAAGGAACCTTGATATCCGCCCAATGTATCTGATATACATCAATATGATCTGTTTTTAATCTCTTAAGGCTAAGCTCCACTTCTTTGCGGATCGTCTCCGGACGGCAGTCGCGGTACGCGTTTCCATTCTCATCCCAGCTAAGACCGCATTTGGTAGCCAGAACTACTTTATTTCTGCGTCCTCCATCAGAAAGTGCTTTGCCGACTACTTCTTCCGAATGTCCGCAGCCGTAGATCGGCGCTGTATCGATTACTGTAATTCCCATATCAACTGCTTTATGGATTGTACGGATCGCTTCGTCCACATTTGTTTCGCCCCAGTTAGCTCCGCCAATCGCCCATGTTCCAAGTCCTACTCTGGAAAGCTCCAGACCTTCTGCCTGTGTTTTAATATATTCCATAATAACCTCCTGATTTTTATTTTGTTTCGGTTTTTTTCGTTCTGTCTATACTGATAAATACTGCAAGCACAAGCACGCAGCCCTTTACAATACTCTGAAGATATGGTGATAATCCCATCATATTCATACCATTACTCAAAATCTGGATGATAAAGGCTCCCAAAATCGTTCCGCCTATACCTCCTACGCCACCCGAAAGGGGAGTTCCTCCCACTACAACCGCAGCGATCACATCTAATTCAAAGCCTTCGCCCAGCGTTGCAGTAGCCGCAAGTACACGAGCACTCTGTAAGAGACCGGCAATACCAAACATGGTCCCCGCCCACATATATACCAGAACCTTGGTCTTTACTACCTTGATTCCCGCCAGCTCTGCCACTCTTTCGCCGCCTCCGATCGCTCTTGCTTCCTTTCCGAAAGGTGTTTTTTCAAGAATAATATACGAAACGATTACGATAAGAACCATAAAAATAGCCGTATTAGGTATTCCGAAAAAGCTTCTTCCTGAAAAAACTGTAAGAAATTTCTCATCATTGATCTGGATCGGTACGCCCTGTGTTAAGATCAATACCACACCTCTTAGCGCCGTCAAAGAACCCATAGTTGCTATAAAGGAAGGAACCCGTCCGATCGCGAATACGACTCCATTGATCAATCCGCAGAGAGCTCCCGCAAGGATCGCGAATACAAACGCGAACACTCCAAATTGCGGAACAGTCAATGCTGTGACTACAGCAGAGAACGCGAGCACCGAACCCACAGACAGGTCAATCGATCCCGTCATGATAACAAAAGTAGCTCCCATTCCAGATACAAGCAAAGTAACAACCTGCACTAAAATGACAGTGAAGTTATTCCATGAAAAAAAGCGTTTATTCATCATTCCAAATACAATACACATAACTACAAGAAAAATAATCGGGAAATAATCACGGAATGACTTATTCCTTAATTTATCTTTCCAGCCGTTGTTGTTTACTGCCATATTTTCTTCCATACGTTTATCTCCTCCTCGCTTTTTCTACAGCATATATGTAATCATACTTTCTTCTGTCGGTGTCTCATCAAATTCATACATCTTGCTTATCTCGCCGCGCCGCAAAATCATCGTCCGGTCACTCACTCCAATAAGCTCTCCTAAATCTTCGCTAAGCATAAGGATCGACATCCCTTCTTTGGCAAGCTCGCTGATAACTGTATAAATTTCAAGACGGGCTCCAACATCTATACCGCGGGTAGGATTATTTAACAAAAGTATTTTGGGATTCGTGGCAAGGCATTTTGCAATAACTACTTTCTGCATATTTCCGCCGCTCAGAGAATCACACGGCATCTCACAGGAGTTGGTTTTAATTGTTACCTTTTGTATCATTTCATTCGCGACTTTTGTCTCCTTCGCCTGATCAGTCAAAATCCCTTTTTTCTTCATCGCCCCCATATTAATGTTATCTTTAATAGAAAACGTTGTGATCAGGCCTTCTATCGTACGTTCACCGGGCAGCATGGAAAATCCGTTTTTCATTGCATCATGAGGATTTTTATGTGCATACTCTGTATTTTCTACCCATATCTTTCCGGCGGTCTCTTTTTCATCCCCATAAATAATACTTAAAAGCTCATCTCCGCCAGCTCCTTTTAAGCCGCCGATTCCAAGGATCTCTCCCTTATGAAGTTCAAAGGTTACGTCCTTTAACTGACCGCCGCACGATAACCCTTCTACCTTCATAGTTATTTCATCAGATAAAACTTCTTTTTTGTCAGGATAAATTGCAGATAATTTTCTTCCGACCATCAATTGCTGTATTTCATCCTGTGTTATATCTTTAATCTTTTTATCTGCAACCCATCTGCCATCCTTCATAACAGTCGCTGTATCAGCAAGTTCAAAGATCTCATTCATATGATGTGTGACAATCCCGATCGCCATGCCTCTTTCTTTCAGCCTCTTTACTATATTTAAAAAGGCCTTTACTTCATTATAATTAAGGAATGCTGTTGACTCATCAAAAAAGATCACCTTAGGATCGTATGCAAGACCTCTTGCAACCTCTATCGTCTTCCACTGTCCCAGATTTAACGACTGAATAGGGTCTGTAGCTTTAAAGTCCACCCCGATATCATCCAATATCTTCTGTGCCGCGCTATTTAGCTTTTTACGGTTAATAAGGCCAAGCGGCGTCCTAAACTCTCTCAACCTGTTAATAAATATATTTTCTGCAATGCCTAAGTATGGATTAATTGTCGTCTCCTGAAATACATAAGCCACTCCTTCAGTCGCCGCCTGTACATAGTTCTCCGGATTAAACGGCTTATCATCAAGATAAACTTCTCCGGAATCTCTTTTATGGATTCCGGAAACTATTTTCAACAGTGTCGATTTACCTGCTCCGTTTTCACCTACGATTGCCCGAATTTCACCTGCCGCAAACCTGACACTAACATTGTCTACCGCAACCGTCGGACCAAATCTTTTACTTACATTTTTAACAGTAAAATCCATTCGTCCCACTCCTTATCCATATTTTAGAAAAGGGATTGATGTGTGCCTTCGGGCACACATACTATCCCTTTTTTAAACACTATTTACTTCCAAATTCCGTCTCCGTCTGTTATTTATAAGAAAGTGCCGGCGGCTCCGGAGCAGCATCCTTGTTAAATGTACGTGAATACTCATGTGCATCATAAGGAGGCAGGAAATCTACGAATACGGATAAGAAATCATCTACATCATCCTGGAATACCGGAATTGGTGTAAGCTTAACATTTCTGTCTGACGGAAGATCAAATCCATTTAAGTAATCGCACATCATAGTTACAGCAAAAGCTCCCTGCAGCCAATGTCCGCCAACATCAAACAGCATATCTCCCTTTTTCACGCTGTTTACATTTTCTTCGTTCAGATCCATACATACGATCTTAATATCTTCGCCTGGCTTGTAGCCTAAAGAACTAACCGCCGCAAGGACACCTGTACCAGTTCCGCCGTTTGCAGCCCAGATTCCTTTAATATCCGGATTTCCCTGTAATAAGGACTCTGTAACTTCCTGTGATTTGTCACGGACAAAGTCGCCTGTAACTTCACCGGCAATCGTTATCTTCTCACCCTTGTCTGTATATTCTTTATATGCTCTCTCAAAACCAGCACGTCTGTCTACAGCTACCGTAGATCCTGCGGTACCGTTTACTACACCGACGATCTTTTCGCCTTTGTCATTTGCTTCCATTCCGTCAAAGAGCGCGCATGCCATCTGATATCCTGACTCTTCATCAGAAGGTCCGATAAATGCAAGGTAGTTATCATATCCTTCTTCGCCCGGCGCGATATCCGGAATATAAGCATCGATTATAATGACCGGAATATTTGCTGTCTTCGCAGTTGCCAGACATTTTGGCCCCATATCAAAATACGCGACAAAAATCAGTCCGTCGATTCCCGAATTACATGCGGTCTCAATATACTCTGCACATTTGTCTGAACTGTCCTCACAGTTATAAGTTGTTAATTTAATACCTTCTGTCTCCGCTGTCTGCTCAGCTAATGTCAAACAGTTTTTCCAGAATTCGTGTCCTAAAGACGGCAGAATAATTGCAAAATGCAAATCATCCTTCGCTGCGCTTCCATCTGCCTGAAGCTGCTGAACTCCTGCCTCGGCCTCGGTCTTCGCTTCCGTTTCTGTTCCCGTCGTTTCTTCCTTCGAAGTTTCTTCTTTACCTCCGCAGCCGACAACCAGGCCCGCAACCATTGTCAGGCACACTAATACTGCAATTAATCTCTTCTTCATCAAGTTCCCTCCTTTTTATGGTTCATGTTTTCTATTTGTATCTGGCCAGATGACAAATCTTTCTCATATGTACGCCTAACTCTTTATTCTCCTAAGAGTTCCACGTCTATATCTAACATTCTGCAAATCATCTTCAGTTCTTCTACCTTGTCGCCATATACTGCATGGCAGTGATTCGCATCAAATTTATCCAAAAATATCTGATGGTCAAACGGAAGCTTTGCAAATACATGCGGCCATTCCATCGTTGTTTCTGCCATTTTTTCTTCCGGCAGAGTAACAAATTCTGTTGGAATAATAGTCATTCTGTATTTTCCCTCTTTCCGGTTCAGCCTTGCAATCGTTGCCTTTCCGGGCGCAGTCATCAGATTTACATGACATCCGCCTCCTGCATAGATATCTAATGCCGGATATAATTTTGTTTTTGCCAGATTCTCTTTATAATCATCTTTTCCTGTCGCGTAATAGGTTGACTGAGAACCGCAATTGCAAAATACCATAACATCTTCATCTGCATCATAATGGCGCACATCCATAAAGATCACCGGCTCATCGGTCAGCATTTTTAAGATCTGCATTGTGAGTGCCGCATCCGAATCTGCTTCGCAGGCATACACAACCGGCTCCTTAGGGCCATCCCAATCATAAGGATCGTTGCAGAAAGCCGCGCAGATACATTCGGTACAATAATGTCTGCTCATCTCATAATGACATTTCACACCTACAAAATCATAATCATTCTGCTTGATAAGCTTCTTTAACGCCTCATAATGTCTGATCTGTGTCTTTAATTTTTCTGCGGTAAAGCTTGTGTCATTATAATGGATCTCGCCCACATTTTCTGAAAGCCACTTAAACGCTTTATCTACCTGTGCTTCCGGGATCTCATCTGCCATTCTTACCAGTTCACTCTGGTCTAAATGATCCACATCAACACCAAACTTCTTCTGCCAATCCTGCATACTTACCGTAGCGCTGTACATCCCCAGACTTCTTCCGCCAATCAGGCCGTATTTTTGTCCGTTCAATCCGCTCGCTACCATCGCACATTTCGCGAATGTCAAATACTTCTTTAAAACCTCCGGGTCCTTTGCCTCTCCGCTCACCCTGAAATGGTCGATACCTAAATGATTCAGCGCTCCTCCCGCCGCAAGCATAGCTACCATGCCCGGCCAGTCCGGATTTAGATTCGCGGCCAGCAGAAACGGTCCTTTTCCGTTCTGTGCTACAATTGCCGAGAAATTAGGGAAGGCAAATACCCCATACGCAAGGATCGTTCCGTCTACCCCTTTGCTTTTCAAAAGTTCCGCCTGTTCCTTTGCAGACTTCACACTGCATACCAATTCATCAGCCTCGATTATTTCAACTTCATCTGTTGCCCTTATTGCCTCTGTTATTGCATTAACCTGTGCCTGCAC
Source organism: uncultured Dorea sp. (assembly GCA_910584615.1). Lineage (GTDB taxonomy): Bacteria > Bacillota > Clostridia > Lachnospirales > Lachnospiraceae > MD308. The sequence goes on from CAJUAM010000011.1 coordinate 24,620, forward strand.
GATTTCTTTCAATTGCTCATGGACTTCCGGTTCTCCATCCGACAACCCCAAAATTCCCAAGATGGGTTTTCTTTTCATCGTGTTCGCTCCTCTCTATTTCATATTTGAAATATATATTTTATATATAAAATATTTTGATATTATATTATCATAAATATAGTGATATTGCAACCACAAAAAATATTTAAATCACATTTTTTATATATTTTGTATAAAAAAAACAGAGCAATCATGCTCTGCCAATTTTTTGTCTTCAGCTAATCTTAGCTGAGATCAAACCCGCTGTTTCAATTATGTTATTTTTCAAAACTTCAAATTTATCGTTATTTTTATATTCCTCAATGCCCCCGGTCACTCCGATCGCACCTATACATTCATGATCCGTTCCAAAAACCGGAGCAGCGATACAGCATATCCCCTTATTAAATTCTTCATAATCCAGCCCGTATCCCCGCTCTCTCGTTATCCGAAGCTCTTCTAAATATTTCTCTTTGTCAACAATTGTCTTCTCTGTCTTTTTCTGCAGAACAGTCTCCTTCAGGAAGCGCTTTTGTGTTTCCGCCGGCCACTGCGCTAAAATACACTTAGCCCCTGCACTCGTGTTAATTTCCATCGGTGTATATAAATGCGCTATAAAATTGACCGGAGCAGCCGAAAGCACCTGTTCAATATATATGATCTGCTTTCCTCTTTCCACCGCAAATTGCACTGTCTGGTTCGTCCTCTGCGAAAGCCTTTCCATATATGGCTTGATAACATTCGCGATAGTATAATTATCCGAATATCTTGAGGCCAGCTGGGGGATTTTATATCCCAATACATATTTAGGAGGATTGCTCTCTACTTGCAGAAGGTATCCTCTGGACACTAGATTTTTTATGATCCGGAATAATGAGGCAGAAGGAATATCCAGATCGTCTCCTATTGCTTTTAACGATTTTTCATCATTGTTAAGCGAAAAATATTCGAGTACGTTCAAAGCCCTCTCCACCGCAGGGACTGTAACATTTTCTTTCATATTCTTTTCCTTTCATCAGTAAAATCAACCAAATGAGTCATATTTTCCAAATTAGTTTAGCATACAACATTTCCATTTTCTAGAAAATTTTTCCAGCCGTGCTATATTGCTGCAGATTATGAGTTGTGATACACATAACCGCACACTGAAAAGAACATATATATCCATAATGAATATACATGTTCTTTCTATTTTTATCCACTCGTATCTTGTTCCATACCTATCCGCGGTAATAATTGATAAGACATCCTTTCAGAATGATCTCTTGCTCAGCGTCTGTCAGATCCCCAAGCTTCCATGTAACTTCTTTCAATGTATCACCCACAATATATGCTTTTATCTCTGCTGTCTGCTCTTTGACCGCTTTCCGGATGTCCGGCACAAAGATATAGTCACCATTTTTAAAGCTCAACGCATCGTCTTTTTCCTCTGTGATAAACGGAAGCATTCCCCAGTTGATCAGGTTAGAGCGGTATCTCTTTGTTGCATACTCGTTGGCAATATTAGCCCATCCGCCCAGTACTTTCTGACAGGAGGCAGCCTGCTCTCTGGCAGATCCATCACCCGGTTTTACTGCAAATATCGTACTTCCGATACCCAGATTTCCCTTTCCGGTATCCGGATAAACCTCTTTTATCTTTTCCATCACCGGCTTTAGTTCATCCAACACATCAAGCGGACACTCTCCTGCCTCAATTGCTTTCTGGGCTTTTTGAACTTCTTTTGCTCTTCCTACATATGCCGGATCTTTTCTTGACAATGCAAATTCAGCAAGACCAAGCGGATTCGAACGATAAGAAGAAGTCTCGCCGGACGGAATAAGCTCATCTGTTGTAGTAACCGGGTCGTGGATCTCAGATACTACTTTCAAAAGAAGATTTTCCGGCAGTGCCGGCATTCCAGGCCAGTCTTTGATATTCGGTCCAAATCTGATCTCAACAGAAGGATCCGCCACTCCATGACTGTCAAATACACGATTCGCGTAAATCTTTTCATCAAAATGATATTTCTTTCCCGTATACTCTGCATCTATCGCTGTTGCCGGCGTAAGAAATCCTTTATTCGCCGCTGTGGCAGCGATAGAACGGGCATCCATCAGCGCAACAGAAGATATCTGCCCGCTCTGGAGCTTAGAACCTTCACGGTTCGGGAAGTTCCTCGTAGAATGTCTGATAGAAAACGCATTGTTGGCCGGAGTATCTCCCGCACCAAAACAAGGTCCGCAAAACGCTGTCTTTACAATAGTCCCTGCCTGCATAAGCTCAGCAACCGCACCGTTTTTCACAAGCTCCATATAAATCGGCGTGCTCGCCGGATACACACTGAATGTAAATTCATCCGCGCCGATATAATGTCCTTTTATAATATCTGCCGCCGCGCATATATTTTCAAATCCGCCGCCTGCACACCCCGCTATGAGTCCCTGGTCAACATAAAGTCTGCCGCCGCGTATCTTATCCTGAAGAGAATAATCCACTGCGCCGCCAAGGCTGACTAACGCTTTTTGCTCTACATCATGAAGTATGTCCTTAAGATTTGCATTAACCTCGTCAATCGTATATACATTAGATGGATGGAACGGCATCGCGATCATCGGTCTGATCTCGCTTAAGTTCACATATACCATACCATCATAGTAAGTAACAGCTCCCGGTTCCAGCTCCTTATACTCTTCCTGCCTTCCGTGTATCTCATAGAATTCTTTGATTTTCTCATCCGTTTTCCAAATAGATGACAAACAGGTCGTCTCCGTAGTCATAACATCAATCCCGATCCTGAAATCGGCACTCAGCTTCCCAACTCCCGGCCCTACAAATTCCATTACTTTATTGTTCACATATCCATTCGCGAATGTCGCCCCGATGATCGCAAGCGCAACATCCTGCGGGCCGACGCCTTTCATTGGTTCTCCGTCCAGATAGATAGCCACAACCTCCGGCATCTTAATATCATAAGTCTTATTAAGGAGCTGCTTTACGAGTTCCGGACCTCCCTCACCCATAGCCATGGTTCCAAGCGCCCCATAACGGGTATGGCTGTCCGAACCAAGTATCATCTTACCGCCCCCCGCTAACATCTCACGGGCAAACTGGTGGATAACTGCCTGATGAGGCGGAACATACACACCGCCGTACTTCTTCGCGCAAGTCAGACCAAACATGTGGTCATCTTCATTGATCGTACCGCCGACCGCGCACAAAGAATTATGACAGTTCGTAAGTACGTAAGGAATCGGGAACTTCTCAAGCCCTGACGCCCTCGCCGTCTGTATGATCCCGACAAAGGTAATGTCATGAGAAGTCAGTTTATCAAATTTAATCTGCAGCCTGTCCATGTTTCCCGATGTATTATGATCTTCTAAAATATGGTAGGCCATTGTATTTTTTGCAGCCTCAGCCGCCGTTATATCTTGTCCTGTCTTTGCCTTCACTTCCTGCAAAGTCTCTGCGATCTCTGTTCCATTTAACAGATATACACCTTTATCATAAAGCTTCACCATGTTACTTTATTCCTCCTGTTCTTATATCTCTCTTTCTACATCCCCCATTTTATCACATTTTCTTTATATTACAATACCACGGTACCATGATTTCAATATCATTATAAATCAGGCAGGTCTTACAAAATCCCCTTATCCTTTCACAGATCTCATATGATCAGCTACCATCATAGCTATCTTGAATGTCAGCGCGTCATCGAATACTCTCACATCAAGCCCTGTCCGTTTCTGTATTTTCTCCAGCCTGTACACCAATGTATTACGGTGGATATAAAGCTGCCTTGCTGTCTCAGATATATTCAGATTATTATCAAAAAATGTAAATACTGTCTGCAGCTCTTCATCATCAAACATACCGTCTACTTCGCCTTCAAATACTTCACTGAGAAACATCTTGCACAAAGATTCCGGGAGCTGATGGATCAGTCTGCCTATTCCAAGTTCATTATATGCCAGGATCGTCTTCTCTTCATAAAATACTCTTCCTACTTCAAGAGCCATGTCTGCCTCTTTATAGGATTTGGATACGTCTTTAAGCTCCTCAACAATCGTGCCATAAGACACTCGCACACTTACCATAGCTTCCATATTCAGCGTATCCGCGATCGTTCTTGCCGTTTTCCCTAAATGGGTGTAATCTTCTGTATTTTCTACTGCCTTCACAAGAATCACATGCTTTTCATCAACTGCCGTAACAAAATCTCTGGTTCCGGTTGCGTACAATCCCTTCAGCGTATCTAAAATCAGGTTTTCGCCTTCATTTCTTGCTTCAACCAAAAACACTGCCCGCCGAAGTTCTACAGGAATCTTCATCTTCTTTGCCTGATTATAAATATCGACCAGCAACAGATTATCTAATATCAGATTCTGGATAAAACGGTTCTTATCCATCTTTTCTTTATAAACAAACAAAAGATTAGACAGCTGGCTCGCTCCCATCTCTCCCGCCATCGAAAGGGCCCCCCCTTCTCCTGCCAGCGCCAGTATATAGGTTGGCTTTTCCTCATCATATACAAGGAACATTCCCACACCGTCTCCAATTCTCACCGGCTCTTCCACTACCGTTTCACAGAACATTAAAATCCTCTTATCTAAGCCAATCATCTTTTCACTGGTCATGACAAGGCAGATCCCTCTCATATCCCATACCGCACATTCAAATCCGGTTATTTTTTTGATATCCTGCACCGTTTTGTGCAAGATCTGATTCGATAACAAATGGCCACCTCCTACATTTCTCCATTCTATCACATGACAGAAACCGTGTCTAATGATTTTGATTCTAAAAAAACCGGCTCTCGTCTCGCGAAAGCCGGTTCTAACTCATGGTTATAAACTAATTTGTAATTGCCTCTTCTGTCTCTTTATCAAATACATGAATCTTAGAAGCATCAAGCGCGAACTTAACTGTATCGCCTGTTCTTGCCTTTGTGCTAGGCTCAACTCTTGCTGTCATGCTGGCACCCTCATAATCAAAGTATAAGAATACTTCCGCGCCAAGCATCTCGTATACACGGATCTTAGCTTCAATAACTGTTTCAGGAGACTTAGCAAGGAAGTCTGGCTCATCATGAACATCTTCCGGACGAATACCAAGAACAACTGTCTTTCCGTTATATCCGCCGTCAATAAGCTTTTTAGCCTTCTCTGGCGCAAGCTTGATCTCTGAAGGACCAGCTACAAGGTATACATCATTGCCTTTTACTTTACATGTCGCATCTACAAAGTTCATCTGAGGTGATCCGATGAATCCTGCAACGAACAGATTGCATGGTGCATCATAAAGTACCTGAGGTGTATCTACCTGCTGAACGATACCTGCATTCATAACTACAATTCTTGTACCAAGAGTCATAGCCTCTGTCTGGTCATGTGTTACATAAATGATAGTTGTACCAAGTCTCTGATGAAGCTTGGAAATCTCAATACGCATCTGTCCACGGAGCTTAGCATCCAAGTTGGAAAGAGGCTCATCCATAAGGAATACCTTAGGACTACGTACAATTGCACGTCCCATAGCAACACGCTGTCTCTGACCACCGGAAAGAGCCTTCGGCTTACGCTCAAGCAATGCTTCCAGGTCAAGGATCCTAGCTGCCTCACGAACCATCTTATCAATCTCATCTTTCGGTATCTTTCTTAACTTAAGACCGAATGCCATATTATCATATACTGTCATATGCGGATACAGAGCATAGTTCTGGAATACCATCGCAATATCTCTGTCCTTAGGCTCTACATCGTTCACTAACTTATCGCCGATGTATAATTCACCGCTGGTAATCTCTTCCAGACCAGCCACCATACGAAGCGTTGTAGATTTACCACATCCTGAAGCTCCTACAAAAATAATAAATTCTTTGTCTTCAATCTCAAGGTTGAAGTCTTTAACTGCTACATATCCGTTAGGATAAGTCTTGTTAATGTGACGTAAAGATAAACTTGCCATTTTAATAGCCCTCCTAGTATTTTCTCCAATAATAGATTTTCAACATTTCTTTTGCTAATAAAGAGTATATTAAAAAAGAATGCTTCGGGGTATACCCAAGTTGAACAATTTTTCTAAATTATTCTATACAAATTGAACAATCAGATAGTTTTATTGTCAAAACACTGCTCATTCCTGTTCAAGCAGCATTTGGTAAACGTCTCTTTTTCCTACTCCTCTGTCTTTTGCCACCCGTTTCATAGCCTCCTTTTTGCTCAGTCCCTTCTTAAGATACTGCTCCATATGCTCCTTCAACGGCAGTTTTTCCCACTGTTCTTGTTCTTCCTTAAGTCTCTCTTCATCGGATCTTCCTTCTATTATAAGAACATATTCTCCCTTCGCCTCATGCTCTTTATAATAAGCTGCTGCCTCATCGATCGTCGTCCCAAATACCGTTTCATGTCTTTTGGTCAGCTCCTTACAGATACTAAGCCTCCGGTTTCCGAGTGTCTCCTTAAGCAGTATAAGAGTCCGCAAAAGCCTGTGGGGAGCCTCATATATGATGATCGTCCTCATTTCCCCTTTTAAATCCTCAAGCACCCTTTGCCGCTCTTTCTTGTCCGCCGGAAGAAACGCCTCAAATACGAACCGTCTCGTAGAAAGCCCTGATATGGTCAACGCAGTGATACATGCCGCCGCCCCAGGAACTGCTGTTACAAAAATTCCCGCCTCATGGCACATTGCAACCAGCTCTTCCCCCGGGTCCGAGATCCCCGGCGTGCCTGCATCTGTTATCAGTGCGATATTTTCTCCGTCAAGCAGCCGTTTTACAAGCATTTTCCCCTTTTCAACCTTATTGTACTCGTGGTAGCTTGTCATAGGTGTCTTTATTTCAAAATGATTTAAAAGTTTAATACTGTTGCGGGTATCCTCTGCCGCGATCAAATCTACTTCCTTCAATATACGTATGCCGCGAAATGTCATATCCTCAAGATTGCCTATCGGAGTGGCACATAGGTATAAAGTACCTGTCATATAGTTTCTCCTTCTGCCCGGGCTTTTTCTTCCCAGCAATGATGTATCCTCATAACTTCATCCGTATACTTTCCTTCTTTTCCATACACGATTAACGGCGGTCCTACCTTCATCCTTGGATTAGCGCCTTTGATCCCGCCGATAAGAACCATATTCGGCTCTTTATCCGCAAACGGATAGACAAGACGCAGCTCCTTCGGCTCAATTCCATGCACGCACATTTTAGAAAGTATCTCCGGCAGTCTGAAAGGTCTGTGCACCATATAGAATCTTCCTTTTACTTTCAATATCTTAGCGCTTTGTTCTAAAATATCGTCTAACGTGCACAGAACCTCATGCCGCGCAACATGTAATGCCTCACTGCTGTTGCGAAGTCCGTGTTTTCCTATCATATATGGCGGATTCGTCGTAACCACCTCAAAAGAGGCGGCCCCGAACTTAAGAACTGCCTCTTTAATATCTCCTGTTACAATATCTATTTTTGATTCCAGCCCGTTGTACGCCACGCTCCTTCTTGCCATGTCCGCACTCTCTTTTTGTATCTCCAGTCCGGTATAATGTTCTCCGTCCGTTTTCGCCTCTAAAAGGATAGGCAAAATTCCCGTCCCCGTCCCCAGATCAAGCACTCTCTCATTCCTCTTCACCTTCACAAATGAGGAAAGCAGCACCGCATCCATTCCAAAACAAAACCGCCCCGGATGCTGGATGATACGATATCCTTTGATCTGCAGATCGTCCAGTCTCTCCCCCGTACAAAGTAAGCTATCTTTTCTCATTTCGTACACCACTTTATTTAATTATCATCCAGTCTGGAAGCACTGTTTTTCTCTTCCAGGCGTTTAAGCTCTTCTAGTTCCTCTTTCGAAAGCTTCGCATCCTTTTTCCGGCGCTTGGGTTTGAATTTAAGATCCGAAGCATGATATTCCCGTATTTCCTTTTCATCATTATCCAGTGTCACGATTACCTTTACAAGCTGACGCAGCACATTGACCGACTGCACATCTCCTTTAAGCCCCTCAGGTGTCGTTACATGATCACCATTACCAGGCAGATGACTGTTAAGCTCCTCATAGATTTCCTCCTCATTCGTCAGACAGCACATCAGCCTGCCGCACACACCGGAGATTTTCGTCGGATTCAGCGACAGATTTTGTTCCTTCGCCATCTTGATAGACACCGGCGCAAACTCAGACAGATACGTATTGCAGCAGAGCGGCCGTCCGCAGATCCCTATCCCGCCCCGTATCTTCGTCTCGTCTCGCACACCGATCTGCCGAAGTTCGATCCTTGTCCTGAACACACTCGCCAGATCCTTCACAAGTTCCCGAAAATCAATCCTTCCATCAGCCGTAAAGTAAAAAAGCACCTTATTATTATCAAAAGTATATTCTGCATCGATCAGTTTCATTTCAAGCCCGCGCTTACGGATCTTTTCCAGACATATCTCAAATGCTTCTTTTTCTTTTTCGTGATTCTTAGCTTCTTTTCTCTTATCTTCCTCTGTCGCGATCCGGATAACCTGCTTAAGGGGCTGGGTTATCCTTTCATCTTCTACATCCTTTGGTCCCGTTACCACAGAGCCAAACTCCACCCCTCTGGCAGTCTCTACGATCACTTTGTCTCCGGTTTTAATATCATGCTTTCCGGGAGCAAAAAAATATATCTTTCCTGCCGGCCGGAATCTTACCCCTATTACTTTGGTCATAAATCAGTTCTCCTTTATTGTCAGGAACAAAAGTTCCATTACAAGCTCAAAATTAACATTCGCCTTAAGCCTGGACTTTGCTTTCTCAAGACCGGCGATGATATTCTGAATACCTTCATAAGAGCTTGTTTTCGCCTGCTCCTTAATGTATTTTATCTGGTCTTTAAACACAAGCTTATCAATCTCTTTTGTCGCCTTATAAAGCAGGACATCCCGATACCAAATCATGATGATATCAAAATAATCCATAATCTCCAGTTTATATACCGTGACATTATTCACGGCTGCGACAACTTCAGAAAATTCCATCTCACGGATGTATTTAAGAAGCTTGATCGCTTCTTCCTTAATTTCGTTAAAATGCTCTGAATGAGCAAGCATGATAGCCCGCCCCATATTTCCCTGCGCAAATGCCGTGCAGACATCTGCTTTATAATCCGGAACCTCAAGCATCTCCATCAAATATTTTTTGATCAGAGTATTCCTGATGTTGCGCAGCTTAAGCATCACACACCTTGAATTGATAGTAGGAAGCAGCGTCTCCGCGTTCTCTGTCAGCAGTATGATAACTGCATACTCCGGCGGTTCCTCGATAGTCTTAAGCAGCGCGTTCTGAGCCTGCGTTGTCATAAGCTCTGCCCTGTCAATAATATATATCTTATATGGTCCCTGATATGGCTTTATCATAACCGTATCATTTACCTGTCTGCGGATATCATCCACACTGATCGTATTCGGCTTTTCATGGGCAACCCATATAATATCCGGATGGTTATTGCTCTCCGCCTGTTTACAGGAGTGACAGGTATTACACGGGTCCGGCCCTTTTTTCTCACACAGCAGCGTCATGGCAAACAGGCTTGCCAGCATCTTCTTGCCGGAACCTCTCGCGCCATTCATAATATAAGCATGTGACACCTTCTCCATCGATACCGCATTTCTAATATACTGTATTATATCTTTGTGTCCTACTACATCCTTAAAGCTTCCCATGTCGTATCTCCCTTTTATTTTTCTAAAATACTGTAATCTATATCTGTTCATTGACTAAAACTTCAATGTATCTTTCCCTTTTTAATCCCTCAATAGAATATCCTTTAACCTGATACCACTCAAGCAGGCCGACCGCCTCCTCTGTGATCCTCTCCCCCGGCACGATCAAAGGACTCCCCGGCGGATACAGATAAGCATACTCTACAGAGATATATCCGATGGCAGACTCCCATAAGACCAATCTGGTTCCCGCTTTGCCTGTCCTTACCCGCTCTGCGGTTCTGGCAATATTATATACCGGTTCTGCACGGGGGATCTCTTCCATCTTCAGACATATTCCTTCTTTTTTATTATGATCTATCTTATTATCAATCCTATACAATGCATTTGTCAACCGTTCTAAGCCTTCTTTTGTATCTGATACAGAAGTCATGGCAAGAACATAATTTCCTGCCGCCATCTCCATCTGCAGATGATACTCAGAAAGCAGCCGGTTTAATAATGCCGATCCTGTGTCCCCCGAACATCCCGCATAAATAATAAGCTTGGATATATCATAACATTGTGTACGGACTAACTCAAGACACTTAAGCCCTAAAAGTTTCTCACGGACCTTACAAAGCTCTGCAACATACCGCTCAAACATCTCGTCTGCATGGCTTTGAAGCTCCTGTATACATAAATCAATACTCGCCATCAATACATAAGACGGGCTGGAAGTCTGGAGCATATCCAGATACTCTTTCACTCTTCTTCTGTCAATCCTGTCCCCATTCATATGAAGAAGTGCCGTCTGGGTCAATGACGGCAGGGTTTTGTGCACACTGTGGATAACGATATCCGCACCGCACCTGTTCGCATTTTCCGGAAACGCATTGTGAAAACCAAAATGAGCCCCATGCGCTTCGTCTACGATCAATGGCAGTCCCTTCGCATGCACCGCCTTTGCGATGGCAGTCACATCTGACACTACCCCGTCATAAGTCGGCGATACGATCACAACTGCCCTGACCTTCGGATAACGCTCAAGGGCTTCTATAACATCCTGCGGTCTAATCTCCGTATTCAGCCCCACCCGGCTGTCAAACCCCGGATATAAATAGACCGGATTCAACTCATTTAAATTTATGGCATGATACACAGACTTGTGGCAATTTCTTGCCACAAGTATGGTATCTCCTTTTTCAGTTATTCCGCATACAGCACTCAGGATTCCGACCGTGCTTCCATTGACAAGAAAATGCGTCTCATCTGCATGAAAAACTCTGGCTGCCCTTTCCTGCGCATTTTTCAGAATCCCCCGCGCGTGATGAAGATCATCAAAACCGTCAATCTCTGTAATATCTATGTCATACGGAAGACTCACCCCGCCGCCGGCTTTTCGTATGCCGCGCCTTTTATGCCCCGGCATGTGGAATCCATAATAATCCGAACTGCTGTAGCTTTTTAACTTATCATATAGTGTGCTCATAACACGCTCTTTGCATTCTTTTATTATAATTTTCAATTATAATCTTTTAAGAAGCTTCTCTCTTTCTTCTTCAAATCCCGGTTTTCCGAGCAGCGCGAACATATTCTTCTTATAGCTTTCAACACCTGGCTGGTTGAATGGGTTCACACCTGAAATATACCCGCTTACACCGCACGCGAACTCAAACATATAGAACAATTGTCCCAGCGAATATTCATCCTGTGTCGGAACATTGATCATAAGGTTCGGAACATTGCCGTCTGTATGCGCAAGAATCGTTCCGTTCATAGCACTCTTATTTACAAAGTCAACATTCTTACCCGCAAGGTAATTCAACCCGTCAAGATCTACCGGTTCCTCACCGATGATGATCTCTTCCTGTGAGGCCTCTACATTCAGAACTGTCTCATACATAATGCGGCTTCCGTCCTGAATGAATTGTCCCATAGAATGAAGGTCGGTTGTAAGGTCAACAGATGCCGGAAAGATACCTTTCTGGTCTTTTCCTTCGCTCTCGCCGTAAAGTTGTTTCCACCACTCAGATACATAGTGAAGGCTTGGCTCATAGTTGGCCAGAATCTCAACAGATTTTCCTTTTCTGTGAAGGATGTTACGGATCGCAGCATATTTCAGCGCATCATTGTCCTCAAATTCATTGTTGACTGCCATCTCTCTTCCAGAAGCAGCTCCTTCCATCAGCTTATCAATATCTGCTCCGCTGACTGCAATCGGAAGAAGGCCTACTGCTGTCAGAACCGAGAAACGTCCGCCCACGTCATCCGGCACTACAAATTCCTCATAACCTTCTTCATCAGCAAGACTCTTCAACGCTCCTCTTGCCTTGTCTGTTGTTGCGTAAATCCTCTTGGCTGCCCCTTCTTTTCCGTATTTCTCTTCAAGCATAGCTTTGAATACACGGAAAGCGATCGCCGGCTCTGTCGTCGTACCAGATTTGGAGATTACATTTACAGAAAAATCCCTGTCACCGATCACATCGATCAGGTGCTTGAGATATGTACTGCTGATACTGTTGCCTGCATAGTAAATCTCCGGTGTCTTGCGCACTTCCTTAGAAACCATGTTGTAAAAATTATGACGCAGAAACTCAACCGCTGCTCTCGCTCCAAGATAAGAACCGCCGATACCAATAACCACCAGCACCTCGGAATCTGCCTTGATCCTCTCTGCCGCAGTTTTGATCCTCGCAAACTCTTCTTTATCATAATCTACCGGAAGATCAATCCATCCAAGAAAGTCATTCCCCGCTCCTTCTCTCGATAGAAGCGTCTCCTTCGCCTGCAAAGCGATCTTCTTCATGGACTCCACTTCATGATCACTGATAAATCCTGCCGCCTTTGAATAGTCAAATGTTACTTTTGCCATAACGCAAATCCGTCCTTCCTTCAAAATATATTTATACTTTTACATATATAATATATTTTATCAAATCAATACGCTTTAATCAAGCCATAAACTCCTCCAGTATCTGGCGGATGAGAATTTCTCTTTCTACGGACTTCTGCTCTGTTCCCTCCGGTTCTTCTCTTTCTTCCTTTTCACGGACCGCTCTTATCCTGCCGCTTTTATCTTCCCCTTTAATCGGCTCTGGCACAGGATAGGACTCTGGCATTGCCGGCGGGAGAATCTCCGGCGGAGTCTGGGGCGAAGGAACCTCTTTCCCCGGATTTGGACTTATCGGTTCTGCAGTCTCCGCCGCATTATACGCTTTCATTACAATCTCCGTCTCTTCAAACTCCTCTTCGTCCATCTGTGTATCCATAAATCCTTCTTCATCTGTATCCCATTGCGCGGCTCTTTTCTCATCGATCTCTTTCCGCTGTGCCCTTTCATAGCGGTGAAGGCATACATTCTGCAGATAATCAACCATATAATTTCTCGCCATCTGTATCCGGTATTCTTCATCCGTCGTCAGATGGAACACATACACAAGAATTCCAAGCCCTGCGCCGATCACCCCTGTCTGCAGCACAAGATCGTTCATTCCATAGACCCCATATGTAAGAACTGCCCCCAAAAGACCTGTCACGATACACAAAAGCGCCGCCGCCTTTTCTAACCTCCTCAGGCTATGAAGCCGGATCCCAAGTACCTTATATCCATACAGGTACTTGTCCACAAACACTTCCACGTTCTCCACCTTCTCACTGACCATACAGGCATGTTCAAATTTCGCGCGCACCAGCCGCATCAGCGGATGAGTACTTTTGTTCATATTGCCCGCCGCGCGCAGTAAGCGTGAAAGAATCGCATTCACGATACATTTGCTCAGAATGCCAATCGCCGTGAAAATTCCCAGTGCTATAACTATTATCTGCTTATCTACTATTATCCTCGACATAGATCAAGCCCTCCTTTCATGGGAATTATACTTGATATTTTCCCAGAGGGCGATAAAATCCGTTCTCCATAAAACGACATCTGTTTGTCATATGCTGTCGCTTCATAGTAGATAATTGTCTTTTAAATCTCAAAGAGAGGCCAAAAGTTCTTTCATAAGGCGCACGCTGTGAGCAATTGCCTGCCGCTCGAATTCCGGATAGTCCATGACAGCGCTGTTGTCAGCTTTGTCCGAAATCGCCCGAATTATGACATACGAAACTTTGTTCAGGTAAGCCGCCTGAGCAATCCCTGCTCCCTCCATTTCCGTACAAAGTGGATGGAACAGATTCACAATCCGCTCCTTTTTCTCGGCAGAAGAGATAAACTGGTCGCCGCTCGCCACCCTTCCGGTAAATGTATGAATCTCCGGATTCGCCTTCTCATTGGCCGCTTTAGCCTTCTTAACAAGTTCCATATCCGCCGGAAACGCCAGTGTGTCCATTCTCGGCACCTGTCCTGCCGGATCGCCGAAAATCGTCGCATCCATATCATGATGAACTGCATCCGTCGAAATCACCATGTCGCCGATGTCAATCCTCGCATCCAGCGAACCTGCGATCCCTGTATTGATCAGCGCATTCACCTGAAAATGGTCCACCAGAATCTGTGCGCAGATTCCCGCATTTACCTTGCCAATACCGCTCCTTACCACAACCGCGTCTTTTCCGCAAAGCACCCCTTTACAAAAAGCCATGCCTGCAATCTCCTCCGTCTTCTGGATATCCATCTCTTCTTTCAAAGCCGCTACTTCTTCTTCCATAGCTCCAATAATACCTATCATCTGTCTGCTCCTTTGTATAAACATTATAATATCAGAAATAGTATAGCATTCCTTTTTATTCTCTGCTATACTTTTCTTGCTGAGTAAAATCAAAGGAGGAAGTTTTATGGATTATAAACCAGTTGGCGTCTGCTCACAGCTGATCCGAGTGGATGTAGAAGATAATGTAATCAAAACTGCAGAATTTGTCGGCGGCTGCAGCGGAAACACTCAAGGTGTAGCACGTCTTGTAAAAGGGATGAATGTAGATGATGCAATCGCCCGTCTAGAAGGGATCAAATGCGGTTTCAAATCTACATCCTGTCCGGACCAGCTTGCGCAGGCATTAAAAGCAGTTTCCAGAAAATAAAACCGCAAATTAATTGGCAGAGAGAACCTCCCTGCCAATTTTACTGTCCATATCCTGCCGCGTTATCAAATCATTTCCTGTACCAGATCCAGAGGAACCTCCAATAGTTCCGCCACCTGTCCTGCGTCCTTTAATTTAGAGTATAATTTACATATCGTATCCCTCTGACTCCGCCTCATAACATCTTCTGTTACCTGCTCTGTTACCTGCTCTGTCACCTGTTCCGTTACTTGTTCTGTTACCTGCTGCGTCACTTGCTCTGTCACCTGTTCCGTTACCTGCTGCGTCACTTGCTCTGTCACCTGTTCCGTTACCTGCTGCGTTACCTCCCGTGTCACCCGCTCTGTTATCTTTTTTGTCAATTCTGCCTCCAGTATATCCGCTTCCAATACCAGTCCGTCTTCCATCATATCATTGAGTCCCCCTTTGATAAACTCCTCATAATGCGAGTATAGATGATTATACAGTTTCCGAATCAGGCTGCGCAGCTTATTGGCATCCGCCGAGGTAATATTTCCAAGGGCCTGATTCTCATTGATTGTCTCTATTATATCATCCAGTACCAGTGTCCGCAAGGCTTTCATATTCTCCTGCGTCCGTTCTTTTCTTATACTGTCCCGCAGCTTTAAGAGCATAAACGGGATGAGTATCACCATCTTCCGGCTACTCAATTCCTCCGCAGTATGTTCTAAAAGCTTAAAGACCGGAACCCGGTACAAAAATATTCCCTGTGTTCCAAAATCAAGAAGTATTTCCTTCACATCCGGGATTCTTTTATGATTGTAAAGATAGATGATCCGTGGTTCGGGAAAATGCAGGACATCCGCGTCACTTCTTGCCTTGAGCGCGTGTCCGTAACTGTAGTCAAAGACCCTGAATTCAATCTCCTCATCTTCATACATCTGCGCTTCGATATGGTAGGAATAGAATTGATTTATCGTAAGAATCGTATCCGCAAGTGTCTTTTTTAAGTTATCATCGTGATGTTCCGTCCAGTTATAAGTAATCGTGCTGTCCGGCGGATATTCTGTCCCGAACAGTCCGTTAATAAGTGAAATAACTGCACGCACAGAAAGTGTGAGTATCTTTTTAAAAATGCGGTCATAAATCTGTACGATCTGTCTGTTGGAATCCTTCAAATTTTTATCCATAAAATACCTGCATGCAGCATCCAATATGCCATGCTTTTCCTTCCTTAATTAATTCTGCCGATCAGGCTTTCTTTCTTGAAACTAAACAGGGTACATGTGAAAGAATCTTTCAAAAACACAGTGATAATCCAAAACTTTGGATAATGATTTAGTAAATCCCATGACAGGATTTTCGATACATGAAAATATAACATGTTCAAAGTCAAAATTCAACTTTTAAAAACTTATAAATTCCTTAAGGAAAGAGTTGACCAATTTACATATATAGATAATTTTGCATGAGAAAAGGATGCCCCCACCATGGCATCCTCTCCTCGATTGTTTTCTTCTGTTTCCTCTTACATCTGGGAAGACTGTGACCTGCATCGCTGTACAACGGACAGACGCAACTCAAATAAATATTTTTTTTACTTTTTCACAATGTAGTCTCTTCTTATAAACAATCACCCTCCGCGGCGATGCTTGTCACAGTCTCCCCAGTAGAATCAACATACAGAGTCATTATCAGGTACCATAATAAAGCGACTGGATGATCTCTATTATGGCATAGTGGCTACTCGATGAATATTCCGTTAGTAAAGCTACTGCTCATATCACTGTTTGCAGAATGAGTACATACTACCCGATAGTAATAACCACCTTCTACTTCAAGCTCTTTACTAGAAGCTATTCGGTCTGTGTTCTCTTCACGCACTATCCAAGCATCGTATGCCTCCCATGTAGTATCCTCTTCCTTTGCACGCTCTATAGCAACAGCAAGTCCAATTCTCTCCACAGTCTGACACGCAACGGTCGTTCCTCCAACATAAAGATGACCATTCGGCAGTCTGACACATTTCGAATAACCAGCCAGCAAATCCTCGCCGCGGGTAATCTTCGTATCATAACCGATTGATTCACTCTTGTCTGTCAGATAAGAACCATCAATCTGCTTTGCACCTTCTTTCGCATATACGTTAAGACTGAGACCGAACATGCAAAATACCAGCACTAAGATACAGCCAATAGACATAACTTTCGTTTTTTTCATCTTTTACCTCCATCCCTCCCCTAACTCTCATATAATAGACACATTACACGACAAAAACTGACGGCATTTTTATGAAAAAAATAAATTTTTTAAAATTAATTTAAAATCATCTATATCTATTTTCCCAACCAAAAAATATTCTATCTTCTGATATGTAAAATGTGCCGAACATTTAATTGCTTGCGTTTCCTTCACCTGATACACGGTTAACTCTATGTCATTCTCTCCAATTTCCATCACCTCTTTCTCTATAATTTTATCATCTGCATCAAAACTAAAAGAAGAATTATAATATCCTGCATCAATTATATACAAAAGATTTTTTCCATCACATTGGTATATCATTTCAGCAACTTGTAGATTATTATCCAAGTTTAATTGCACAAATTTCATACCCTTTTTCTGCTTTATCAATTTAACAGGTTCTATCCCAAAAGCCTCTTTAATTTTCTCATACGCTTTTTCTTCCTCTTCATTTTCTGATAATTTACTTTCTTTATTAGAATTTACCTGTATTACTTTTCTCTCTCCAATAGCCTGCTCTATCACTGACACAATCTTTTCCGCTCCACCCATACTTGTAATCCCGGCTGTCAGCACAAGTACAACCGCCGCTGCTGATGCCGCATACATTTTCCATCTTCTTTTCCTACGCACATGCTTTGCCGCAGAGCGTTCCTCTTGAAGCTTACGTCCCAGTCTAAGCGCTTCTCTGTCTTTTTCGGAAAGTCCGGCATATACCCGTTCTTCTTCGTAAGCCTCAATGCGTTCCTGCAGCTTAAACCGGATATCTTTTTTGAGAGCATCTGGTATATCCTCTGTTCCTGACGCATCCATGGCTTTCTGGATCGCCTCTCCCTCTTTGTACAAGTCTTCTCTTATTACCTGTTCCAAATCGTCTTTCTGCATTGTCATGTCAAATACCTCATAAAACAGGCTGTTCACCCGTCTCTTTCTCTTGACCAATCCCTATTGGATTGTATAATATATATATAGCAGTTCTTTTACATATACTGTTTAAACTTCAATTGAATGATACTTGTAATTAAAGATTTTCTTTTCGGAGGTTCTTATGAAACGTATTATCTTAACAGGCGGCGGAACCGCCGGCCATGTTACACCCAACATTGCTCTCCTTCCCCGTCTTAAAGAGCTTAAGTATGATATCCATTATATCGGCTCCTACAACGGGATTGAGAAGGAACTCATTGAGCAGTTCGGTATCCCCTATCACGGAATCGCTACTGGAAAACTCCGCCGTTATTTCAGTCTTCAGAACTTTACTGATCCGTTCCGTGTTCTCAAAGGTATGAATGAAGCCAAAAAGCTTGTAAAGATCCTGAAGCCGGACGTTATATTTTCCAAGGGCGGCTTTGTATCTGTTCCCGTTGTACTTTCCGGAAAAAGGTGCCATGTTCCGGTCATTATCCATGAATCAGACATGACTCCCGGACTAGCAAATAAGCTTTCACTGTCTGCAGCCACAAAAGTATGCTGTAATTTCCCGGAAACCTTAGACCTTCTTCCTAACGGAAAAGCTCTTCTTACTGGTTCGCCCATCCGTCAGGAACTACTATCCGGCGATAAGTTCAAAGCACGTGAAGTTCTTGAGTTTACTTCCGACAAACCGGTAATTCTTGTTGTAGGCGGAAGCCTTGGCGCTGTCGCTGTCAACAATGCAGTACGCTCAATACTTCCCGAACTGCTGAAATCTTATCAAGTCATTCACCTGTGCGGACGCGGCAAGCTTGACGAATCACTAAAAGGACTGAAAGGATACGCTCAGTTTGAATACGTCAAAGAAGAATTAAAGGACTTTTTTTCACTTACAGATATCGTTATTTCCAGAGCCGGAGCTAATGCAATCTGTGAACTCCTTGCATTACATAAGCCAAACCTCCTGATTCCGCTCTCTGCTCACGCAAGCCGGGGCGATCAGATCCTAAATGCCCGTTCCTTTGAACGGCAAGGCTTCAGTATCGTCCTGGAAGAAGAAACATTGACCGACAAATCCTTGCTCGAGGCAGTAAACAATCTTTACGAACACCGCGAACAATATATAAGTGCAATGAAGAATTCTTCTCAGCAGAATTCAATAGACACGATCATTGATTTGATCGAATCTGTTACTGCATAAGCAAACCGCCTGCAGCGGAACAATCCATGATCCGTATTGACACTTAATTTATTATTTATAAATAGAAGGTGCCGAAAAGCACCTTCTTTTATATTTCACTTAGGCGGTCATATTCTTCTCTATATTTTCTTTGTATCCACTTCTTTGCACGATACAGCATACTATGAAGCACCTCCAATGACACTCCCATATTTTCTGCTACCTCTTTCTGAGGCTTCTCCAAAAGATATGTGATTGTAATTGCGTCATACCAACGTTCATTCATATGGTATAAATCTCCGAATATCTTTTCTACAAATTCATGATATTCTTTATCATGCAAAATAGTCATAATATCTTCTTCTGTGCTGCTCACAAGAAGATCTGAATCTTCATCTTCAAAGATATCCCCTTTAGGAACTTCATGCCAGCAGTCTCTTTTATGATTACGCACCATATTTTTGGCTGTTGTAACCAGCCATGCACTAACTGCTTCTGTATTTATATTTTCTCTGCTGATATATAGTTTCAGGAATACTTCTTGTGTAATCTCTTCTGCTACATTCTCATCTTCAGAATAATACAATGCCGTCCGATAAACCGTGGATATATTTTCTTCATAGACCTTATCAAAATCTACGCTTCTAATAGAACCCATTCCACCGGTAATTCCTTTGCCTTCCACTATTCTTTCCTCATTAGTATTAGTAAATTCTTGCCAGTAAAATCTTATATCCTGGACAGTATGTCCTCTTTGTCTGTATCCGTTAATTCATTTAACTTCCAGCCAAGCCCCACCTCGTCATCTTTATACCGCGGAATAAGATGAAGGTGAAAATGAAATACTGTCTGTCCGGCACACTCTCCATTATTCTGTACCAGATTATAGCCATCACAATTCAACACATCCGTCAGCTTAATGATCATCTTCTTTGCAAGAATCATTGCCTTACCTGCAAGCGATTCTTCCAACTCATACAAGCTGGCATAATGCTCTTTCGGAATAATAAGCGCATGTCCTTTTGAAGCTGGATTCGCATCCAATATTACCCTGAAATCTGCGTCCTCATAAAGTGTAGCTGTCGGGATCTCTCCATTAGCAAGTTTGCAAAAAATACAGTTGTTATCTCTCATGTTTCTCTCCTTTTCCTAAAAATCATTCTAAATTTGATTGATTATTTTGTCCATCAGTGCTAAACTTCCAAAAAGAAAGGCGGTAATTACTATGTTTTCAGAATCAGATTTCGACAAATTACAACAGATAATGGAAGAAAACCCTGAAGGAAAAGAACTTCTTCAGCGTCTTCTTGAATCGCATCAGATGACAATCAGCGCAATCAGTCATGAAATTCGAAACCCACTGACACTTATTTACAGTACTTTACAGCTTATAGCTTCCCAGCACCCAGAAACATCCTCTTTTAAATACTGGAAACAGCTTATGGAAGACGTAGAATATACAAATCTCTTGTTAGAGGAATTATCTGTCTACAATAACAGCAGTCAATTGAGTCTGGCCAAGAAAGACACAGTTTCTTTTTTCAAAACAACTTCTCTTTCTTTTGCCGCGTCCATCACAGAAACTGACATAGAATTTGTATCTCGGATTCCTGAATATCTTCCTGATATAAATTGTGATGTTGTAAAACTCCGGCAAGTGCTTTTAAATCTTTTGAACAATGCCAAAGACGGGGTGCTGATCCGCAAACACGCCGAGCCAAAAATCTGTCTGGATGTATACCTCTCAGAAGATACACACCAGCCCCCTTACCTATGCGCAAAAATATCGGATAATGGCTGCGGTATCCTGCCCGAGAACCTTGACAGCATTTTTGAACCTTTTGTTACATACAAAGCAGGCGGAACAGGGCTTGGGCTAGCTATAGCAAATCGTATCGCAAGAGCCCACAACGGCTCCCTTTCCGTTACATCAGTTCCAAATGATCTGACTACTTTCACGCTTACGCTTCCGATATAAAAGAACTGCAAAAAGAAATCCTGACAGCAGCCCGCCTACGTGGGCTGCATTATCCACTCCTGTATTGGTAAATCCATAATACAACATAATAAGAATCATAAAAGCAAGCCTTCTGCCTGAAATATCTCCGTTTTGTCCCCTATTGCATAACGTTATATAAAACAGCGCACCTATCAGCCCGAATACTGCGCCGGATGCCCCTGCCGACACAGCGTATTCTCCCGTTCGAATATCCCAGACAGCAGATATGATATTTCCGCACAATCCACTCGCTATATAGATAACCAAATACTTTATTTTTCCTACTGCCAATTCCAGATTACTCCCAACAATCAACAGTATTACCATATTATTTATCAGATGCTCAAATCCAAAATGCAAAAACATACAAGTAAACAAGCGATAATACTCCATGTTTTCCGCCACATAAGGAACATACATCGCCCCATGATCAAGCATAAATTTCGCATCCTCCGTCATGCCTTGCATCGACAGCAGTAAAAATACAATAACATTCGCGCAAGCGAATAGTACCGTCACACTAGATGCCTTTTTCTGATATCTCCCATTATTTTCCATATATCAGTCTCTCCATTATCATAAATAGCCTTCAAACCGCACTCTGTCTTCTCCCTTTTTTTCCTCTTTTGCTTCTTCTTCCTTCTCTGACTGTCGTCTGATCAGTACTTTGTATCTGATAAGCAACACAACAAATGCTGTGATCAGCAAAAATAAAAGGGCAAATGCCGCAGCCAGTATGATCTTGTCCTTCTTACTCCTCTCAGACATCCCAAGCTTTTCCCAAAGATACGATACACCCGGAATTTTAAAAATTCCCGTCTTTTTTTTGATTTCTTTCCCTTTTTCTTTCTTTTTTTCAGAGTTCCCCTCTTCCTCGGATTTCTCCGTTTCTTCTTTATGTGCTTTTATATAAGACTCACTGAGCTTCACATTAGCAGCTCCCACATAAGTTCCACGATATGTATAAGACAATATCGCCTCATCTTCTGATTCTGCGTCTGGAACAATTTCCATATCCAAGTCAGTAAATGCAGCCCCCTTAGGTATGACCACATAATTATCTCCTGGTATAACTTCTGTTACATCTTCCGACTGCACTTGCTGTGTTATATCTATTTTAGAAAAATTCTCAAAACCATATTCAAAAAGTTTCGTAGTATCCGGATAAACATTCTTCCCATGAGTACGAAGCACTACACACACAAGCTGTACACCATCTTTTTCTGCCATTGTAACCAGTGTAGACAGCGCATCCGACGTAAACCCCGTTTTCCCTCCGATAGCATATTTATAGTAATTACTATTTTCCGGCCTTAACATCTTATGCTTCTGATAAAATATATGTTCTTCCACAACCTCTGATTTAGGTATCTTATAATCCAGGGTCTGAACAATTTTAAAAAATTCAGGGGAATTAAAAAGCTCCCTTCCAATCAAAGCCATATCTCTTGCACATGTATAATGATTTGCATCATGTAGCCCGTTCGTATTAACAAAGTTAGAATTTACACCGCCAAGTTGCTGCACTCTCGCATTCATCTGTTCGATAAACCAGTTATAATCATAGCCAGCTTTCTTTCCTACATTCTCTCCTACAGCATACGCAGCTTCATTGGCCGACGCCAGCAGTGTCGCGTAAAGGGCCTGTTCCAACGAAATAACATTTCCTTCCTTCAAACCTATGGAAGAATCCCCAGGCTGCAAAAAAGCCACACTGTCATGAGAAAATGTCACCTCATCCGATAACTCTCCATTTTCCAGCGCAACCAGGGCAGTAAGAATCTTTGTGATACTCGCAGGAAATTGCTTTGAGTCTATACTCTTAGCATACAGGATCGCTCCTGTTGACACCTCCATAACAATAGCGGCTTCTCCATATGTTCCGGGGCCCTTTACCCATCCCTCCCACGCATTAGATTCTGTTGGAATCTTGTACGCTTTGTCTAACTCCTCCTGCAGCTTCTTTTCTTCTTCAGTTAGTTCTTTCTTTTCGGCATTTTCGGTCTTTTTATTACCAGACTGCGTTGTATCTGCGGCAAATGCTGTCATCCCTAAAGCCATGCACAGCACAAATATCAGCACAGCAGACATTAGTCTTGTGCAGTCTCTTCTCATATTTCATCCTCCAAAACATTCATTTACAATACAAAGTAATAATAGCATACATGAAAAAAGACTGCAACCAAAAATCCCCCCCTACACTAACCTCTGAAAATGAATGCTTCACAAAAATTTACACAGCTTTCCGTACTATAATTCCTCCTCTTCAATATATAGTCCATCCCAATCTCCCCACTTCGGTTTTTTCTGCCGATTAAGAAAACGTTTCACAGGTGTCCACATATTTTCTGTCTCTTCCATGATCAAATTTCCGTGATGCTGTTTTTTTATCCATTCATGCTGGGCACTGTCATATTCTGATTCACTTGCGCCATAATCTCTTTGTTTATTTCCTTCTATCTCATACTCCTCATATTCATCCTCTCTCTTGTCTTCGCCACAGAACTTTTGAACTCTAATGCCGCTCTTTTTTTCTTCTTTATCTGTTTTATTCGTTTCTTTTATACACTCCTTTACAACTTTTTCCAGACTGTAATTTTCTATCATCGTTTCCTTATGAAGAACAAATACGATCCGCACACTCTCTTTATCTTCATAGTCCGCCCGTTTCACAAAATATTCTGTCAGTTTATGCAGTGCTGTCCAAAGTTCCTGCTTAGCCAGAGGATAGTAACAAAAATAAAATCTTCCGTCCTCATAAAAGATGAATTCCGGCTCCATAAGAATACAATGAATATTGAGGAGATAATTGTGTATCTCCCGTATTACAGACAATAACTGCCGTAAAAACAACTTCAGATCCTCTCCGCTGATTTTTGTCCTCTCAAACATTGCCTTCATAGATATCTTTCCGCTGACATTGTAATCGTAAAAGGATGCCTCATCAATTCCTCTTCCCTTTACAGGAAGGATTCCTTCTATTTCATTTACGTGAAGCATCCTCATCTGATAATCCTCCTGATAGACTGTTGCTTCTTCAATTGTGATTTTTCGCTCCATCCGCAATCTCCTTCACTCTTCTGATATCCCGGATATGATTTTCCGGCTCTGTAACTGCTGCCTTTTTTACAACAGACAGACCAAAGCGTCCTTTACGCGCAGATGCTTTTATACAAATTTCTGCCTTCTCAATACTCACAGTGACACTGTTGCCTGCGAACAGAATGCATTTTCTATCCACCCGCTCCTGAAATAAAGTTTCCAGTTCTCCTGCTGTCACCTTATCCTTCTTTCGAATTTTTGTACTTCCTATTACTGCCGTTTCATAGGCAGCTCCCGCCAGTATGTTTTTATCATGAAAATAAAACGCCGCCAGTATACTGTTCATAAGAAGCAGCAATATGATCGGCATAAGAAATGACATTTCAACTGTCATACTGCCTTTTAAAGCTCTTTGAATATACATATATAATACCTTCTGTTCCTCTATACTCTTATCTCCCCTATCATCCATAAAACATAACCCGCTGTCAAAAACGGATAGAACGGAAGCGCAATTTTACGAGACATCTTCTTTCTTACTAAAACAATAACCGAACACAATGCCAGCAAAAAAAATGCTCCCGAAAGCACCTCAAAAAGCTTCCACAATCCAAGATATGCCCCCAATCCTAAGATTCCCAAACTATCCCCGTAGCCAATTCCTTCTCCTGTCACTCTGCTTATGAACAAAAATACCGCGCCTATCACTATACCTCCCGCAACCAGCACTTTATCTTCCTTATAATACAAAAATTGAAAAATAAAGGCTCCGGCGTTCATCGCCGCCAATATTCCTATCGGGATTTTGCGGTATTTCATATCTATTACAGATACAACAAACAAAATTCCCAGACATACCACCTGATCTGCTCTCACTGCCCCTTATCCTTTCCTTACATGTTTTTTGTGTTTCCTACAACATATCCATCTTTCCTATTTGACAGATTATTTTCCGCATTTTGAACATGCCCGCTTTCCCGCTGCTTCTGAAAGAGAAACCGCGTAAACTGTACGTTTCAGTCCGCTGCATGACAAAGAACTATGATAACGATCCCCCGTATCAGTAATATAAAGTCCGCCGCCTGCCAGACTGCTGCACCGTTCGCATGCATGGTATTTACCGCCGTTCTTATTTCGAAGCCTCTTCACTTCTTCTGACTGTACCATACGTATAGATAAATCAAGATGTGTACAGTGATAGTTCCGATGATATACAAGTCCTGTTTCTGTTATGTATACAATCTTCTCATCCTTTGTTCCGAATCCGCCTTTCTGATATCCATTCCACACCTTGATCTGCATCCTATCTTCAAGGGTAAGCACTGCGATATGAAACACCGGCACTGGTATACGTATCTTATACTTTACTGACAATTCCCCAATTCCGGTAACCAGTGATACTCTGGATGCACTGCAGTCTATCCCGCTGCTCCCGCCCACAATAATACTGCGTTCTAAACGGTTTGCTCCGATTGCATTTACCACATCCGATTTTATTGCAGCAGGTGAAATCACTGCCGTTACACATGCCTCCTGCGCTGCTGTCTTTCCCGCATACTGAAGCCCTGAACGAACCGCTGTCTGGACTGCCATAATCTCCATAAGATATAAAAGACATATCACAGCAAAGAAAAATAGTGGAACCGCCATAGAAGCCTCTACAGTAATGCTTCCTTTTTTGGAGGTGAAGACAGATGCCCTCTTGGAGCATATGAGACTGGTATTTCGTGTGGGGAGTATACCATTAAATATCAAACGAATCGTTCTCCTTTCTTCATAGATTTTTTTGGGGATGTATAAAATGTTGATAATAAAAAGAGTTTTTGAACTCCAAAAGGACATCTGTCTTCACCTCCTTCTTCCTCAATTTCGCTAATTATATCCGAAATAAGTCTTAAAAACATACGTGATTTTACGCCGCAGCCGTACGGTACTTTTCACTTCCATTCTGCTGACACAGCAATCTGCTTTTAAAAATCCTGCTCCGTGTACCTTCTTTAAATTCTGCTCAATCATATCCAGTGCACGCATACTTGTATTTTCTTTTTTTTCCAAGAATAAAAGCATTCTTAAATATTCCTTGTACGCAAGTCCATCTATGCAGTCACGCCCATCACTTACATCACCGCTTTCTCCGAGTTTCATAAGTCCGGCAAGTGACAACTGCCAGCTTTCCTCCGTCTTTACAAGAGGCACTCTGCTTCCATTCAAAAGTGATCTCAAATCTACAATGGACTCTCCAAATGCCCATACAAGAAGTATGACCTGTGCCGCAGCTTCTGAAAGAGCCGGCAATGCCGCCAGCGCACACAAAGTTAACGCCAATCCTTCAGCCTCTGCACGCTTTGCGGCACTATTCTGAAGGAATAAGTAGTTAGACGCGAAGCGCAGCAGTATCAGCTTTTTCGCAACGGTCTCAAGATTCTCCCTATCGCTTCCTTTACCGGCACAGATATATTCCAGTTCATAATCCAAGGCACCTTTTGGTTCCTCATCTGTCGCCATAGAAAAATGTTCCAGCAGATATTCTCCAAACATTAGCGAAGATAGTGTGCTGCTGCCCGCCTCCGCCTCTGAAAAATCACCATATCCTTTATTCTTATTTCTCCTTGTCAGACTTTCATTCAAATCAATCTGCTTCTCAGAAACCTTTTTATGGTCTGGTATAATAAGTTCTAGCAGCGATCTTTTTTTCAACTGTGACACATGCGCTATCGGATTATCCTGTTTAGGCAGCTCTCCTTTTGCCTCACCTAAAAGCCCCTCCAGTTCATCTTCTTTTTTACGGCTTTCTCTCTCATAATCACTTGCTCTTTCTTCTTGCACTTTCCATGTATCTGTCATCGAAAGCTTATCTTTTAGACGGTTAAATCCATATTTATGCTCCATATAATATGTTACCTGTTCATAGAATGCTTCTGCACCGTTATCAGTCAAAAATTGGATCCTCTGGATGCTGTTTTTCATATTGCCTGCGCCAAAATATTCTAATCGTTTCTCTATCAGTTTCTCAGAATATTTCCCACTCTCATACGTTCCTTCCAGCGCAAAGATATCATAATATTCCAATAGATCCTTCTGGTATTCAGCAAAAACTGATTCTACTGCCCGGTTTACATCCGCCCGCCGGTAGTTTTTTGCCATCTGGATAGATGCGCTCTCCATTATCCCGCCGATAAAAGTTACAAGCAAAATAAAGATAAGGCTTAAAAATGCTGTCACTTCAGCTTTTTTCATTTTTTAGATTCCTGAACTTTCACTTGTTATTTTCTTGAAAATATTCTGTACCAGACTGGTAAGCTGTGACTTAAATATAATAACAAGCCCTATAAGAACCACAAGGATTAAAATAACCTCTACGACTCCTACTCCTTTTTTCTCTGTCAGGATTTCTTTTATCCTGTTTTTCAAACACCATATTCTATACATATTGTATCCTCCTTCTTTTTACTGCTACATCTGCACAGACATAAAGGCTGGGACTATCACTATGACAAGTACAACAGCAAGCATAAGGAACATGGGCGCAAGCAGCTTTGTTCCCGCTTCCTCACCAAGTCTCTTTGCCCTTGCTTTCCTCTCCTCAAAAGACTGTATGGCCTCTGTCTGCAATATCTGATTCATTCCTTTTGTTCCTTTGCGCAGATTCTGCGAAAGCAGTGCCCCCAGTTTTATATACAGCTGAAGATTACATCGTCTGCCAAACCGCTCATAACTTTCTGCCTCAGCAATTCCGCTATCCATCTCATTACACGCCTGTCTCATCTCCTCATAAGCATATCTGATTCCCCATATATGTTTTTCTTCTTCGTAATCTGCCGTGATCTTTTTCCATGCTCTTTTTACTGTCATTCCTGCGCCAAGAAGAAGCGTCAGCTTATTGATGATCTCCGGATAGTCAAGCTGCATCTGGGTTCTTTTTTTACACAGCTCTTTCTCCTGATTCTGCTTTTCAAGCGCTAACAGAAGCATTCCTATTAATACTGCCATAGCCATTAACACCATTCCCCGGCTATCCATCGGAGAAAAAAAGATAAGCGATTCCCCATCCAGCTCCTGCGGCAATGTAAGGACTCTTTCTGTCTGAGTCTCTTTATCTGTTTTTGAGATTACCTTTTCGATATCCGAAGCACGCTGCTCTCCTTCACTGAGTGTTTTTGGAAATACCATCGCCGTACATTCATACAGCACCTGTTCACTTGGATCCTCGCTATACGTCAGCACCCCTTTAAGCGAAACTAAAGTTCCTTCCTGTTGAGTTTCTTCCTGTTGAAGTTCGCCATATATATTCATTACATCATAACGATCCAGCTCCCATGAAATCTCTACCGGAGCCCCTTCTATTTTTGTGATCAGATTCATATCTGAGTCAATATGGTCAAGGCTTTTATTTCTTCCGAGTATAAGTTTGTCCATCTGAGCAATACATCTTTGAAACATACTTTCTAGCTCCTTGCCTGAATACGCCTGCTCAGATACTTGTATCTCTATTTTTTCTCTCTCCCTCTCGCCTGCCGAAACTTCCAGTTCTTCTGTCCTGCTGCCGGCTCCATAAGAATTCCTTATTAATCCGCTTCCGATCGCAGTTCTGGAGTTTATAAAATCAACAGTAAACAGTATTGTTCCTCCGCAAAAAATCAAAATAAGCACTAATAATATCAGACCTCTATTTTTACCAGCTTTACGCCAATTGCGTAAGCGGTCATGTAAATCAAAAGACATATACTCATCACTCCCGTTCCAATCATATTTCCATAAAGGCAGTCCATAAATTCCGGAAAACTAAGCATCATATAACCAATGATTGCATACGGGATTACTGCCATTACTTTAAATTCATACCGCTTTGCCGCAAGAAGTGTATCTATCTCCCGTCTGACATCTATCTTATCTCCAATCTGGTTCACCGTATTTTGAATAATTACTATCATATCACCTCCGCTCCGCTTTGCCGCGGCAAATACATTTGCAAAGTTGCGTACATCTTCTAACCGAATCCTTTTTGCAAAATCTTCAAAAATACGCTCTGCCGGCACCTTAATATATACCTGCTGTATCATAAAGTTTAATTCTTTGCAGATCATCTCATCTTCCGGGTACATAAGAAGCATTTCTTTCCGCGTTTCCTTTAATGCATTCTCTACGGAATAACCCGTTTGCAGGGATGCGGCCATACTTTGGATGGCTTCTTTAAACTGCGCCAAAAACTCACTTTTCCTTTTCTCCATGCACTCTCTTTCCAAATTCCGGTAGTACCATACTCCCAAAGGCCAACAAATGATAAGCGGCCAGGTTGAACGATAATAAACCCATACTGTCAGAACCAGAATTCCCAATACTTTACAAAATATCAATACCTTTTGCCGTTTCTTTATAGCCTGCCGCCAACAGTTTTCCTGTGTGCGTAAGCCCATGAATCTTTTTCCAAACTCCCTGAATCTTTCCATTCTTTTCTCCCGTTTCCTCAAAACGATAGATTGGCTGAAGAAGAATCTCTCCGTCCTGATAGTCTAAAATTTCCGTTACCTCCAGCACCTTTCTGCTTCTATCCCTAAGTCTTCCTAAATGAACGATCAGATCAATACCAGAAGCAATCTGTTTGCGGATCGCCGGAAGCGGAAGCTCCATTCCCATAAGTACCATTGTTTCTATACGGCTCAGCATATCTTTCGGACTATTGGCATGCCCAGTGCTGAGACTTCCGTCATGGCCTGTATTAAGCGCCTGCAGCATATCGATCGCCTCCGCCGAACGCACCTCTCCGACGATGATCCTTGTCGGCCGCATACGCAGAGCTGACTTAATCAGATCCCGTATCGTAACTTCCCCGGTTCCCTCCGCATTGGCATTTCTGGCTTCTAGACTTACCAGATTCGCAACGCCTAATATCTTAAGCTCTGCATTATCTTCAATGGTAATAATTCTCTCATCTTTTGGAATATACTGCGAAAGTGCATTTAAGAATGTGGTTTTCCCTGAGCCGGTTCCACCACTAATGAAAATATTGTAGCCAGCTGTCACATAGATTGCTAAGATTCCGGCAACTTCTTTGCTGAGTGAATTCCATGAAATAAGCTGCTCCATTGTAAAAGCTTCTTTCGGAAATTTTCGGATTGTGACAATTGGTCCATTTAATGCCACTGGATCCAGAATAACATTCACTCTTGATCCGTCTGACAGTCTGGCATCCACAATCGGAGAGGCTTCATTCACCAGGCGATTTGACCCCGCTGCAATCTGCTGAATAACATCCTCTAGTTTTTCTTTCGATAAAAATCTTTTCTCAGACTGATATAATCTGCCGCCCTTTTCATAAAAAATATTCTGCGTACCGTTAATCATAACTTCTGTAATCTCTTCATCCTCCAGAAATTCTTGCAGCAGGTCCAATTTACGAAAAGCGTTGAACAATTCTTTTCCAAGCACGGTTCTATCATTAAGGGATATATATTCCCTCTCTCCAGCTTCTTTTAATACCTGATGTATAATCCTGGTCAGCTCTTCATCTTCTACCTCCCGTGTCAAATCCAATTCTTCAAGGATCCTTGCATGGAGCTGCTCCGCTTCAATCATGCAGTTCCCCCTTTTCGAATGATTTTTTTCAATATATCCTCTTGCCCTAAAAGATTCACCTCTTGTTCAAACTGTAAAAGCTTGGCTTTGGAGTATTCATCTTCTAAAACAGGCATATGAATTTCTGTACAACTTTTCAAGAGCACATAGAGTTCTGGAATCCCGTCACTAATATCCAAAACCAAAGTTTCATAGATACTCTGCTTTAATATTTTATCCATCAGCCCTACCCATTCCGATCCGCGGATTTCTTTCAAATCCTCAGAAACCGCCATGGGAAGTACATAATCAAGATTCCTTTTATGGCACACCAGAGTTGTAAGCATCAATCCAAGATTTCCCTTTTCCTGTCTGGCATAATAAAGAACATCCGAAAGCGTTTGTCCATTATGTTCAAAATGTCCTCCCAATCCCGCAAAAATTTCCAGGTTCAGATACAGTACATTTTCTGATTCAGCCAATTCCTCTCCAAGCCTTAATGCATAAATTGTTTTTCCGGCACGGTGTACAGGCGAAAACACTCCGATAATTTTTTTCTTATTTGCAGAAATCCCCTGCACCATATCTCCCGTGCCAAAAACATCTGCACACTCTCGGATAATACTGCTAAGCATCCGTTCTCCTGACTGGTATTTATACAACACAGGAAATTCTGTCTTTTCTTTTAACTTATCTCCTCCGCTTAATATAAATACTTTTTCTGCTTTTACTTTTTCCTGTACTTCCTTTTCGTACTCCGCTGCCACCAGCAAAATATCTGGACGTATTTCTTTTCCCAGAGCTTCGGCATGACTGATACTGCTGCATACATGAACTTGAAGCATCAACTCCTTTTTCCTCATAAAAAACATGGCAAGGGCTTTAGCATACTCCTCTTCTGTATCACATACTACAAGATTCTTACTTTTCACATACTATCACTCCTGTTCCTCATATTTGGCAATTTTGCTTTTTCTTGTGAATCTTCGCCGATACTGGCTTGAATTCTTTGAATTTCGTGAAACTATCAATAGATAAACAATCAGATACAAGTCCTTGACTCGACTTGTGAGACCGATTATAGTCTTTCATTCCTCATCTGTCTACTGTTTTTTTCAAAAAGAATAATCTTTGTGAATACTTACTAAATTTCAAAGGAAAATTTCTCCAATTATTCCAATAAGATTTTTTTTACTAAAAAGCTGCGGTAAAAACAATATTTCCACCGCAGCTAAAAAAATCATCTCAATTTTTCTAAAAATCTCTTTGTACGTTCATTTTGGGGACTCAAAAACAATTTTTCTGGTGTGCCTTCTTCTAAAATCACACCATTATCCATAAAAAGAACTCTGTCAGCTATTTCCTGCGCAAAACGCATCTCATGCGTTACGATCAACATCGTCCGTTTATGTTCTTTTGCCAGCCTTCGGATAATTTCTAAGATACCTGTAACCAGCTCTGGATCCAGCGAAGAGGTCGGTTCATCAAACAGCATTATGATCGGATCAACTGCCATAGCCCTTGCTATCCCTACCCTTTGCTGCTGTCCGCCTGATAACCGGGATGGATATTCATCAACCTTATCTGTAAGACCTACCTGATGAATATATTCCAGCGCTTTTTCCTGTGCTTCCTGCCTATTCATTTTTTGTACGGAAGTCATGGGCAGCATCACATTTTGCAATACAGTCTTATTTTTAAAAATATTATAATTCTGAAACACCATGGAGGCCTTCATCCTGAAATTTCTGATCTCTTTTTCAGTGCAGACTTCTGCGTCAACTTTTATCCCGTCTATTTCTAATATTCCCTTTTCAGGCTTTTCAATAAAATTAATACACCGCAAAAATGTTGACTTTCCCATTCCTGACGGTCCGATAACCGCGACAACCTCTCCTTCTTCTGCCGCGAAATCTATCCCTTTTAAAACCTGAAGGTCTCCGAATCTTTTATGGAGGTTTTGTATTTTGATCATTCTGTCTCCCTAACTCTCAATTGCTCGTATCTCTGCGGATTTACATATGCCTTTCCCTCTTTACCATAATGAAGATCATCATCAATCAGAACACCAAGCTCATCCGGTCTTTGGATCCGCTGCCTGATCGCTTTTTTTCTCTCCGGATATTCGATATAATTCAGTGTTTCAATAATACCTTCAGTCAATGGCGAAAGCTGCTGAATAGGAATCCCTACACCCATCTCGTCATCCTGCCAGCCGCACATCTTTCGGGTTCCGGCACACAGAACCGAGAAATTCAAATCATTTTTTTCAAACGGACTAGCTGTCAAATCCGCACAAACCCCCTGATTCCCAGCCATACATAAGTGCTTAGGAATGCCGTATTTATAAGAATAACCTTCTACAACCCTCATGAGCTGATACGCATTCACCATAAACAATGCAACATCCGCCTCCTCCATCTCCTCTAGCGGACCAGCCTCAATACCATATATCCTCTGCCTGATGCGAGAAATATCTTTAGTAACTGCCTTTGCCACTGCTCTGCTTTCATATAATTTAATGCTGTAATAACGCTCCCCAGACTCCACACATTCCATTTCTTTATCTAATCCCAGCGCTTCCAGAGCACACCTGCACGCAAAGTTTTCTGAAAAAGCCTTAAAATGTCCACCAGCCATAGCTTTTTGAATCATCATGCAATAGCTGGTTTTTTTCCCATATTCTTCAATATCTAAGCTTTCATATTCTGTTTTAAAATATAAAAATCTAACACCAACAATTTTTCGTTTTAACCCTAACGCTTTATCCAGACGTTCAACATCATATTTTTTCATCCAATACTCCTATAAATACTTACATATTCTGCGTTCCATTAATTTTAATATCCTGTCGATCACAACCAGCACTACCCAGTATACAATCCCCACGGCTATATATGCCTCAAAAAAATTTAGACTCGACGCACCCATCATCTTTGCCTGAGATAATAATTCTACAACTCCTATCGTAAAACCGATCGCCGTATTTTTGATCATTGTAATAAATGAATTTCCCAAAGACGGAAATGCTGCCACAAAAGCCTGCGGCAGTATGATTTCTTTATACATCGCAGCAGGGCTTAAACCAATGGATAAACCGGCCTCCTTCTGCCCTTTATCAACAGAAAGCAGTCCTCCTCTTATGATCTCCGATATAAAAGCAGACGAATTCATGGCAATCGTTATAACAAGCGCCGTACTCCCGGTAACATTTTTCATAAAATCAAATAATTGCGGCAGTCCAAAATAAAAAATAAACAGCTGTGTAATATAAGGCGTGGAACGGAAATAAGAAATATAAATACCCGCCAGCCCTCTTATAACACGATTTTTAGAAGTATAACAAATCTCTAAAAAAAGTCCCAGAACAAACGCCGCCATAAAGGCTATCATCCCAAGCCACAAAGTATATGGAATTTTTAAAACAAGCTTCGGAAAACACGAAACAAAAAACTCATTATCAAATCTCACGCGTTCTATCCCCATGTAATCTAATTATAAAAAGAGCACTCCCGTAAAAGGACTGCCCTTACTCACCGGCTTACTCTGCAATATCTGTCACATCACGATGATAATACTGCTCAGACAACTTTGCAAGTGTCCCGTCTTCTCTCATCTCCTTAATTGCTGTATTGAATGACTCAATCACATCTGGTTTCGCATCCTTCGAAAATGGAAATGCCTGATAATCTATAATGATTGGATCCCCAACTAATTTAAAATTGTATTCTCCCTTTTCGTTAATGGAATCAAATGACAGTTCCGTAATAGGAAATGCATCATAATGGCCGACTGCCAACTCATCGTATATATTTCCGGATGTAACTACCAGTTCAATCTTCTTATCATCCGGAAGATCGGCATTATAATCATTAAAAAATGTCTCTAAAACTGTTCCGAATTCAATACATACTTTTCTTCCTTGAAGACCGTCCACGGACTCTGCTTTATCATCATCACGGACTGCCATACGTATCTTATTAGCAGCATATTTTTCTGTAAAGGTATATGTCTTTTCCCTCTCTTCTGTTACAGAAACCTGTCCTGCGATCGTATCGTATTTTCCACTGTCAAGCCCTGAGAACATAGCGCTGTAGTCGTCAGATAACTCCCACTTAACTTTAAGCCCTGAACGTTTGGCAATTTCCTCGATCAGATCATGTTCAAATCCGGTCAGATCGCCATTATCATCCGTATAGATAATTGGATAAAAACTGCCGTTTCCTACGACCGTAATCTCCTTTTTTTCTCCGTCCTCGGCATTATCCTCTTTTTCCTTGGTTTCCCCAGCCGAACCGGAACTACATCCCATAACTAATGCTGCACTCATTGAAATGCAAAGCAGCATGCCGATCAATTTTTTTCTCATACGTTATCTCCTCTTCATGTAATAATAATCTCAATATATCATTTCCAACACATGATAACAAATTGATTATTCAAATAATCATCATTGTTTTATTTATTTTATCTATAAATCAGAGCTGGATTTTTAAACTTTTTTACTTTCTTCTTGATAAGATATCCCTGTATCCTATATGATAAATATGAATAATTATTATACTACCATTAGAAAGGCTGCCCCATGAAATTAAATTATCTTTCCCGGAATCACCTGACACTAAAACGCATTCCTTTTCCTGACATGGATACAATTGATATCTGTATTTTTTCTATTAAAAACTTTTCTTATCTATCAGACAGTGTGAATATACTTTCTGCCCAGGAACAAAAAAAAGGTGCTTCTTTTGCTCAGGAAAAAGACCGGCTCCGCTTTATTGGAAGCCGCATTCTTCTGCGCAGAATCATAAGTCTGTATCTTGATTATCCAGCAAAAAAACTTTCATTTCAAACCGGTTCGCATGGAAAACCGTATTTATCCTCTGACGAGAAGGATTTTCCAGAGATATACTTTAACCTGTCACATTCTGGTGAATTTATTGCTCTTGCTTTTTCTCTGAGCTCTCCTGTCGGAATTGATATTGAAACGGTACGGGCGAATATCAATTCCGAAACTTTAGTCCGCCGTTTCTTTCATCCGGATGAATATTCTGAATTTCTCAAGCTGGATGAAAAAAAACAGCAGGAATTTGTATTTCGCAGATGGACTGTGCGCGAAGCATTTTTAAAAGGAATCGGAACCGGTTTATCCGTTTCTCCGGATTCCTTTTACGTACAGGCCCTCTCCTCCATGTTCTGCATTAAAAAAGGCCAGAAAGATTACTCTCTCTGGCGCATAAAACCAATACCTGTACCTGGCAGTTATTTTTGCAGCATCGCATATAAAATACCAAAATGACAAATGTCATCAACAGTCTGATATTACAGCTTATAATCAACCGCCTGTGTAAAAAGCAATCCCATATAGCAGCGCTACTCCCGGTGTTCCAAAGACCCCGGTTGTCGCAAAAGTAACGGGGTTTAACCCCACCTGCGCAGAAATCCCTTTCGACACAAGAAACTGATTAATAAAAAATATAAAAGCCATCCCCACTACTGCGCGAATCAAAAACTGAACAATAAAAGAGGTTTTCTGCTCCAATTTAAAAGCGCCCCCGTTTTCATCTTTTGTTCATATATATTCGGTCATTACGTATAATATGACAGCATGTTTATAAATTTATCTTTATCTCCCGCTTTGTCTCATGATACTCGTGATAATTCACTCCTGCGGCATCAAACATTCTCATGGAAGCTTTCACAGACGGCGTATCTTCATACTTGTTGGACCCATAGATCACTTCCTTGATTCCGCTCTGGATAATTGCTTTCGCGCACTCATTGCAGGGAAACAACGACACGTACAGCTTCGCTCCTTCAAGGCTCCCGCCCCGGTAATTTAAGATTGCATTCAATTCACTGTGTACTGTATATAAATATTTCGTCTCCAACGGATCGTCCCCTTCTCGTGCCCATGGAAAATTGTCGTCCGAGCAGCCCATAGGAAGACCATTATATCCCATGGACAAAATCTTATTATCCTGGCTCACGATACAACATCCCACCTGCGTATTCGGATCCTTCGAACGCATTCCTGAAAGAAGGGCAACTCCCATAAAATATTCATCCCAGCTGATATAGTCCATTCTTTTTTCTCCCATCCGACCTTCTCCTTAATCACATTTCCAAACATCTTATATTATTTTGTACCAAATATACGGTCTCCCGCATCTCCAAGTCCGGGAACAATATATTTATGTTCATCCAGACACTCATCCAACGCGCCAATATACAAATCCACATCCGGATGCTCTTTCTGCATATACTCCACTCCCTCCGGAGCCGCAATAATACACATAAAACGTATATTTTTTACACCTTTCTCCTTCAAAAGCTGGATCGCCGCCACACTGGAACCTCCTGTAGCTAACATTGGATCTACTACAAACACTTCTCTTTCTCCGCAGTCTGCCGGAAGCTTGCAATAATATTCTACTGGCTTAAACGTCTCCGGATCACGGTACAAACCTATATGTCCCACTTTTGCTGTCGGAATGATGCTAAGCATCCCGTCTACCATCCCAAGTCCCGCGCGCAGGATAGGTACAACTGCCAGTTTTTTTCCGCAAAGCTCCTTTCCGATCATTTCACAGATCGGCGTTTTTATCTTTACATCCCCTAGCTTCAGATTCCTGGTTGCCTCATAACACATCAGCGAGGCAATCTCCCCGACAATTGCCCGAAATTCCTTTGATCCAAGTTCCTCCCTGCGTATGCAGGTAATTTTATGCTGTATCAAAGGATGCTCCATAACTTGTACTTTTCCCATAATGTTTTCTCTCCTTAAACTTGTATGATATGATGACCTGCTGCTTTTAAAAGCCGGTTCATAACTGCATTCCCAATGCCGTCTCCCGAAAAAGCTTCACTCAGGATACAATCTACATCTTCCTCATCAAATTCCCGCAGAACCGCATAAAGATGATTCGCAATGGTTGTTTCATCCTGCCTTGTTCCGATGCATTTTACAACTCCGTTCAAATAGGCCCCGATCGATTCTTGTGTTCCTATGATACCGACACGGTTCCCTTTCTGTATGTTTTCATCGGCTATCCGGTTAATCTCCTTTACAACTGCCTCCCCATCACCTTCCACAACACAGAGTTTTGCTTTCGGAGCATAATGGCGGTATTTCATTCCCGGAGCCTTGGGAGGATCTCCCCCCTCTTCATCAAGCAGCGCATTATCTACCGTTACTTCTCCTAAAAGCTCCTCTAGCATCTCTTTTGTAACAGCTCCCGGTCTCAGGATCATAGGCGGTGTGACCGATATGTCAAGGATCGTAGATTCTAAACCAATCTCCACCGTTCCCCCATCCAAAATCATCTCTATCTTTCCTTCCATATCCTCTTTTACATGCTCTGCCTTTGTAGGACTTGGCCGTCCAGACGTGTTAGCGCTGGGAGCTGCTATATAGCCCCCGCCTGCCTCTATCAGCGCACAGGCAACCTTGTGAGACGGCATTCGTACTGCCACGGTATCCAGACCGCCTGTCGTGCCATAGGGCACAACACTGCTCTTATTAAATATCATGGTAAGCGGTCCCGGCCAGTACCTTTCAGCAACAGTACGCGCCGCGTCAGGAATATCACGAACAATTTTTTCAAGCGCTTCCATATCCGCAATATGAACGATCAAAGGATTATCCGACGGTCTTCCTTTCGCGGCATATATCTTTTTCGCGGCATTTTCATTTAATGCATCTGCGCCCAGACCATACACTGTCTCTGTCGGAAATGCCACAAGTCCGCCTTCCCGCAATATATTACCGGCTTTTTTAATAATATCGCTATTCAATTGTCGATCATTGATTTTATTTATTATTGTCTTCATGTGTTTTATTATACTACACTCTAAAAACTCCTACAAGTTAAGACTTTTTAGATTTATCATCTGATTTTTTATCCGGTTTATCCTTTGGAAATTCCTTTCCAATAATTTCCAGTATTCCTTTACAGATTGCCTCAGATATCTTATCTTGATATTCTTCATTACACAGATTATTTGCATCCTCTGGGTTCGACAGAAAACCACATTCTACAATGATCGTCGGTACCTCTGTCCTTTTTAGCAGATAATACGTATTATTGGCCTTTGCCTCCCTTGTATTATCTTCGTCAACGGCAAGAAGCGCATTCTGCATGATCTTCGCAGCTTTTTCCCCATCCGAAGACTCGGAATAATAAAACACCTGCGCTCCATGGACCACTGCATCCTGATAACTGTTCTGATGGATACTCACTGCAAGCTGCGGCGCTTCTTCATTGATGATCCTAACCCGTTCCTTCATATCTGCGGCTTTTGTTCCTGTACTTCCTTCTCCGGCTAACATTGCATCTTCTTCTCTTGTCATAACAACTTTGATCTTTGCTTTTTTTAATATTTTTTCAACTTTTTTCGCGATCTCAAGATTGATCTCCTTTTCAACCACATCTTTCACACCCACTTTTCCGGGATCCCCTCCCCCGTGTCCGGCATCGAGAACCACCGTATTCTTTCGGATAGTCACTTTGGAGGAAGATACTTGTTCCTCCAGATTCCTGTTCAGCACAGCAAGACCGGCAATTAAAAAAAGCATTACAACCAGTTCTATTTTTTTCTTCAAAAAAAATACCTCCAGACAGTCTATATTAATCTAATATATGACTGTCGGAGGCAATTTATTTAGTTAGTTAATTTACATATTGCTGAATCAGCGGCCAGACATCTGGCGACTCCTGCCCCAGCGCCCATGCGGCACTTCCCGCAAGCTTATACTCTTTCATGAGCTTTAATTTCGGTTCCAGTGATTTCACATCCTCAAGCCAGATCTTATATGTCGTATCTCCATCTGTCCATGTCGCGAAATTCTGTTTTGCCTCTTCATCCCATGTGATATCCGCCCCAGCTTCTGTAACTTTCTCTTTTGCCCGAGACATTCCATATGCTTCGCTCTTTACTTTTGTAGTATACTGCGCTGCATCGGTTCCCTGATCTTTCGAAAGCTCCTCCTGCGTTTTAGGCTTCTCACTCCACAGACGGGTAAAGAATGGAATTCCGTTGATCACCTTCTCTGCCGGCACTTCCTTCAGCGTTTCTTCGATGCCTTCCTGAACAAAATTATAAGAAGATACCGATCCAGCCTCAGGTGAGCCGCCATGATGCTCATCATACCCCATAATGATCACATAATCAGCGAACACTCCCTGCTCTTTCCGATTATACTGCTGGTTATAATTTTTCGGAACATAATTGTCCACGGATAATACTAAAGCACTTTGTCTGCACTTAACAGACAATTCACGTATAAACTGGATATAATGCTCTCCGCATTCTTCCGATACTTTTTCAAAGTCTACATTAATACCCGCCACATTCGTCTGCAATGCATCTGAAATCAGCTGATTGATCAATTTCTCACGCTTTGACGTTGAACTCAAAAGCTCATAAGTCTCGCTCTGAGAATTAATACCCCCGTCAAAGTCTCTTACGGTAGCCCATACATCCACTTTTAACTGCCGGGCTTTTTCTACATAATCTGCTGATGAAAGAGATTCCAGATCACCGTCTGTATTCTTTACATGATACCAGGTCGGGGCAATTGTAGTAAGTCCTTTTGTCTCTGCAATCTTGTCAAGTACATTATTATTTGCTTCGCGGTTGGTTACATTATGCCATACTAAATTGATGGTATAATCCTGTGAAATATTTGTATATTCTGGTTCCTCAAATTTTCTGGTAATCTTTTTTTTCTCAGTTTCCTTCAACGCGTTGTTTTTAACATAGCCGATAAAACCGTCTTTTGTACGAACTTTTTTCCAGTTCTCTTCTTCTTCAAGGACAACAACCTCATCCCTTTTCTTAACCTCTGATAAAACAGGGCTCTTTACGCCTCCGCGGTAACGGACCTGTGTATTTTTCTTCACCTGCGCAACAGGAGTCTCCCCCCATTTACTAACGATCATCACACGGCTTGGATTTTCATACACCGCATAATCAATATTCATGTATTGCTGGATAAAATCAAGGGCAATATATGCTGTGCTTCCTTCGGTTTTTAAAATAACGTAATCTTCACTGTTCTTATCGTTCGATACCATGTAATCTTTACTTCCGACTTCAACAGACACAATATCCTTAGGCAGTGTATAAAGAAGTTTATTCTCATTAGAGTCCCAATAAAACCGGTTACTGATATGATCCCGTACTGTTTCATATTGAACATAAGCTTTTCCTTCTGAAATCATTCCGTGCGGTTCAACAATCTCATTATTAATTGTGATAGCAAGCTGTCCTTCCTTTTCTATTCCATAATATTCTTTTAAATCTGCTTTATCTTTGGAGGGGCTGTATTTCTTCCATAAAAACGCACCCGCCACTGCAGCTATCAGCAATATAACAAAGAGAATCGTTTTCAGTATGAGATTTCTCTTTCTTCTTCTCCGGCTCTGTTTTCTTCTTGTCTGCCTTCCGCCATCCGAAGGACGCCGCTGTCTGCGCCTTGCAAATGCTTCACTTCCTTCCGGCCTTCTTCTATGTGCCAAACTTTTGCTTCCTTCCGGCCTTCTTTCCTCCGCTGAACTTTCAGTTCCTTCAAGTCTTCTTCCTACCGGGCTTTCGGTTCCTTCTGGTCTTCTTCTCTCCGCCGAAATCCTGGTTCCTTCCAGGTTCCTGCGTCTTACTGTTGACCCAGTAGTCCCTGCCGTCCTGCGTCTTGCACTCTGCGCATCTGATATTCTACTTTCAGAAGACTGCCCTGCGGATGTTCTTCTTCTGACTGTTCTTTGTCTAGGCATTGTTCTTTTAACCGTTCGCCCTTCTGATATTCCGATATTTTCAGAAGTATTATTCGTCGGCTGATTCGAATTTGTGCGGCCTAATTTCTCATTTTCTTCCATGCTGCACCTCCTACTCGAACCTATTATAACAATAATTGTGACCTACGTCATTATTTATTTCGACATTTTTCTTTTTATTTGAGGGGTATTTACGTTCACTCCTAGATTATAACGTCCGTAAAACACAGCTCTTTGATATCCCCTTTCTCATTCATAACATAATCCCGCATATAAATTACATCTTCCCGTAGAATATGCGCCTGAACAACCTGCATGGGACTCGCTGCTAATCCATTCAGCGTGATATCAACGCCTTTTTTCTCATAGCCATTCAGTTCCGTAAAGAGATTCTGGACATCCTTTTTTTCGTACCCACTCATTTTTTTCCTCCTCCTCAATGCATTGCGATGATAACCACATCCATTTCTACATATATTAAAACCAGAAGAAAAGTGTTGTGATACATTTTCTTATTCGAAAAAACTAAAAGATAGCCTGCATTGCATATTTTCATTGTCTAAGTTATTGTTTTCTGTAAATGTTATCGTTGTGATATTTGTGTCGAAATGACATCTTTGATTGTT
Organism: uncultured Dorea sp.; assembly: GCA_910584615.1. Lineage (GTDB taxonomy): Bacteria > Bacillota > Clostridia > Lachnospirales > Lachnospiraceae > MD308. The sequence continues at coordinate 66,591 of CAJUAM010000011.1, forward strand.
TTCTGATTGTTTATATTGATAATTTACTAGATATTACATTGAGAAAAAGTAAATTTATGAAATTCTCCCTCCTTTGTTCTAAGAACGTGGCTATCAGGGAAAACTATCTCTTAGTGTTATTATTATATCCGATAGAAACTTGTAAAGCAAGCACTTTTTTATTTTATACTTATTTTATTAATCCTATTGTTGAACATTCCGCATTCCCTATGCTATACTAAATTAGAAGGAAGTGATAAATTATGAAGATTGAGAAAATCAACGATAATCAGATACGCTGTACTCTCACACGGACTGATTTGGCTGAACGCCAGCTTCAATTGAGCGAACTGGCATATGGAACCGAAAAAGCAAAATCACTTTTCCATGACATGATGCAACAGGCAGCATACGAATTCGGTTTTGAGGCAGAAGACATTCCATTAATGATCGAAGCGATCCCTGCTTCCGCCGATTCTATTGTACTGATAATTACCAAAGTGGAAGACCCAGATGAACTTGATACCCGGTTTTCAAAATTTGCACCTTCTCCGTCTGACGATTCCGGACATAAAAAATACGAAGCACTTGATAAACTTGAAGGAGCTGAGACCCTGTTAAATCTTCTGGGAAAAGTGAAAGAAAAGATGGAGGCCGTAAAAGAGGCTGTTTCTGAAAAGCAGCCTGAAAAAGAAGAGGGTACGGTATCTCTCCGCTTATTCTCATTCGCAACTATGGAGCATGTATTAAAAGCGGCACAATTACTTGGCAGTATGTATCATGGTTCCAATACCCTTTATAAAGATACTGCAGAGAACATATACATCCTCGCTATCATGCAGAGTGACCATTCAGTCAATGACTTTAACCGAATCTGCAATATGCTCACAGAATTCGGCACTCTGGAAAAATCTTCCGGCGCTGCTCTGGCGTTTTTGGAAGAACATTGTGAAATGTTGGTATCTAATGATGCGATCCAACAGTTATCTCTAATTTAAAAGTTCCAGAAAAAGTGCCTCGGAGAATTTGATCCGAAGCACTTTTTTATTCACCTTATTCTCCCAATGCAGCACCAATTGTCGCATTAAGCTTCGCCACCAAGAGATCTGGGTCCACACCGTGTCCCATCGCTCCCTGTTCGATCGACTCCATCTGAGAATGCGGACACCCGATACAGCCCATTCCTGCTTCCATAAGATCATCAACAATCTTTGGACATTTTTCATAATATGCCGCAAGCAGTTCACCAAAAGTCATATCTTTAGAAACATGTGCCATATATGACACCTCCTTTGTAATTCAGTATTATTCATTATAGCCACTTTTATCCATTGTGTAAACATCTTCGTACAATTTATTCTCAATATTTGACTACTTAAAAGTCAACATTTTTTTCGGTTTTTTTCCCTGAAAAAACATTTTTATTATAACTCCACAAAACGTCCGTTCTTTTTTGGGCTAAAATAATCCACCGTATTTTAACCTTTTTATGTGGATAATGTGGATAATTTTTGATAAACATCAATTTTTCCACCTTTTTTAATGGTTTTGGTGTGGATAAGTTGGATAAGTCCTTTTTCTTATTTTAAATACTTTTTTACAAATTTGTACAATTTGTACATTCTGCAAATTCTGTTTTCTATGATAGCCCACATATAAAAATTCAGGACAAAGTTTTCACTCTGTCCTGAACCTTGCTGCTGCTAAATCTTATAAAATGCAGCTATTTTTACTTTAGTACCCTTCTTACCGTAACGATATTTGTATAAGTGGCAGACAATACCCCAATGCCTTTCGAGCTGTTGATTGCATTTACAATCTGCCCGTTTCCCATATAGATTCCTACATGACCATCGTAACAGATAACATCTCCCGGAATAGCTTCACTATAACTTACTCCTGTTCCGGCGCCCCGCATCTGACCAGAAGTCCTTGGCAGACTTACACCAAAATGTTTATAAACCGACTGTACAAATCCAGAACAGTCTGCTCCTTTAGTCAGGCTTGTACCTCCCCATACATAAGGATTCCCGATAAACTGGCAGGCATAATCCACAACTGCTTGTCCTGATCCAGCTTTTTCTTTTGCCTCTTCTTCAGCTTTCTTTCGTGCCTCTTCTTCTTTTCTGCGTGCTTCCTCAGCTTCCTTCTCAAGTCTTGCTTCCTCTTCCTCTTTTGATTCTGCATATTCAAATATTTGCTCCGGTTTTTCTAAAACCTCTTCTTTTTCAGGATTTTTTTGTTCTATCTCTTTTTTCTCAAGCTTTTTTTCTTGTTTTTTCTTTACGATCTTCTGTGCTTTTTCCTCTGCTTTTTTCCCTACCGTAATATATTTAGAATACACATAGCCTGTGACATTTCCTGAATGTACTTTCGTCCACTTGTCTACCGGCCCTATAATTTCGGCCGCATCATCGGGGTATAATTTACCTACCCATTCACTTTCCGTCGTAGGTTCACTTCTTATATAAAGAAATGTCTCTACGTCGGCAAATGCCATATCTAAATACTCACCCTTCTTCGTCGGCACCAGATACTTTTCAATCTCAATCTCCTTTCCCGAAGAATAACAATCATCCAGCACCTCTTCAATTCCAACACTTGGCAGCTCATCTTTTGTATCTGCTGCCTTCGCCGTCATAGGAAGCAATATGGCGGCTCCTGAAAAAGTAACTAAGAACAATCCCTTTTTAAGATTAGAATACATAAATAACCTCCTTTATGTTTTCTTATCTTTTGTAAATATTACAGAATTGTTACATGCGTTACGCCATAATTATAACATGACAATTTTACCTGTCAAGCGTATAAATCAATATTTTATAGACACTTTTTTCCAAATTTCCTGATATTATTACCATTTTTTTACTTTAAATTGTTACAAATTGTTACATACAAAAATAAAATGTTGACAAAAGTATTTCATCAATGTATGCTAATCATAATAATTATTATCATTATTATTTGAAAGGAGATTGTGCATGGCTACATTAAAATACAGTCGCCAGAGAGCCTCTATCAAAGAATATCTCTTACAGACACATGAGCATCCGACTGCTGATACCGTATATCTGCATGTAAAAAAAGAATTTCCCAATATCAGCCTCGGTACGGTATACCGTAATCTCAATCTTCTTGCCGATATGGGAGAAGCTCAGAAAATACCGACCCCAAACGGCGGCGACCGTTTTGACGGACGAACAGACTTCCATTACCATGTAATATGTACTTCTTGCGGGAACGTATCCGATCTGGAGCTTTCTTTAGAACATATTACAGAAATCAATCAGCTCGCCAACCGTCATTTTGATGGTCAGGTAGAATCACATTCCATGATATTCAAAGGACTCTGTCCGCATTGTTTAAAAAATAAAATAAATATAAAATGATAAATTGACAATTGACAATCGCAGATAACTGTGATAACTTAATATCAGTAACTATTACTGATATTTAATTAAATAAATTTCATAAAAGAAAAGGAGAAAAATCATGAAAAAATTTGTATGTAGTGTTTGTGGTTATGTTCACGAAGGAGAGACAGCACCAGAGAAATGTCCGCAGTGCGGCGTTGGCGCTGACAAGTTTACAGAGCAGGCAGAAGGTTTAAGCTGGGCTGCTGAGCACGTTGTAGGTGTAGCTCAGGGCGTAAGCGAAGATATTATCGAAGACTTAAGAGCTAACTTCAATGGAGAATGTTCAGAAGTTGGTATGTATCTTGCAATGGCAAGAGTTGCCCACAGAGAAGGCTATCCGGAGATTGGCTTATATTGGGAGAAGGCAGCTTATGAAGAAGCAGAACATGCTGCGAAGTTCGCAGAATTGCTCGGTGAAGTAGTAACCGACAGCACAAAGAAGAATCTTGAGATGAGAGTTGCTGCTGAGAACGGCGCTACAGCAGGTAAGTTTGATCTTGCAAAACGTGCTAAAGCTGCGAACCTTGACGCGATCCACGATACTGTACACGAGATGGCAAGGGACGAGGCTAGACACGGAAAAGCATTTGAAGGACTTCTTAAGAGATACTTTGGTTAATCAATAATTGAATAAAATTTTTAAGAGGAATAGGCAGCTTTTGCTTATTCCTCTTTTATATTCCTAACATGTACATAAACTGACTCATACCAAATCAATAAAAATTTATTTTTAATCCATTCCTTAACGCTAGTCAAACATACAAATTTGATATATGATAAAAATATATTCAAAAAGACGGGAGGAATGTTTATTATGAAAAAAATGTTTAAAAAGTTTTTTTTAAAGATTCAAGTGGCTGTGTCCCTTACTTTATCCGCCGCTTTACTAACCCCGGGTATCCAGGTATCGGCTGCCGGAACCAAAACAGTAGAGCTTACAGCTGTCGGTGATGATCTTATCCATTCACCCATTTATAAGGCATGCAAAACCAAACAGGGATATAACTTTGATTCCCTTTTCAAACACATAAAAAAAGATATCCAGGCCTCCGATATTTCCGTCATCAATCAGGAAACCATCCTTGTAGATAAAAGATATTCCGGTTATCCGTCTTTCGGAAGCCCAAAGGCACTGGCAGATGCCATCGCCAAAGCTGGATTTAATGTTGTCACCCATGCTACTAACCATACCCTTGACCGCGGCACAGGCGCAGTCGCCGGCACACTTAAATACTGGAACCGGAAGCACCCGAATATAAAGGTCCTTGGTATCCACAAAAATAAAAATGCCTCCAATAAAATCACTGTTGTCAAAAAAAATGGCATAGAGATCGCGATGCTTAATTATACCTATGGACTAAACGGCTACCGGCTTCCGTATGGTAAAAGTTATATGGTCGATCTTCTCACATCGAAAAATAAAAGTAAAATAAAAAAAGACATCAAAACAGCAAAGAAAAAAAGTGACTTTGTAATCGTGTTTGCACACTGGGGAACAGAATACAGATATTCCCCCGACGCCAGTCAGAAAAAATGGACAAACTTTTTCTTAAACAGCGGCGTAGATGTCCTGATCGGTACACATCCTCATGTGTTAGAGCCCTATAAAATGCTGAAAGGAAAAAATGGCCGGAAAATGCTCGTATACTATTCTCTCGGCAACTTTGTCTCCTCCCAGAACCGAGTTCCGCGTCTCCTTGGCGGAATGGCAAAGATAACAATTGCAAAAGATTCTAAAGGTACATATGTCAAAAAATATACAATGGAGCCTTTAGTAACCCATATTGGCAAAAACCGTAAGTCTTATACTGTATATAAACTGAATGATTATACAGACACATTAGCAAAGCAAAACTATATCCGCAGAATTTCACCCCATGAAGCTTTTTCTGTAAAATCTCTGAAAAGACTTTACAGAAAAGCAACCGGAAGAAAAGCATGACATAAATCGAGAACCTTAGTTTGTATCATTGGTTCCCGGATTCATTGATCTTCTGCTTTTTAAGCTTCAGATACACAATCTCCCGGAACAGCGCATAAAATACCGACACTACCGGAATGAACACAAGCATACCTACAACCCCCATAAGTCTTCCGCCGACGCTGACTGCGGCCAGTACCCAGATAGATGGCAGTCCCACTGAATTACCTACTACATGAGGATAGATAAGATTTCCCTCAATCTGCTGCAATACTAAAAATAATATGACAAAAACAACCGCTTTCATAGGATCCACCATAAAAATCAGAAACGCGCCTACAAAACAGCCGATAAATGCTCCGAAAATCGGAATTAAAGCAGTAAATGCAATCACAATTCCAATTAAAAGCGCGTAAGGAAGCTTAAAAATTGCCATAGAAACTACAAACATACAGCCAAGTATCAGCGCTTCTACACATTGTCCGGTAAGAAAGTGGGAAAATGTCTGATAAGTCAGGGACATTACCTCTAATACAGCTTCAGCCCTTCCTTTACGCACAAACGCAAACAGCACTTTTTTTGACTGAAGCTGTAGTTTTTCCTTCTGTATCAAAATATAAATCGCAAACGCGAACGCAATAAAAAATGTAGTTATCCCGTTTATTATACTTTTTGCCGCAGAAATAGTGGAGTCTAAAACATTGCCCGCGCCGCTTGTGAAGAAATTAAATCCTGTATTCATTATCTTATTCCAGTCAAATTCCAAATGATTGATCACATCCATCACTTCTTTATTATTACGGAACACGATCTGCGCCCATTCCTGTATTTGCGGAATAAAATTCTGTATATTCTGTCCCAGATTCGCAAATGTATTACCTAGCTGCGGGATCAGGACAAACATGACCAGTACAATTGCCGCAATTACTAAGAAAAGCACAATAAGCATACTGACCGGCCGTGCCATCTTTTTTTGTATCCTGCTTTTTTCAACCCGCTCCTTCGCAAAAAGATGTCTTTGTATAAAGTTCATCGGCACATTCAGTACAAATGCTATCGCGCCGCCTAAAATAAATGGACATACCACTCCCCATACAAATGACAGAATCTGAAGCGAAGCTTCATATTTCCATAAGCATACAACTATGACCGCGGTAAAAACGATCAAGCCTCTAAGTTTCTTCACATTTTCTTTCGTTAAATCCATAAAAACCTCCTTATTTTCTGCTGCGTAACCACTTAATAGCCTGGATGGCCGCAAGATTCAAAAATGCAAGACCATATACTTTTATAAGCTGTCTGACACTTAAAACTGTAACCTTAAACACATTTTGCAGCGGCGGCAGCATTACAACACATGTGATCAATGCCGCCCCAATCAAAAATGCTCCCAGCAGATATCTATTGCTCCAAAATAGTTTTGTAAATAGTACCGGCTGCTCTGATTTACAGTTAAATCCATGAAACAGCCTTCCCATACAAAGAACAGCAAATGCCATTGTACGGCCGGCCATAAGGTTTCCGCCTGTATATCCAATGAAAAACGCTGCCATCGTAACGGTTCCTATCACCAGGCCTTCTATCCCTATACTAAACAGATATTTTTTATTCAAAATCGACTCGTCCGACGGTCTTGGCTTCTCTTTCATAACATTCGCGCTATGCGGCTCCAATCCCAATGCAATCGCTGGCAGGCTGTCTGTCAGCAAATTGATAAATAGCAGATGCTCTGGCGCGAAAGGAACCGGAAGTCCCGCTGACGCGGCATAAAGCACAGCAAGAATCGCTCCAAAATTCCCGGCTAAGAGGAACTGAATGGAACTTTTAATATTCTTATATACGTTTCTTCCATTTTCCACTGCCTTTATAATAGTCGCAAAATTGTCATCTGTCAAAACCATTGCCGCTGCATCTTTCGATATTTCACTACCAGTTATCCCCATTGCCACACCAATATCCGCCTGTTTTAATGCTGGAGCATCATTCACGCCATCTCCCGTCATTGCTACCATGTTACCTTTCTCCTGCCATGCCTTTACGATCCGTATCTTATGTTCCGGCGATACTCTGGCATATACGGATATGTTTTCCACAAAATTCCTTAATTCTTCATCCGTCATATTTTCAATCACAGCACCCTCGCATGCTTCCGACTCATCATTAAGGATTCCGATGCGCTTTGCTATGGCCGCTGCTGTCACTTTATGGTCTCCGGTGATCATAACTGGCTTAATACCGGCACGTATACATTGTAACACCGCCCTTTCTGATTCCTCGCGCGGTGGATCCATCATAGCTACTAATCCCAAAAATGTCAAATCCACCTCCTCTATCGTCATTGGTCCGGTCATCTTTTTGTACGCAAAAGCAAGTACTCTTAACCCATTCTGAGAAAAGCTCAAATTCTGCTCTTCAATCCTCGTAATATCTTCTTTGGAAATATCTCTTTCTGATCCTCCCTCCTTAATACGCGCCAGACGCTTTATCAAGACGTCAACTGCCCCTTTTGTTACTGCTAAATATCCTTCTTCATATTGATGAAGCGTTGTCATTAATTTTCTATCGCTGTCGAAGGGTATTTCCGAAAACCTCGGATACTGTTTTCTTACATCATTCGCGGATACTCCCAAATGTCTGCCTAATCCCACCAATGCTGTTTCTGTCGGATCTCCGATATGCTGTCCTTCTTTGATAGAAGCATCGTTGCAAAGAATACTTTCATAAAGCAAATGTCTCTCATTCTCATTATCTATACATATCTCGTCTGCTGCTATCTCTTTTCCATCTACATAATAATATTCTACAGTCATTTTGTTCTGGGTCAATGTTCCCGTTTTATCTGAACAGATAACAGATACGCTCCCAAGCCCTTCCACTGCCTGCAGCTTTCTTATAATTGCGTGCTCTCTTGCCATTTTCCGTGTCCCAAAAGATAATACGATCGTTACAATAGAACTTAACGCTTCTGGAATAGCTGCCACTGCAAGCGCCACAGCAAAAAGAAACGCATCAACTATATCTCCGCCTTTGAAAACATTTGCCGCAAAAATGATCCCGCAAAAGATCAGTATGATCATTGAGAGTTTTTTTCCAAAATCATCCATATTCTTTTGAAGCGGAGTCCTTTTGTCCGATGCCTGTTCCAGCAATCCTGCAATTTTTCCTACCTCTGTATTCATACCTATTTTTTCTACTTCAAAATTGCCATGCCCATAGGTTACAAAACAACCGGAAAACACCCTGTTTGTCTGATCACCAAGAGCTGCTCCTTCACTAATATCCTGCAGAGATTTGTCGACAGGAATACTCTCTCCTGTAAGAGCACTCTCATCTACCTGAAGGCATGCAAGCTTTAAAAGTTTTCCATCAGCCGGTATAAAATCACCTGCTTCAATTACTACTTCATCCCCTACAGTAATCTCTCTGGATGGAATCTGCGTTAGTTCTCCGTCTCGAATTACCTTCGTCTCAGGCATTGAAAGTTTTCTGAGACTGTCTAATGATTGTTCTGCTTTCACAGTCTGTACTGTCCCAAGAATTGCATTCATCGTGATCACAACGACTATCACCACTGCGCTTTCTGCTTCACCAAGCACCCCGGATATCACCGCCGCGGCGATCAAAATTATCACAAGGAAATCCATAAACTGTTCTAAAAATACTTTTAAAATATTCTTTTTCTTGCCTTCCACCAGTTCATTAAAGCCATATTTTTCTTGATTTTCTTTTACCTGTCTGCCTGTCAGCATATGTTTCCCACCTTTCTGCGCAACAGATTCTCTTTAATAATAGCTTTCCCATTTCTATCAAATACAGACAATTAAAAAGAGACCTCTATTGCATACTGCTGCTATGCAATAAAAGTCTCACCATTTCATCACGATGCGGATGATTACTCATCGTACTGACGCATTCGCGAACGCTCTGCCCATTATCTGGTCAGACGCCGATTACTCCCTTTTATTATAATAAATACTATATTCCAAAAACCAATATATGTCAAATATTATTTATAATTGACTTATAGCTGCTACTGTCTTCTCATACTCTTTGGTTATGATCTCCATCAGCTCCTCAGCACCCTCCGTACTGCCAGCCCTCAAAATCTCCGCAAGATCACTGCTTGGCTTATACAAAGCCTCAAAAGCAAGATTCTGTGAAACACCTTTCAGCGTATGTGCCGCGCGAAAGGCTTCTTCAAGGTTCCCTGCGCTTAAATTGTCTTTCAGACTTTTAAAACTGTCATCATCCAAAAACTTTTTGGTAAATTTCATCACAAGAGCCTCTTTCCTCATCATCCTCTGACACACTGCTTCATAATCACCGCCAATTACTTCATAACACTCTTTTATCGTCATATCTTACTCCTCTCCATCTATAGAAGATATCGCTGATAATATCTCTTTCATTGAATCATCATAGAAACAATACTGGGCGCGTCCCGCCTGTTTCGCAGTGTAAAGAGCCTTGTCCGCGCAGCCGAACAAATTCTCATATTCCCGGCCTACTTTTTTAGATCGCGATATCCCCATACTTATAGAAATATCAAATCCCTCATATTTACCGGAAAGCGCATGGTAGATACGGTCGATAATGCTGTCTATCCCTGCCCTATCTTCCATAAAAATCATGAATTCATCTCCGCCTACTCTCGCTGTTATATCATAGTCTCTGGTACTGCTGCGAAGTTTGTCTGCCATATGCTGAAGAACCTTATCCCCAAACATATGACCACACCTGTCATTGGCATTTTTAAAATAATCAATATCAAATATCGCCAGGATAAAGTCTTTTCCTTCTCCTTCATGAAGCCGTTCCCTCACAAGCCGTTTTGAAGCAGACTGGTTAAGAAGTCCTGTCAATCCATCGTGGGAAGCCATTCTCTGCAGATCTTTGATCTTCGCATGCTGCTCATGCATATCCACGATCTTTCCAATACATCCTGTCATATACGGCTTTTCTTCATACGCCCACATACTGCGGCAAATAACACGGCTCCAGCGCCATTCTCCATTGATAAGGATCTCTCCGTCATACTGAATGACCGGAGACTCTGTAGTAGACATCATCACTAACTGCCTGATCTCTTCCAGCACCTCTCCGTTTGAAATAGTGGCAATCTTTTCATCTTCCAGTGGATTCATAGTAATCTCTGCCGCATTAAGCATTTTCGCACCAGCATCTGACAAAGTAAGCATAGAAGGTTCTTTTGTATATTCAAATTGGATTTCTGAAGACAGAGACGCAAAAAACTGGTATTTTGTACGTTCATGTTCCAGAAGCCTTAAAGTCCTCTCCGATGCCGAAAGATCTTCATAATGAAGCAGATCTTCCGTTATATTGCGTATATTTCTGTCACTTTCCTGCTTGATAGAATTAATTGCAAGCTGCTCCCTGATGCTTTCCCCGCTCTCTAACAGGCAATCCAGCAACAATGGATTAAATGTGCCACACTCTCCATTAGTGATCATCTCTATTGCCTTTTCATGGGAAAACGCAGGCTTATATACACGTACACTCGTCAGAGCATCATAAACATCTGCCAGCGCAACGATCTGTGCCGCAATCGGAATCTCCTCACCTACAAGTCCATCAGGATAACCCCTGCCGTCATATCTCTCATGATGCCAGCGGCAAATCTGATAAGCCGTTTTTACAAGCGATTCATCTTTATAATATGAAAGCTGATCCAACATTTCAGCACCGATTAAAGTATGCGTCTTCATCGTCTCGAATTCTTCTTTTGTAAGCTTGCCTGGTTTATTAAGAATTTCTCCAGGAATAGAAATCTTACCGATATCATGCAACGCCGATGCCATACTTATGATCGGGATATCTGAACGCTTTAAATTATACTTATCTGTTTTGCGCATTACCGTCTGAAGAAGAATCTCTGTCATCATATTAATATGTAATACATGCAGACCGCTTTCTCCATTACGGAATTCTACAATATGGCTAAGAATAGACACCATCAGATTATTGCTTCTCTCTTTTTCATAAATCTGATCTGAAACTAATTCAATCAGCCGCTTTTGCTTTGCGTAAAGCATGATCGTATTAATTACACGCCTATGTACAATCTGCCCGTCAAAAGGTCTGCTGATAAAATCTGTTACTCCAAGCTCATATGCATGTTCTACATAAGAAGTAGTATTTTCTGCAGATATCATAATAACCGGAATGTCCTGAATCCAATTGCGCCTATTCATTACGGCCAAAACTTCAAATCCGTCCATATTCGGCATTACAATGTCCAATAACATAAGCGAGATATCCGTGCTGTCCATGTTCAGTCTAGCTACTGCCTCTGCGCCATCGACTGCCTCCACTATCTCATATTCATCTCCAAGCATATCAGCCAGAATTGAACGATTCATCTCTGAATCATCAACTATCAGTATCTTCTGCTTCTCATTCCCTGCGCTCATTTGAAATCCTTCCTTATGCCATACGAGTTCTGTCAACACTTTTAGTATACCGATATCGGCGTTTCATGTCAACAATCTAACAATCAAGAATCTTTTTTTATTATAACAAAAGCTCTTTAAAGAACTATCTTCTCTAAAGAGCTTTTGTGTCAATGAGCGTGCGGGGATTCGAACCCCGGACAACTTGATTAAAAGTCAAGTGCTC